>NZ_JAALJH010000051.1 GCF_011064615.1 Aquisphaera insulae | reverse complement strand
CTACATGATGGAGCGATTCTTCTGCACCTCCTTTGACCCTCCAGCCGCACAGGAAGCGGCCATGCTTTGGCAGTATAATCGGCCATTCCTGCGCAACCAACCGAACTCGCGGACAAGCGTCAAGGCGGACGCCATGATCATCGCGGCGGGCAAGGCACAGGGCGTCCGTTATTTCTTCAGCGACGACACTAAGGCTCGACAGATGGCCGAGCGAGCCGGGCTTCAAGCACGTTGCTTGCCTGAAACCGGCTTCAATCTCTTCTCGAAACTGCGGATTGCAGACGAGGACGAAGAAGAGCGTTCGAGGTCACATGCCTAGCCTTGAACAACGGAGAGGATGCGTGGTTAATAGGCCCAGCCGGCAGGCGATAGGCTGTCCGCATGGCGAGGATCGTCGGGCAGACGAGGTCTTTCCCACCTCGGCGGCGGCCTTGAGGTTCTTCGCCGCGTAGATCTCGGTCGTCGGGGCCGAGGAGTGGCCGAGGAAGACCTGGGCGGCCTCAAGGTCGATCTGTTCGCGGATTCTGGTGGCGCCGGCGTGGCGGAGCTGGTTGGGAGACCATCGCGGTAGGCCGGCGAGCTTGCAGGCCTCGGCGATCCTGATGCCGTAGTAGTGGGGCGACATGGGGCGTCCCTGTCGTGTCCGGAAGACGTACTATCCGGCGAAGGCGGGGAGTATGGGGGCGAGCAGGAGCTGGGCACGGGGTCCGATGGGAATGACTCGTTCCTTGCCGCGGTGCTCGGTCTTGTGGTGCTCGGGCCGGTAGAGCCAGACGGCTTCGCGGCGGTCGATGTCCGACGGTCGCATCGTGCAGATCTCACCCGGCCGGCAGGCGAGCAGGAGTTGGAGCCGGACCATCGCGGCCGCGGTGGCGTCCATGTGGACCAACGTGGCCTCGGTCGTCGCGTCGTCGACCGCGACCACCGGGGCGGTCTCCCGGGCCACGGAGCGGCCCTCGGCGAGGGCCTTGACCGCCTTCAGGGCCTGCCAGACATCGGCGGCCACCAGCTCGTTCTCGACCGCCCAGGCGTAGATCCGGACGACGCATCGCGTGTGCCGGTTGCAGTTGGTTCTCGCCAGGCCCGCCTCGATCCACTTGTCCCGGACCGCCTTCAGCTTGAGCGGCGAGAGTTCCCGAGCCGGCAATGCGGCGTACAGACCCCGCAGCCCTCGGAGCGCGGCCTTGACGTTCTTCAGCTCGCTCGTCGGCTTCCCGTCCTTCAGAAAGTAGCCCTCGGCGTGCCGGAGATACGCCACGCCGAGTTCCGCGACCGTGAGTCCCTGGCCCGGGTCGGCCGGCGGGATCGCGGGCTTCCCGGCCATCCATTCCGATATCAGACGCTCATACCGGACCCTCGACTCGGGCGAGCCGAACTTGCCGAGGTAGCGGTCCTTCCGGTCGATCGTGACGACCGCCTGCCCGCTGGGCCTATGGAGACGGTAACTCGGCTGTCTGGTAGGATTGGAGACAGCCATATCGATCTCCCAGGATCGTGGTGGTGAGCGTGGCGTCCGGGCCGCAATCCCGGGCTTCGCCCGCTGATCCTATGTCACCTAATTGGCATCGTCAATCCGGTGGTTACCTACCGAAGTGATACGCGATGCCTGTGACGCAAGAGGCCATGGCGTAATATCTTGCGTCAGAGACGAGAGAGACCGACCGATGCCCGCGTACCACCCGCAGCGAATCGAGCCGAAGTGGCAGGACTACTGGGAGCGGAACGAGACCTTCCGCGCGACCGACTGCGACCGATCCCGGCCCAAGCTCTATATCCTGGACATGTTCCCCTATCCGAGCGGCGCGGGGCTGCACGTGGGGCATCCGGAGGGGTACACGGCGACGGACATCCTCTGCCGGTTCAAGCGGATGCGCGGATTCAACGTCCTCCACCCCATGGGCTGGGACGCCTTCGGCCTGCCGGCGGAGCAGTACGCCGTCCAGACGAACACGCATCCGAGGATCACCACCGAGGCCAACGTCACCACGTTCCGTCGCCAGATCAAGTCCCTGGGGTTCTCCTACGATTGGAGCCGCGAGGTCGATACCACGGATCCGGGCTACTACAAGTGGACCCAGTGGATCTTCCTCAAGCTGTTCGACACCTGGTACGATTCCGGCCACGTCTGGACCGATTCCCAGGGACAGACGCGGACGGGCAAGGGCCGGCCCATCGCGGAGCTGCCCATCCCGCCGGGGACGGCCGATGCCGACGCCTATCGAGACGCCCGCCGGCTCGCTTACCGGGCCGAGGTCCCCGTCAACTGGTGCCCGGCGCTGGGCACCGTCCTGGCCAACGAGGAGGTCATCGACGGCAAGAGCGAGCGCGGCGGGCATCCCGTCGTCCGGATGCCGCTGACCCAGTGGATGCTCCGGATCACGGCCTACGCCGACCGCCTGGTCGAGGACCTGGACGCCGTCGACTGGCCCCGCGCCATCAAGGACATGCAGCGGAACTGGGTGGGCCGCTCCGAGGGGGCCGAGGTCGACTTCCCGATCCTCCTGGACGACGACCTGCTGAGCTGGGAGGTCCGCCGTCAGTCCGAGGGATTCCGCGACGTCCCCTCGCCCGACGTGATCCGGATCTACACGACGCGGCCGGATACCCTCTTCGGCGCGACGTACATGGTGCTGGCGCCCGAGCATCCGCTCGTGGATCGCGTGACGACGCCCGATCATCGCGAGGCCGTCGCCGCGTACCGCGAGCAGGCCAGCCGCAAGAGCGACCTGGACCGGACCGAGCTGGCCAAGACCAAGACCGGGGTCTTCACCGGCGGTTACGCCATCAACCCCGTCACGAACCGGCCGATCCCGATCTGGATCGCCGATTATGTCCTGATGGGGTATGGCACCGGGGCCATCATGGCCGTCCCCGCGCATGATGAGCGCGACTTCGAGTTCGCGCAGGCCTTCAAGCTCCCCATCACGGCCGTGGTCTCGCCCACGGATGCCTGGCTCTCCGCCCATCGGGGCTCGGCATCGCCCGACCTGGACGGCGAGGCCCTCCGCGCGGCCTACCTGGCGGACGCGAGCACGTTCGCGGAGGCCTGGTGCGACGAGGGGACGGCGATCCAGTCCGAGCATTCCGAGTTCTCGCTCAACGGCCTGGCCACCGCCGAGGCCAAGTCCGCCATCACCGCCTGGCTGGACGACCAGGGCCTGGGGCGGAAGGCCGTCAATACGAAACTCCGGGACTGGCTCTTCTCCCGCCAGCGCTACTGGGGCGAGCCGTTCCCGATCGTCCTGGATGAGCACGACCAGGTCCGCCCCGTCCCCGAGTCCGAGCTGCCCGTCCGGCTGCCGGACCTCGAGGACTTCAAGCCGACGGGGAAGCCCGACGGGCCTCTCTCCAAGGCAACGGATTGGATCCGGTACTCGGACAAGCTCCGCCGCGAGATCAACACGATGCCCCAGTGGGCGGGCTCGTGCTGGTATTACCTCCGGTATCTCGATCCGAAGAACGCCGAGCGGCCCTGGGATCCGGAGAAGGAGAAGTACTGGATGCCCGTCGATCTCTACGTCGGCGGGGCCGAGCACGCGGTCTTGCACCTCCTCTATAGCCGGTTCTGGCACAAGGTCCTCTTCGATCGCGGCCTGGTGAACACGCCGGAGCCGTTCCAGAGGCTGGTCAATCAGGGGATGATCCTGGGCGAGATGGAATACACGGCCTACCGCGACGCGGAGGGCCGATGGGTGCCGGCCACCGCCGTCGAGCAGACGCCCGAGGGGCCGATCGTCCGCGGCGAGGTGTCTCGAAAGGTGGTGCTGGTTCGCCTGGCGGAGGAGCAGGTCACGAAGAAAGGGGAGGGTTTCGTCCTGGCGGCAGAGCCGGAAGTTCGCATCGAGGCCCGCGCCCACAAGATGTCAAAGAGCCGGGGGAACGTGATCAATCCCGACGCCGTCGTCTCCGAGTACGGCGCCGATAGCCTCCGGCTCTACGAGATGTTCATGGGCCCGCTCGAGGCCGTGAAACCCTGGAGCATGAAGGGCGTGGAGGGGGTCTACCGGTTCCTCGGCCGCGCCTGGCGGATGATCGCCGATCATGAAGCCGATGAGGTCGGGCTGGATCCGCGAGTGAAGGACGCTCCGCTGTCGCCGCAGCAGGCGAAGCTCGTCGCGCGGACCACGGCCGCGGTGACCGACGACCTGGAGGCGCTCCGGTTCAACACGTCGATCAGCCGGCTGATGGAGTTCGTCAACGCCTTCACGTCGGCCGAGGTGCGGCCGAAGGCGGCCATGGAGACCTTCACGCTGCTGCTCAGTCCCCTGGCCCCCCACCTGGCCGAGGAACTCTGGCAGTTGCTCGGCCACGAGACGACCCTGGCCTACGAGCCCTGGCCCACCTACGATCCGGCGCTCCTGAAGGATGATGAGGTTGAGGTCCCCGTCCAGGTCAACGGCAAGCTCCGTGCCCGCGTGACGGTGCCCGCCGACGCGGACGCCGCGAGCCTGGAAGCCGCCGCCCGGGGCGATGAGCGGGTCGCCTCGCTGCTGGAAGGGAAGACGATCCGCAAGGTCGTCGTGGTCCCGGGAAAGCTCGTCAATTTCGTCGCGAACTGATGAATCGTTTGCGAAGTGCCGATAATGACGAATATATCGGCCTTCTCCGGGACGATTCTCCCTTCACGGTGGTCCATCGACCTCGCCGACGAGGTCGAATCGTCATTTCTCGACCGGGCCGGAGTTCACGGATGAAGTCGTGCGTGTCTGGAGCCCGGCGAGCATCCTGCGCCCTCGCGCTCGTCGTGTCGCTTCTCCCGGCCCGCGGAGCGGCCCTCGGCGACGAGCCGACGGACAACACCACGCTTCAGCAGTTGATGAAGCGGCTTGATTCGCTGGAGGCGCAGAACAAGGAACTTCGCCACAAGCTGGAGAAATCCGCGGCCCCGGCGACGGGCGCGGCGGAGACGAACGACGAGGCGCTCCGCGAACAGGTGCGGCTCCTCCAGCAACGGCTCGATGCGGTCGAGAAGGCCAATCGCGCGGGTGACGCTGCCGACAAGGGAGCCGACAAGCCGGCGACCGGCGTGGACTCGTTGCCGATGGGGGGGAAGTCGATCACGGACTACCTCAACGACGCGGTCGACCAGCGGCTCGGCGAGGTGGAGAAGAAGAAGGCCGCAGACGAGAAGGAGGCCGCCAGGAAGAAGGCGGCAGACGGCATCGTCGTCGGCAAGAACAAGCAGATGGTCGGGACGTGGAATCAGGGCCTGCAGTTCCAGTCCGAGGACGAGGCATTCCGGTTCCATATCGGCGGGCGGGTCGACTTCGACAACGTCTGGTATCAGCCCACGCACGAGAACATGCGGTTCGGCAACGCCAATGACATCCGCCTTCCCGACGGGAGCTCATTCCGCCGGATGCGGCTCCGGGCCGACGGCCGCGTGTATGACTTCGTCGATTTCGTCTTCGAGGTCAACTTCGCCAACCTCCAGGACTTCTCCAACCAGAGCACGGCGGCGACCACGGTGGGGGCCGTCGGTATCACCGACTCGAACCTGATCTTCCACGACATCCCGGTCGTCGGGAACGTGCGGGTGGGCCACTTCCTGCCGCCGATCAGCCTGGAGCACATGACCAGCTCCAACTTCGTCTACTACATGGAGCGCTCGCCGCAGTTCGACGCGTTCGTGAACCGGTTCGACTACGTCAACGGGATCAACTTCTTCGACTCCTATTACAACGATCGGATCACGCTCGCCTCGGCCCTCTTCCGCTCTGGCAGCACGACCATCAACCCGTTCGGCGCCGGTGCCGGCGACGGGGAGTACGGGGTCGCGATCCGCAGCACCGCGCTGCCGATCTACGAGGACAAGGGGCGGAAGCTCGTCCATCTGGGCATGACGGTCATGGAGCGGACGCTCGATAATCACAGCACCTCGCCGGGCGACCGGGCCCTCGTCCGGGCCGGTGCGACGAAGACGGATCTCCCCAACGTGATGCAGACGGGGACCTGGTATTCCCCCTACGGGGAGTATTACCTCGTGCCCGAATTCGCGATGGTCCTCGGCCGACTCTCGTTCTCCGGCGAATACCTCTACACGTTCGCCCCCTCGGCCTACACGGGGATGACCGCGCAATCGGTGCTCTCCGGCCCTCGCGGGATGGTGAGCTACCAGGGCTTCTACGTCGAGTCGGGATACTTCCTCACGGAGGGGGACTATCGCCGATACAACAAGAAGCAGGGGTCGTGGGACCGGACCCAGCCCCTGGAGAATGCCTGGATGATGCGTGGGAAGGACGGCCGGATCAGCTACGGCCGGGGTGCCATGCAGTTGCTGGCCCGGTTCAGTTACCTGGATCTCCATTCCGGCCAGCCGGTGTTGTCGCCGACCGTCGGCGCCCGGGCGGGCATCGAGAACGACGTAACTCTCGGCCTCGCCTGGTACATCAACTCGGAGATGAATTTCCAGGTCAACTACGTTCACACCCAGATCAACTCGGTCCTGAGGAGCGCCAGCGGCAGCTTCGACGGCCTGGGGATCCGGTTCCACTACGACTTCTGAGCGAGGCCGCCGGCCCGGGAAGGTCTCATGAACGCAGCGAAGGGACTCGCGATCGGCCTGGCGGCGCTCGTGATCGCGCAGGGAAGGGGAGGTGCCCTTGCCCAGCCGCCCCACCACCATGCGGCGTCCTCGCCTGCCTGCGCGAGGTGCGTCCCCACGACGTCCACCGAGAAGACCACGGCCTACAATTTCGAGTCGCGCGATACGGTCGTCTGCTACCCGAAGGCTCGATGCTCCTGCCTGCGGTGCGTGTTTCGGTTCCACGCCCATCATGAGGGCTGCGAACCCCGCGTCGTGCCGGTCGTGAAGCGAGTCCTCGTGAAGCACCCCGTGACGGCGGAATCGCGAGAGATGACCCATGAAGGCAGGCTTGATTCGCCGCCGGCCGCTGGTGTGATCACGCCGCCATGCGTGATTCATGGGCCAGGATGCTCCAAACGGCATTGAATGATGCCAGAAATGATCGACTCCATGCCCGTCCGTCGAAGTCACATTGCAAGAGGCCGACCGCGGCGTCGATCATGACGTTCTCCCCAGAACGGGGTATTCGTAAACCGCTCGCCGGGAGGCGCACCAATGTCCGAGCCCAGGGCCGGGGACGATCTGGAACGATACGAGGGGATGTTTCGCTTCCGGGATCAGGATTACTACGATCGTCACCTCGTGTTCGATCACGTCGTCCCTATGGACGGGGCGAACCAGCGGCAGCGGTTCGAGGCCGTGGCGCGGTCGCTACGCGACGTGTTGACCCAGCGCTGGCTGCTCACCAAGGAGACTCACCACCGGCGGAATGCGAAGCAGGTCTATTACCTGTCGATGGAGTTCCTGATCGGCCGCACCCTGCTGAACACGGTGAACAACCTGGGGGTGCGTGGTTACGTCGAGGAGGACCTGCGGTCCGACCCGCATCAGGACTGGGCGGAGCTGCTCGACGCCGAGCCGGACGCGGGGCTGGGCAATGGCGGCCTCGGTCGGCTGGCGGCCTGCTTCATGGACTCGCTGGCGACGCTCGAGATCCCGGCCATCGGCTACGGGCTGAGGTACGAATACGGCATGTTCCGCCAGGAGATCCACGACGGCAGCCAGGTGGAGCAGCCGGACAACTGGCTCATGCACCCGGATCCCTGGGAGGTCGCCCGGACGACGGAGTCGGTCGAGGTCTCGCTCAACTGTTCGTTCGAATTCCAGGGGGGGACCCTCCACCGGCTCCCCGGCCAGCCGATCCACATGCTGGGCATCCCCTACGACCGGCCGGTGGCCGGCCATGGCGGCCGGACCATCAACACGCTCCGCCTCTGGGGGGCCGCGTCGCCGGACTTCTTCGATTTCGGCGAATTCTCCGGCGGCGAGTTCGTGGACGCGGTCCTCTACAAGGTGATGGCGGAGTCGCTCACGCGGGTCCTCTATCCGGACGACTCCACGGCGCGGGGGCGGACTCTCCGCTTCGTCCAGGAGTATTTCCTCGTCGGCTGCTCGCTGGCCGACATCGTGCGGAGGTTCCGCGACCGGGGCAATGCCTGGGCGGACCTCCCGGACAAGGTGGCGATCCAGCTCAACGACACCCACCCCGCCATGGCCGTCGCCGAGCTGATGCGGATCCTCCTGGACGAGGCCCGCCTGGGCTGGGACGAGGCCTGGGACCTGACCGTCCGCACGCTCGCCTACACCAACCACACCCTGCTTCCCGAGGCGCTCGAGAAGTGGCCCGTGGAGATGTTCCAGACCTTCCTGCCACGTCTCATGGACATCATCTACGAGATCAACCATCGCTTCCTCGGCGACGTCCGGGCGAAGTACCCCGGAGACAACTGGGTGCTGTCCCGGGTGAGCCTGATCGAGGAGACGCCGGCCCGGCAGGTGCGGATGGCCAACCTCGCGATCGTGGGGACGCACAGCACCAACGGCGTGGCCCAGATCCACAGCCGACTCCTCCGGGAGGTCACCGTCGCGGACCTCGCCGATATCTTCCCCGGCCGATTCAGCAACAAGACCAACGGCGTGACGCCCCGGCGCTGGCTGCTCCTGGCCAATCCCGACCTGGCCGCCCTGCTGACGGAAGCCCTCGGCGACTCCTGGCCGAGGGATCTCGACCGACTCGCCGAGCTCGGGCCGCTGGCGGAGGATGCCGCCTTCCGCGAGAAGTTCCGCGCCGCCAGGCTGGCCGCCAAGGTCCGCTTCGGCAACTGGCTGAAGCGCGATCTCGACGTCGAAATCGACCCGGAAACCCTCGTCGACACCCAGGTGAAGCGGATTCATGAATACAAGCGTCAGCTCCTCAACGTCCTCCACATCCTGACGGTCTACCATCGCCTGCGGACCGACTCCTCGTTCGATCCCGCACCGCGGACCTATCTGTTCGCCGGCAAGGCCGCGCCGGCCTATCACCTCGCCAAGCGGATCATCCGGCTGATCAACGACGTGGCCGCGGCCGTGAACCGCGACCCGCGGGCGCGGGGCCGCCTTCGCGTCGCCTTCCTGCCGAATTACGGCGTCACGCTCGCCGAGCAGGTCATCCCCGCGACCGACCTCTCCGAGCAGATCTCGACGGCCGGCTACGAGGCGAGCGGGACGAGCAACATGAAATTCATGATGAACGGCGCCCTCACGATCGGCACCCGCGACGGGGCCACGATCGAGATGGGCGAGCGGGCGGGCGAGGAGAACATCTTCTTCTTCGGCCTGACGGCGGCCGAGGTCGCGGCCCGCCGGCCATCCTACGACCCGGGCTGGCACTATCAGAACGAGCCGGAAACGCGCGCGGTCCTGGACATGCTCTCGAGCGACCTGATCAGCCCCGGCGACCCGTCTCGATACGACCTGATCCGCCAGGTGCTCCTCGACCACGGCGACTACTTCATGCACCTGGCGGACCTCGGCAGCTACATCCAGACGCATGATCGTATCGGCAATCTCTGGCGCGAGGACCCCGAGGGCTGGACGCGCAAGTCCATCCTCAATGTCGCCGCCAGCGGCTATTTCTCGTCGGACCGGACCATCGAGGAGTACGCACGCGAGATCTGGGACGTGAAGCCCTGCCCGATCCCGTGAGCCTTCACGTCCCGACGTCCCGAGGGGCTGGGCACCTCGCTTTGGCCAGGACGGCCCGCGACGGGTAGACTGATTCCTTGCGTCCTGCCGCGGCGGGTCATCGGCCGATCCCTCAGCTTGGCGAGTTCCATGGCGAGACTGGTTCGTCTGGCGATCCTTGGTGCCTCGATTGCGCTCCTCATCGTCCTGGTCGTCGCGGCGTGCCACCGGCTCGGCGATCGGATTTCGCCGAGGCAGTCCTGGCAACTCCGGCTCGCCTTCCTTATCGGCCTTGAGATCGTCTATTCGGTCCTCGCGCTGACGCTCCTGGCGGCCGCAGCGGGCTTCGGGGCGGGCGTCTACCGGGCTCGGAAACGGCGGCGACAGTGGCAATGGTTGGCGCGAGGCTTCCTCCTGGCCTCCTCTCTCCTGTTCGCGTTCCTGGTCGGAGAGGCCGTCGCCGCGGCCTGGCGGCCGAGCTCGGCCGCGGCCAACCGAATCCCGGAGGCGTCGTCGTCTCGGATGGGTTCCGACCAGGCATTAACGCTCGAACGGGCGGACGAGGTCCGCTTGCCGACAACACTCCCCGGCCCCGATCCGGGGGCGGCCGCGGAGATCGTGATCCTCGGCGAATCGAGCGCGGCGGGGGTGCCCTATGACTGGTGGCTCTCGCCCGGCAACATGATCGCGTGGCAGCTCGAGGAGCTCATGCCCGGCCGGCGGTTTCATTGCACCATCCTCGCCGAGTCGGGCCAGACCCTGGCCCAGCAGCACCGGGCCCTGACGAGGCTGAAGCGGCGGCCCGACGTGCTGATCGTTTTCGCCGGCCACAATGAATTCTCCGCGAGGCTCGCCTGGTCGCGCGAGGTCGATCATTATCTCGACGCGAAGGTCCCCTCGCTCTGGCAGCGGATCGTGGCCCTGGGCCCGCGGTGCTCGGCCGTCGTCCGCCTGATCCGGGACGAGGCCGACAAGTGCCGCATCGCCCTGCCGCCCCCGCGCGGCGGCTATCGCAACCTGATCGATGTGCCGGCGTTCACGCCGGGCGAGTACCGGGCGATCCTCGGCGACTTCGAACGCCGACTCGAGGCCATCGTCGCGTTCGCGGGGCGGATCGGCACCCTCCCGATCCTGATCGCGCCGGCCGGCAACGACCTGGACTACGAGCCGAACCGCTCCTATCTTCCCCCCGAGACGACCGCCTCCGAGCGGGCCGCGATCGCCCGCGAGTTCCTGTCGATCCGGAGTCTCGAGGCGAGCGATCCGGAGGGGGCCCGCAAGCGATACGAGGCCCTGGTCGCCCGGCAGCCGGGCTTCGCCGAGGCCCAACATCGACTGGCGCGATTGCTCGAGAAGGCGGGCGAATGGGAGGGGGCCTACCAGCACGCGCTGGCGGCCCGCGACCTGGACGGCTACCCCCAGCGGTTGCCGACCGAGTTCCAGCACGCCTACCGTCGGGTCGCGGCCCGACATGGCTGCTCCCTGATCGATGCGCAATCGGTCTTCCACGCGGTCGGCGAGCATGGACTGCTCGACGATCATCTCTTCCACGACGGCCTGCACCCGGCCCTCCGCGGCCAGATCGCCCTGGTCCAGCAGGTCCTCCAGGTGATCCGCGATCGCTCCGCCCTGGGTTGGCCGGCCGGCACCCCCGTCCCGGTGATCGACCCGGCGGCCGTCGCCGCGCACTTCCGGCTGACGCCCTGGTCCTGGGAAAAGGTGTGCAACTTTGGCATCATGTTCTATGACCTGACGGACGGCGTGCGCTACGATTCCTCGGAACGGGCGGCCAAGAGGGACGCGTTCGGCAAGGCGCTCGAGAAGATCAAGGCCGGGGGGAGTCCCCAGTCCACGGGCCTGCCGAACATCGGCGTGCCGCCTCCCGTCCCGATCGTCCCCGAAGCGGCCATTATCCCCGCGGCGGCCGTGATGGGGAGGACAGAGGACTGATCCGTCCCCTCTTCATCGCGAGAGACCCCCACCGTGGAAAAGAGCCCCTTGACGTCGTACGAGGCCGGTCAGGTCGCCGAGATCGCGGCGTGGAAGGCCCGCCGGCCCGGCCTCATCCGTCGGGCGGCCGAGTCGGTGAAGTGGCCGCTGGACCACCTGCTCACGAAGTTCCTGCCGGCGGAGAAGGCGAGCGACCTCTTCAGCAGGGTCTACCGGGCCGCGGACTGGGAGCGCGGGCGGGACAGGTTCCGCCGGGTGCTCGGGCTGGAGGACATCGGCCAGCTCCGCGACGGCCCCCTTGAAAGGTGCGATGGCCTGGTCGTGCGGGTCCGGAACCTGGGCCGCGAGCTGATCACCTCGGAGAGCCTGCTGGCGGGGGCGGGGGGCCTGGCCACGGAGCTGATGGAGCTTCCCGCGGAGATCCTCCTGTCGCTCCGCACGGTCCACCGCGTGGCGGCCTGCTACGGATACGAGCTCGACGCCTCGACGTCGCAGACGCTGATCCTCGCGATCATCGGCCTGTCGCTCCTGGCCGATCCCGAGGAACGCCTGAAGGCCCGCCGGTTGATCCGGGAGATCGAGGAGAAGGACTGTCCCGAAGAAGACGAGCGGGACCTCGAGACGATCGCCGAGCCTCGGATCGAGTGCGAGCTTGCGGGGGATTTCGCCGAGCAGGTGGCCTCGTCGCTCGTCGAGCAGAAGATCGGCGAGGGGATCCCCTTCCTGGGCGCGGCACTCGGCGTGGTCCTCGACAACGAGTTCCTGTCCGGGGTGGAGGAGGCTGCCCAGCGGACCTTCCAGGAACGCTGGCTGCGCGAGCACGCCAAGGTCGACGAGATCGCTCCCGCGGAGACACTCCCCGCGATCCCGCTCCGCGAGCGCGTCTCGCGGGCCGTCTACTCGTCGGGCTACGTCGTGGGCTTCGGCCTCGTCTTCCCGGCCGCCCTGCTGGCGAGGGCCGGCGCCGCCGTCCTCCCGTCGCCGGCTACGGAGGGGCTGGCGGACGGTTCGCGGGCCGCCCGCCGAGACACGGACACGTTTCGGGCCGCGACGATCGCGACCGCCGTTGTCGAGCGATTCGCCCGCGGCGCCCACTGATCGCGGGCGGCCGCGTTCCCGCCGGACCGCGCCGGCCGTATGATGGTTCGATTGTCGGTTGGCGTGGTCGCTCGGCTTGGGAAACGCGGAATGTCACGATCCAGGTATCTTGTGGGGATTGACCTCGGCACCACGAACTGCGCGGTGGCCTACGTCGACACGAAGGGGCGCGAGCGGCCGTCCGCCGACATCCGGATGTTCGACGTGCCCCAGCTCGTGGCGCCGGGCGAGACGGCGCCTCGGAGCATGCTGCCGTCGTTCCTGTACCTCGCGGGGGGGCCGGAGCTGCCGCCGGGCGCGGCCCATCTGCCGTGGAGTGAGGGGGGCGATCGGCTCATCGGCGAATACGCCCGGATCCAGGGCGCCCGCGTCCCATCGCGGCTGGTCAGCAGCGCCAAGAGCTGGCTCTGCCACGGCGGCGTGGATCGCGAGGCGGAGATCCTCCCCTGGGGCTCGCCGCCGGAGGTCCGCAAGGTCTCGCCGGTGGACGCCTCCGCGGCCTACCTGGCGCACATCAGGGACGCGTGGAACTTCACCTTCGCGAAGGACGATCCGACGCGGACGCTCGAGCAGCAGGAGGTGATCCTCACCGTCCCGGCCTCGTTCGACGAGGCGGCCCGCGAGCTGACGGTGGCGTCCGCGAAGCGGGCCGGGCTGACCTCGATCACGCTCCTGGAGGAGCCCCAGGCGGCCTTCTACTGCTGGATCGTCTCGCACCAGGACCGCTGGCAGCGAGAGGTCCGCGCGGGCGAGCTGATCCTGGTCTGCGACATCGGCGGCGGCACGACGGACTTCAGCCTGATCACCGTGGTCGAGACCCCCACCGGCCCGGGATTTCGCCGCGTGGCCGTCGGCGATCACCTCATGCTCGGCGGCGACAACATCGACCTCGCCCTGGCCCATCACGTCGAGAAGAAGCTGGGCGGGACGCGGCTCGACACCGAGCAGTGGAGCGCCCTCCGATTCGCCTGCCGGACCGCCAAGGAGAAGCTCCTGGGGGACGGCAGCGGCGGCGGGGCGGGGGCGACGCCCGACCGCTGGCCGGTCACGATCGCCGGCCGCGGCTCGCGGATCATCGGCGGCAGCATCCAGTCCGAGCTGACCCGCGAGGAGGTCCGCGCGGTTGCCCTGGAAGGCTTCTTCCCCGCGGTCGCCCGCGGCGAGGAGCCGGGGAGGGGGGCCCGGTCCGGACTCCAGGAGTTCGGGCTGCCATTCGTGGCCGATCCGGCCGTGCCTCGGCACGTGGCGGCGTTCCTGCGGCGGCATCGGGCCGAGGCGATCGGGCAGGGGGGCCATCAGCCCGACGACCGCCCGGCGCGGCCGGACGCGATCCTGTTCAACGGCGGGGCGTTGACGCCGGGCATCGTCCGCGATCGGATCGTCGAGGTCATCGCCTCGTGGTTCCCCGACGATCCGGGGCCGGCGTATGCCCCGCGGGTGCTGACGAACGTCTCTTTGGACCTGGCGGTCGCCCAGGGGGCGGCCTATTTCGGGGTCGTCCGCCGCGGCGGCGGGATCCGGATCGGCGGCGGCACGGCCCGATCGTTCTACGTCGGCCTCGACACCGGCCATTCGGATCGCCCCTGGATGTGCGTCGTCCCGCGCGATGCGCAGGAGGGGGACGAGCTGACGATCGCCGGCCACGATTTCGACCTCCTCATGGGCCAGCCCGTCCTCTTCCCGCTGGCGAGCAGCTCCGTCCGGCCCGACGACCGCCCCGGGGACCTCGTCGCCGAGGATCCGGACTCGGTCCGCCCCTTGCCTCCGCTCCAGAGCTTGATGCGGGTCGGCCGCAAGGCGAAGGCCGAGCGCGTCCCCGTGAGCCTGGCCGCGCGCGTGACCGAGGTCGGGACGATCGAACTCTGGTGCCAGTCCCGGACCGACGACCGCCGCTGGCGGCTCCAGATCCAGCTCCGCGGGCCGGCCGCCGAGCCGTCGTCGCGGGCGACCGTCGCCGACGAGGAGACGGACCGGGTGATCATCGAGCAGTCCGAGCTCGACGCCGCCATCGCCGCCATCCGCGACGCCTTCGAGGCACCGGCCTCCGCGGCCAGCTCCGATATCGGCCCGTCCCGGCTGGTGAAGCGGCTCGAGGAGCGGCTGGACGTCCCCCGCGACAAGTGGCCGCCGTCGGCCCTCCGCGCCTGGTGGGACACGGTCCGCGACCGGGCCGAGGCCCGCAACAAGAGCCCCCAGCATGAATCCCGCTGGTTCAACCTCGCCGGCTTCAGCCTCCGCCCGGGGCGAGGCTATCCGCTCGACGACGTCCGCATGAAGGCCCTCTGGCCCGTCTTCCACCAGGGGGTCAAGCACACCAAGGACGTCCAGTGCTGGGCCGAATGGTGGATCCTCTGGCGCCGGGTCGCCGCGGGCCTGGGCCGCCAGCATCACGACGAGATCTACCGTCGGGTTTCTCCGTTCCTCCTTCCCCAGAAGGGGACGAGCCCCTCGAAGAAGGCCGCCCGCCCGAAGCCGGAAACTCACGAGCTCGCCGAGATGTGGCGGGTGGCCGCCAGCCTGGAACGCCTCGAAGCCGAGGTCAAGGAGGCGCTGGGCGGGGCGCTCGTGAAGGACCTCTCGCGATCGCCGTTGCCCGGTCACGTGCTCTGGTGCCTGGGCCGGCTCGGCGCCCGGGTGCCGCTCTACGGCCCGGCGAACACCGTCGTCCACCGGGAGGCCGCGGAGCGATGGCTCGAGGGGCTGCTGCAACGGACGTTCGCACCGGGCCGGGAGACGACGGACGGCCTGTTCGCCCTCGCCCAGATCGCGCGGTTCTCCGGCGACCGATCCCGGGACGTCTCCGATTCCCTCCGCGAGCAGGTCGTCGCCCGCCTGGAGCAACTCGGGGCCGAGGACGCGGACGTGCGCCCGGTCCGCGAGTTCGTCGAGCTCGGCGCCTCGCAGCAGGGCCAGGCCCTCGGGGACAGCCTGCCCGTCGGCCTCAGGATTCGAAGGGATGAGGCGGCGGGCGAGGCCTAGTTGCGGAGCGGGCCGCGGATCACTTCTCCTCCAACTTCACCGCCGGCAGCTTCCACGAGCCGTCGATGATCGACGGGCTTTCCACCCTGGGCCAGTACAACCGCATCATCAGGACGAACTCTCCCTTGGGGGCGGGGAGCCAGTTTGCCTCCCTGTCGGCGCCGGGTGACTCGTTCTGAATGATGAGATCCAGCGAGCCGTCCTGGTTGTATTTCAGTTCGTTTCGCGGGCTGACCGTGTACCTGTTCAACGGATTGTCGACGAAGAAGTAGTCCGCGTCGTACATGGTGATCGACCAGAAGGCGTGGACCGGGGGAGTCTGACCCTTCGGGAAATGCACCGTGTACGTGTTGGCGCCGCTGTACTTCTTGCCGGCGGAGTCGGTCGTCGAGGTGGGATAGACGGCGTCCTGCGGCCGGTTGGCCCCGAGGCCGATGGCGGTGATCAAGGCCCGTTGCAGGTAGTCGGTCCCGTATATCCCGGTCCTGGTCGCGAACATCCAGCCGTTCTCGAGCGTGCCACTCTTCTGGAACTGAGACATGATCCGCGCCTGGCCCGCCCGGGGCACCTGGGCCAGCCCCCTGGCGACGGCGGGATCCAGGCTCGAGACGTCGAAGTCCTTCCCGGGAACGATCCCGAGCGTCGCCAGCTTCTCGACGATGGGGGCGTCCTCCCGTGCCGGCGGGTTGGCCTTCAGGAGGGTCGCCAGCAGCTTGAAGTACGCGCCGGCGTCGAGCTTGTGGACCTGTTCCCGGACCGCCGTCTTCATGTCGACGGCCGGATCGACCGACCCGGCCGGCGGAGTGTACGGCTTGCCGTAGGCGCTGAGCGGCCGGAGGTCGTACTTGTTCATCACCGCGTGGCACGCCTCGTAGTCGGCCGGGGTGCCCGTGCAGTAGGTGCGGCCGAGGATCCAGACCAGGTCTGTCGGGGCCTTCAGCTCCTTCACGCCCTCGGGCAGCTCACCCTTCCAGCCCGGTCCGGTGATCGCGTAGGCCTGGGCCTTGTTGCCCGTGGTTCGCGTGCCGGGGACCTCGAAGACGTCCGTCCAGCCGCTGAGCATTGGCATGAGGAAGTAGCGATCGCCCATGTCCGGCAGGCTCAGGACGTAGGGCTCCTTGCCGAGGTCCAGCCAGGCGGTCGAGTAGAGCGTATCGGCGTTGGGTGCGGTCACGTCGCGGAACTTCGCGTCCGGATACGTGCGGGACAGGTAGAACTGGCCCATCGGGGCGTGATGGTCCGCCGCCACGGCGACGTTGGTCATCACCCGCCGGGTGAACTCCATCGTGACCAGGGGGTAGCCGTAGACGTAGGCCTCGATGCCGATCTCGGAGGACCGCGCCTCGTCAACCTGGGCACGGGCGACCGTCGATGCGCTCGCGATGGCGATCAGCCCGATCCCGAGTACAGCCAGCTTCGTCGTCTGCGTATTCACGGACAGTTCCTCTTGGTGGGGAGACAGGGCCGAAGATCTTGCGGCGGCTTCGACGCCGGATTCACCGTCGGGGTGATTCATGGGACGGCGACTTCCGGGATGTCGTCGCCGTAGAGATCCAGGGATGCTGCGCGGCGCAGGCAGATGGCCCCGAGAAGCAGGATCGGGGCCTGGGCCAGGAAGTAGCCGGTCGCGAAGACGGCGAACTCGATCCGGCCGAGGACCGTGACGGCGACCGCCGTCGCGATTCCGACGTTCCGGACCGCGAAGGCCATTCCCACTGCGATACGTCCCCCGGCCGCGCAGCCGCTGGCCCATCCCGTCGCCCATCCGGCTCCGAAGGCCAGGACGGCCAGCAGCCCCGAGGCGGAAGCGATCTGGGGGAAGGAGCTGGCGAATCGCCCCGACTCCTGCATCAGGACCAGTCCCAGCAGGATGAGCAAGGCCGCGACCCCCAGCCGGAGAAGGATTCGGCCATACCGCTGGGCGATGGTCGGCCGCAGGCGGCGGACGCCCATTCCCGCCAGCACGGGCAAGACCAGCAGGGCCATCAATTGCGCCGCCAGCAAGCCGGGCGGGACGGCCGACCCCGCCGCGGCAAGGTCTCCGATCGGCAAGACGGCCAGCGCCAGCGGCATGGTGATCCCGGCCGCCAGGCACGAGACCGCCGTCAGCGTGACGGCCAGGGCCACGTCGCCTCGGGCCAGATGCACGTAGAGATTGGCCATCGCCCCGCTCGGGCACGATGCGACCAGCATCATCCCTGCCGCGACCACCGGCTGCAGTCCGAGACCGCGCGCCAGCAGCCAGCCGAGGACCGGGAGCAAGACGGCCTGCCCCGCGACCGCCACGCACACGGCCCGGGGCCGGAGCACGACCCGGCCGAAGTCCGCCGTCGTGAGCCCCATGCCCACGATGATCATCGCGGACACGGCGAGGACCGGCACTCCGATATCAACGACCGTCTTGAGCATCGAGCCCTCATGACCCGCGGCCTTCTCCGGCCGAACAACCTGGGCAACGCAAGAACTGATATTGTCAGGTGTTATAGGTCTTCCGGCGGCGAATTTCAATGGCGTCGTGGATGAAGTCAGCCGGCGAGGCGATTGCGACTGGCCTCGTCGCCGGGCGGAGGCGCCTCTTCTGGGGGGGGGCACGCGACGACTATCGGCCCTCCGCGGCCGAGCCTGGCAGATCGAGTGCGAGCGTCCGCACGGCCCGCGTGGGGATGTCGATGACCCGAATCTTGTGATTGTTGGTGTCGGCGACGTAGAGGCGATCGCCCGCGACGGCCAGCCCGCCGGGCTGGTAGAAACGCGCGGGGGCGTCGGCGTCGCCGGGCTTGCCGTCGCCGGCGAACGTCTTCACGATCCGGGTCTTCGGGTCGCACGCCTTGATCTTGTTGTTGTAGGTGTCGGCGATGTAGAGCGTCCCGCCGCCGTAGGCCACGCCCAGGCAATGCTGGAGCCGGACCTTGGGCCCATGGCCGTCCACGTCGCCGAACTGGAAGAGCCCCTCGCCGACGATCCGGCCCACGTGCGGTTTCCTGGCCGCGATCCCGGAAATCGTGCGGATCCCCGAGACCTCGGAGTCGGCGACGAACAGATGCTCGCCATCGGTCGCCAGGCCGCTCGGCTGGGCGAACCGAGCGTCCTCCGGGTCGCCGTCCTGGATGTTCTCATATCCCGATCCGGCCCAGACGCCGATCTTCCCCGCGGCGGGATCCAGGCGCCAGATCTGATGGGGCCCGGCCATCGCGATGTAGAGCAGCGGGGAGCCCGGGATCTCGATGAGGTCCCAGGGGCTCGAGAGTGCGCTCCCGGCGGCGGCCCCCTCATATCGCTCCAGCGGGCTCCTCGGGGCCTGCTTGCCGTCCCCCGAGATCGTGCGGACCTGCTTCTCCTTCAGGTCGACGGCGCGGATCGCGTGGTTCTCCGTGTCGGCCACGTAGAGGAGATCGCCCGACAGGAAGGTCCCCTGCGGCCGGTTGAACCGGGCCTCGCCGAAGCCGCCGTCCTTCAGCCCTTCTTCCCCGGAACCGATCACCAGCGGGGACTTGCCCTCCAGGTCGGTCTGGATGATCCGGTTATGGCCGGTGTCCGTGATGAACAGCCGGTTCCCCTTCGAGTCGGCGTGGACCTTCCCCGGGAAGAGCAGGGGCCCCTTGGCCACCTTGTCCATCTCCGGTGCGAAGGTCAGGCGCTTCCGGTTGATCTGGTCCTTGTAGCGCGCGATCGTCTGGCCGATCGCCTGGTCCAGGTCCTCGAAGGCGATCTCTCCGCCGTGGGCGCCGCCGATCTTGCCTTCGGGCGTGATCAGGACGAGCGTCGGCCAGCTCGAGACGCCGAACCGCTCCCAGATCACCATGTTCGCGTCGTTGACGACCGGATGCTTGATCCGGTACTCGGCCACCTTCCGGCGGATGTTCTCGACGTCGCGCTCGGCGCTGAACTTCCCGGAATGCACGCCGATGACCACGACCTCGTCCTTGTACTTCTCCTCGATCTTCGCCAGGGTCGGCAGGACGTGGTGGCAGTTGATGCAGCAGTACGTCCAGAAGTCCAGGAGCACGACCTTCCCCTTCAGGTCCGAGAGCTTGACCGGATCGGAGTTGATCCAGCCGACGCCCCCCTCGAGGCTCGGCCCCTCGTCCTGGCGGAAAGAGACCAGCCGAAGCGTTCCCGTCGCGTCGTCCGACAAGTTGTGGCGGGTAGAGAAGATGCGAAGACCTGTCATGGCTCCGACGAGGCCAAGAATCAACACCGACGTCGCGAGTGGGAGCAAGGCGTGATGAGCTTGGCGGCGGGTCATGTTGGGGTCCTGGTCCTGGCGGGTGGACAATGAGTGAGACACAAGGGCAATCCATCGAGGGGATTGTAAACGGCCGCGAGCAAAAGAGGAGTGGGGGACCTTGGCGATCGTAACGTGGCGGGGTCGAGTGCTCGAGGCAGATGACGTTGCCTCCGCTGGCGAGCCGCGGAGGCGGCTGTTAAGATATGGAGAGGCCGATGGCAGTCGGCCGGCCGCGTCCATGGTCGGGCGCGAGGAGATCCAGAGAGTCCTCCGACGCGTTGCTTCTGAGATTCCCCCCACCGATCATCAGGGCTATCACCGTGGCCATGGACAAGTCCTTGATCTGCTACGACGATGCGACCAAGCGGACCGACCCCTACGGCGAGCTGAAGATCTTCGGCGGCAGCGCCAGCGGAAACCTCGCGGGCGCCATCTGCGGGCACCTGGGGGCCGACCTTGCCCGGTCCGAGACCAAGGTCTTCAGCGAGGGGAACGTCTTCGTCCGCGTGCTGGAGAACGTCCGCGGGCGTGACGTCTTCGTCATCCAGGGGACGGATCATCCGGTCAACGACAACTTCATGGAGCTGCTCTTCTGGATCGACGCCTTCAAGCGAGCCAGCGCGACCCAGGTGACGGCCGTCATCCCCTTCTTCTCGTACGCGAAGGGGGACAAGAAGGATGAGCCGCGGGTCTCGATCCGGGCCCGTGTCTGCGCCGATTGCATCGAGGCCGCGGGCGCCGACCGGGTGCTGACCATGGACCTGCACAGCCCCCAGATCCAGGGGTTCTTCAAGATCCCGGTCGACCATCTCTACGCCATGCCGGTGCTCGTCGACTACTTCCGCGAGAAGGAAATCCCCGACCTGGTCGTCGCGTCGCCGGATGTCGGCTTCGGCAAGCAGGCGTACAAGTTCGCCGAGATGATCCAGTCGCCCGTCGTCTTCGGCAACAAGGTCCGTCGCGGCCACGACGAGCACGCGGAGATGCTCGACATCGTCGGCGACGTCCGCGGCAAGAACGTCCTGATCGTGGACGACTTCACCATCTCCGGCGGGACGCTCATCGAGATGGCCGTCGCCTGCAAGGAGCGCGGCTGCAAGGACGTCTACGCGTGCGTCTCCCACGGCGTCTTCTCGCCGGGCTCGGCGGCCAAGATCGCCCGCAGCCCCATCAAGGAGCTGGTCTTCACCGACACCATCGAGCATCGCTTCGAGCCGCTCCCGCCCTGCTGCAAGGTCGTTAGCGTCGCCAGCCTCTTCGCCGACGCCATCATGTCCATCCACCGCCGCGAAAGCGTCAGCCGCCTGTTCAATTACTGAGCGGTCCGAGGCGATCTCGGACCTCATGGGCGCGGGGTGCTCGGCGTGCAATCCGCCGCTCGCCCCGGGCGAGCCTCCGGCACGGGACCACGTCGACCCCCGCGATCCCCGTCCGATGCTGCGCCCAAAAAGACTCTCTATTGCGCTTGTTTGCATGATTTGATCTCGTTGACTTCACGCGGCTCCGGGCCTAGCATGAGAAGGTCCGGGGGTGCGTTGAGGATGGCGGGGCACATCGGGGAGGCAGGCGCTTATGGACGGGGAGAGAGCCGGGACGCTGGGCGAACTGCGAGGGACCGGCTACAAGGTCGTCCCCGTGAAGGAGGAGATGCGGCGGAATCTCGTCCGGAAATTGAGGGCGGGAGAGCCTCTCTTCCCGGACATCCTGGGCTATGAAGATACGGTCGTCCCGCAGATCCAGAATGCGATCCTCTCCAAGCACGACATGCTCTTCCTGGGCCTTCGCGGCCAGGCCAAGACGCGGATGCTCCGGCAGCTCGTCCACCTCCTGGACGACGCCATCCCGATCGTCGCCGGCTCGGAGGTCAACGACAACCCCTTCCATCCGATCTCCCGGTTCGCGCTCGATCTCGTGGCCGAGAAGGGGGATGCGACGCCCATCGAGTGGATCGGCCCGGACCGTCGCTACCACGAGAAGCTGGCGACGCCCGACGTGACGATCGCCGACCTTGTGGGCGAGGTCGACATGATCAAGCACGCGGAGGGGCGTTATCTCTCCAGCGACCTGACGATGCACTTCGGGATGATCCCGCGCACGAACCGCGGCATCTTCTGCATCAACGAATTGCCGGACCTCGCCCCCAAGATCCAGGTCGGCCTGTTCAACGTGCTGGAGGAGCGGGACATCCAGATTCGCGGCTATCCGATCCGGCTCGAGCTCGACGTCTGCATGGTCTTCTCGGCCAACCCCGAGGACTACACCAATCGCGGGCGGATCGTGACCCCGCTCAAGGACCGGATCGGCTCGGTCGTCCGGACCCATTATCCGCTGACCCGCGAGATCGGCATCGCGATCAGCGATCAGAACGCCTGGCTCGACCGCGCGGGGGACGGTTCGGCCGGCGCGATGGCGATCCCCGCCTACATCAAGGAGGTGGTCGAGGAGGCCTCGCGGCTGGCGCGGACCTCCCCGCACGTCAATCAGCAGTCGGGCGTCTCGGTCCGGATGTCGATCGCCAACCTCGAGAACGTGATTTCGAACGCGGAGCGGCGGGCGCTCCTCCACGGTGAGGCGTGCATCGTCCCCAGGATCTCCGACCTGGCCCATGCCGCGGCGAGCTCCCGCGGCAAGCTCGAGCTGACCATGAACGAGGACGAAGGGCACGAGGACAAGCTGATCCATCGGATCCTCGACGAGGCCGTGAAGAACATCTTCGGCGCCCATTTCGATGTCCGCGAGCTCCGGCCGATCGTCGAGCACTTCGAGTCCGGCCAGCACATCGAGCTCGGCGACATGCTCCCCACCGGGGCCGTCCTCGAACGGCTCGGACGCGTCCCGGGCCTGAAGAAGCGGGCCGAGGAGGTCGCCTCGAAGCTCCTCCCGGAACTGAAGGACCGGGCCGCCCGCGAGGCGGCCGCCGCCAGCGCCGGCGAGTTCCTGCTCGAGGGCCTGCACGTCCACAACAAGCTGAACAAGGCCGTCAAGACCGGCGGGACGACCTACCGCCGTTGAACGCGGCCGGTCGCATCGACTCGGCCCGGGCCGGGAGGAGCCAGGAATGTCCGTCTTCGAGTATTCCCGCTGGGACGGCCAGGAGTTCCGGCCCCAGTCCGCCGACGAGGTCTTCGAGAAGCTGTCCGAGTACATCCTCCAGCACGGCGACGACGTCCTCCGCCAGCTCGACGACGTGGACGAGGACGAGCTCCCGGAGCTGATCCAGCTCATCGAGAAGGAAGGGCTCATCGAGCGCGACGAGGAGGGGAAATACCGCGTCTCGCCGAAGGGCATCCGGCGGATCCAGGACCGGGCACTCACCGACCTCTTCCAGACGTTCCGTCGCGACGCGCTCGGCCGCCATGACAGCCAGCAGAAGGGCGAGGGGACCGTCCGCCTGGAGGACACGCGGCCGTATGTCTACGGCGATTCGCTCGCCAACCTCAACATGCACGAGACGCTCAAGAACGCCTACGTCCGCCAGGGGGGGGGCGTCCCGATCCGGCTCCGGCACGAGGACTATGTCGTCCACGAGACCGAGTTCCAGAGCCGCTGCGCCACGGTCGTCCTGATCGACATGAGCGGGTCGATGGGGCGTTACGGCAAGTACCACACGACCAAGAAGGTCGCCATTGCCCTCCAGGCGATGGTCCGGGCGCAGTATCCGCAGGACTCGATCGAGATGATCGGCTTCTACTCCTTCGCCAGCCCGATGACGGAGCGGCAGCTCCTGAACTCGGCGCCCAAGCCGGTCAGCCTCTGGGACAGCCGGGTCCACCTCCGATATGACCTCGACAACCTGCCGGGCCGGGTCCCGCAGCACTTCACGAACATCCACGCCGGGTTGAGGCTGGCCCGCAGCCGCCTGATGCGCCACGCCGCCGGCAACAAGCAGATCATCGTCATCACCGATGGGGAGCCCACCGCCCACCTCGAGGGCCGCGAGGTCGTCCTGATCTATCCGCCCGCGGAGAAGACGGCCGCCCACACGCTCAACGAGGCCAGGCACTGCGCGAATGCCGGCATCCGGATCTCGAGCTTCGCCCTGATCGAGGATTACTTCTACCTGGGGTTGGTGAATTTCGTCCAGGAGATGGCCAGGGTCACCGGTGGCGTGGCGGCCTACTCCTCGACCGAAGACCTCGGCCAGTTCGTCTTCGAGAGCTTCATCGGTGGTCGGCACACCCGGCGATCCTCGAGATGACCGGCCGCGGGGCGGAGACTCTTGCAGGACCCGACTCGGTCCGGCGACGGGATGAGCCCGGGCGGAGAAAGCGCCGCCCTGGACCGCTCAGGCCCAGTGCTTGTCGGCGGAGTAGACCAGGACCTTCGCCCCGCGCTCGCGAAGCGGGGCCAGCGCGTCCCTGAGGCGATCCCGGGCCGCCGGGGTTCCCTCGCCGCGGCCGATCGAAGCGCCTCTCTCATCGAGGTCCATCACGTCCGACGAATCCAGGATGAAGACGTTCTCGGACCGGCCCAACTCAAGCGACCTGACGAGGTCGGTCGTCCGCGCGAGGTGCTCCTGCTGGCGGTCCGACCCGCCGGCGTCGGCCAGGGTCAGGACGCTGAGGCGGATCCCGGCGGCTCGAAGGTCGTCCACGAAGGATCGCAGGTCCTCGTCGGTCCAGGCCGCGCCCAGTCGCTCCCTGACCACCGGATCGCCGGAGGCGATCCCCAGGCTGAGGCTGGTGAGGTGCCTGCCGCGGAAGGCTCGCAAGGCGTCGCGCGAGGGGCGGGGCGCGTCGAAGCGATCCACGAACGCATGAATTCCCTGGAGCCGCGGGGGCGTGCCGGCGCCTCCGCGAGCGGCCGGGCCGCCGTCCGTCCCGATCGGCAGGATGTCCGCCACGGCCTCGAGGTACGCCTCCACCCAGCGGGGCTCCTGAAGGATCGCCCCATTGCCGCCAAGGAAGGCGATCCGTGATTGCTCGAGACGGCCCCCGAGCAGGCTCTTGACGTCCCCCAGGTGCCCGCGGAACTCCTCGGGCGTCCGGACGCGGTGAGCGGCGTGAGGCCCTCGACCGAACGCCCCGCCGGGCGCATTTCCGTAGGTGGCCTGCAAGATGATGGCATGCTGACAATCGGGCGGGAGGAGCGGGAGCGGCCCGTAGGTTGCCTTGCACCGGTCGCGATGGGCGTCCCAGGAGTCGTCATCCCAGTCGGCGATTCGCTCCAGGAACGTGAACAACTCGCCCGATTCGAGCGGCCGAGCCCTGCCGTCCGGCGGCGCCTCGTGGCGGAATCGTCCCGACCTCAGTTCGGCGAGGAGCTCCAGGGCCATGGTCCGCACGCGACGATCCATCGCCCGGACCTCGGAGCCGTCGAGCCGGCGGCGGCGAAGGACCATGTTCGACCCCTCACGCACGCGGTCGACGGCCTGCGTCGAGGTGTCGAGGGCCTTCAGGTAATGGATGTCCTCGACGAACGCCCGCTGCCATCGGCCTTCCAGGTCGAAGTGGTAGATGGGCTCGTCGCCGAAATAGAGAGAGAAGGACCCCTTCTTGAATCCCGCGAACACCAGGCCGGACGAATCGCCGCGGGCCAGTCCGATGCGGCTGACGTAGAGGGCTCCGGTCTGAAGCAGGCAGGACGCCTCGGTCGGTATGGTCGGATCGGTCAAGGATCCTCCTCGAGTGGGGGCGACGGGGGATGGTCCCGATGATGTGGCGAGCGCGGAGAGCGGGGCGTCGATCGATCGCTCTCGCCAAGAACGGGAACCGAATTATACTGCCAATCGCTCACTGGATCTCCATCCGAGGGACATACGCGGCTCCGGTCGCGATCGTGACGGCTGCGCGGACGCTGGGGCAAAGTCCATGAAGCAAGGAAGCTCGGCTCTCGACAATTCCGATTCCCAGGAAGCTAGAGGGGGGACGGCGACACCCGGATCGTGGCGATGCCGGCTGACCCAGGCCTCCGCGGCCACGGCACTCTTCCTGATCGCCCTGACGATCAACCTGGCGGGAAACGCTCGCACAGGGCTCTGGGACCGAGATGAGCCCCGATACGCCACGGCCGTACGCGAAATGCGAGCACGCGGTGATTGGATCGTGCCCTGGTTCAACGATGCACCGCGCTATCACAAGCCCGTGCTCGTCTACTGGCTCATGGGCCTGACGACGGCCCTCGCCGGCGACAACCCCTTCGGCGCGAGGCTCGTGTCGGCCCTCGCCGGCGCGGGCACCTGCGTGCTGACGTGGTGGATCGGCCGCCGCCTCATCGGGCCTCGGGGAGGATTGGTCGCCGGCTTGATGCTCGCCGTGTCCCCCATCGTCGTCGCCGAATCCAAGCTCGCGACCACCGACGCAACCCTCGCCTTCTTCCTCGTCGCCGCGCAGGCTTGCCTGCTGACGCTTGCCGAGGGCCCGTCGCGGCGAGCCGCCATGGTCTTCTGGACGTGCCTTGGGCTGGCCTTCCTGACGAAGGGACCGGTCGGGCCTGCGCTCCTGGCGATCGCCGCCCTTCTGTCCTGGTGCTGGGGATGGCCAGTCCCGCCGGTCGTGCGACGGCTGCATGTCCGGACCGGCCTGCTCGTCTTCGCGGCGATCGCGGTCCCGTGGTATCTCGCGGTCATGATCGCGACTCGCGGCGAATTCTACCGATTCGCCGTCGGCTCCCAGATCATCCAGCGGGTGACGACGGGGATGGAGGAGCATGGCGGCCTTCCCGGTTATTACCTCGCCCTCTCCGCCGTCGCGTTCTACCCGTGGTCGGCGCTCGTGCCGGCGGCGGCGGCCGGGGCATGGATGCGGCGGCGGACCCGACCGGAGCTCGCATTCCTGCTCGGCTGGATGATCGGCCCCTGGATCTTCCTGGAGTGCCTGCCGACGCGGCTGCTCCACTATTATCTTCCGGCCTATCCGGCCTGCGCGCTGCTGGTCGCCTGGATGGTGGAAACCCTGGCGGCCGAGGGGGCGTCGATTCGCCGCTGGCCGCTCGGCAGGCTGGCGATGGTCCTCCTGGGCGGGATCGGGATCGCGGGAACCGTCACCCTGGCGGCAGCCGCCTGCTGGCCCGGCCCGCAACGGATTCCGCTCGCCGTCCTGTCCGCGGTGATGGGGGCGGGGACCTTCCTGGGGGCTCGCCTTGTCCGTGGCGGGGCGACGCATCGGGGGATCGTCGCTCTCGCCGGGACGTGGGGGCTCTTCATGGGGCTGCTCGGCGGCTGGTTGATCCCGGCCACCGAGTCGTTTCGGATCTCGGCACGCGTCGGCCGGCGTCTCGAGGATCTCTCCAGGGAACGGGGCCGACCCGTGGTCCTGCTGAATTACCAGGAGCCCGGGGTGATCTACGCGGCCGGCCATCCGCTCGCCACGGTCCGGGAGCGCAACGACCTGGAGAGGCTGCTCGACGATCGCCCCGAGTTCCTGTCCGCGGTGACCCCCGAGGAGCGGGCGGCCTACAGCGACAAGTACGCCCTGGAAATGACGCCGATCGAGACGGTGGACGGGCTGAGCCTGACCAAGGGCCGGACGCACGCCGTCGAGATCGTCCTGCTGCATCGCCGCGGCGAATCGCCGGGCCGCGAGGAGTCAACGGCCCGCCGGGACCGCCCCGAGGAGCCTCGCGTAGAGTGAGCGGAGGTCACGCGTCATGACCTCGTGGCGGAACTGGTCGGCGAACCGTCGCCGCCCTTCCCGGCCCATGGCGTCGCGGAGCTCCGGGTCCCCGGCCAGCCTGAGGACGCCCTCGCGGAGCCCGTCCAGGTCGCGGGGGGGGAGCAGGATCCCGGTCTCCGGCAGGACCACCTCGCGCGCCCCGTCGATGTCATAACTGATCACCGGCCGCCCGACGAGGAGCGCCTGGGGGATCACGCGGGCGAGCCCCTCGCGGAGGCTCGGATGGATCACGGCGTCCGCGGCCAGGAGCAGCTCCGGGATCTTGCCCGGGGGGACCAGGCCCGTGAGGATGAAGGCGTCGCGGATGCCCAGGCGTTCCAGGTCGGCGACGAACCGATCGCGGAGGATGCCGTCGCCGATCCAGACGAACCGGACGTTCGGATTCGCCCGGAGGATCTCCGGCGCGGCGGCGATGATGTCGTCGTGCCCCTTCAGCTCGAAGAGCCTGGCGACGGTGGCGAAGGCGATCTCGCCGTCGCGGATCCCGAGCTCCCGCCGGACCTCGTCCCGTTGCCGGGGTGGGTTCAGGAATGCGTCCGCGTCCATCCCGCTGTAAACGGTCAGGAATTGCCCGTCCTGGCCGACCCGAGCCGCGCGAGCCTGCTCGGTCATGGCGTTGCAGACGCTGACGATGGCGTGACAGCGGTACGCGGCCCAGCGCTCCAGGTGGATGTACAACCGATTCCGCCAGGGCGTCTCGAAGGCCCCGAAGGGCATGCCGTGGATCGTGTGCACGACGACCGGGACCTTCGCGTGCCAGGCGGCCGCGCGTCCCAGGATCCCGGCCTTGGAGCTGTGCGTGTGGACGACGTCCGGTCGCAGGCGGCGGAAGGCCGAGCGGAGCTTGCCGTAGGCGCGCAGGTCCTTCCAGGGATGGATCGGCCGGACGAGCTCCGGCATGACCTCCACCTTCAGCCCCCCCTTCCGCGCCCGCTCGAACAGGTCCCCCTCCGGGCCCTCCGCCGGCCCCGTGATCAGGGTCACGTCGTCGCCGTAATGGCCGTGGAGATCCTCCACGGTGAGCAGCGTGTTCTCCTGCGCCCCGCCGAGGATCAAACGGGTGATGACGTGGACGATGCGCATCCTGGGGGCCTTCCGCGCGGGCGGAGCCGGCTCCGGCGAGGCCGGCTTCGGCGGTGGCGAGGGGGGATCGTCGAGAGGCCCGGAGCCGACGATCCCCGCTCCCGTACACCCGTCATCGTGGATGCGGACCATATCGGACCTTGAGCAGGAAGAGACCTTGCGGTGGCGCCGTCGGCCCCGCCTCCACGCGTGATTCGGCGCGGAGGACGTCGCCGACCCAGCCTTCCGGGCGCCTGCCCGAGCCGACCAGGACGAGCGTCCCCGCGATCGTACGGACCATATTATATAGGAATCCGTCGGCCTCGACCTCGATCATGACCTGGGATTCCGATCGCTGCACGGTCAGGTCGAGGATCGTCCGGACGCTGCTGGTCCGGTTGGGCCATTCGGTCTCGAAGCTCCGGAAATCATGCCGCCCGAGGAGCGCACGCCCCGCACGCTCCATCGCGGCGACGTCCAGCGGCCGCGAGACGTGCCAGCTCGTCCGGAGCTGGAACGGGCTGGCGATGGCGGCGTTGTCGATCACGTACCGATAGCGTTTCGAACGGGCGTCCAGCGTGGCGTGAAAGGCCTGGGGCATCTCCTCCGCGTCGAGGACCCGGACGTCCTTCGGCAGCATTGCGTTGAGCGCCTTGATGAAGACCTCGCGGGGGTGCCGCGAGGCCGTGTAGAAGTGGACGACCTGTCCCAGGGCGTGGACCCCCGCGTCGGTCCGCCCGCTTGCGGTCGTCGATGGCCTGGCCTGGGTCAGACCTTCGATCGCCTCCTCGAGCACGCCCTGGACGGTCCGGAGCCCGGGCTGGTTCTGCCAGCCGTGGAAGTCCGTCCCGTCATAGGTCAGGGTCAGCTTGATGTTCCGCATGGGCGATGGCGAGGCCTGACCGTCAAGACCGGACCAGGTCCAGCTTGAGCAGTTCCTCGGCGATCTGCACCGCGTTGGTCGCGGCCCCCTTGCGGAGGTTGTCGCTGACGCACCAGAAGAGGAGGACGTTGGGCCGCTCCAGGTCCTGGCGGACGCGGCCGACGAAGACCTCGTCGCGGCCGTTGGCCTCGGCGGCGAGCGGATACTCGAGCCTCGACGGATCGTCCTGGAGGATCACGCCCGGGGCCTTTCGCCACAACGCATGGGCCTGCTCGACGCTGATCGGCCGCTCGGTCTCCACCAGGATGGACTCGCTATGCGAATAGGGGACCGGCACGCGGACGCAGGTCGGGCAGACGTCGATGGTCGGATCCCCCATGATCTTGCGGGTCTCGTTGACCATCTTCATCTCCTCCTTCGTATAGCCGCTCGGGAGGAAGTCGTCGATCTGCGGCAGGCAGTTGCCGATGATGGGGTGGGCGAACTTGGCGGGTGCCGGGACGTCCGTCCCCTTGACAGTGGCTTCGGCCTGGGATTCCAGCTCGCGTATCCCGCGCATGCCGGCGCCGGAGACCGATTGATAGGTGCTGACGACCACCCGCCGGATTTTCGCCGCGTCGTGCAGCGGCTTGAGGGCGACCACCATCTGGATCGTCGAGCAATTGGGATTGGCGATGATCCCCTTGTTGCGGGCGACGTCCTGCGGGTTCACCTCGGGCACGACGAGCGGGACCTCGGGATCCATCCGAAACGCCGACGAGTTGTCCACGACCACCGCGCCGGCCGCCGCGGCGATGGGGCTCCATTCCTTCGACACGCTCCCGGGCGTGCTCGACAGGACGATATCCACGCCGCGGAAGGCGTCCCCGCTGATCGGCTCGATCCGATGGTCCTTGCCGCGGAACGTCAGGGTCTTGCCGGCGCTCCGCTCGGAGGCGAGGAACTTGATCGATCGGACCGGGAAGTTCCGCTCCTCGAGCAGCCGAACCATCCGATCCCCCACGGCCCCGGTAGCCCCGACGACGGCGACGTTCTTCACGACCAATCTCCCTGACCTATCCGCCCGAGCAGTCGATCTCAGGACAAGTCGACCGGGCCGGGACGCACCCCGGCCGATCCTCCCCCGGACACGCCCCGGGCCGTTCGAGTTCGCACGATCCCCTCGACGTCGGAGAAGTCCCTCATCCTAACACGAATCCCCGTTCCGCGGGAGAGGAGCCCTCCGGGGGAAATAACCGGGCGATCTCCGCTTGGACCCCTCGAAGATCCCGGCCGAACGGCGAAAGGCCTCCGAAAGCCGTCGTCGAGACGCAGGCGAACTCGGTGCGTCATTCCCCCCAGGGCGCTCGCGGCCCGGGATGCTCGCACCGGGCACCGCGCACGGTGCCGCCAATCCCATCGCCGTCCGCCGGAAACTCCCCGCGTTAGCCTCTCGCCTGATACATCACGTGAGAAAATGATGTATTATATTGATGTTGATCGGAGTCCGCCTACGGCCGGGATGCCAACCATCGGAGGAGCTCGGCGTCGAACAGGTCGGGCTCCTCGAGCGGCGGTACGTGGCCGCTGCGCTCGAAGACCCGCAAGGTGAGGTCGCGGATTCTCGGCCGGATCGGGTCCCACGAAGACGGCGGCGCCACGGTGAAATCGTATCTCCCAAGCGCCAGGAGTACGGGCCGATCGAACGCGTCGAGGCCCTGCGTGATGTCGATGTCGCGGAAGACGACGCCCCAGACGTGGTCCATCATCCGCGCGTTAACCTCGACACCGGCCCAGAGGGGCGTCCCGTCGAAGCGGAAGTCGTACCAGGTGCGCGGGCCTTCGCGGAGGTAGCCGCGGATGAAGCGTTCGCCCGGGGGCAGCGCGGCCAGCACGGAATCGGGCGAGCGCCTCATGCTCGCCTCGAGTGCCGCCTTACGCTCGGGCGAGGCCGACTCCCGCCAGTGGCGTTCGGCGGCCGCGCCCCCCGCGGCGCTGAGGTTCGGCGAGATACCGATCATCACCACGTGCGAGACGTGCTCAGGATGAGCTTTCGCATAAGCGAGGGCCATGTACGCGTGCCCCGAGTGCCCGATCACGACGATTCGTCCCAACCCCAAGGCCTGCCGCGCCCGCTCCATGTCCCCGACGATCTTCTCGAGCGCGAAGGCGCTGAGCTCGACGTCGCCGGGCGGGGGTGCGAAGCCGCGGTGATCCAGGAAAGCCAGCCTCAGGTGCTTCCGCAGCCCGGCCGAGAAGACCCGAGGGTAGTACACCGCGCTACCGACCACGAGCGCGTTGGGCCCCTCACCCTCGATCCGGTAGCCCAGCCGGAACCCCTCGGACATGAGCGTGCCCCGGTCGACCCCGTCACGGTGCGGGACGGGCGCGGGAGCGGGAACCTGCCCGCTCGCTCCGCCCGCCAGGACACATACGAGGCCTCCGGCTAGTATCGCCCTGTACGGTACGTAATTAAAATTCTTATACGTATTGACGTTCATGGCGAGGCTCTTTGACGCTGCGAGACCGGGACCGGGAGTCATTGATTGCCCATCTCGGGAACCACTGCGTGGAAATTCGATGCGGATGCCAGCAAGTTTCGGGGTCGGACGGCGCGAAACAGGGGGATGGCGGGGCGAGTCGGGACGGCCGGGGCAGCGAAGCGATGGACATGGGCATCGGTGCCGGGATTGCGCCTGGTCGTCGGTTCCGGAAAGGGTGGCGAGTTCCGGAAAAGACGTCGGATAAGCATGCGACGCCGTTATCATGGCGCACATCGGAGCCTTGCGGAGAGAAGCGGTCCATCACTTGCCGAACTCGAGGTAATCGCTGAGGCCGGCCTCGCCCGGTGCATGCGCCGCGCCGGCGGAATCGGCGGCGAACTTCTGCTGGGCGAGCCAGAGCGCCAGGACGACGGGGAGGACCGGCAGGGCGACCCGCATGGTCGTTCGGAGCCGCGGCCCGAGTCGTCGGAGTTGAGGCAGTTCCGGCGCCCATGCCAGGAGCGGACTGAGGAAGATCAGGGCTGCGTTGAGGGTCGTCAGCCCGGCGAACAGCCGTCCGATGACCAGCAGGGAGAAGAGGAGGACCATCGAAACGCCGACCGCCCCGACCCCCTGGCCGCGGACGAGCGCAACGGCCGCCACGCCCGCCGCCAGCGGAATGCCGAGCTGCCCCCCGGTCGCGTAGCCGGAGAGCATGATCGCGAGGCCCGCGCCCGCGGCCGAGATTGCCGCCACCGCGGCCGAGGAGCGCTCCGCCCGACTCGCCATCCGGACGCTCGTGTGCTGGACCAGGAAGAGGACCGCACCAAGCCCGGCACAGACGGCCGACGCGAAGGCAGGTCCCCATTCCCGGCTCCCCGGACCCGAGAGGTCGGTCACATAGCTGGAGCCGAAGAGGAGGATCGGGCTGGCCACCGCGGCGGTGGCCAGTCGCGGCAGCCATGCGGCTTTTCGCATCCTCTCGCTCGCCAACTCGGCGATGACCGCCGCCGGGATGACCAGGAGCAGGAGTCGATCCAGCGCCTCTCGGGGCGGAATCCGTGGCGTCAGGCCCAGGACGAACGCCCCGCCCAGGACCGCGAGTCCCACTCCCGCGGCCCCGCCGGGAAGGCGGAACCGGCGGAGCGTCCACGCAACGAGGGCGGCAACGGCCGCGGCAAGGGCTGCGGCCCCCGCCATCACGAGAGGATCGGGCATGGCGACCTCGACACCTGGCGACGCGGAATGGAGGATCGGCTGGCGGTTAACGCGTCCCCTCGAAGCTGATCGCGACGAACACCTCATCCCCGATCGGCCCGGTCATCTTGTCCATGCCAAACTCACTGCGCTTGATCTGGAATTCGCCTGAATAGCCGGTCCGATGCACTCCCTTGGGGAACTCGGCCGTCCCGCCGCCGCGGAGGACGACCGCGATCGGCTTCGTCACGCCGTGAAGGGTGAGATCGCCCGTCACCTCGTATCCGCCCTCCACGGCCTTCACGGACGTGCTCTTGAAGCTGACGACCGGAAACTCCTTGCTGTTGAAGAAGTCGGGGCCGCGGAGGTGCTCATCACGCTTGGCGTTGTCGGTGTCCAGGCTCTCCGCCTTGGCCACGACCTCGAACCGCGTCGCCGTCGGATCGGCCGTGTCGATGGCGAACGCTCCGGAGATCTCCTTGAACCGTCCATACGTCCAGCTCAGTCCCAGGTGCGAGGCCTTGAAGGTGACCGCCGCATGGGCCGCGTCCAGGGTGTAGTTCTCGGCCCCGAAGCAACTTGGGGCCGCCACCGCCGCCAGGGCGATTGCCAGTGCGGATTCGAGAAGCCGTCGAGTCATGGTCGTTCCTCAGAGCACTTGGGCAGGACCGCCGCATGGGCCGCTCGCCTCGGAGCGCCTCCGGATGCGTGCGCCGTCCGTGCCGAGGAACTGTATCCGGCCCGTCCAGTGCGGGAATCACCCCGTCGACGGTCCCGGCCTTGCGTGCCTCCACGGAATCTTCCGCTATCAGGGAGGAGTGCCGTCCATGCGTGGTTGAGCTGGCCTGCCTATTTCAGCGCCTCCATGATCGCCTCGGCGATCGCCTTCATCCCGCGGTCGCCGGGATGACCGGCGACGCCCTCGTGCTTGAAAGCACGCTCGGAGCGGGCCGCGTTGGCGGGGTCCGCACCCAGGCGGCCGATGTCGACGAATCGCACGCCGGCGGAGCGGCTGGCCTTCGACAGCCGCTCGTCCTTGGGGCCGTTCGCCCAGAAGCAGCTCCGGACCAGGACGATCCGATCACGCCCGCCCTGGAGCGTCCCCAGGAGAGTCCGAACAGCCGTCTCGAAACGGTCGCCCGCCGCGGGTGAATCCAACGCCGGCACGTTCTCGCCGATTGCCAGGATGATCAGGTCGGCGTCGAATGCAATCGCATCCTTCAACTTCGCGGCGGCGTCGTAGTTCGCATACCCGCGTTCGAAGTCGGCGATGTTGAGGTCGCGGAACTCCGGGGCTTTTCCGGCGATGCGACCCACGGCCGCCGCGACGAGATGGACGTAGTCCTTCTCCGGCGCCGAGGCCGCCATGCCCCAGTCGCCCGGCCAGCCGAGGCTCTCATTGGGCCCGTGATGGGTGATGCTGTTCCCCAGGAAGAGGATCTTGCGGACGTCCTTCAGCGCCGGCTCACGCCGGGCTACGGGGAACATCGAGATCCGGAACTTCGTGCAGCCGTAGGGGATTAGCTCGATGGACCTCGCCGCGGCCGTCGGGGCGATCGGAGCGTCGGGCAGCGTCGGCGAGCCCGGCGCCGGGTTCCAGTCCACCGGGAAGACTCGCGTCCGGACCTTCAGCGGCGAGGCCAGCGGCCAGTCCCAGCGCGACGGGAGGGACGTGCGGACGACCTCGAACCCGGGGGCATGGGTGTCCAGCGCGACCTTCCAGGTGGCGGTCGGGTCGGGCGTGTTCGGGCCGCCCACGTCGGCAATGGCCTCCGCGAAGAGGAGCGGACCCATGCTGACCGACCCGAAGGGGGCGCCGGTGGGATCGTCCTCGCCCCGGATCGTGATCCGGGAAGGCAGGTGCTCTCCGCCGACCGGTCCGCGGGGGGCCCGATCGCGGCCCTGCTCGATCTTCGGGGCCATCGGCAGCGACAGGGCGATCGCATCCCCGGGCTTCCAGGTCCGATCGATCCGCGCGAATCCGGTCGACGACCGTTCCAGGGGCACGACCGCCCCATTGATCGTCAGCGCGGGCCGCTCGCACCAGGCCGGGATGTGCACGGAGATCGGGAAATGGACCTCGCGGGTCGGCTTCACCGTCATCTCGACGTCTTCGGTGAATGGGTAGTCCGTCGTGCAGGCGATCTCGACCGGCACCCGATCCGCGACCAGCGCGGAGACCTTGCAGGGCCCGTAGCACGTCGCGGCCAGGCCGTTGTCCGGCGTGGCCATCCACATGTTCGTGACGTACCACGGGACGATCCGGTTGACGGCGGCCGTGCAACAGAGCGGCATGTGCTTCACGGCGTAGTTTCCGCCCGAGGCGCCAGGCCCGTGCGGGAACGACGGCGACCCCGCGGCGAACCGGTTGGGGCTCTGGAAATAGACGTGCGTCTTGAAATCACGCGCGATGGTGGCCGGCCCCGCGTTGAAGAAGACCCGCTCGGCGCGATCGGCGAGCTTGCCGTCCCCCGTGAGCGAGAGCAGGAAGAGCTGGCTCCAGAGATAGCCGGCGACGTCGCAGGTCTCGGTCCCCCGGAAGGCCCCGGTGGGCAGGAACCACTCGTCCGCGACCGGTGCGCCGGTGGGGAGCATCGAGACCTTCGCGAGCAGGTCATGCCAGGCCAGCGTCGCCTTCAGGTACGACTCGTCGCCCGTCCAGAGGGTGCCGAGCGCCCAGGGCGTGGTCCCTTCCAGGAACTCGACGACGTGGCAATTATCCAGCACCGACCCGGGCGTCATGTCCGGAGGCGCGTGGAACCGGGCGATGTTCGGCGAGAAGCCGGACGGTGGCGTGTGGAAGAGGTTGTCGAGTGCCCTGCGGATGCCCGGATCGCCGCTCCAGGTGTACGCGTCGAACGCGGGCGCGACGTTCGAGAGGTTGCTGTTGATCCACCGCAGGCCCTCGGGATCGGGGCCATACGCCTTGACCATCGCCTCCAGGGCGTGCGGGTCCTTCGTCCCGGCGTAATAGCCCGAAAGGGCCCGGCCCATCAGCCCGCTCGCCCAGATCGACCAGCCGTCGCCGCCGGCCTTCAGCGCCGCGCGGTCGGAATCGCTCTTGCGGTCCAGCCACCAGAGGAAGAGGAATCCCCGGTCGTTCATGCGATCGAGAACAGGACGAAATCGCGTCCTCGCCTGGGCGAGCAGGGATTCGTCGTGGAGGGCCAGGCCCAGCCGGGTGAGGCCGTCGAACCAGTACCCGCCCCCCTCGTAGGGCCAGGCCCCGTTGGGCCAGTTCAGTCCCGTCCCGCGCTGCTGGAAATCGGCGGCCCATGCGTGGCGGAATTCCGGGGCGACGTCGTCCATGTGGCCGGTGCAGCCGTCGCGGGCCGATAGGCACCAGTCGCGGAGCCATCCGGCCGGCTCGATCGCGCCCGGCGGCAGCGGCAGGAGTGCGGGCGACCGCGCGGTCTCGACGGGTCGTGCGTAGATCGGCCTGGAGGACTGCGCCGGGCTGGAGGGGAGCAGGAGCCAGAAGACGGCGAGAGAGGCCAGGGTCGCGAGAGACGTTCGGGTCAGGCGGGACGACGTACGGCGTCGCATGGGGTGGGTCTCCTCGGGGAGGTTGGTCCGTCCCTGGCATTGTCCGCCCTGGATTTCGAGGTGCAATGGTGCATCGGCCGGCGACGAGGTTGATCGCCGCCCCGGGTCGATTCGACGGCGGGGCTTCCGAGACGACCGGTGTGGACGGATCGATGCTCAGCTCGGGACTGGAAAACAGCCCTGAAGGCGATATGCTCTCCGACTCGATGGCCGCGGTTTGTTTCGGTACGAGGAGGGGCTGCGATGGCCGCTGAGTTCGAGATCGTCGACGTGTGGTTGTGCCGGTTCTCCTCGGACGAGGAGGCCGACGCCTACTTCGAAGAGACCTATGACGAGGACGACGAGGACAGGCCGATCTCGCAATTCGCCGCCGACATGGGCGAGCGGTTCTACGATCACGACTTCGTGGAACGCGGCGAATTCCTGGATCCGCCGGGCGACGACATCGCCGCAGCCCTGGGCCGGCATTCCTTCTCGTCGTCCTACCTGGCGGACGTCGTTCAGCAATCCCGGTCGGCCTCGATCGCGCCGTTCAACCTCGTGCTCCTGGTCTGGAACGCCGAGATCTCGAATCCGAAGTCGGTCACCCTGCCCGGGCGAGAGCTCCAGTATCTCGGGCGATTTCGATGCGATCCCGGGGCGGAGCCCGCGGGCTAGTGCTCCGTCACAGCTTGATTTTCGGGTTGGCAGGAGGACAGGCAGGATGCCTGTCCGCCGAAATCTCCAACACACCTGGCCTTAGACCCGGGGGACAGACATGCCTGTCTGTCCTGCAACCCGAATTCGGAGTGTTGACAGAGCGCTAGAAGCCGTGGCCGTTCCGCGAAAGCGTGTTGAGGTGCCGGTTGGCGAGATCCTCGACGCCCGGGATGCGGTCCCTTCGCGCCAGGTCGAGGGCGCGATGGAGGAAGTCGCGGGCCTGCTCGTGATGGCCGTTGTCGAGGAAGGTCTCGGCGGCATCGAGGGCGGCGAGGTGGGGAGCCGGCGCGGTGGCGACGAGATCCTCGTAGATCCGAGCGGCCTCCTCCGACTTGCCCGTGCGGGAGAGGATCTCGGCCCGCCAGGTGTCGAAATCCCGACGGCTCGCGTCGCTGGCCAGCACCCGCGCCTGGTCGAGCCAGGACAGGGCCTCCGCCGGGTCGCTCCGGCCCATGGCCTGGCGGACGAGGGGGGCGAACACGGTCGTGAGCTCGAGCCGGGTCAGCTCCGGCGTGCCGCGGCGGGCGAGCTCGGCGGCGAACCGCGTCGTCAGGGCGTCGTCGCGGAAGCCGGCGGCGGACCGGAAGGCGTCGGACAGGCGCGAGTCTTCCAGGCCCTCGGCCGCGAGGGCCTGGAGCGTCGCCAGGGGGGCACACGTCAGGTCGTCGGCCTCGACCGAGCCGGCGTGGGTCGGCTCCAGGCCCAGCCGATGGCGGAGCCGGTCGAAGGGGTAGCCCTGGTACATCGCGGCCGCGCTGGAGCGGGCTCCGAGCTGCTCTCGGAGGAGGATCACGGCCTCGACCTTGACGCGGGCCGCGGCGTCGCCCCGCCGCGCGGCCTCGGAGGCGGCCAGGGGGGAGAGGCCGTCGAGGCCCTGCCTGGGCTTATGGATCCAATGATTTTCATAGTAGGACTCGACGATCTCGCGGGAGAGGCGATGGACCAGCTCCGGGTCCAGGCCCTCCGGCATCCGGGCGGTCCAGACGTCGGCGTCGAGGAACGGCAGGGGCAGGGGGGCGGCCAGGCGTTCGATCGGCTGGACGTCCGGCCCGAGCATCTTGCGGAGCCGCTCCTCGGCGACCTCGAGGCTCTCGACGCGGGGGCTGGAGAGCCGCAGCGAGCCGGGCGTGATGTAGACCGTGGCCAGGACCCGGGGCAGGTCGGACTCGCCGGCGATGCGATCGGCGGCGGGGAGGGCCCGGTCCAGCCACTCGAGGACTTCCAGCTCGCGGGGGTGGCCGTTGGAGCCCGTCGGGTCGATCGGCGTGGGGATGCGGCGCAGCTCCGGGTAGGTCGCTTCCAGCCGCGGGGTGTCGTCGTGATGCCAGGCGAAGTTGCAGGCGAATCTCAGGTCGTCGGCGAGGCTCTCGGCGCCGCCCCCCTGGCGGAGGACCTCGGCGAGGGTCCAGGCCTCGACGCCGGCCGCGGATTCCTCATCCGCGAGAAGGCCGACGACCTCGTCGAGGCACGAGATCGCCTCGCGATCGGAGCCCGACCAGGCGAGGCAGAGGGCCCGGTTGAACCAGGCGGCCGCATCCTCGGGGTCGTCCCGGACGATGGCCTCGAAGGCCCGGGCGGCGTCCTCGACCTGGGCGGTGTCGCGATGCCGGAGGACGTCGTCCCACCGCCCGCGGGCGTCGTCGGCCGGCTTGCGGAACCGATAGGCCTTGCGGGCGGCGGCGGGCAGGTCCGGCGCGGCCTCGAGGGTCGCCAACGCCTGGTGCGCCGCGGCGGACTCGCCATCCAGGCGGAGGGCCTGCTGCCAGGTCCCCCAGGCCGCCAGCGGCCGCTGCGACATGAGGTGATTCCAGCCCTGGTGGACCAGGGCCTGCGCCTGGTCTCTCGCCGTGTTCGAACTCATGCCGCAACATCCTCCGCCGTCGAATCCGATCCCCGTTCCGCCGCCATCAACGCGCCAGGATGATCCGAGGCTTGTCCTCGCCCTGTCCCTGTGCCTGCCCCGGCGCCTCGGCCCCGGGGGTCCAGATGGAGCCCCCCTTGGTCTCGGAGCCGGGCGTCCAGATGCCCCCCTTGCTCGCGGAGATGCCCAGGTAGTCCGAGGCCGACTGCACCTTCGGGCCGTAGAGGCCGATCAGCCTCTCCAGGAGGCGGGCGTCGGTGGCGAATTCGCCCGGCCGATCCTGGAGCGGGATGAGTCGGATCAGGCCCAACTGGACGAGGAACGCGGAGAGCGCCTGGCCGAACTGGGCCGAGCCCTTGTAGCGGTCGCTCAGCTCGAGGAGCTTCGGCACCCAGACCTCCGGCCCGTCGAAGCGGACCAGGAGCTGGAACTCGGTCATGTCCCAGGCCGATGCGCCGGACGACGAATCCGCCGCGAGGGCCGCGGCACGGCCCTCCTGAAGCAGGTCGAATGCAGCCTGGCGATCCCCGGCGGCCACCGCGGCGCTGATCAGGGCCGGGTAGACCCGGATCGCGGCGACCTTTCGATCGGAGATCAGATGTCCCCGGCGGACGATCTCCCGGCAGCAGTCCAGGTGGACCTCGATCTGTCCGAGCTCGCCGGCGCGCCGATCGAGGGCGACGAGGCGGTCATCGTCGAGCGCCCCCAGCGGGATGAACCGGAATCGGCCGGGGGAAACGTCGTCGATCTGGACCGTGGCCGGATCGATCGCCGGCTCCTCCGGGACGTTCAGCCGCGCGCGAAGGGCGGCCCAGTCGGCCTTGGCGAAGGCGAATTTCGTCTCGAGCGCGAGGATCGCGGCCCGGAGGATGACCTCCGCGTGGCCGGACTTCGCGAGCTGGGCCGGAGACCGGCCGCCGAAGGTGGCCCGGGGGACGTCGGCCCACCGATCCTGGACGTACTCCGCCCACTTCTCGCGGAGCAGCCGCTCCTGCTCCGTCGCATCGAGGGCCGGCGGCAGGTAGGCTTGCCGGCCCTCCGCGACCTCGGCCCGATCGACGCGACGCGTGACCTTCACCTTGGGGTGGGACGGAGGCACGGCCGTCCCGGCGATCGCCGAGAACTGGTCCATGATCGCGTTCAGTCCGCCCTCGTCGAACGCGATCAGCTTGACGGTCTCGCGGCCGACGGCGATGTCCGCCAGCACGTTGGGGACCTGGGCCGCCGAGAGGCCCTCCTGTTCCTTCAACTTCGGCCGATCGAGCAGGAGGAACTCGTCTTCCGGCTCGGAATCGTCGTCCCCTTCCTCCTCCTCGTCCGGCTCGTCCCGGGCGACGGTCGCATGATCCACCAGGCGGGCGATCAGGTCGCGCCGATCCCGGATCGGCCAGGTCATGGTGACCTCCTCGACCTGCTCCGGATCCTTCGCCGGGTCGATCAACTCGCTGATGACGGCGAGATCGACCACGTCGGTCGTCGCGGGCGAGGCGGCGATGAACCGGCGGAGGGCGGCGACGGCAGCCTGATCGTCGGCGAGCCAGAGCCGGCAGATCCCGACATTCCGGTCGGCGGCGAGGCTCGCCCCGCGATTCGCCGACAGGAGCTCGAAGGCGGCGGCCGCGGCGTCCCAGAGGCCCTCACGGGCCCACCCCAGGGCCTGGTTGAAGGAGTCGGCGGACTCGGGGTCCAGGCCCGAAGGGGCCGGCGAGAGGGCCAGGGGCTGCTTGAGCCACGGGTGGATCCGCGGGTTCCTGCGGATCTCCGCCAGGTGCTCCTTCGCCTCGCCGATCAGCTCCGGGTCCTCGGCGATCTCCGCGGCCAGCTCGGCATGCTTCAGGGCGGGCGGGATCTCGACGCTCCGGACCAGCGCATTCGCGATCAGCAAGGCCGATGGGGCGAGCGTCTTCCTCGCGGACTCGTCGGCGGCGCGGAGCGCGGCCTGGAATCGCGCGACGGCCGCGGCGGGGCCCTCCCGGACCACGGACAGGCGCGAGCGGAGCTCGATCGCCATCGGGTTCGAAGGCTCCCGTGAGAGGAGGAGGTCGACCGCGGCGGCGGCCTCGTCGTCCCGCTCCAGGGACATCAGGACGACCGCCTTGTTGAGCAGCAGCAGGTTGTTCCCGGGCAGCTTCGCGAGCCCCTCCTCGATCGGCCCGAGGCACGACTCGCCCTGGCCGGACTCCTGGAGCCGGACCGATCGCTCGACGTAGGGCTCGGCCTTGTGGCAGCACCACTTGTATTTCTTGCCGCTGCCGCAGGGGCAGGGATCGTAGGGATCAACCAGGGCCATGTCGTCCTTCCTTCGGTGTTCTCGCCTGCAAGACCAGCGGGTCACACTAGCAAATTCCTCGGCGTGGCGCCTATGCTGTTGCCTGTCCGCCGGGGCCGCGACGGGCCGGCCGACGGAGTCCTGGAATGAGGGTGCGTTGATGAAGCGAAGGTCGACGGGCGGGGGCCCCCCCGCGGGCCGGAGGAAGCCGCCGGGCTGGACGATCTGGGCCGCGGCCGCGGCCCTGACACTCGGGTTTGGCTCACCTCGCGTCGGTTACGGCTGGGGTCGCAATGCGCACCGGGCGGCGACGCGAGTGGCGGAGTCGCGGCTGACTCCCGAGGCCCGCGCGGCCGTCCGCTCGCTGCTCGAGCCCGGCGAGTCGCTGGTCGACGCCTCCACCTGGGCGGACGAGAACAGCCGCGACATCCCCGGCAGCGCGAGCTGGCACTTCGTGAACGTCCCCATCACGGCCCGGCGGTACACGCCCTCGGATTGCCGCGGCAACTGCGTCGTCTCGCGGCTCGAGGAGTTCCGCAAGATCCTCGCCGACCCGAAGGCGCCCCGGCCACGCCGGCAGATGGCCCTGCGATACGTGGTGCATCTGGTCGAGGATGCCCACCAGCCGATGCATGTCGGAGACAACCGCGACCGCGGCGGGAACAACGTGCAACTCAGCTTCTTCCGCGACGATTTCACGAACCTCCACCAGGTCTGGGATTCCGGCCTCCTCCGCGAGGGATACCGCGGCGAGCGGGACATCGCCGACGCCCTCTTCGACCTGGCCAGGCGGCCCGAGGCCCAGGACTGGACGAAGGGGGACGTCGAGGACTGGATCAACGAGAGCCTCGAGGCGGCGCGGCTGGCCTACCGCGTCCCCGGCACCAGCAACACGCTCCGCAGCGGCTCGCGGATCGGTCGCGACTACGAGGACGCCAACCTCCCGATCGTCACCGAGCGGCTGGCGCGGGCGGGCGTCCGCCTCTCCGAGGTCCTCAACGAGGCCCTCTCACCGCCGAGGAAGAACACCGTGCCGCCGCCGCACTTCAACCGGCCGGGACAGACGAAGCCCGTCCCGCCTCCGCCGGCCGCGGGGATCAAGCCGGGGAGGGGCTAACCACGGAGGCACGGAGGCACCGAGAAGACGAAACGAAAACGGCATTCGGGCGGAAGGGTCGGGCCTCGTAGCGGCCGGGTGAGCCCTGGTCCTTGCGGCGGCCGTTCGCCTCAGGCGTCCTTCTTCGTCTTTTCTTCCACGGTTCCAACCGCGGGCTGCTTCGCGGGTCGCGTCGTGCTGGATTCACCCCCGTCCGACTTGCCCTCCGCGGCCTCCTCATCCTTCCCATGAGTGAGCGGCCGTTCGCCGAAGATCTTCTCGAAGTTAGGGAAGCCGTAGCGGCGGACGATGGGGCCCGACATGGCCTTGTCTCCCGATTCGTTGACACCTTGCCCAGAGCCGAATTCTACGTGCCTGCAAGACCGGCATCCAGAGTTCGATGCCAATCCGCCAGGCCTGAGGGGAATAAGTCAGTCGCTTCGGCGAAGAGAATCTCGAAGCGGGGGATGCCGCGGGGCTGCTTGCTTGCGTCTCGACCTCGTGCTCCCGGCTCCGCACCGATCCCCCACCATGAAGCCGCCTTTCGTGCGGTTCCTACCACGATGATATCCGTGAAAGACGATTCGCACCCCGCTCCCGAACCGTTGCCGATCGTCGTCAGGCTGAATGTCGACCGGGTGAGCGCCATCGCTCGCCTTGTGCTGGCGGCCTTGATGGCGGTTGGACTCCTCGGGGCTGTGGCCTTGCCCTTCCAGGATCTCGTCATGGGGACACCCGGTCCCAGGGCACGTGGTGAATACAGCGTAACGGCTATCTGCGGTGTCCTTGTTTCCTTCGTCGCCGGCATCGTCTGGCTGGGCTGCCTGCCAGCGTCCAGGACCGTCGATGAGCGTGGATTGACGTTCGACGGGCCCTTCGGTCGGCGAAGTTGTGAATGGGGCGACATCCGGCGCATCATCCCGAGCCGGGCAGGTTACTCGTTCCAGGGACCAGGTCGGTTCCGTTTCTTCCTGATGTGGGACAGTATCCCCAGCGAGCGTCGCGAGGCTGCCCGGGCCGGGGTTGAGGCGATCCTCCGCGAGCATTTCGACATCCCCTCTCGCCCCTCAGTGAGCGTTCCCCGTGCCCTGGCCTCGATGTTTGCGGACATCGCCATCACCTTCGGACCGGTCATTGCGTACTACTTGTTCTGGATCCGCCTGCTGACGCACTCTCCCCGGACGATCCTTGGATCGGACTGGGCAAGTCGCTTGCACGCCTGGAGCCCGGGGGCGTTTCCCGTGGTCCTGACGACGCTTCTCCTCGGCCCCGGGATAATCTACCCCGCGATCGGGGCTTACCTCTTGGCCCGCAAGCAGGCCAGGGAGACTCAGATCTTGCCGAGGCGGCCGCGAGGGGAATGAACCGGTCGATTTAGCTCGCTCAGGTCAGGGCTCCTGACGGGTGACAGCGAGGGAATGGGTGATCGCCTCTCTCAGCAGCTTGATGAAGAGGACGCCGGCCGGGGCTTGCAAGAGCAGGAGGGGATGGAATGTCCAGTCCAGGGGTGAAACGACCCGGCCATCCGCTTCCCAGGGATATTCGCAGTTGTCGGGTCGCCTGCCGTCTCGCCTCATGGCGGGGCTGAGAAGCTCGATCTCGATGGCAAGATGTCGGAAGCACGTCAGGATGTTCCGATATTTCGGCGACCGCGTACCCGACGCATCCAGCAGTCGTTCGAGGATGATCGGAAGTGTTTTCCTGATATAACCGTGCGTCGATTGAACCGACTCCGGGGGGCTTCCGCCCCGGATCAGGTGGGACTTGCACAGCTTCTCGCTAGCCATCTGAAGCATCAGCAATCGGTGACAATCCGAAGCGACGGCCTTCGGATGCAATCCATACAGTTCCCACCCTCGGAGGTCCGCATCGGCCTGACGGGCAAATGCGTCGGCCCAGGCCTCGGACAGTGTCAGGGGCATGGTGCGGCCGTCTCTCGGGGTATCAACTTTCCGATCTGCCAACCATTTGGAAGAGCCAGTTCCTGCGTCAGAATCTGGTCAAATTCCTCGGGCGTCACCTCAATGATAATCGTGGGATGGTGAATACCGATTCCTGGTGCCGGTCCGAAGCCGATGGGGAGGATGCCGGAGGCGGAGGTCAGGTCATTGACTTCCAGCAGCTTGATCGGCTCCGAGGAAAGGGCTTCCAGCTCCGGAGTGGCGAGTACTCGAAAGACCTGGATCAGCCCAAGATCGATGTCATAATGCTTCCTGGCCAGGGTGGCCGCTTCTTCGTCCTTCGTCGGCATCGGCATGTCCTCCAAAGAACGCAGTCCGCAGTGCATCTACCCGATCGCAGGATTTGCCTATTATCCCGCCGGATCGCCAAGGGTCCAGGTTGGACCAGAGTGAGGCGGGGATCGCAACGAGTGTCGTCGCTCGAGACGTCCAACCCGTGAACAGCCTCCCCGGCTTCATCGGAAGCCGGGGAGTGCAAGCCTTCACGCCGGGGACGCTGCCGGCGCTCTCACTTCTTCGCCTGCCCCTCGGCGAACGCGGAATCGAAGAGGCGGCCGGCGGACTTGAAGCCCATCCGCTCCTTGACGAAGCGGGCGGCCTCGGCGGCGCCGTACTCGCGGTCCATGCCGGGGTCTTCCCACTCGACGGAGAGGGGCCCGGCGTAGCCGATCTCATTGAGCGTGCGGGCGATCGCGTCGAAGTCGACCTGGCCGCGGCCGGGCGAGCGGAAGTCCCAGCCCCGGCGGGGGTCGCCGAAGTTGATGTGCGAGCCGAGGATGCCGCTCTTGCCGTTGAGGGTCCGGGCGGCGTCCTTGACGTGGACGTGGTAGATCCGGTCGGGGAAGGCGCGGATGAACTCGACCGAGTCCACCATCTGCCAGAGGAGGTGGCTGGGGTCGAAATTGAAGCCGAATTCGGGGCGATGGTTCAGGGCCTTGAGGGCCATCTCGGCGGAGTAGAGGTCGAAGGCGATCTCGGTCGGATGGACCTCCAGGCCGAACCGGACGCCGCACTCCTTGAACACGTCGAGGATCGGGTTCCAGCGGTCGGCCAGGTCCTTGAAGCCGGCTTCGATCATGGCATCGGAGACGGGCGGGAACGAATAGAGGAGGTGCCAGATGGAGGAGCCGGTGAAGCCGTTGGCCACCTTGACCCCCAGCTTCTGGGCGGCGCGGGCGGTGTCCATCATCTCCTTCGCGGCCCGCTGGCGGACGCCCTCGGGCTTGCCGTCGCCCCAGACGTGCTCGGGGAGGATCAGCTTGTGCCGCTCATCGATGAGGTCGCAGACGGCCTGTCCGACCAGGTGATTGGAGATCGCCCAGACCTTGAGCCCGTACTTGCCCAGGAGGTCGTGGCGGCCCTTGCAGTAGGACTCGTCGCTGAGGGCCTTCTGCACGTTGAAGTGATCGCCCCAGCACGGCAGCTCGATGCCGTCATAGCCCCACTGGCTGGCCTTCTTGCAGATCTCCTCGAGGGGCAGGTCGGCCCACTGGCCGGTGAAGAGGGTCACGGGACGTGACATGGTGCGATCTCCCGGGTTTGCTGGTCTCTCGAAATCGATCGTCGTGCGGACCGCGCCAGGTCCGAATCCGGTTCGGCCGATCGGCCCTCCGGATCCCCGGCGCCCGCCTCGGGGCGGACCCGCACGCCACCGCGGCGATGCGGCCTGGAATCCGCAACATTAGGGCGTAACTTAAGCGTTGTCAAGGATTTGGCGGGCCGCTCGCCACGACCCGGGACGTCCGCCTGAGCGGTCCGATTGCAACCCCCGTGGCCGGGGCGGGACCTTTGGTATAATCAGGTGTCGTCGCCACGCCCCGGGGGCGGGGCCTGCACTTGCAGAAGGGTCAAAATGCCGCCGCTTGCCGTACTCTTCGACTTCGACGGGGTGATCGCGGACACGGAAAACCATCACGTCGCGGCCTGGCAGCGGACGCTCGCCGCGCTCGGATGGATGGTCCCCGACGCGATCGCGGCCCGCGCCGCGGAGGTGGACGACCGAGAATTCCTCCGGACCCTCTTCGCGGAAGCCGGGATCGAGGATGCGGACCTCGAAGGCTGGCTGGGGCGAAAGGCCGCACTGACCAGGGTCCTGCTCCGGAATTCTCCCCGCGTCTACGCCGGGGTCCACGAGCTCATCGGCCGACTCAAGGGGCGGGCGAAGACCGGGGTCGTGACCGGAACGTCGCGAGAGAACGTCGAGGTCGTCCTGGAGTCCGCCGGGCTCGCCGACGCATTCGACGTCATCGTGTCGAAGGAGGATGTCCAGTCGGCCAAGCCGGATCCGGAAGGCTATGCGCTCGCGGTCCGACAGCTCGGCATCAAGCCCACGCAGGCCGCGGCGTTCGAGGATTCTCCTTCGGGCCTGGCGTCGGCCCGGGAGGCGGGGCTCACCTGCCTGGCGATCGGGCATCGACGCGAGTTCGGCCCCTGGGTCGGGGATTCCGTCTACTTCACGGGGCTCGAACCGGTCGCCGGGATCCTCCGCTTCCTGGGCTGGGAGGACGGCGCCTCAGGCAACAAGGGGAGGTCGTCGGCGGGCTGACGAGGCGATCTCGGAGGCACGGGCGGCGGCCGCGGACCGACCGAGGGACGAGGTTGATCCCCGATGGAAATTCAGAAAGGCAGACATCGTTGATTCCGCCCCCCGACGCGTACACCCACGGCGCGGAGATCCCGTCGGCCCGGGAGACCTCGGCGGGGCCGATCCCGGTGGGCGGTATCCCTGCCTGGCTGCCGGCCTTGCTGGCGACCCTCTCCGAAGCGGTCGTGATCACGGACGAGGCGGGGGACGTGATCCTCCTGAACCGGGCCGCGACGGAGCTTTCCGGCTGGGCCCGCCACGAGGCCATCGGCCACCCCATCGCGGAAATCCTGGAGGTCCATGGTCACGCGCCCGAGCCGGGCAAGAGTTGCGGACTGGAGCACTGCGACCAGTGCCGGCCGTTCTCGCCGAGCCCTACCGAGCGCGTCCTGATCCGTCGCGGCGGCCATCGCCTCAAGGTGGAGGCGACGTGCACGCCGGTCGCCGATGACCGCGGCGTCGTCTCCGCGCGGGTGATCGTGCTCCGCGACCTGAGCGAGCGGGTGCAACGCCTCGAGGAGATCGGCCAGCTCAACCTCCAGCTCACGCGTCGAGTCCGGCAGCTCCAGACGGTGCTGGACACCGCGCCCGTCGGGATCCTCGTCGCCGAGGACTCCGAATGCCTGAGCGTGACATGCAACCGGGCGATGGCGGAGATGCTCGGGATCGAGCCGGGCGAGGATGTCGTTCGCGCCTACGAACGCGCCGAGGTCCCTCCCTTCCGCATCTTCCGGCATGGGATCGAGGTGGATCCGCCGGGGGCACCGCTGCTTCGAGCCGCCCGGGAGGAGGGGGACGTCCTGGGGGAGATCTACCAGGTGGTGCGGGCCGACGGGAGCTGCCTCAGCACGCTGCTCAATGCCATGCCCGTGAGGGATGAGGCCGGCACGCCCCAGGGGGTCGTGGGGGTCGTCGTGGACATCACCGCGCTCCAGGAGGCCAAGGACGCCCTGGCCCTGGCCAATCGCCGCAAGGACGAATTCCTGGCGATGCTCGGACACGAGCTCAGGAACCCGCTCGGAGCGATCGCCAGCGCGGCGGGGCTGCTGCGGGCCAGCCTCGATCCGGCCGATCGCGAATGGGCGACCGACGTCCTCGACCGCCAGACCAATCACCTCACGCGTCTCGTCGACGACCTCCTCGACGCGTCCCGGCTCACCCTGGGGAAGGTCTCGCTCCAGCGGACGGAGGTCGACGTCGTCGAGTGCGTCATGAAGGCGGCCCAGGCCGTCAGGCCGCTCGTCGAGGAGCGGGGGCAGACCCTGGAAGTGATCGCGCCGCCCCGCCCGTCACCGGTCTTCGCCGACCCGGTGCGGCTGGAACAGGTCATCGTCAATCTGCTCTCGAACGCCTCCAAGTTCACGCCGGAACGGGGCAAGATCCGGCTCCACGGAGGCGCGGTCGGGCGGGACATCGTCATCTCGATCCGCGACAACGGCGTGGGGATCCCCCCCGACCGGATCGACGCGATGTTCGAGCTGTTCGCGCAGGGCGAGCGGACGCTCGCGCGATCCGATGGGGGGCTCGGGATCGGCCTGACCCTGGCCAAGACCCTGATCGAGATGCACGGGGGCGGCCTGGACGCCCGGAGCGACGGGCCGGGTCAGGGTTCCGAATTCACGGTCCGCCTCCCCGGCCTCGATCGGACCGAGTTCTGAGGCCGAAGAAGATGTCCTCGCCGCCGCTCTTGCGAAAAATCGCCGTCGCGATGCGTATCTGTCGTCGATCTGGCGCCCTTGATGGCATGACGCGAACAGCTCGGCGGCCTTCGGCGCGCCCTTCGGGCTGGTTATGGTTTAGACTTTATCGAACAATATCCCAGTTTTCCAGCCTTACCCGGAGGTTTGGTTAGGCCCCCTCGTCTGTCATCGCCTGGCTCGTGGATTTCGACCCAAATATCTCGTAGAGTATGCCCCGGAACAGAAATCAACTCGGGCCGTTGCGGTTAGTGTAGGACTGGTGGCGTCCCTGAGCACTCGCGAGGAATTCGCGCGCCCAGGATCGGGCCGATTGTCGGCTAATCTCCCGAAAGGAGGACGATCGTGGCGGAACCGAACCAGCTCTCGCGGCCCGATCCGGCGCTCTTCCGCAATTACCTGCGGATCCTGGCCGACGCCCATCTGGGCGGCGGTGGGGGGCGGATCGACCCCTCCGACGTCGTCCAGCAGACGCTCCTGGACGCCCATCGCGGCCTCGCCGGATTCCGAGGCGGGACCGAGGCCGAGATGGTGGCCTGGCTGCGCCGATTGCTGGCCTGCAATCTGATGGACGCGCAGCGGGAGCGGCGGCGGGCCAAGCGCGACACGAGACGAGAGGTCTCGCTGGAGCGGGCGCTCGCCGAGTCGTCCTCGAGGATCGCGTCCTTCCTGGCCGCCGATCAGACGTCACCCTCCCGGCGGGCGGAGAGGAACGAATCGGAGCGCGAGCTCGCGGACGCGCTCGCCCGCCTGCCCCAGGCGAATCGCCTGGCGCTGACGCTGAGACACTTCGAGGGCAAGTCGCTCGCCGAGATCGCGGAGCTGATGGGGCGCACCCCGGCGGCCGTGGCGGGGCTGATCAAGCGGGGGCTCGCCGACCTGAGGCGGGGCTGGTCGGTTGAAGGGTGAACCGGACGGCGGATCCAGGCCGACCCATCACGAGGGGCGATGCTCATGTCGTCTTCCGAAGCCGAGGATTCCGCGGGCCGCGAGGCTCGGCTGGACGGGATCATCGCGGACTACCTGGCCGCGGAGGATCGCGGCCAACCTCCCGCGGCCGAAGACCTGATTGCCGGGCATCCGGAGTTCGCCCAGGAGCTGTCGGCCTTCTTCATCGCGCAGGCGCGGCTCAGGCGCCTCGCCCGACGGTCCAGGGGCGCGGACAGGGCGCCGGAGCCCGCGGAGACGATCTCCGGGAGCGATCTGGGGACGACGGCCGTCAGGGGGGACGATGAGCCCGACCCGATGACGACCGAGGTGGACGATCCACCCGAGGCGGAGGATCCGTCCGCGGCCGAGCCCGATCCCGCGTTCCCCGACGGTTCACGCGTCCGCTACTTCGGCGACTTCATCCTCATCGAGGTGCTGGGTCGGGGGGGCATGGGCATCGTCTACCGGGCCCGGCAGGTCAGCCTGGATCGGCAGGTCGCCCTCAAGATGATCCGGGCCGATCGACTGGCCGGGACGGCCGATCTCCGCCGCTTCCGGAACGAGGTCGAGGTGGTCTCCCGGCTCGATCACCCGAATCTGCTGCCGGTCCTCGAGTTCGGCCAGCATGCCGGCCAGCGCTATTTCACCATGCCCCTGGTCGCGGGGGGGAGCCTGGCCGACCACCTGGAGGGCTATGTCGACGACCTCCGGGACGCCGCGGAGACGCTGGCGGCCGTGGCCGATGCGGTGCAGCACGCCCATGAACGGGGCATCCTCCACCGCGACCTGAAGCCGGGGAATGTCCTGCTGGACGCGGAAGGCCGTCCCCACGTGAGCGACTTCGGCCTGGCCAGGCGGCTCGACGTGGAGCCGGGGCTGACCCAGGACGGGGCGATCCTGGGCACCCCGGCGTACATGTCGCCCGAGCAGGCTTCCGGCCTCCGCGAGGCGGTGACGACCGCGGCCGACGTCTACGGGCTGGGCGCGATCCTCTATGCCATGATCACCGGCCGGCCGCCCCACCAGGGCGACTCGACCGCGGACCTGCTCCGCCGCGTCCGCGATGTCGCCCCGGAGCCTCCCTCGCGGCTCAACCCCCGGATCGACGGGCGGCTCGAGAACGTCTGCCTGAAATGCCTCGAGAAGGAGCCTCGTCGCCGCTACGCCTCGGCGGCCGCCCTGGCCGCGGACCTGAGGCGCTGGCTCCGCGGCGAGCCCGTCGAGGCGCGGCCCGCCGGCCCGGCCGTCCGCCTTTTCCTCTGGTGTCGCCGCCGTCCGGCGCAGGCGACGCTCGCCGGGTTGCTTGCCGCCTCGCTGCTCTTGGGCTCCGTCGCGGTCTTCTGGCAGTGGCGCCAGGCCGAGGGCGAGCGGTGGACGAATCGATCGATCGACGCGTTCTTCCGGCAGACCTTCCTCGGCTACAAGCAGCCGCTCGACTACGCGTACCGCCGGCAGATGACGGTGGAGGAGCTCTTCGACCAGGCCGCCACCAAGCTCGAGACCTCGTTCGAGGGCCCGCCCGCGGTGGAGGCCGGGATCCGCGAGGCGGTCGGCAGCACGTACCGCGCGCTGGGACGATTCGACAAGGCGGAGCCGCATCTCCGCCGCTGCCTGCGGCTCCGCCAGGAGTTCCTCGGGGCGGACGACAGCACGCGGCTCGGCACGGAGGCGGAGCTCGCCTCGCTGCTGACCGCCCTGGGCCGGCTGGACGAGGCCGGTCCGCTGGCGACCCACTCGGCCGAGAGGCTCACCGCCGTCCTCGGCCCCAGCCACCCCTCGACCCTCGACGCTCTGGCGGCGGAGGCGGAGTGGCTCCACGCCCGGGGTCGGCTCGAGGAGGCCGAGGCCTCGTACCGGCGGCAACTGTCGCAGAACGAGCTGGTGCGGGGGGCCGAGGACGACGGCACGCTCGGCGTCGTGAGCGGCCTGGCCCTGGTGATCCAGCAGCGCGGCGGCGCCGCCCTGGCGGAGCCGCTCCACCGACGGGTCGTCGAATCGCTCCGCCGACGGCTCCGTCCCGATCACCCCCGCCTGCTGGCGGCGCTCAATGCCCTGGGCGGGAACCTGATCCTCCAGTCCAAGCTGGGCGACGCCGAGTCGGTCCTCACGGAGGCCCTGGAGGCGAGCCGCAGGAACGCCGGGATAGGGCATCCGGACACGCTCCGGATCCAGACCAACCTCGCCGCCCTCCAGTTCAGGCAGAACAGGTTCGACGACGCCGAGCGGACCATCCGGGCCGCCCTGGCCGCCCAGGCCCGGGTGCTGCCGGACGACCATCCGGAGGTCCTGGCCAACCTCAACACGCTGGCGAGCGTGCTGGTCCGTCGCATGGACTGGGCCGGGGCCGAGGCGATCTTCCGGAAGATCCTCCTCGCCCGCGAGTCCACGGTCGGCGGCGACCATTCCGATACGGCGGCGGCCAAGGTCCAGCTCGGAGAATCCCTGATCGAGCTGGGGAAGGCGTCGGAGGCGGTCCCCCTGCTGGCCACGGCCCTGGACGTCTACCGGACCCGGCTCTCCGCCGCCGGCCAGGGAGACGGCCCCGCCGCCGAGGAGGACGCCCGTCGCGCCGCATCCGAGATCGGTCGCGTCCTGACCTTCTACGGCTCGGCCCTCCTCGGCGCCGGCGAGCCCGCCAGGGCGGAGCCGGTCCTGGGCGAGGCCGTCCAGGCGAGGCGGAGCGCGCTCCCGGAACAGGACTGGCGACTGGCGAACTCCGAGAGTCTCCACGGCGAGTCGTTCCTCGCCCTCAAGAGATACTCGGAAGCCGAGCCGATCCTGGTCCACAGCTACGGGATCCTCTCCCGAGCCCCCGACGCGGTCCGACTTCGGGTCGAGCAGGCGCGGCGGCGACTCGTCCGGCTCTACGACGAATGGGGCAAGCCCGACCAGGCCGCGAAGTATCGCCCCGCGGCCCCACCATGACGATCTTCGTGCCGGCGGCTGAGCGTGAGGCACTCCGGGGCCGGCAGGCCATCCTTGCCGTTGCGTCGTCTGACTTCCTGTTTGTCGAAAAGGTCGCTCCACACTCCTGAATGAGATCCACAACCATGGCGAAGAAAATCCTCAGCACGGGAGTCGATGACCAGGGCAATCCGCTGGCCGGCGGTGCCCCTGATCCTCACTGGAGGATCGTGCTCGGTCCGCCCGGCTTCCACGCGAAGCGGGCCGTCGTCCTCTCGAATCCGCCGAACACCTATTTCGCGTCGAACGGCTCTCGCTGGATCTGGCTGGATTCGGCCGGCACCGCCGGCGAAACGAGCGTTCCCTATGTCTTCCGGCTCGAGTTTGAGCTGTCCAGGTCCGGCTATTGCGCCACGGTCCTGAATGTCAGCGAATGGGGCGTTGATAACAATGGCTCCGTCCTGCTCAATGGACAGCCCACCGGGAAGTCACTGGGCGGCAATGCCCAGACGAATTTCACCAGCCCTTCGAGCTTCAAGCTCAAGAGCGGATTCCTTCCGGGCCGAAACACGCTCGATTTCGTGGTCGTGAATTCGGGGGGCCCGGCCGGCCTGAACGTGCATTTCTCGGCGACGGAGAAGCTCAGGGACGACATCCCGACGGTCCATCGGGTGCTCCGCGGGGGAACTGCCGCGTTCGCGATGAAAAGGGTCGAGAAACCGAACGAGGGCTGCGCCCACTCTGACGTGACGATCCCGCTCCCGGCCAACTTCGAGCTGAATTCCCCGGCGACGGCCGCGATCACGGTCGAGGTCGTCAATCTGGACGACGCCGAGCAGCCCCGCTTGCCGACGTCCTCCTGGGGGCCGCTGGAATGCCCTTCGCCGGTCTATCGCTTCATGACTCAGGTGCTCGGGCTCTACCAGAATTCCCCGGGCTGCCCGTGGAACGTGATGGTGCGGGTCTGGGGTCATGACCATGCCCTCCCCTCGGACGATCGATCCGTCGAATCGCGAGACCGGGCAGCCTGGCCGCCCAACTCCGGCGTGGTGGTTGTCGTGGACTCGGGGGGCGGCAGGGACGACAAATGCGACATCGCCTGAACCGGAGCCTGGCTGAGGGTTGGCGAGAGCTCGTGTCCCGATTCCGTTCCCATCCGGCTCCATGACGCATGGGGCAAGCCCGACCAGGCCGCGAAGTATCGCCCCGCGGCCCCCTCGTAACGTCCTCCCGCCGGTGGTCCGACGGGTGAGGCACCCGGCCTTGGATCCCATCGAGGGGGTCGCCTCCACGGATTGCGTGTCCCCAGGGATGGTCATTCCCCACTCCCGAGAGAGGTCTTCGACCATGACGCAGATCCCCATATCCAGCACCGGAGTTGATGCCGCGGGCGCACCCCTGGCTCCCGGTTCCGTCGATCCCCATTGGAAGGTCTCCGGCCCCCACATCGTCCATCCGCAGAACGCCTATGTCCTCACGGACCAGAAATCGGAAACCTACTTCCAGACCGAGCATTCCCGGTGGATCTGGCTCGATGCGAGCGGCACTGCCGGGGAGGTGGGCGAATCCTATACGTTTCGACTCACCTTCGACCTGACCGAGTATGATCCCGAAACAGTGATCCTGAAAGTGGTCATCTGGGGGGTCGACAACAACGCGACCGTGGTCCTCAATTGCAGCGACACGGACCAATCGCTGGACGGCGATGCGGCCACCAACTACACCGTCGGCTCGACCTTCAGGATTACCGAAGGTCTCATGCAGGGCCTCAACTACCTGGATTTTCGGGTCAAGAACTCGGGTGGTCCGGCCGGACTCAACGTCGAGCTCTCCTTGACGGGGGAACCGATACCGGACGAGCTGCGGGGCGTCAGTCACAGCAGCAGCTCTACGACAGGATATACGTATCGCAAGGTGCCCAAATTTGCCCCCGGCTGGGACCACATCGACTTCTCGGTCCCGGTGCCAGATGAAGTGGATATCCTCGACCCGAAGCAAACCAGCATCACCCTCCAGATCGTCAGCCTCATCCCGGACGAGTCGCCACCGACCTTGCCGGTCTCTAACGATGGCCCCTTCTCTTCGTCCGATCCCGCCAATCTCTTCATGACGCAGGTCTTGGGGCTCTACTGGGACTCGGTGAATGGTTCCTGGAGGGTGATGGTCCGAGTCTGGGGATACGGAGGGACACTCTTTGCATCACCAACTGCCAAAGAACGCCTTGCGTCAACCTCGGCCACCTTTCCACCCAACACGGGGGTGGTGGTTGGGGTGGGATCCGGGAGTGGGGTCGATCATTAGGTACATATGCATCCTGGATGCCAGGACATGAGACGGCAGGGAAGCCAGGTGGGGATAATCTGCCGGGTGCAGGACCGGCCGACCTCAGTCCGGGTCGGTCCTGCCGGCCGGCGACTATTTTCACGCCCACCTTGTCGACTCGAGGTCGGCCCGCGAACAATCCCCTTGGTGACGGCATAGCCTATTAATAGAGAGTCGCATCCGGTCGCCCCACCGAGGAGAGCCCGACATGTCCTGGACATCCCGCATCGCCGTGATCGTCGGACTATCCCTGGTGCTCTGTCACGGACTGAATCCCGAGACGCTGGCCCAGCGCGGCGGACGTGGGGGGGGAGGTGGGTTCCGAGGAGGAGGAGGCGGCGGATTCCGGGGAGGCGGCGGCGGCGGATTCCGTGGCGGATCGATGGGCGGATTCCGCGGGGGATCGATGGGTGGGTTCCGCGGTGCGCCGAGCATGGGCGGATTCCGCGGCGCTCCGAATATGGGTGGATTCCGCGGTGCGCCGAACATGGGCGGATTCCGCGGCGCTCCGAATATGGGTGGATTCCGCGGTGCCCCCGGCATGGGGGCGAATCGCGGGATGGCCAACCTCGGGGGCATGCGCGGGATGCCGGGCGGCGGGGCGGTTCGCGGGATGCCCGGCGGGATGGCCGGACGCGCCGGGGGGGCCTTTCCCAGGGGCGGCGCCGCGATGGGTCGCGGGCCCGGGGGCGACATGGCGTTCGGGAACCGGAACCCTGCGCTCGCGGGCTACCGAGGGCTGAACGGTGGCAACCTGGGCCCGGGTCGCGGCGGTGCGGGCGGACTCGCCGGCTCGAACCGCAATTTCGTGGGCATGGGGGGGCGAAACCCGTACATGAACAACGCCAGGTTGAACGGCGGCCTTGCTGGGGCACGCTTCCCGGGCGGCATCAATAACCGTGGTTTCGGCGGATGGAATGGCGCCGGTGTCGGGATGAACCGCGGCATGGGCTGGAACCGCGGCATGGGCTGGGGTGGCGGTTGGAATCGAGGCTGGGGTGGCGGCTGGAATCGAGGCTGGGGATGGAACCGCGGGTGGGGCTGGGGCGGCATGGGTTGGGGTGGCGGCTGGGGCTGGGGCGGCGGCTGGGGATGGGGTGGCGGCTGGGGATGGCCGGGCTGGGGGCTGGGCGGCTGGGGACTTGGGATGGGCCTGGGGATGGGGCTGGGCTGGGGCCTGTCGTCCTGGATGTGGGGGCCTGCGCTCTATGACTGGGGTTACACGACCTACGCGAACCCGTATTTCCTCAGCCAGCCGGCCGTGATCGTGCAGGAAACACCGGTCTTCGATTACTCGCAGCCGATCAGTCCGCCGGCGGCGGCCCCCGCGCAGACCGTGATCGACCAGGAGACCTCGCTCTTTGACCAGGCACGCGACGCGTTCAAGTCGGGGAATTACAGCTCCGCCCTGAACCTTGCGGACCAGGCGTTGAAGGTCCTCCCCAACGATCCCTCGCTGCACGAGTTCCGGGCACTGACGCTCTTCGCCCTGGGGCGATTCGACGAGGCCGCCACGACCATCTACGCGGTCCTATCCACCGGACCGGGGTGGGACTGGGCCACGCTGATCGGGCTCTACCCCTCGGTGGACGTTTACACCCAGCAGCTCCGGGCCCTGGAGGCTGCCATTCGCGCGAATCCACAGTCGGCCGCGGACCGGTTCCTGCTGGCCTATCACTATCTTTCCCAGGAGCACGTCGAGGCCGCGGTCCAGCAGCTCCGGGAGGTCGTTCGCCTTGAGCCCAAGGACACGATCTCCAGCCAGTTGCTCCAGCAGTTGACCAAGCAGGCCGCCGGGGCGAATCCGGCCGCGACCCCGCCCGCGCCGGCGATCGGGCCGGGGGCGCCGGCTACGGCTCCCGCGGCCCCCGCCGGGAAGGAGGGGAAGCTCGAAGGGACATGGACGGCCCAGCCGGCCGCGGACACGACCATCACGCTCCGGCTGACGAACGACGGCCATTTCTCCTGGGGCGTCGCCTCGCAGGGGAAGAATCGAGAGTTCCAGGGGGAGCGGACGTACGGCAATGGAATCCTGACGCTGGTCCAGAAGGGGAAGGACGACCAGCCACCGCTGGTCGGGCACCTCACCTGGACCGACGAGGATCATTTCCAGTTCAAGCTGATGGCGGGACCCCCCGATGACCCTGGTTTGAGCTTCCGCCGCACGCCGTGATCGAGGGAGACCGGCGGATTGTTGACGACCCTGGGCAGGAGTAGGATCCGGGAACGGTCCCGGCCCTGCGCCCGCCCAGGAGTGATCTGTCCATGCGCCTCTCTCCCTTTTCGTGGTTGTGTGTCGTCTCGTCGTTGCTGCTGGTTACCACGTCGGCATTCGCCGAGAATGCCCGCGAGCGGACGTCCTTCAACGAGGGCTGGACGTTCGCCCGGTTCGGCCCCATGCCCGACGGGTCGACTCGGCTCGAGCCGGGGGCGCCGAGGAAGACCATCCACGCCTCGGCGTCGAGCGAGGAGTCGGGCAAGGGGAACACCGCGGACCTGGCGGTGGACGGCGACCCGAACACGCGATGGTGCGCCGCGGGCGGGGGGACGAGGGAATGGCTGACGCTCGACCTGGGTGAGACGGGTCCGGCCCGCTCCGTCGAGATCGATTGGGAGTTCCCGGATCTCGACTACGCGTTCGAAATCGCGGGAGTCGTGGGGAACCAGGTCGTCGACGTCCTTGCTCCTGGGTGCCGCAGCAAGGGTGCGGCGAAGCGGATCGAGCTCTCTCAGGCCGCTCGGCGGCTCAGGATCCGGCCCACCTCCCTGCCGAACGGCAAGTGGGCGAGCATCCGCGAAGTGCGGCTCTTCGACTCCGCCGGCAAGCTCATCCCCAACGCCGACCTTCCGGCGGGCGAGGCTCCATCCGTCGCCACGTTTCGCGAATCCGACTGGCGGACGCTCTCGGTCCCCCACGACTGGGGCATCGAGGGCCCGTTCCGCGACGACCTGCCGGGCGACACCGGCAAGCTCCCCTGGAAGGCGATCGGCTGGTATCGCAAGCACTTCACCGTCCCCGCCGGCGACCAGGGCAAGCGGGTCTTCATCGACTTCGACGGCGCGATGGCCAACTCCCGGGTCTGGCTCAACGGCCAGGAGGTCGGCGGCTGGCCGTACGGCTACCAGCCCTTCCGCCTCGAGCTCACGAAACACCTGAAATACGGCGCGGAGAACGTCCTGGCCGTTCGGCTGGACACCGTCAACTGGGGCTCGCGGTGGTATCCCGGCGCGGGGCTCTATCGCAACGTCTGGCTCGTGAAGACGTCGCCCGTCCATGTCGGCCACTGGGGCGTCTTCGCCACGACGCCGGGGCTGACGGACGACCGCGGGGCCGTGAACCTGGCCGTGACCGTCGACAACCAGGGGATGGAGGCGACCACGGCCGCCGTCCGCGCGGAGATCCTCGAGATCGGCCCCGACGGCAGCCCCGGCCGCGAGGTTGCCCGGACCGAGACCGTCGCCACGAACCTGTTCAACGGCCAGTCCGGCACGGTGAACCTGAAGACAACGGTGGAGCATCCGCGCCGATGGGACCTCGACCAGCCCACCCTTTATCTCGCCCGCGTGATCGTCGAGCAGGGGGGCAAGCCGGTCGACGTCTACGACCAGCCGTTCGGTTTCCGCACGATTGAGTTCACCCCGCGCGACGGCGTGAAACTGAACGGTCGGAAGGTCTTCCTGAAGGGGACGTGCAATCACCACGACCTCGGACCCCTCGGCGCGGCGCTCAACGTCTCCGCCCTGGCGCGGCAGCTCACGATCCTCAAGGAGATGGGGGACAACGCGCTGCGGACCTCGCACAATCCCCCCGCGCCGGAGCTGCTGGACCTGGCCGATCGGATGGGGTTCCTCGTCATGGTCGAGGCGTTCGATTGCTGGAAGGAGGGGAAGACGGCGGGCGACTACAGCCGGATCTTCGACGCCTGGCACGAGCGCGACCTCCAGGCGATGGTGCGGCGCGAGCGGAACCACCCGAGCGTGGCCTTCTGGAGCATCGGCAACGAGATCGCCGAGCAGGACGGTCCACAGCTCGCGAAACCGCTCCGCGACATCGTCCATGCCGAGGACTCGACGCGTCCGGTCACGGCCGGCTGCAACCAGCCGAAGGCCGGGACCAACGGCTTCCAGGCCGCCGTGGACGTCTTCGGCCTGAACTACAACCTCGGGGCCTACAGGCCGATCCTCGACTTCCCGGCCAACGCCGAGAAGCCGATCTACACCTCGGAGTCATCCTCGTGCGTCAGCTCGCGCGGTGAGTATTTCTTCCCGGTGAAGCGGGGCAAGGACTCGCAGGCCAACTTCCAGGTCTCGTCCTACGACGTGGACGCCCCGCCGTGGGCCCAGCCGCCGGACGAGGTCTTCGAGGCGCTCGACCGCAATCCCGCATTCTTCGGCGAGTTCGTCTGGACGGGCTTCGACTACATCGGCGAGCCCACGCCCTACAACTCGGACACGACCAACCTGCTCAACTTCTCCGACCCGGCCCGGAAGGCGGCGATGCGGAAGCAGCTCGAGGAGCTCGGCCGGCTCAGGGTCCCCTCGGCCAGCAGTTACTTCGGGATCGTGGACCTCTGCGGGTTCAAGAAGGACCGCTTCTACATCTACCAGGCCCGCTGGCGTCCCGATCACCCCATGGCCCACATCCTACCGCACTGGAACTGGCCGGAACGCGTCGGGCAGGTCACGCCCGTGCACGTCTACACGTCGGGCGACGAGGCGGAGCTTTTCCAGGACGGGACCTCGCTCGGCCGCAAGAAGCGCGGGGCGTTCGAGTACCGCCTGCGGTGGGACGACGTCACCTATCGGCCCGGCGCCCTCGAGGTCATCGCCTATCGCGATGGCAAGGAATGGGCCCGCGACCGCGTCTCGACGACGGGCGAGCCGGCCCGCCTGCAGATCGAGGCCGAGCCGGCCAGTCCATTCGCGGCCGGTCCGAGCCTGGCGTACCTGGACGTCGCCGTGACCGACCGCGAGGGTCGCACGGTCCCTCGTAGCCGGAACCTCGTCGAGTTCTCGGTCGATGGCCCCGGCGAGATCGTCGCCGTCGGCAACGGCGACGCCACCAGCCATGAGCCATTCCAGGCGACACGACGCTCGGCCTACAACGGCCTCTGCCAGGTCATCGTCCGGTCCGTCCCGGGTTCCTCGGGGAAAGTGACCGTCCGGGCCTCGTCCGAGGGACTGCAAGGCGCCGAGGTGTCGATCCAGGCCCGATAGAGCGTGTCGCAGACGCGAAGCGGCGTCTGCTGAAGGAGCCGGCTCCGTCCGGCGACCTGGCGAACCTCGGTCGTCCGGTCGCCGGCGGGCCGACTGCTTTCGCATTGAGGCCCATCGATGCACGAGTACGACAAGAGCAGCAAGTGGCTCATCGAGCATCACGGTAACGCCATCCTCTGGCTCGCCGGCATCCGCGACCTGGTCGAATGGCGCGCCTTGCAGGCCGAGCTCGTCCAGCCCCGCTTCCATCCCGACGCCTTCCTCGAAGCCCGCCGGACCGGCCAGGACAATGCCAGCCCCTACATCCTCGAGATGGCAACCTACGCCGAGCCCCGAGTCGCCGACCAGGCCGTCCGCGACGCCAGCCTCGTCTATCTCGATCGCGGCATCCTCCCCGAGGTCCTCGTCGTGATCCTCAGCCACAAGCGGCCCCGCCGGCCCGCCCATGCCGCCGACCTTCGCAGCGAACAGGGCTGGACCCGACTCCAGATGACCTGGCGGACGATCGAGCTGTGGAAGCTCCCCGCCGAGGAGTTGCTTGAAGCTGGCGACGTTGGACTCATCCCCTGGGTTCCGCTCTGCCACTTCGACGGGCCACCCGCCCCGATTTTTCGCCGCTGCCGGGAGCGGATCGACCGAGACGCCCTCCCGGAGGAGCGTGAGAACCTGCTGGTCGTCTCGCAAATCCTCGCCGGCCTGCGATACACTGACGAGAGGCTCTTCCAATTGTTCGGGGGACGAGAAGCCATGATCGAATCGCCGCTCCTCGAGAAGCTCAAGGTCGAGTGGTCCCGCGACGCCGCCCAGGTGGCCGCCCGCAAGTCCATCCTCGAGGTCCTCGAAGCCCGCTTCGGTCCGGGTGCCCTGGAGTTGCGACCGGATCTAGATGCCATCCACGATGCCGATACGCTGAGCGCACTCAACAGGGCCGCGGCGACCTGCACGAGCCTGAAGTCCTTCCGAGGCCATCTCGTCAAGGTCCGAGCAGGCGAAAAACACCGCCCCTAGGAGCCGGCTCCGTCCGGCGATCGGGGGTGCCTCGTCTGCGGTAATCCCCCGACACGGCCACCGGAAAATCCCCCCGCCGCGCTCCGATTCCCTCCCGGCCACGCCTCTACGGGTAGAAGATCGTTCCGCGACCACTCTCGGCGGCGCGTCCGCCGCCCTTGATGTGTCGCTCGCGATGGGGGGAGACCGATGATCGCGATCAAGAAACTGGCCTTGGGGACGGCCCTGGTGGCCGCGCTGGCGGCCCCGATGGTCCTGGTTCCGGCGGCCCGGCCGGCTGGATTCCGGGTCGAGGAAAAGGAGAAGGAGAAGGCCACCGGCCAGAAGCGGCCGGAGCCCGCGCCCGGTTCGGACCTCATCGTCCACGAGTGGGGCACCTTCCTCGCCATGAGCGGCTCCGACGGCACGTCGCTGGACGGCATGTACCACGAGGAGCACGCCCTGCCCCCCTTCGTGCATGCCCGGAGTCGAGACCAGCTTCGGATGCCGTCGATCTTCCTCAAGGGGGAGACGCCGGTGATCTACTTCTACACCGACACGCCCCAGCGGGTGCAGGTCGGCGTGAACTTCCCGAAGGGGGTCTGGACGCAGTGGTATCCCCAGGCCCAGCGCGTCGTGCCGTCGCTGGCGGAGCACGCCCAGCGCGGGGACAAGGTGGCCAACGGCCGGATCTGCTGGAACGTGGACGTCATCCCCCGAAAGATCGCGGAGGAGCTCCTCGAGCGACGGGATCCCGAGTCTCCCTCGCTCCCCGCAACATCCGAGGATTCCCTCTGGAACTTCGCCCGCAACGTGGACGCCGCCTATGTCCGGGCCCTGAATTCGGCGCGGACGCCCGCGGTTCCTGAATTCGAAAAGTATCTCTTCTACCGGGGACTTGGCGAGGCCCGCCTGCCCGTGAAGTTCGAGGAGAGCTCCGGCGGGCGGATCGCCGTCGAGAGCGTGCCCACCCTGGCCGAGGGCATCCGAGATGTCTTCATCGTCCGGGTCGAGAACGGCCGCGCGGCCTATCGACACCTGCCGTTGCTCGCACCGGGCACATCCGCGGCGGGCGTGATCCCCGCCATGACCGAGGCCCGGCCGCTCGACGAGTTCACCCGGTCGATCGCCGATGACCTGGCGGGGCGCCTGACCGCGGCGGGCCTGTACGAGAAGGAAGCCCGCGCGATGGTCAATACCTGGACCTCCAGCTACTTCCAGTCCGAAGGCATCCGCCTCCTCTTCGTGCTGCCCCAGGCCTGGACCGACGCGTTCATCCCGATGGGAATCACGCCGAGGCCGAAGCAGATCGTCCGGGTCATGGTCGGGCGGATCGAGCTCCTGTCCGCCGACCGCGAACGGAAGGCCGAGCTCGCTGTGGAGGATCTCACGAGCCCGGATGCGGCCCTCCGCGAGCGGGCGTTCCGGTTCCTGTCCGACCAGGGCCGCTACGCCGAGCCGGTCCTCCGACGCGTCCTGCGGACGACGAAGAGCGATCCCGTTCGCCAGGCGTGCCGGGCGCTGCTGAAGACCGAGCTGGTCACCGCGCTGCGATCGGCCGTGAATCACGCCGAGAGCGGACGGAAGTCCTCGCCGAACGCGCTGGAGGCGAGGGCCCAGCTCGCCCGCCTGCTCCGCGAGATCGGCCAGGACCAGGAGGCCCATTCCCACGGCGTGGCGATCCTCAACGAGCTGACCGCGAGGGCCACCAACGCACTCATCGAGGCCAACCTGGGCGAGATCGCCGCGCCCCCCGAGGAGATCCGGGCCGCGGCCCTGGAAGGGACGGGCGTCGATCGCTCCGCGGCCGCCGCGTATGAGGCCTGCATGCGGAAGCGATCGAGCGCCTATTGCGGCAAGCTCGAGCCGCAGAACGTGGCCTGGTTCCGCGACTGGTGGGTCGGCCGGGCCTACGCGCGATGCCTCCACCGGGCCGGGGCCGCGGAGGCGTCGATCGCATCGCTGGAGGAGCGGCTCTCGCCGGGAGGGCCGGCCATGAGCATCGCCGACGAACGGACCGCCCGGATGGAGCTGGCCTACATCCACGAGGAGCTCGGCCGGGCCGATCGCGTCGATCCGCTCTGGTCGTCGATCGAGGATCGGCCGGCCGTCGCGGTCCAGAACGCCAGCCCGCGATGATTGCCTGGGAAGCTCGGGGAGGGTGCATTACACTGGAACGCATCCTCGCTCATCTCAACCCGAAGGCGGCGGCCTTTCGTGATGCCCTCCAACCCCGAGCCCATGACGGCCGATGATCTCGAGCGGTTCCGGGCCTACCTGAACGTCCTGGCAAGGTCGCAGGTGGGCCCGGCGCTTCGCGATCGCCTGGACGTCTCCGGCGTGGTCCAGCAGACGCTCCTGGAGGCCTTTCGGGAGCTTTCCGTGGACCCGCGCGGGCGCACCCGGGAGGAGGCCGCCGCCTGGCTCCGGGCGATCCTCGGCCACAACCTGGCGGACGGGCTTCGCCGGCTCAGCACCCGGAAGCGCGACGTCCGCCGCGAGAGCCCGATCGGGGCCGGGCTCGACGAGTCGTCCTCGAGGCTGGCGGCTTGCCTCGCCGACGACGAGCCCTCGCCCAGCCGGAAGCTAATGCGGCACGAGCGGATGCTCGCCGTTGCCCGGGCCCTCGACATGCTGCCGGAGAACCAGCGGCGAGCCGTGGAGATGCATCATCTCCAGGGGCTCACGCTCGCCGAGATCGCCGAGGCCATCGGCACCACGCGGCCCGCCGTGGCCGGACTGCTCCATCGAGGGCTGAAGGCCCTGCGGGCGAACCTGGACGAGGATTGAGTCGCGGAGCCAGCCATGACGAGCGTCCCGGCCAGCCTGCCTGGCGATGAAATCGATCGGGAGCGAAGGCTCAACGAGGCGATCGCCGCCTACCTCGAGGCCCTCGAGCGGGGCGAGGAGCCCGACCGCGCGGCGATCATGGGCCGGGAGCCGGAGCTTGCCGCCGAGCTCGCGTCGTTTTTCGCCAATCTCGATCACCTGGATCGGCACGCGCCCGACGTCCTCCCCTTCCCGGCGAGCACGAGACACCTGACGCCGGGGAGCCCCGACACCCGCCGCCATCCGCCGATCGATGAGCCCCGACCAGCCCCGGGGACGATCCGCTATTTCGGAGATTACGAGCTCATCGATGTCATCGCCGAGGGCGGGATGGGGATCGTCTATCGCGCCAAACAGGTGAGCCTCAATCGGGTGATCGCGCTCAAGATGATCCGCGCCGGGCGGCTTGCGACCAGGGACGACCTGATGCGGTTCCGCCTCGAGGCGGAGGCCGCCGCCCGGCTGGACCACCCGAACATCGTCCCGATACACGAGATCGGCGAGCAGGAGGGGCATCACTACTTCAGCATGAAGCTAGTCGAGGGGGCGAGCCTGGCCGCGTGGATGGGCCGTTTCCGGGGCGAGCCCCGGGCCGCGGCGAAGCTGGTGGCGGACATCGCGCGGGCCGTCCACTACGCGCATCGGCACGGGATCCTCCACCGCGACCTGAAGCCGGCCAATGTCCTGCTGGCAGGCCGGGCCTCGGACTCGCCCGCGCAGTGGACGCCGGTCGTGGCCGACTTCGGGCTGGCAAAGTCCATGGTCGACGAGGGGGCGGCCGGGCTGACCACGACCGGGTCGGTCGTCGGGACGCCCGGATACATGGCGCCCGAGCAGGCCGAAGGGAAGAGCCGTACGGTCACCACCGCGGCGGATGTCCATGCGCTGGGGGCCATCCTGTTCGAGCTCCTGGCGGGCCGGCCGCCGTTCCGCGGGGAGTCGGTGATGGCGACGCTCCGGCTCGTCCGGGAGCAGGACGCACCGCGGCTGAGGACGATCGACCCGCGGATCCCCCGCGACCTCGAGACCATCGCCGCGGCCTGCCTGGAGAAGTCGCCCGGGGACCGTTATCCCTCGGCGGAGGCACTCGCCGAGGACCTGGAGCACTGGCTTGCGGACCGGCCGATCCGCGCCCGCAGGGCCTCTCTCCCGGAGCGGATCGCGCGCTGGACTCGCCGCAGGCCCGCGGTCGCCGCGTCGCTGGCGCTGACGGCGATCGCCTCGCTCGCCATCATCCTGGCGGTCCGGGGGCAGGCGGCGGCCGACCGGGCGGAGCGCGATCGTCAGTCCGAGGCATCGCGCCGGATTCAGGCCGAAGCGGGGCTGGGCCAGGCGGCCAGGGCCTCGGCCTCCGAGCTCATCGCCGCGGCGGAGCGGGCCTGGGAGCAGGACGACCCGATCCGCGCCGATGCGATCCTCGACCATTGCCCCGGTCCGCTGCGGAACTGGGAATGGCGGCACCTTCGGCGGCGATTCCACTCCGAGCTGGCCACGCTCCGGGGGCACAACGGGTTTCTTTGCAGCACCTCGTTCAAGCCCGATGGGACGCAGGTGACCTGCGTCGGAGAGCCCGCGGGCCTCTTCCTCTGGGACGCGCAGGCCGGCCGCGCCATCCGGCGGATTCCCGGGCATGACGGCACCAGCTACGGGCTGGCGTTCGATCGGTCGGGGACACGGCTCGCCGTCGCCCGCGCGGCCGGGTCGGTGGGCGTCTACGACCTCGCCGACGGCTCCACGATCGCCGTCCTGAACGGCCACACGGGGTGGGCCGCCGGCGTCGCCTTCTCCGACGACGGGACCCGGCTGGCTTCCTCGGGCGAGGATGGCACGGTCCGTCTCTGGAACCTCATGCTCGGTCCGGCCGCCTCGATCGCCCCGGATCGGGTCTTTCGGGGCCATGAAGGGCCGGTCCTCGGTGTCGCGTTCAGTCCGGATGGGAAGAGCCTCGCCTCGGCGGGACAGGACGGGACGGTTCGAATCTGGAGCGTGGACGGCGCGGGGGAGGGCTCGACGACGGTCTTCCGCGGCCACTCCGGCGTCGTCCGGGCCGTGGCCTTCCATCCCCGGGATCCGGTCGTCGCCTCGGCCGGAGAGGATCGGAGGGTGCGGGTCTGGGACGCGAAAACCGGGGCCGAGCGGCTCTCTTTCGACGGTTTCGGCAACCGCGTGGACGGCCTGGTGTTCAGCCCGGACGGGCTCCGGATCGCCACCGGGTGCCTGGATCGAAGCGTCCGGATCTGGGACGCGCGCACAGGCGCGCCCCTCGCCAGCTTCCATGGCCATGCCGCTCCCGTTTTCAGCGTCCGGTTCAGCCCCGACGGCCGGCGCCTCGCCTCGGCCAGCCAGGACGCCTGCATCAAGGTCTGGGACCTCGAGAACGAGCCGGGCGAGCGGGTGCTGTCGCCGTCACCGTTCGCCGCGTCGGGATCGGAAGCCCCGAGCTGGGTGGGGGGCCTCGCCTTTCATCCCTCGGGATCGACGCTGGCCGTCGGCGGATCGAAGCGATCGCTGGCCGTCTGGGACCTGAATACCGGCGCGGTCCGCCGCGAGCCGCCGTCCGGCTGGTACGCCACGCTGGCCGTCCGGTACAGCCCGGACGGGCGCCTCCTCGCCATCGCCGGGACCGACCGCCGGCTGCGGCTCCGTGACGCGGCGACCCTCGAGGAGATCGCGGCCGTGGACGAGCCGGAGGAGGGCATCGCGAGCCTGGCCTTCGACCCGACCGGCTCGATCCTGGCCACCGGCGGCGGCGATCCGCTCCGGGTCGTCCAGGCGCCTTCGGGGAAGATGCCCGCGGCGGACGGCCGACCCCGCTCGATCGCCGTCCGCGACGCCGCGACGGGCTCGACGCTTCGGTCGCTCACCGGTCCGATCGGCTCGATCCATGCCCTGGCCTTCACCCGCAAGGGAGACCGCCTCCTTTCCGCCGGCAGCGACGGCCTGATCCGCGTCTGGGACCACGTCGGCGGCCAGCTCGTCCGCACGCTGGGGCCGGCGAAGGACGCCCAACCGATCCACGCCCTGGCGATCCGCCCCGACGATCGGGTCGTCGCCGCGGCCGGGGCCGAAGGCACGGTCGAGCTCTGGGACCTGGACGCCGGGCTGCACCTTCAAACCCTCGCCGGCCACACGAACTGGATCCTGGCCCTGGCTTACCTTCCCGACGGCTCGCGGCTGGCCTCCGCGGGGGGCGACCGCGTGATCCGGGTCTGGGACCCGGAGACCGGTCGCGAGGTCCTTGCATTGAAGGGCCATCGCGACCGGATCCATGGCCTGGAATTCAGCCCGGACGGCCGCAGGCTCGGCTCAGCCTCGGCCGATGGTGTGGTTCGGGTCTGGGAGACGGACGAGCTGGACGCTTCGCCGACCTCGACGCCCGAGCGTGAGGTTTCGAGAAATCCGTAGAAAAGAGGATTGCCGGATCGCCTTCGCACGCACTACACGTCGGAAAGGGACGAATCGGGTGCGAGGGCGATCCCATGGCGAATCCCGGAAGCGGATCTCTGAATCGGAGCCTCGAGGCGATTTTCTCGGGGCAGGGGTTGGCCTCGCTCCCTCCGAATCGTGAGCCAGAAGGATCCTCGATCGTTCGGTGGGACGAGGTCATCGTACTTCGGACGAGGGTCGAATCCCTCGAGAAGAAGCTCGACGAGGTCCTGAAAGTATTGGCCGAACGTCTCCGCTGACTCGCAGCCCAGTCCGCCGGCCTCGCTCAATTCGGCGCCGGTTCGGCCCCGTCCGAGGAGCCGGCCGGGGTCGCCGCCTTCGGCGTCGCCGGCTTCTTCCCGCGGAGGGTCGGCCGGGACGGTCGGGCCGGCTTGCGGCCCTTCGTGGTGCCCTTGCCGGTGGCGGGAGCCGTCGCGGACGGCTCGGAGCCGAACTCGGTGCCGGATCCGGCGACGGCCTTGTTCTCGGCGTCGGTCTCGGTCTGGAGCCGCTTCAGGCTGAGCCGGCCGGCATCGGGGCGGAAGTCGACGTTGAAGTGCTTGAAGAAGCTCTGGCCGAGGAGCGGATCCACGTCCCCCTTGTCCTCGGGCATCACGGCGCATTCGACGTTGGCGACCGAGAACTTGCCCACCCGGATCGAGGGAATCGTCTGGATCTTGGTCTGGATCTCGGTCCCGTCGGCCGTCTTGAGGGTGACCGGCTGATCGGTCGGCAGCGGCTTGACGCCGATCTTCTGGGCGAGCTTCGCCGAGATCGTGGTGAGTCCCGCGCCGGTGTCGAACACCATCTTGGTGGGGACCTTGTTCAGGTTGGCGTAGAGGTGATAGACGCCGCTCTCCTTGTGCAGCGTGATCGAGTCGCTCTGCACCGAGCCCTCGGCCTTCTCGAGCTGCTTGATCGCCTCGAGCAGGGGCTTGGACGGGCCGAGCCGGTGCTTCGACTTGGTGGACGCGGAGATGGCCTCCAGCGCCTGGTTGACCTCCGGCTTCTTCGCCAGTTCGGAGTACTTGCTCAGGAGCGCATCCACCGACTTGCGGAGGTCGTAGACCGACTGCATGTATTTCTCGCGGGCCTCGGAGACCTCGGCGTTGAGCAGCAGGGCGGGGTCCTGGTCGCGGTTCCTGTCCTTATCCCGGTCCTCGCGCTCGAGCTGGTTGAGCCGGTTGTTCAACTGGTTGAGGGCGCCCACCACCTGGTTGCGCTCGTTGTTGAGCTGGTCCCTCTGGGCGTCGTAGAGCGGGTTCCCGCCGGGCGTCTGGGCAAGCTGCTGATCGTACTGGGTCACCTGCTGTTGAAGGAGGCTGCTCTGCTCGCGGAGCTGGCCCATCTCCATCTTCTGGCGTCCGGCCTCGGCCGCGACCTGCTGCTGGTTCATCATCCCCTGGGCGACCCTGCGATACAGGTCGCGGGCGTCCCGGATGTCCTTGAGGACCGACGTCTCGTCGCTCAGGATCCAGGTCGTGCCGGTTCGCTTGAGCAACAGGCCCTTGAGGGTCTCTTCCGGGCTGCCCTGGGCGGCCGCGGGCTGGTCCGGCGCGGGCGTGGCCTTCGGCTCCTGGGCCGCGGCGGAGGCGGCGATTCCCAGCGAAACGAGGATCGCGAACCGAGTGACGGAACGACTGTCGATCATCGCCGACGCTCCCGCGACAGATCCTTGAGCATGATCGGACCAGGCCGAGGTGGACGCCCGACCCGGAGTCCTCCCCATAACTCTATTCCACGACCGGGCCCGAGGAAAGGGAAAGATCGATCGGGCCGATGCATCGCCCCCGCGAGCAAGCGACTGGGTGGCTCCCCATGGGCTCCGCAAGCAAAGGGGTGGCTGTGGAGGAGCGAAGCGACCCCACGGCCCGCAAGCCATCGCCTCCCCGCAACCCAGGCTCACGGGCCGTCGGGTGGCCGGGCACCGCCCCGGTTGTTGCGGAGGAGCGAAGCGACCCCACGGCTTGCGCGCCGTGGACCCGACTCCTGGCAGCGAATGGATCGCTCGATCGGGGCCGGGGGGACGGCCTGGGGGGAAAGCAGATGCCCGCGAGCCGTGGGGTCGCTTCGCTCCTCCACAGCCACCCATTGGCTTGTTCGCGGTAGGTGATTGATGACTTCCGACAGCACGTCGGTGTCGAGCTTGGCTTCAATTCCCGGGGGTGATCCGCCATGACTCCTCACGCCGGCTCTTCCTCGTCGCCGCGACGATGGCGTCCAGTTCGTCGGCCGCGGCCGGCATCGAACCCAGTAGTGGGTCAACGTTGGTATCGGCGGGTGTCTTCGA
>NZ_JAALJH010000050.1 GCF_011064615.1 Aquisphaera insulae | reverse complement strand
GACCTCCAGCTTCCACGGAGACCGCATCTCGCGGGAGAGCATGGCGTTCCCCTTCTCGGCGTAGGGGCCGACGAAGTGCTGGGCGACGGGATCCCAGTTGAGCGGCAGGCCGGTCCGCAGGGCGATCACGCCGAGGTGGCAGACCGAGACGCTCCGATAGCCGACCTCCACGTCGCAGATGCACCGCTTCCGGCTGGCGATGCAGTCCATGAAGTTGCCCATGTGATCATTCGAGACGTACAGTCGCTGGGCATCCTTCGGCAGGGGCTCCTCCAGGAGCTTGGGATCGGAGGCCTCGATCCGCTCGCGGTTGACGAAGATCCAGCCCCGATCGCCGATGAACCGGTTGCCGTTCTCGCCGTCGCTCGTCGTGACGAGCCGGGCACCGTTGCCGTACAGGTAGCTGACGGCGAAATGCGGGTGGCAATTGTACGTGTTCGGCTCCCTGGAGGGCCGCTCGCCGGTGGCCGTGACGGAGATCGGGCCGGATCCGTCCATGCCCAGGCCCCACTGGGCGATGTCGTTGTGGTGGGCGCCCCAGTCGGTCATCTTGCCGCCCGAGTACTCGTACCACCACCGGAACTCGTAATGGCACTTCTCCTTGACGTACGGGACGTCCGGCGTGGGGCCCTTCCAGAAGTTCCAGTCCAGCCCCTCCGGGACGGCCGATTCCTTGAACGGGCCGCCGCGGGGGTTGTCGCCGATCCGGGCCTCCACGGTGTGGACCTTGCCGATCCGGCCGTTGCGGACGAGCTCGCAGGCCAGGCGGTAGCGGGCATCGGAGCGCTGCTGGCTGCCGGTCTGGAAGACGCGGTCGTACTTGCGGGCGGCCTTGACCATGGCCTTGCCCTCCTCGATCGTCAGCGACATCGGCTTCTCGCAGTAGACGTCGCAGCCGTGCTTCATGGCCTCGATGGCCACGAGGGCGTGCCAGTGGTCGACGGTGCCGACCGTGACGGCGTCGAGCTTCTCCTTGGCGAAGAGCTCGCGGAAGTCGCCATACTGGCGGCAATCCTTGCCGATCGCGTGCGCGGCCTTGGCGCGACGGCCGGCGTCGACGTCGCAGACGGCGACGAACTCGACGTTGGGCTTGCTCTTGGCCCACTTCATGATGCCGGTGCCCTGGCCGCCGACGCCGATGGCCGCCATCACGAGCTTGTCGTTGGGGCCGCGACGGCGGGCCGGCGCGTCGTCGGCCTCGTGGGCCGCGAAGACCTCGCGGGCATACCACGCGGGGAGGCCCGCGCCGACGGTCAGCGCGGCGAGCGATCGGTCCATGAATCCGCGGCGGGAGACGTTCTCTGGCTTCGACGGCATCTCGGGGCTCCGCTCTCGCTGGTGGGATAGCCCCGCGGCCCGGACGATCGCGGCCGCGGGCGAAACTCCGCCATCATAGCGCGCCCGGCGTGGCGAGGATACGAGCCTGTCCGGCTCAGGCCCTCGCCCCATGCGGTCGGATCGGCTCGCCCGACGCGTCCCCCCGCATCCCCAGGAATCCGATCGCCGCGGCGGCGCCCAGGGCCACGCCGAGGCGCGCGATGAGTCGCGGGGTCAGGCTCGCGAAGAGGGGATCGGACGTCTCGGCGAGCGGATCGAGGAAGACGCCGGCGATCTCGCAGAGGACCGTCCCGGCCAGGGCGCCGGCCAGGCCCAGGAGGGCAAACTTCAGGAAACCCCTGCCCAGTCCGATACCGAAGACCAGGCCACCGATCAGGCCCAGGACGCCCCAGTAGGTGCCATGCATCGCCATCGGGAGGAGCATGTCCGCCTCCGGGTGTGCGTCCATGTAGCGGGAATATCGCATCGCCAGGGCCAGGGGCAGTTGCCGGCCGGCCAGGATCCCCAGGACCAGGCCGGCCGCGCCCGCCGCCGCGCCGCGACGCGTGCCGCCGCCGGCGATCCCTCCCGCGAGCCCCAGGCAGAGCCCGAGGCAGCCGCCGAGGATCGAATAGGCGATCGCCATGTTCCTCGTGTGAGCGACCGCCATCGTGTGGATCGTCGGCATCGACACGGCGTTGCCGTTCAGGGTCGTGGCTGCATTCTCGGGCTTGTAGTAGTCGTGGACGGCCTCCCCCAAGCCGAAGGCCGCCAGCCCCGCCACCAACCCCGCCAGCAATGCAATCACCCCGGGATGTCGTCCGCCACGAGGCAAGGGCTCGACACCTCGGGACAAGGGAGGAGGTGATGGATGATCGCTGGTCATGGAGGCCTCCGCACGATCGTGAATGGATCAGGTCTGAACCGAAGCCCTCATCATGACACCGTACCGCCGCCGAACCAAGGATCCAGGTCCGATCGGTCCGATCATTATCCGGGACGCCATCCTTGACAGACCAATGCTGACGCGCGATGATGAGCGCGCTGAGATTCCATCCGGAGGTGGGGCGGCGGGTCATCCGTACACGAGGCCGCCCATCCCCGGATTCGATCAACGGTCACTGGGATGGCTCCGTTCGGGGCTGGACGGCGTGGGTCAAGAGCGTACAAGCCGGCGCACACCCGGGGGCGTGGATTCGTCCACCGGAAGTTCGCCGGGCGGAGCCTCGCTCGAGCCTTTCTCGCGGTTCGTCCTCCGAGCTGGGATTCCGTCCCTGGTTTGGTTGTGCGTCGACAGGCACTTTTCCTAATGATTTGTGCCAACTCATCATCAGTCTATGTTTCGTGAGCATATGCCATGAATCAGGTCATCGATCGTCGCCGCTTCTGTGGGATCACCGGATTGCTGGCCCTCGGCGGACTCGCCGTTTCCGGCTGCGGGGAAGACATGTCGACCCCCAAGAACATCGAGGTGGACAAGCCCCCGCTGGAGGGGGCCTCGGATTCCATGAAGAACTACATGCAGAAGCAGGCCGAATCGAAGAAGAAGAAGTAACCCCGAAGGGGGTTTCTCGGCGCCTGCGCCCTCGACCGTAAGTCGATCCGATAGGGATTCCGCGCGAACTTCACTCGCATTGTCATACTTCGTTCGTCGTGGAAGGCGCCTGCGGCGACACTCGGCATCGTTACGGCGGCATTCGCCACCGTTTTTTCGTTGCATCTCATCCTTCTCTTCCAGGGAGCTCAGTTCATGAGCAAGGTTTCCAGATCGCGGAGCGGCTTCACGCTGATCGAGCTGCTCGTGGTGATCGCCATCATCGCCGTCCTCATCGCCCTCCTGCTGCCGGCCGTGCAGTCGGCCCGCGAGGCCGCCCGCCGCGCCCAGTGCGTCAACAACCTCAAGCAGCTCGGGCTGGCCATCCACAACTACCACACGGCCACCAACTCCTTCCCGATGGGGGTCTCCGCCACCATCAATCCGCTCAGCGGCAGCAACCCCTGCATCGCCTGGATGGGCTGGAGTGCCCAGGGCCTGATGCTGTCCTATCTCGAGGCCGCCCCGCTCTACAACTCGATCAACTGGACGATGGATCCGATCAACTCGCCGACGTGGCCGTACAACACGACGGTCACCACGGCCCGGCTGGGCGCGTTCCTCTGCCCCAGCGACCCGCTCGCCGGCAAGCGGCACATCAACAGCTACCACGCCTCGACCGGGACGACCGCGACCTCCGACTGGGGCGTCGACAGCAGCGCCAACGCCTGCAGGGGCAAGGATTCGACCGGGCTTTTCACCTACATCAACACCTATGGGCTCGCCGACTGCACCGACGGGTCCTCGAACACCGTCGCCTTCAGCGAGGCGCTCGTGGGCGGCGGCAGCCCCACCAAGCTGAAGTTTGCCAGCGGTGCGAACCTTCCCGACGGGCAACAAGGGGGCATCCAGGATGCCTTCTCGCTGGTCCCGGCCGGCCAGCAGGCCCCCGGCACCTTCATCAACGTGCTCCAGACCTGCACCGCCCGGTTCCTGCAGGCGACCGACGGCAACGGCCTGTCCAACGCCCGCGGCCGGTTCTGGGCCTGGGGCTCCGATGGCGAGACCATGTTCAACACGCTGGTTCCGCCGTCGTCCAACCAGTATCAGTGGTCCGCCTGCCGGTTCGGTTGCGGCGGTTGCGGTTGGGACTCGTCCGACCACTCCCACATCTCCAACGCGAACAGCAACCACCCCGGCGGCGCCAATGTCTGCTTCGCCGACGGCTCGGTCAAGTTCGTCAAGAGCACCATCGCCATGCAGACCTGGTGGTCGCTGGGCACCAAGGCCGGCGGCGAGGTGATCTCCGCCGATTCCTACTGATCGCCAGCGGTCACGCGGAGTCCCTCGCCCACCGACGAGGGGCTCCGCCGCGTTTCGTCCCACGAGCACCGACCGGAGGCAGCCGCTCGGCTTGTCTTCGGCCGGTGTTCTTGTTGGTATGGGAAGTGGGCAGGATCCGGGAGGGCGAGGCTCCGGCTCGAGGCCGGACGAGAGGAATTCCGGGTGCAGGGTCGACCGAATCGTCTCTTGTTCGGACGAGCGATCCGGCTTGTCGACGCCTCGCCCGTCACGGCAGGAACCTCGCCCTCCGGGTTCGGCCCCCCTCCGGCCGTAGCTAGCTCACCTCGGTGATCCGGCTTGCGGGTCACGATCGCGTCCCGATGAGACCACCATGCAGGCCCCCACCGCGAAGGCTCGTCCGCGTTCCTACCTGATCATCGGTCTTGGCATCCTCGGGCTGCTCGGGGGCATCGCCTATGTCGGCGGACGGGGTTGGTTCGACGCGCAGCTCGCAGCCGCCGAGGCCGACCTGATCGACGGCCGGCCCGCGGATGCGGACGCCCGGCTGAAGCGGCTGGCGATCTTCGCCCCGCGCGACCCGGAGGTGCTCTTCTTCACCGGGGTCGCGGCGGAGGCGCTCAAGGACACGGCGGCGGCCGGGGCCGCCTGGGCCAAGATCCCGCGAGGCTCCTTCCGCTGGGCGGACGCCTGCGCCCGGCGGGCCCAGCTCGCCCTGGCCGAGGGGCGGCTCGCCGAGGTCGAGGACATCGCCCTCCACGCCGAGGTGCCGGCCTCCCATCCCGCCGCCGAGTCGATCGAGAGCAGCCTGATCCAGGCCTATGTCTTCACGATCCGCTACGACGAGATCGCACGGATCAAGCGGAAGCAATGGGAGCGGACCGGCAAGACGGAGCCGCTGCGCATCCTCTGGCTGCTCGGCGAGACCAAGAGCTTCGCCCTGGCCGCCACGGAGGCGAGGCTGGACGCAGCCGGCAAGCTCGCCCCCGAGGACGACCGCGTCTGGCTCGGCAAGGCGAACCTCGCCACCCGGGCCGGCCACAGGGACGAGGCCGACGCCTGGATCAAGAAGTGCCTGGACCGCCGCCCCGACGACCCGGCGATCTGGCTGGCGCGGCTCGACTGGGCGGTGGCCTTCGACGACCCGGCCGCCGCGGCCGAGGCGGTGCGCCACATGCCGGCCGCCTCGCTGACCCCATCCCGAGTGCTGGCCCTCCGCGCCTGGCTGGCCGCCCGCCGCAACGATGACCGCCTGGAGCGCGAGGCGCTGGAGGAGCGGCTCGACCGCGAGCCCGGCAATCCCGCCGTCCTGACCCGCCTGGCGGACCTCGCCGTCCGCGCCGGCAAGCCCGAGCTCGTCGCCCGCTATCGCGACCAGAAACGCGAGATGGACAGGGTCAACGACTCGTACCGCCTGCTCCTCACCGAGGATCCCTTCTTCCGCTCCGCCGCCAGCACCCGCGAGGGGGTGGAGCAGACCGAGCTCATCCTGGCGCGAAGCGCCACGACGCTCGGCCGCTGGTTCGAGGCGCGCGGCTACTGGCTCCAGGTCCAGAAGCGGAGCCCGGCCAGCAAGGAAGCGGCCGACGCCCTGGCCCTCATCGACGCCCGCGAGGCCGCCCTCCGCGGGTCGCCCATCGAGGCCCGGCTCAAGGCCGCCGGCTCGCTGGCCGACGTCGTCGCCGACCTGATCGGCGGCGCCTCGCCGGGCGAGGCCGTCGCGGCCGCGGGCGCCGGCACGCCGCGGGCGGTCCCGCAGTTCCGGGACCTCGCCGCGTCGTCGGGCCTGGTCCACACCTACGACAACGACGCCTCGCCCCTGAGTCGGATGCCCGAGTCCATGGGCGCGGGCATCGGCCTGATCGACTACGACGGCGACGGCTGGCTGGACGTCTATGCCGTCCAGGGGGGGAAGCTGACGATGTCGCTCGACGAGCCGCGGGGGCTCCAGCGGGACCGGCTCTTCCGGAACCGTCGCGACGGCACGTTCGAGGACGTCACCGCCAAGTCAGGCCTGGCCGCCTTCCCCGGCGGCTACGGCCACGGGGTGACCGTCGGGGATTACGACGGCGACGGCCATTCCGACCTGTTCGTCACCCGCTGGTGGTCCTACGCGCTCTACCGCAACCGCGGCGACGGCACGTTCGAGGACGCCACCGAGAAGGCCGGGCTCGGGGGCCATCGCGACTGGCCCACCTCCGCGGCCTTCGCCGACCTGGACGGCGACGGCGATCTCGACCTGTACGTGGCCCACTATGCCCTCTGGGATCCCAAGACCGCGCCGCCGTGCCAGCACCCGCGAGACCCGAGCCGGAACATGTACTGCGGGCCGCGGATGTGGCAGGCCATGCCCGATCACCTCTTCCGCAATGACGGCGGGCGCTTCGTGGACATCTCCGCGGAGGCCGGCATCACCGCGGCGGACGTCGACGGCCGCGGCCTGGGCGTCCTCGCCACGGACCTCGACGGCGACGGCAAGGTCGACCTGTTCGTCGCCGACGATCTCACCGCCAACCTGCTCTTCCACAACGAGGGGTCCCTCCGCTTCACGGAATGCGCGATGACCTCCGGCGTCGCCGCGAACGCGGACGGAGGGTATCTCTCGGGCATGGGGATCGGCTGCGGCGACCTCGACGGCGACGGCCTGGTGGACCTGGCCGTGGCGAACTTCTACGGCGAGTCGACCACGTTCTACCGCAACCTGGGCGAGGGCCAGTTCGCCGACGAGACGCGGGCATTCGGCTTCTCCACCGCCACTCGCTATTTGCTCGGGTTCGGCATCAGCTTCCTCGACGCCGACAACGACGGGATCCCGGACGTCGCCACGGCCAACGGCCACGTCAACGACCTGAGGCCGAACGTCCCCTACGCGATGCCGGCCTCGCTCCTGATGGGCAAGCCCGGGGGCCACGTCGTGGACGTCTCAGCCCGCGCGGGCGAGCCGTTCTCCGTCCTGCGCGTGGGACGCGGCCTCGCCGCCGGCGACGTCGACAACGACGGCAAGGTGGACTTCCTCACGATCAGCCAGGGGAGCCCGGTCGCCTACTTCCACAACGAGGGGCCGATCGGGCACTGGTTGACGATCAAGCTCGAGGGGACGAAATCCAACAGGGACGCCGTTGGCGCGGTGGTCACCCTGACGACGGCCGACGGCCGCCGGATGGTCGCCCATCGTTTCGGCGGCGGCAGCTTCCTCTCGGCGAACGACACGCGGATCCACTTCGGCCTGGGCGCCTCGGATCCGGGCCGGATCCCCTCGATCGAGATCCGCTGGCCCTCCGGCCAAGTCTCTCATGTCGCCGACATCGCCGCGGATTCCGCCTACCTGATCCGCGAGGGCGAGCAGAAACCCCTGTCGCTCCCCGGCTGGAAAGCGACGGTCGGCGCCGCCGGGGTTGCCCCTCCCGACGCTCACGAGGCCGTCGTCCACGAACCCGCCACGCCCCGCGACCACGAGGCCGTCCCGCGGGGGATGCCATGAACTCCGTGGGCGATCGCAGGGCGCGAGCCGCCGCGTTCCAGCCCCGGCCAATACAACACTTCCGAGAACAAATCATTCGTGAATTCGACTCACGAGGCGGGTTGCACCGCCCGGGCCGGCGTGATCCCATGTCCCCGGGCCCGGGCTCGGCGAGCCGGCACCCGGCCCTCGCGGTCGGCATGGGGCAGGGGCCTCGCCGGCGAGCCGTCTCCGCCCGCGACATCACAAGATTGCTGGCGGAGGTCCGCTCGACGGCCTCTCGACGGCCGGGTTGCGCCCTCCCCGCCTTGACTTGCCTTTTCGACCACCCTACTAATGAATTAGTGGAAACCCCATTCGGTTAGGGGCGTGGCGTCCTTTCCATGGAGCCGCAACCCGGCGGTCGATGAACGGGTCTTAAGGACGACCCCGCGATAGGACCCGATCGGAGTCGGTCGAGGTCATGCGATCGCGGTATGCCCCGCGCCGTCGATCGACCATCGTCAGGCCCACGTGCCGACTTCGAGCGGGACTCATTCTCGCCCCAATTTCCAGGGTCGAACTCCGCGGGGACGTCGCTTCTACTAATGAATTAGGCGCCGCCGGACACTTCCCACTGTGGCTACCCCACATCGTCATTTTCCGAAAGGCGAGTGCTCCATGAATCAAATCATCGACAGACGCCGATTCTTCCAGGTCGGCGGCCTGCTGGCCGTTGGCGGCCTCGTCGCCGGATGCGGCAATGATACGTCGAGTGCCAAGAACATCGTCCTGGACAAGCCTCCCCTGGAGGCCTCTAAGGACTCGATGGAGGAATTCAAGAGGCACCAACCCGCGAAGAAGAAGGCGAGCAAGAAGCATTGAGTCGATTCCACGGGCGAGCGGCATCGGAATGCCCCCGGGCCGGCTCGCCGTGACGGGTGGCCCGGCCCATCTCGATGCGCCGGGCAACGCCGTCTCTTCCGGTCGAGGTTCGCCGCGGCTCCTCTCGGTTCCACCGCTCGTCTGTCTTCGAGAAGCAGTTGGCGGACCCGTATCGCAGCTACGTCCATGGCGGCGCTCGCCGCCATGCTGTCCCCTCGTTTCGTCACCTTTCAAGGGTCCCATCGCATGAGTAGATCTTCAGGATCGAGGAGCGGCTTCACGCTGATCGAGCTGCTCGTGGTGATCGCCATCATCGCCGTCCTCATCGCCCTCCTGCTGCCCGCCGTGCAGTCGGCCCGCGAGGCCGCCCGCCGCGCCCAGTGCGTCAACAATCTGAAGCAGATCGGGCTGGCCATGCACAACTACCACACGGCCAACAACTCCTTTCCGATGGGGGTCTCGGCCACCATCAATCCGCTCAGCGGCGGCAACCCCTGCATCAACTGGATGGGTTGGAGTGCCCAGGGCCTGCTGCTGTCCTACATCGAGGCCGGGCCCCTCTACAACGCGATCAACTTCGCCATGGACCCGGTCAATTCGCCGACGTATCCATTCAACTCGACGGTGACCACGACCCGGCTCGCCGCCTTCCTCTGCCCCTCCGACGGCAATGCGGGTCGGGCCTATCTGAACAGCTACTACGCCAGCGAGGGGACGATGTCGGCGAGCTACGGCAGCATCGACCAGAACAATTGCCACGCGGGCGTGGACGCGCCGGGCCTCTTCACCTACAGCTACGCCTACGGGCTCCAGAACTGCCAGGACGGCTCGTCGAACACGGTCGCCTTCAGCGAGGGTGTCGTCGGCAACGGCAACGGCCTCACCCAGGCTTATACCAGCGGCGTGAACGTGGCCAGCGGGAATGCGCTGCAGGACGTCTGGCAGTCCGTCACCCTCGGCACCCAGGCTCCGGGCACCTACATCACCCAGCTTCAGGCCTGCAACTTGGCGTTCCAGACCGCCGTGAACAACAACGGCCTGTCCGCCAGCCGCGGCAAGCTCTGGGCCTGGGGGGCCGAGAACGAGTCGCTGTTCAACACCATCGTCCCGCCGTCGTCCAACCAGTACCAGTGGACTTCGTGCCGGTTCGGCTGCAACACCTGCGGCTGGGATTCGGCCGACCACGCCAATATCACCAATGCGAATAGCTTCCACCCCGGCGGGGCCAACGTCCTCTTCGCGGACGGTTCGGTCAAGTTCATCAAGAGCTCGATCAGCTTCCCGACCTGGTGGTCGCTGGGCACGAAGTCCAACGGCGAGGTGATCTCGTCCGACGCCTATTGATCGATCGCGACCGGCCCGGCGCCCCCCGCGCCTGGCTTCGGCGTGGCCCCCACGAACACCGGCCGGAGGCGGACCCTTGGTTCACCTTCGGCCGGTGTTCTCGTTGATAGAGCGGATCACGAATGCGGCCCAGACGTCCGATGAAAGGGCCGGCTCCCTCGGGGATGGCACGGGGACGGAGCTCAGGGCGAGGTCATCGGCCCGACCGGTCGCCGGACGGAGTCGGTTCCCACAACAACCTTCGTTGGTGAGCATTCCAATCGTTGGGCGCTCCAGGGCGGGCGAGGGCCGCTCGCTCGCACTTCCACCGATGGGAAGGGGCGATCGAGCTCCTCGCATTCGTCGCCCTGCCGGATCGCTTCCGCGCGGCATTCGCCCCGCTGCCCGGCCGGGGACCGTCGGAGATTCCGAGGCGGTCCGGCCGGAGGGGAGGGGGGAGGACACCGGCCCCCGCCCTTGGGAATGAAAACGCCCCGGACGCGAAGGCGGCCGGGGCGGTCGGGATTGATCATCACATGATGCCGCGACGTCGCGACAGACCCGGATCAGGCCTTGGCGGCGGGGGCGGCGAGGGTATCGAGGATCTTCTTGCCTTCCTTGGAGATCAGCACGTAGAAGCTCTTAGACTCGGCGTGCTTCTTCCCCTTCTTGACGAGCTTGTGCTTGAGGAGGGCGTCGATCGTCTTCTGCTCGACCTTCTTCGGGGAGAAGAAGCCGAGGGGCTCGGTGACCTTGGAGATGGTGTCGAGGAGGGCCTGCTGGGTGGGGCTGAGCTTGGGGGCGGCCTTCTTGGGCGGGGCCTTCTTGACGGCCGCCTTGGGTGCGGCCTTGGGCTTCTTGGGTGCGGCCTTCGGGGCTTCGGCCTTCGGGGCCGCGGCCTTGGGTGCGGCCTTCTTGGGGGTCGCCTTGGCCTTCGTCACGCCAGCCTTCTTCGTCGCCATGGTGGAAAACCCTCAGAGGTCTCTTTTGGAAGCCGTGGATCGGGCTATTCGCCGATCTCCCACGGGATCATTAGTTAATATACTAGCCTGGGCAAGACAATAAAGGTCCATTTTTCACGGAATTTCTGATTTTCCAGGGGTTTTTATCCCTATATCTCCACCCTTTGGCCCTCGCGTCGTCCCATCGGGGCTTCGAGACATCCCGAGATCACGACACCTCAACCGACCGGGGGCCTCGCGCGCTCCCGAAGCGACGCCAGGCCCGGCCGGACCACGCCGCCACAACACCACTGCATGTTCACTCTCAGATATTATCGACCTTCTATTCTCTCCAGTCTCGATTCGTGCCGCTATGGTGCCCGCCCATCGACGGCGAGGCCGCCCCGCATGCCCCGTGTGCACATGCGGGATGGAGTCCGCTCGATATCGGGAAAACGATCAGAAGTGGCGTGATTTACCGGCCAGGAGAAAATTTTGCAGTTGCAGCATTTTTCCTTGACTCCGTGGCCGATCGCGACCAGGATAGGCCGTGGGAATCGATCAACAGCGCTCAGGAGAATGGCCATGTTCGACTTGATCCTGGAGAACTACCGCAAGGCCGCGGAATCGACGTTGAAGATGCAGCAGGACATGATCCGCAACTGGGCCATGCAGTGGCCGCAGGTGCTCGCGGGCCAGGGGCTCGGCCACCCGGTCGCGGCGGCCGCGGCGAGCGCCTCGGCGCTGCCGGGGACGGCCTGGCTCGAGCAGTTGAGCAAGGCGCAGCGGGCCTGGGCGGATTCGGTGACCGAGATGCTCAACAAGCATCGCGAGTCGCTGGACGCGCAGTACCGGGCCGGCATCCGCACGATCGAGGAGGCGTTCCGGGTCGGCCAGGCCAGGGACCCCAAGCAGTTCCAGAAGCTGACCGAGGAGCTCTGGAAGCAGAGCTTCGAGTGCCTCAGGACGGTGGCGGAGGCCCAGGTCCGCGACGTCCAGACGGCCATGCAGAAGTGGTGCGACGCGGCGTCCACGGCGTCCGCCGGCCTGAAGGTCTGACCGATCTCGCCGCGACGCATCGCAACGCAATGCAATGAAGCCGCGGCGGACCGCCGTGACGCGTCGTCCTCTCCCCGGCGCCGCGGATGCGAGATCGCCCCCGAGACGAGACGACGAGCGGCCTCGAGGTCCCTTCCCCAATCACCGATGAGTTCTCAAGCGGGTCGAGGAGGTCAGCGATGGCGGGCGAGAGCACCCTGATCATAACGGGCGTGAGGACCCCGATGGGCGCGTTCATGGGCTCCCTGGCGGGGGTCCCGGCGGCGCAGCTCGGGGCGACCTGCGTGAAGGCCCTGGTGGAGCGCACGAAGATCCCCGCCGACGCGGTGGACGAGCTGATCTTCGGCACCTGCATCGGCGCCGGCCAGGGGATGAACCCGGCCCGCCAGGTCGCCGTCCTCGGCGGGCTCGACAAGCGGACCCACGCCCTGACGGTCAACGAGGCGTGCGCCTCGGGCATGCGGGCGGTGATGCTGGCCGACCAGATCATCCGCCTCGGCGAGGCCGGCGTGGCGATCGCCGGCGGCATGGAGAACATGAGCCGGCCCCCGTACATGCTCCTGAAGGGGCGCGAGGGCTACCGCCTGGGCAACGGCGAGGTCGTCGACGCCCTGATGTACGACGGCCTGACCGACGCCTACAGCAACAAGCCGATGGGCCACTTCGCCGACCAGTGCGCCGCGAGGTTCGAGATCAGCCGCAAGGACCAGGATGATTTCGCGGTCGAGAGCCACGCCAGGGCCCGCAAGGCCGTGGCCGACGGAGCCTTCGCCGACGAGATCGCGCCGGTCTCGATCGCCGCCCGGGGCAAGACCACGGTCGTGGCCGAGGACGAGGGCCTCAACAAGTTCGACGAGGCCAAGATGCGCGGCCTCCGCGCCGCGTTCAATCCGGAGGGGTCCGTCACCGCCGGCAACGCCTCGAGCATCAACGATGGCGCCGCGGCCCTGCTCCTGGCCTCGTCGGCGGGCTGCGAGGGCCTGTGTCTCAAGCCGCGGGCGCGGATCGTCGCCGCCTGCCTGCACAGCCACGAGCCCGAGTGGTTCACGACCGCGCCGGTGGGCGCCGTCAAGGGGGTCCTCGAGAAGGCCCGCTGGAGCGTCTCCGACGTGGACCTCTTCGAGGTCAACGAGGCCTTCGCCGTGGTCGCGCTCACCTGCGGCAAGCAGCTCGGCCTGCCGCCCGACAGGACCAACATCTACGGCGGCGCCGTCCCGCTCGGCCACCCGATCGGCTGCAGCGGGGCTCGCCTCCTCGTCACCCTCATGACCGGCCTGAAGCGGACCGGCGGCAAGCGCGGCGTGGCCGCCCTCTGCGTCGGCGGCGGCGAGGGGATCGCCATGGCCGTCGAGATGATCGGCTGACCCCGAATCGAACCGGGCCGACCCGCCGCGTGCCCGCGGGCCGGCCCGGCCCCCCCATTCGCCAGGAGACCATCATGAGCACCACCAGGTCCAGGCCCCGGCCCGAGCCTTCCAACGGCGACGACCCCGGGGCGGCCCCCGCGGCCGGCCCGCCCTCCGCCGCCGACCCGTTCACCGCCGCCGCCTCCCTCTGGGCCCAGTGGCTGGAGCAATCCGCCCGCGGCACCCAGGCGCTCCTCGAGGCATTCGGCACCGCGGCCGACCCCCAGAAGTTCCAGCAGCGCTGGCTCGACGCGCTCTCGCAGAGCTTCGAGACGTTCATGCGCACCCCGGCCTACCTCGAGCTGATGAAGGACACCCTCAAGGGCGTCATCCAGCTCAAGGTCGCCCAGGACCAGGCGATCACCGACACGGCCCGCCAGCTCGGCCTCCCCCTGGCCGCGGACATCACGGGCCTCTTCGAACGCCTGCACGGCACCGAGCAGGCCATCCTCCGCCGCCTCGACGTCATCGAGGAGCGGTTGAGCGCCATCGATTCGCGGTGAGCGGCCCGACCGCGGAGCCGCAGTTCAGCACCCTCCCCGTCGCCCTCGTATGGAGCCCGATCATGTCGACCGGTAATGCGATCCTCGACGAGAACGATCTCGAATCCGCGACCCCCGATTTCAGCCTGGCCGGCAAGAAGGCGTTCGTCACCGGCAGCTCGCGCGGGATCGGCCGCGCCGTGGCCCTGGGCCTCGCCCACGCCGGCGCCGACGTCGCCATCAGTTGCAACACCGGGGGCGACGCCGCGGAGGACGTCTGCCGGCTGATCCGCGGGATGGGCCGCAAGGCGCAGTATTACGCCCACAACGTGGCGCTCGAGGCCGAGGTCGAGGCGATGTGCAACGAGGTCCTCCGCGACTTCGGGCAGGTCGACATCCTCGTGAACAACGCGGCCATCAATCGCGACCGGACCTTCAGGAAGCTGACCAAGGACCTCTGGGACGAGGTGATCGCCACCGACCTGACGAGCGTCTTCCTGGTCACCAAGCACTTCATCGACGACATGGCCGGCCGGGGATGGGGGCGGGTGATCAACATGTCGAGCATGTCGGGCGAGATCGGCAACTACGGCCAGGCGAACTACGCGGCCGCCAAGGCCGGGATGATCGGCCTGACCAAGACGCTCGCCCGCGAGTACTCCCGCAAGGGGGTCACCGTCAACGCCGTGGCGCCCGGCTTCACCCGCACGCGGATGACCGAGGGCATCCCCGACAAGGCCATGGAGATGGTCCTGGCGGCCACCCCCATGGGCCGGATGGGCGAGCCCGTGGAGATCGCCGCCGGCGTCGTCTACCTGGCCTCGCACTCGGCCGGCTTCATCACCGGCCACATCCTCGACATCAACGGGGGATTCGCGATGTGACGCGCGGGCCCGATCGACCGACGGCCCCCGCCGGCACGACACACCTTGACGGGAAAGGCACAGCCATGGCCACCACCAGTCCGCTCAGCGACGCGGCCGCGGCCGCCGCGAGGTTCCAGCAGCAGTGGTTCGAGCAGTTGCTCACGCAGCAGAAGGCCTTCTACGAGGCGACCCTCAAGACGTGGAGCCGCTTCTTCGCCATCCCGCGGGTCATCGAGCAGGCCCGCGACGTGCAGGTGGGCACCACGCCCTCCGACGTCGCCTACGAGGAGGACACGCTCAAGCTCCTCCACTATCGTCGCGAGGCCCCGGCGGCCTTCAAGGAGCCGATCCTCATCTGCTACGCGCTCGTGAACCGCCCCTACATCGTGGACCTGCAACCCGACCGGAGCGTCGTCCGCCAGCTCCTGGCCCGCGGCTTCGACGTCTACCTGATCGACTGGGGCGTCCCCTCCGCGGCCGACCGGAGCATGACGCTCACCGACTACATCGACAGCCTGATGGGCAACTGCGCCGAGGTCGTCCGCAAGCGGCACAATACGCCGGCCCTCCACCTGGTCGGCTACTGCATGGGCGGGACGATGTCCACCATCTTCACGGCCCGCAACCCGAAGCTCGTGAAGACGCTGACCACCATGGCCGCCCCCATCGACTTCGCCGCCGGCAAGGACGACACGCTGGTCTCCTTCTGGTCCAACCCGGAGTATTTCGACGTGGATGCCCTGGTGGACGCCTTCGGCAACGTCCCGGCGACGTTCCTCCAGGCGAGCTTCGCCATGATGAAGCCGGTCCAGAACTTCTACGGCAAGTACCTGACCTTCTTCGAGAAGATGGACGACGAGAAGTTCATGGAGAACTACTTCGCCATGGAGAAGTGGGGCAACGACAACATCCCCGTGGCCGGCGAGACCTTCCGCGAGTTCGTCAAGAAGCTCTACCAGCGGAACGAGCTGGCGAAGAACACGTTCACGCTGGGCGACTCGCCGGTGGACCTGAAGAAGATCACCTGCCCGGTGCAGATCCTCACGGCCACGGGCGACCACCTGGTGCCCCCCTGCCAGAGCGACGCCCTCAAGGACCTGGTCGGATCGAAGGACGTGATGCTCCGGAGCCTGGCCGCCGGCCACATCGGCCTCTCGGTCAGCTCCAAGGCCCACAAGTCCTTCTGGCCCGAGTCCACCCAGTGGCTCGCCGAGCGGTCCACCAAGGCCAAGTGATCGCGGGATGATCGCGCTCGGGCCCCGGCCGGCGCCGATGGGCGCCGGCCATGCCTCGAGCGGTTGCCGGGCGTCTCAGAACGCCTTCGTCAGCCCCGGCAGCGCGCAGGGATAGATCCCGTCCGGGCCCGGCTTCGACCTCGGCGCGGCGTCCCAGGCGATCCGTTCGGGGGCGTACGCCAGGTCGGACTTCACGGCCTCGTCCCAGGTGACGAGCTGGCCGGTATAGGTGGCCATGCGGCCGAGGATCGCCGTCATCGTGCTGTCGGCGGCGCCGTCGAGCTCGTTGTACGGCTTGCCGGCGACGATCGCGGCCATGAAGTCGTCCCATTCCACCTGATGGCCGTCGCGCACCGGCTTGAGGGCCAGCGGGGGCTTGCCGTTCTCGTGGATCGTCACCAGGTCGTTGCCGTCGAAGCTGACGCGGCCCTTCGTGCCGTGGGCGTGATGGCTGAAGTTGGACCAGGTCCCGGCGATCTGGCTGCACTCGCTGAAGCTGTACGAGCCGTCGCCGTAGGTGTACTGGACGCAGTGGTGGTCGTAGATCTCGCCGATGCCCGGCTCGGCGCGGACCTGCCGGCCGCCCAGCCCCGTCGCCCGGGTGGGGACGCCCCGGGCGATCCAGTTGCAGGCGTCGATGCCGTGGACGTGCTGCTCCACGTGATGGTCGCCGCTCAGCCAGACGAAGTGATACCAGTTGTTCACCTGGTACTGCATCTCCGACATCCCGGGCTGACGGGGGCGGTTCCAGATCCCCTGGGTGTGGAAGTACGCCCGCGTGAACAGCAGGTCGCCGATCAGGCCGTCGTGGATCCGCGCGACGACCTCCTTGTGGTTCTTGGCGTGGCGGAGGTGATGGCCGACCGCGATCGAGAGCCCGCGCCGCTTCGCCTCGTCGTTGGCGAGCTTCACGGCGCGATAGCCGGGCGCGTCCACGGCCACCGGCTTCTCCAGGAAGACGTTCTTCCGGGCCGCGACCGCGGCGGCGAGGTGGGCGGGGCGGAAGCCCGGCGGGGTGCAGAGCATGACGACGTCCGCGCCGGCGGCGATCGCCTTCTCGTAGGCGTCCAGGCCGACGAATCGACGCTCCGGCGGGACGTCCACCTTGTCGTGGAACTGGCCCTTCAGGTCGCCGAGGGCCCGATCGATGGGCCCCTCGAAGGCGTCCGCCAGGGCGAACAGCTTGACGTTGCTGTGCGCGTGGTTGCCCAGCGCGTCGGCCGCCGCGCCGGTGCCCCGGCCGCCGCAGCCGACCAGCGCGAGCTTGATCTCGTCGCTGCCGGCCGCATGGACGTTGGCGACGGCGCCGAGGGCGGCCGTGGAGAGGGCCGCGGTCGTGGTCCCCTTGACGAAGTCGCGGCGGGAGACGGGCAGGGGGGAAGAGGCGGGCGATCGCATGGGAGGGCTCCTGTGAAGGAGAGGAGGAGGAACGAGGCAGGGAACGGTAGGGCAGTGCAGGGCAGGGGGCTACTGGAATCGCACGATCGGCTGGTCCACGGCCAGGCTGTCGCCGGCCCTCGCCAGGACCTCGGCGACGACGCAGTCGTCCTCGGCGCGGAGGATGTTCTGCATCTTCATCGCCTCGATCACGGCGAGGCTCTCGCCGGCGCGGACCTCCTGGCCGGGCCTGACGCCGACCTGGGTCAGCAGGCCCGGCATGGGTGAGAGCAGGAACTTCGACAGGTCCGGCGGCGGCTTGTCCGGCATCAGGGCCAGCAGCTCCGCGGCGCGGCCGGTCATGACGATGGCGTCCACCTGCGTCCCCCAGTGGTAGACGCGGTACTTCAGGCCCATCCGCTCGACCTGCATGCAGATCGGCACGCCGTCCCAGGTGCCGCGGAGGAGCAGGTCGCCGAGCCGCCAGTCGGTCCGCAGGGCGTAATCCCTGCCGTCATGGCGGATGTCGCAGCCCCCCGGGACCAGGTGCACGTCCAGGTGATAGCGCCTCCCCTGCATGAGCACGACCCACGCCGGATCGACGCGGCGCTCGTGCCCCTTCATCTGGCCCGTCGTCCGGACGGCGCGGTGGATGTACCGCCGCCGCGCGTACGCGGCCGCCGCGGCGAGCAGGAGCGGATTCTCGTGCTCCAGGGCCGCCGGGGAGAAGCCCTTCGGGAACTCCTCCGCGATGAATCCCGTGTGGAACCGGCCCGAGGCGAACCGCGGATGCCTCGTGAGCGCCGCCTGGAAGGCCAGGTTGGAGGAGATCCCGCGGATCACGAACGAGTTCAGCGCCGCCTGCATCCGCGCGATCGCCCCGGCGCGGTCGGCCCCGTGGACGATCAGCTTGGCGATCATCGAGTCGTAGTAGATCGAGATCTCGTCCCCCTCGAAGACCCCGGTGTCGACGCGGACGGCCCCCGGTTGCTCCTCCGGGGGGATGAAGCGGACGAGCCGGCCGGTGGACGGGAGGAAGTTGCGGAACGGATCCTCGGCGTTGATCCGGCACTCGATCGCCCAGCCGTCCCGCGCGACGTCCGCCTGCTTGAAGGGGAGCCGCTCGCCGGCGGCGACGCGGATCATCAGCTCGACGAGGTCCAGGCCGGTGATCAGCTCGGTGACCGGGTGCTCGACCTGGAGGCGGGTGTTCATCTCCAGGAAGTAGAAGCTGCGGTCCTTGCCGACGACGAACTCGACCGTGCCGGCCGATTCGTAGCGGACCGCCCTCGCCAGGGCCACGGCCTGCTCGCCCATGGCGCGGCGCGTCTCCTCGTCGAGGAACGGGGAGGGGGCCTCCTCGATGACCTTCTGGTGCCGCCGCTGGATGGAGCACTCGCGCTCCCAGAGGTGGACGACGTTGCCGAAGGAATCGCCCAGGACCTGGATCTCGACGTGACGGGGCTCCTCGACGAACTTCTCGATGAAGACGCGGTCGTCGCCGAAGGCGGCCTTCGCCTCGGTCCGGCAGGAATCGAAGCCCTCGGCCGCTTCCCCGTCGTCGCGGGCGACGCGGAGGCCGCGGCCGCCCCCCCCGGCGGACGCCTTGATCATGACCGGGTAGCCGACCTGGCGCGCCACCTGCACGGCCTGCGCGGCCGACTCGATGGGGTCGTCGAAGCCGGGGATCGTGCTGACCCTCGCCTCCTTCGCCAGCTTCTTGGAGGCGATCTTGTCCCCCATGGCGGCGATCGAATGCGGCTTGGGGCCGATGAAGACGATCCCGGCGTCCTCGAGCCGGCGGGCGAACTCCTCGTTCTCGGAGAGGAAGCCGTAGCCGGGGTGGACGGCCTGGGCCCCCGTCTCCCTGCAGGCGGCGAGGATCCGGTCGATATCCAGGTAAGACTCCCGGGACGGCGGCGGGCCGATGCAGGCGGCCTCGTCGGCGAGGTCCACGTGGCGGGCGTCCTTGTCCGCCTCCGAATAGACGGCGACCGTCCGGATGCCCATCGCCCGCGCCGTCCGGATGACGCGGCAGGCGATCTCCCCCCGGTTGGCGATCAGGATCTTCTGGAACATGACAGCCTCGGATCTCGCGGGGCTCCCCGCGGTCTCGTCTCGTCGCTTCGCGTCAGAGCGGGATGTTGCCGTGCTTGCGCCAGGGGTTCTCGAGCTGCTTGCCGCGGAGCATCGCCAGCGACCGGCAGATCCGCTTGCGGGTCTCGTGGGGCATGATCACGTCGTCGATGAAGCCCCGGTGGCCGGCGATGAACGGGTTGGCGAACTTCTCCTTGTACTCCTTCTCGCGCGCGGCGAGCCGCGCCGGGTCCCCCTTCTCCTCGCGGAAGATGATCTCCACCGCCCCCTTGGGCCCCATGACGGCGATCTCGGCCGACGGCCAGGCGAAGTTGACGTCCCCCCTCAGGTGCTTGGACGACATGACGTCGTAGGCCCCGCCGTAGGCCTTGCGGGTGATCACCGTCACCTTGGGCACGGTGCACTCGGCGTAGGCGAAGAGCAGCTTGGCCCCGTGCTTGATGATCCCGCCGTACTCCTGGGCCGTGCCCGGCATGAAGCCCGGCACGTCCACGAAGGTGACGATCGGGATGCTGAACGCGTCGCAGAAGCGGACGAACCGGGCCGCCTTGATGGCGCTCCTTATGTCCAGGCAGCCGGCCAGGACCAGGGGCTGATTGGCGACGAAGCCGACGGTCTCGCCGTCCATCCGGCCGAAGCCGATGACGATGTTCCTGGCGTGGTCGGGCATCAGCTCGAAGAAGTCGCGCTCGTCCACGACCTTGACGATCAGCTCCTTGATGTCGTACGGCTTGTTGGGATTCTCCGGGACGAGGGTATCCAGCGACGTCTCGACGCGGTCCGGGGTGTCCTCGGTGGGCACCGTCGGCGGCCGGCTCGTGTTGCTGGAGGGGAGGAAGCCGAGCAGCCGGCGGGTCATCATCAGGGCCTCGACGTCGTTCTCGAAGGCGAGGTCCGCGACGCCCGATTTCGACGTGTGGGTGATCGCCCCGCCGAGCTCCTCGGCGGTCACCTCCTCGTGCGTGACCGTCTTCACGACCTCCGGGCCGGTCACGAACATGTAGGAGGAGTCCTTCACCATGAAGATGAAGTCGGTCATCGCCGGCGAGTACACCGCACCCCCGGCGCACGGCCCCATGATCAGGGAGACCTGCGGGATCACGCCGGAGGCCAGGACGTTCCGCTGGAAGACGTCGGCATAGCCGCCGAGCGAGGCGACGCCCTCCTGGATCCGCGCCCCGCCGGAGTCGTTGAGGCCGATCACCGGCGCGCCGACCTTCATGGCGTGGTCCATGATCTTGCAGATCTTCTCGGCGTGGGCCTCGGAGAGCGAGCCGCCGAAGACGGTGAAGTCCTGGCTGAAGACGAACATGACGCGGCCGTTGATGGTGCCGTAACCGGTGACCACGCCGTCGCCGGGGACCGACTGGCCCGCCATGCCGAAGTCGACGCAGCGGTGCCCCTTGAACATGTCCCATTCTTCGAACGAGCCGGGGTCGAGCAGCAGCTCGATCCGCTCGCGGGCGGTGAGCTTCCCCTTGGCATGCTGGGCGGCGATCCGCTTCTCGCCGCCCCCCAGCCGGGCCGCGGCCCGCTTCTCATCAAGCTGGCGGATGATGTCGTACATGGCCGACCCCTCGCTGCGCTCGGAGTGAGTGGACGAGAGAGATTCGAGCTTCGATCGGGCTGCAATCGCGTCTTGATCGGAGCGGCCCCCCGCCCCCGGCTACGGGTTCTTCTCCGCGGCCTGGGCCTTCGCGTCGGGCGACCTCGGGGGCGCCGGCAGGTCCAGGTGGCCGAGTAGCTGATACGCCGCCGCGGAGGGGCCCTGCTCGCCGCTCGCCACGGCGGCGATCACGGCGTCCAGGTCGCGCCTCACCGTCGGGTGCCGGCGGAACCGCGCGCGGAGGCCGGCGTCGATCATCGCCCACATCCAGTCCACGGCCTGCCGCCGCCGCCTGGCCTGGAGCTCGCCGCTCTCGGTCATCACCTTGCTGTGCTTCTCGACCTCGGCCCAGAAGGTGTCGATCCCCTTGCCGGTGGCCGCGCTCGCCTCGACGACCGGCGGCCGCCAGTTCGCGGAGGCGGGGCGGAGCAGGCCGAGGGCGCCGGAGATCTGCCCCCGCGCGATCGCCGCCGCCTCGGGGTCGAGATCGGCCTTGTTGACGACGATGATGTCGGCCAGCTCGATGATCCCCTTCTTGATCGCCTGGAGGTCATCGCCGGCGTTGGGGAGCTGGATCAGGGCAAACATGTCGCACATCCCGGCCACGGTCGTCTCCGACTGGCCGACGCCGACGGTCTCGATCAGGACGACGTCGTAGCCGGCCGCCTCGCAGATCAGCATCGTCTCCCGGGTCTTCTCGGCGACGCCGCCAAGCGACCCGTGCGACGGCGAGGGCCGGATGAACGCGTCCTTCTCCTGGCAGAGCCGCTCCATCCGCGTCTTGTCGCCGAGGATCGAGCCGCCGGAGATCGCGCTCGAGGGATCCACCGCGAGCACCGCCACCCGCTTTCCCAGGCCGATCAGGTAGACTCCCAGGGCCTCGATGAACGTGGACTTCCCCGCGCCGGGCGATCCGCTGATCCCCAGCCGGACCGACTTCCCCGTGAAGGGCAGTAGCTTGTCGAGCATCGCCCCGGCCCTCGCCTGATGGTCGGCCCGGGTGGATTCGGTCAGCGTGATCGCCTTGGCCAGCGCCCGGGGCTGGCGGGCGAGTACCCCCTCCATCAGCTTCAAGTCGGCGGCCATCAGCAGCGGCTTGCCGGTCGTGAGGTCTTTCATCATGCGATGCGAGGCAGTGCATTCCTGCGAGGTCGGAGGGCATCCGCCCTCCCCGGAAGAGCTTCGAGACGGCCTCCATTATGAAGCCCACGCGAAGGCGAAACCAGCCACCCGTCGCCCCTGCCCGCGGATCCTCGCGGCGACCCGGCACTGGATCCTCGCCCGCTCCGCTCCGCGCCGCCGGGACCGGCGACGCCGGCGAGGAGATCCCTGCGCCCGTGCGCCACGGAGCATCGTGACTCCTCGGATGCCCCCGGCAAGGGCGTCGAGGGTCTGTCCCCGGGTCCGGCCCGCCGGATAGAGTGTGATTGAAGGCGATTCGCCCGACGAGTCGTCCCGATGTCGTGCCGTCCGCCGATGTCCTCCCTCGTGCCGGACTTCCGAAGGGGACCGCGCCCCGCCCTGGCGGCGGAATCCCCGGACCTGTGCGCCGCCACGTTCGAGGCCGGTCCATCCGGGCGCGACGACGGGAGCCACGACGGCCCGAGCGACGCTCTCCTCCGATGCTCGGGCGATGCGGTCCGGCGGCCTCGAGGTATCCATGAAGATCCCGGGAGTCCACGACGGCCTCGATCACGGCTCCGGCCCCCGCCTTCGGGATGCGGGCCCGGAGGTCCGGTCGCAATCCACGCCGGGACGGGTCGTGCTGACCTATGTGGGGATCACCGCGACGTGGGCCATGGCCTCGATGGTCATCCTCGAGAGGTCCGGCGCACGCGGGGCGCGGCTCTCCTGGCTGGCGGCCGCGGACGTGATCGGCTTCATCGTCGTCACGTCCATCGTCCTGCTCCACATGCTGCGGAGGCACCTCGACCGGATCGAGGCGTCCGGCCGGGTGCTGGCGGCGAGCGAGCGCCGGCTCAGGATGATCTTCGACGCCCTCGCGGACCCGATCTACCTCACGGACGAGGCCGGCCGGATCGTCGATGCGAATCCCCGCGCCTGCGAGTCGCTGGGGCACACGCGAGCGGGGCTGATGGGGCGTAGCGTGGCGGAGTTCGACGCCCAGCTCACGCCGGTCCAGGTCGAGGAGATCATGGGGAGGCTGAGGGCCGACCCGGACCGGACGCTCGTCTTCGAATCGGCTCACCGCCGCGCGGACGGCTCGATCTACCCGGTGGAGTTGCATGCTCGGGCGGTGGACTGGGGGGGTGAGGTCCGCTACCTCTCGACGACCCGCGACCTGACGGGCCGGCGGCGAGACCAGGCGGTGCTGAGGGAGAGCGAGGAGCGATTCCGGGCGGTCTTCGATCAGGCCGGCGTCGGCATCATCCTGGCCTCGCCGGACCGAGGGTTCCTGGTGATCAACGAGGCCCTGCGGGCCATGCTCGGGCTGCCCGGCGGCGAGCCCCCGGCGGCGGGAACCCGGAGGGCGTCTCGTCCTGGCGAGCTCGACCTGACCGACGTCGACCTGGCCCAATTGTTCGACGGCGCCGGGCCCGTCAGGGCGGAGAAGCAATACACCCGGCACGACGGCTCGTCGATCTGGGTGGACGTCTCCGTCGTGGCCATCAGAGATGCCCAGGGCCGCTACGATTACCAGCTCGCGGTGGTCCAGGACATCACCGATCGCCGCCGCGCGGAGGAGGAGTCACGACTGGCCGACGACCGATACCGGCTGGCGACCGCGAGCGGGCGGGTGGTCACCTGGGAAGCCGACGGGGACGCGACCATCCGGCGGATCGATCCGGCGTTCTGGGGGTGGGTCGACGGCGGTCCGGCGGGCCCGCCCGACGACCTGCCGAGCTGGATCGCCTGGCACCATCCCGACGATCGCGAGCGGATCGCCGCGGCGATCCGCGACGCGTTCGAGGGGCGCACGCCGGAGATCGTCTTCGAGTTCCGCTCGCCGACCACCGAGGGCACGACCGGGTGGTTCCAGTGCCGGGGGCGAGTGGACCGCGGGCCCGACGGACGCCCGCTCGGCGCCGCCGGCACGATCGTGGACATCACCCCCCAGAAGCAGGCCGAGCACCGCGAGAAGGAGGCCCGGGCGAGGCTGGAGGCGGCCCTGGCCAGCATGACCGACGCGGTGTTCGTCTCCGACGCGGAGGGCCGATTCGTCGAGTTCAACGAGGCCTTCGCCACCTTCCACAAGTTCAAGGGCAAGGACGACTGCGCGAAGACCCTCTCGGAGTACACGGACTTCCTCGACGTACGGTTCCCCGACGGCGAGCTGGCGCCGCTGGACCGCTGGGCCGTCCCGCGGGCGCTGCGGGGCGAGGCGGTGACCGGCGCCGAGTACACGCTGCACCGCAGGGACACGGGCGAGACCTGGGTCGGGAGCTACAGCTTCGGCCCCATCCGGGGCGAGGGCGGGGCGATCGTGGGCGCGGTCGTGACGGCCCGGGACATCACGGCGCAGAAGCGCGCGGCGGACGAGCTGCGGGAGAGCCGCGAGCGGCTCCGGCTGGCCATGGAAGCGGCCGGCGCCGGGGTCTGGGAGTGGGACCTGGCGACCGACGCCCTCTCCTGGTCCGACGAGGTCTGGCGGCTCTACGGCCTGGAGCCGAATAGCTGCACCCCGTCATACGAGACCTGGCTAGCCGCGGTGCACCCGGACGACCGCGACCGCGCCGACGCGGAAGTCCGGTCCGCCGCGGCGGCCGCGGCCCCCGAGATCTCCATCGAATGGCGGGGCCATGATCCCCGTGGCACGGAGTGCTGGCTGATGTCGCGCGGGCGGGCGGTGCGCGACACCGACGGCCGCCTCACCCGCTATCTCGGCATCGTGGTGGACATCACCGGGCGGAAGCGGGCCGAGGAGGCGCTGCGGTTCTCCGAGGAGATGTTCGCCAAGGCCTTCGCCAGCAACCCGGCCGCCATCGCCCTGACGCGGCTCGAGGACGGCCGATTCCTCAACGTGAACGAAACCTGGTCCGCGCTGACGGGCTATGGCCGCGACGAGGCGATCGGCCGCACGCCCGCGGATCTGCGGATCTGGTGGTCGCCCGCGGAGCGGGAACGATTCGCAGACGCCCTGCGCCAGCAAGGGTCGGTGGACGGATGGGAGCAGGACTTCCGGGGCAAGTCCGGCGAGAACTTCTCGACCCAGCTCTGCGCGCAGGTGATGGACCTCGGGGGCGAGGCGGTGATCCTCTCGACCTTCATCGACATCACGGCCCGCAAGCGTGCCGAGGCGGCCTTCCGGGACAATCAGGCATTCCAGGAGACCCTGCTGAGGGCCATCCCGGCCCCCGTCTTCTTCAAGGACACCGAGGGCCGCTACGTCGAGGGCAACGACGCCTTCTTCCGCTTCCTCGGCCGGGAGCGGGATCGGGTCGTCGGCCACACCGCCCACGAGCTCGTCCCGGCCGGCCTGGCGGACCTCTATACCGAGATGGACCGCCGCCTGCTCGCCGAGCGGGGCCTGCAAGTCCACCAGACCCAGTTGCTCAGCCCCGACGGGGTGCTCAACGTCGTCTTCCACAAGACCACCTTCGACGGCCCCGACGGACGGCCCCGGGGCATCGTCGGCGTGATCCTGGACGTCACCGATCGGGTGCGGGCGGAGGACGCCGTCCGTGCCCTCAACGCCGACCTGGAGCGGCGGGTCGCCGACCGCACCGCGGCCGTCCAGGAGCTCGCCGCGATCATCGACTCGTCCACCGACTTCATCGCCACCGCGACCCTCGACGGCATGCCGCGATGGGAGAATCGGTCATTCCGCGAGGTGGTGGGGATCCCGGCGGCCGGCGAGGGACGCCCGGCCACGATCGCCGCCCTTCACCCCGCCGACTCGGCGGCGCGGATCCTCCAGGAAGGGATCCCGGCCGCCGTCCGCGACGGCCACTGGGCCGGCGAGACCGAGGTGCTCGCCGCCGACGGCCGCGCCATCCCCGTCTCTCAGCTCATCCTGGTCCACCACGGCGACGACGGCGAGGTCGCATACATCTCGACCATCATGCGCGACATCACCGACCGGAAGCGGCTCGAGCGATCCCTCCGCGAGCGCTCGAATGAGCTGGCCCTCGCCAACGCCGAGCTCGTCCGCTCGTCTCGCATGAAGGACGAGTTCCTGGCCAGCATGAGCCATGAGCTGCGGACCCCGCTCAACGGCATCCTGGGGTTCGCCGAGGGCCTGGCGGAGGGCGTCTACGGCGAGTTGGGGGACGACCAGCGGAGGTGCGTCCTCGACGTGCACGAGTGCGGCAGGCACCTCCTGGACCTGATCAACGACATCCTCGACGTGGCCAAGATCGAGGCCGGCATGGTCGAGCTGGAAGTGGCGGAGGTGGCCGTCGGGCCGCTCTGCGAATCGGCCGTACGATTCGTCAAGCAGGCGGCGCAGCGCAAGTCGATCCCCGTGAGACTCTCGATCGACGACCCGGTCGGCCGCGTGGTCGCCGACCAGCGTCGCCTCAAGCAGGTGCTGGTCAACCTGCTGTCCAACGCGGTGAAGTTCACCGACGCCGGCGGGGGGGTCGGCCTGGAGGTCACGTACGACCCGTCGCGCCGGGTGGCCCGCTTCGCCGTCTGGGACACCGGCATCGGCATCAGCCCCGAGGGGCTGAGCCGGCTGTTCAAGCCGTTCATGCAGCTCGACTCGGGGCTGGACCGGCGCTACTCCGGGACCGGGCTGGGACTGGTCCTGGCCAAGCGCCTCACCGAGCTGCACGGCGGTATGCTGGAGGTGGAAAGCGAGCCGGGCCGCGGTAGCCGATTCACGATCGTGCTGCCCTGGGAGCCCGACGTCCGGCCCCGTCCCGAGGGCCGCGAGACGGGGGGGGCGGAGGCGCCGACCGGCGGAGCCGGGACGAATCCCGGCCTTGCTCAGACGCGGGTGCTCATCGTGGACGACGACCAGGCCGGCGTGCGTGCCCTCCGCGACTATCTCGAGGTGAAGGGGTACGCCGTCGAACAGGCCGCCGATGGCGAGGCGGGGATCGCCCGCGCCCGGTCACGGTCCCCCCACCTGATCCTGATGGACATCCAGATGCCGGGGCTGGACGGGCTGGAGGCGATCCGCCGACTCCGCCTGTCCCCGGGGCTGCAGGACGTGCCGATCATCGCCCTGACGGCGCTGGCGATGCAAGGCGACCGCGAGCGGGCCCTGAAGGCCGGCGCCACCGACTACCTGAGCAAGCCGGTCAGGCTCTCCGTGCTCCAGCGGCGGATTCACGACCTGTTGGCGGCCGAGGAAGGACTGCGAGGCAATCCGCGGGGGTGCGAGACGGGTCAGACGCCGAGGATGGACTGAGAGACGACGCCCTCGTTCAGGGTGGCACGCTCGGGCCGGCCCTTGTGCAGGTAAACAAGCCGGGAATGGTCGACCCCCATCAGGTGCAGGATGGTGGCGTGGAGGTCGTGGACGTGGAGCCGGTCCTCGACGGCGTGGAGGCCGACCTCGTCGGTGGTGCCCACGGTGCGGCCCCCGCGGATGCCCGCGCCGGCCATCCACATGGTGAAGCCGTAGGGATTGTGGTCGCGGCCGTCCCCCTTCTCCGACATCGGGGTGCGGCCGAACTCGCCCCCCCAGACGACCAGCGTCTGGTCCAGGAGGCCCCGGCGCTTCAGGTCCCTGAGCAGGCCGGCGACGGGCCGGTCCATCGACCGGCAGAGTTCGGCGTGGTTCTTCTCGATGCCCGAATGGGCGTCCCACCTGGCCCCGGCGCCATGGTAGAGCTGGACGAAGCGGACCCCGCGCTCGACCAGGCGGCGAGCCAGGAGGCAGTTGCGGCCGAACGCGGACGTCTCCCGGTCGTCGACGCCGTAGAGGGCCCTCGTCTCCTCGGGCTCGCCGGCGAGATCGACCGCCTCCGGGGCCTCGGCCTGCATCCGGAAGGCCAGCTCGTAGGCGCGGATCCGCGCGTCGAGCTCGGTCTGGTCGGGGTGATCCTCGGCGTGGCGGGCGTTGAGCCGATCGAGGAACTCGAGCTTGCCGCGCTGGCGGGCCTCGCCGACGTCCGCGGGGTTGCTCAGGTTCGGGATCAGCTCGCGCGAGTCGCCCCCCAGGCGGATCCCCTGGTGGGTGGCCGGCATGAAGCCCGAGCCCCAGTTGCGCGGGCCGCCGGCGACGAGCCCGGGGTTGTCCTGGAGCACCACGTAGCAGGGCAGGTTGCGGTTCTCGGTCCCCAGCCCGTAGCTGACCCAGCTCCCCAGGGAGGGCCGCCCGGCGACCGTCGATCCGGTGTTCATCTGGCAGACGCCGCCGACGTGGTTCAGGCCGTTCGACCAGCACGAGCGGATCACGGCGAGGTCGTCGGCGCAGCCGGCCAGGTGGGGCAGCCAGTCGGAGAGCCAGAGGCCCCCTTCGCCGTGCCGCGCCCACTTGCGCCTCACGGGCAGGATGGGCGAGCCGGCCTCGCCCATCGGCGTGATCACGGGCTTGAAGCTGGCGGGCAGCGGCTTGCCCGCGAGGGCGTTGACCAGGGGCTTGGGATCGAACGTGTCGATGTGGCTGGGCCCCCCCTCCATGAACAGGAAGATGCAGCTCCTGGCCCGGGGCGGGAGCGTCCACGGGCCGCCCCCCGCCGCGAGCGCATTCCCGGTCGGCGGGGCCGCCGGGAGCGGGCTCTCGCCGAGCATCCCGAGGAGCGCCAGCGCGCCGAAGCCGGCGCCGCCCCGCAGGAGCAGCTCTCGCCGCGTGAGCGGGATCTCGGTGTGGGGGATCGTGTCGTTCATGGTCGGGCCCCCGGCCGCGAAGGCGACTCAATCGACGTAGAGGAATTCGCTGGAATTCAACAAGGCATGGCAGAAATCGACGAGGGCGACCGCGGCCCCCGTGCTCGAAGGGGCCGCGGCGATCCCGACGCCCTTGCCGCCGCCCCCGGCGACGGCCTCGGGGGGCGCGGCGCGAAGGGCCTGGTCGTGGAGGAAGATGATGGCGTCGCCCCGCTCGTCGGGGGAAGGGGCGCGGCCGAAGGCCAGGCGATAGGCCAGGTCGACCCGCCCTCGGTCGTCGGAGGCCGACGCGGAGAGCCGGTCGGCCATCGCCCTGGCGCGGGCCATGGGCCACGACCCGTTGATCATGAGGAGCGCCTGGATCGGCGTCACGGTGACGTCGCGCCGCGGCGTGGTGATCGAGCCGTCGGGGCCGTCGAACGCCTCGCCCAGCGGGTCGCGGGTGTTCCGCATGACCCTCGTGTAGACCGTCCGCCGGGGCGCCGCGGGGTCGGAGGCGGGTCCGCCCATCGCCGCCAGGTCGAGCTCGCCGCTGGCGGCCAGCATCGCGTCCCGGATCGGCTCAACCTCGAGCCGGCGGGTGGACCAGTGCCAGAGCAGGCGATTCTCGGGGTCGACCTTCCGGGCGAGGTCCGCGCGGGGGTGTCCGGCCGCCTGACGGTAGGCCGTCGACGTCACGATCAGGCGGTGCACGTGCTTCAGGCTCCACCCGTTGGCCACGAACTCGGTGGCGAGCCAGTCGAGCAGCTCCGGGTGGCTGGGCCGGTCGCCGAGCCGGCCGAAATCGCTGGAGGTGCCCACCAGGCCGCGGCCGAAGTGGTACTGCCAGACGCGATTGACGGCCACGCGGGTCGAGAGCGGGTTGTCCGCCCGCGCCAGCCAGCGCGCCAGGGCCGTGCGCCGGCCGGTCGAGTTGGGGGCCGTCGGCGACCGGCCGACCCGGGCCGGATCGGGGCCGAGGACCGTCAGGAAGCCCGGCTCCACCGGCCGCCTGGCCCGGTCTCCCGGGATGATCGTCGGCGGCGCGATCGGCCCGACGTCCGTGATCGTGGGGGGCCGCGGGGGGGCCTGCGGCCGGTCGCGGTCGTGGGCGGCCAGGCGCTTCGTGAGCTGCTTGTACGTCGCGGCGTCCTTGCTCTTCTTCATCACCGCGTCGATCTTGTCGTGTTCCTCGGTCACCTGGCGGTAGGCGAGCTGGGCGAGCTGCTCCTCCAGCGGGGTCCGCCGGGCCGGCGGCCGGCCGAGGATCTCCTGCATCTCGGCCGGGAACTTGACGAGCGCGCCGCGGCCGAGCTCCTCGAGGTAGGGCCGCTCGAGCGCGGCGATCTCCGCGCGGACGTCGGCCGTCTTCGCCTCCCAGGCCGCCAGGGCATCCTCGTAGTGCTGCCACTGGGCGTTCGACGCCAGGCTCAGGTCATCGCGGAGGGCGATCGGCGCGAAGAAGGCCTGGAGCCGGAAGTAATCCTTCTGGAGGATCGGGTCGAACTTGTGGTCGTGGCAGCGGGCGCAGCCCATGCCCAGGCCGAGGAAGACGTCGCCGGTGACGTCGGTGATCTCGTTCAGGATGGTGCTCCACTGGCCGGGCACGTCGCGCTGGTTGCGCTCGTACGTGCCCAGCCGCAGGAAACCGACCGCGACCCGCAGCGCGGGGTCGGTGGGGTCGATCTCGTCGCCGGCGAGCTGCTCGGCGACGAAGCGGTCGTAGGGGCGGTCCTCGTTCATCGCCTTGATGACATAGTCGCGGTATCGCCAGGCGTCGGGTCGGTAGGCGTCGGCGCGGTAGCCGTCCGACTCGGCGTAGCGGACCAGGTCCAGCCAGTGCCGCCCCCAGCGCTCGCCGTAGCGGGGGCTGGCCAGCATACGATCGACCATGACCTCATACGCGTCGCCGGCCGGGTCGGCGACGAACGCCTCCACATCCTCGGGCGTCGGGGGCAGGCCCAGGAGGTCGAACGAGAGCCGGCGGATGAGCACCCCTCGCCCCGCCTCGGGGGCCGGCGACAGCCCGGCCGCCTTCAACCCCGCGAAGAGGAAGCGATCGATCTCGTTGCGACCCCAACCGCCGTCGTCCACGCTCGGGACGGCCGGCCTGCGGAGGGGCTGGAACGACCAGAACGCCCGGTCCTCGTCCGTGATTTTCGACGCCCTCGCCCCGGCGGCATGCGCCAGGGACGCGGCCCGGGCATCCGCCTCCGGCCAGGGCATTCCCATCGTGATCCAGCGCGACAGCGCCCCCCGCTGGGCCTGGTTGAGCTGGCCGTTGGGGGGCATCTTGAGGTCGTCGCTCGCGTAGTTGACCGCCTCGACCAGGAGGCTCTCTGCCGGCTTGCCCGGCACGACGGCCGGCCCGCTGTCGCCGCCGGCGACGATCGCGGCCTTCGAGTCGAGCCGGAGTCCCCCCTTCTGCTTCTCGGCTCCGTGGCAGCCCAGGCAGCTCGTCGCCAGGAGGGGGCGGATCTCCGTCTCGAAGTACTTCACCTGCTCCGGATCCGGGCCCTCGGCCGCCGCAACTTCGGGCGAGATCCCGATCGTCGTGACGACCGCCGCCAGCGCCATCGCGACGGCCATGCGCGTTCGTCCGGCGACGTTGTTGGATGTCCTGGCCCGGTGTCCCGTCCCTCGCACCATGTCCATCGGGGTGGGTCCTCAACCGGCATGGATCGGATCGCTCGGGACGCGCCGTTTCCCGCGCGAGCTATAGCAGGTGGGACGTGGCAGTGCCTCCAACAATAGTCGCTCTCTCATCTCTCGGCAATCGTTTCATCGAGAGAACAGAGAATCTGGCCAATGGATTGCGACGGCGAGCGGCGGCACCCGGACCGGTCGACATCCGACGGGCCGGGCGCATCGCCGCACGTCGACGGGGGGCTCACCGGGGCCGATGGCCTCCATTCGCGAAGGCCGGCCGGCCTCATGGCCCTCCGCGTCAGGGCCTACCTGGCTCGGCTCCCGGGGCCGCGACTCGCCCCAGGGCCGCGGCGAAGACGCCGCCCGTCTCCCCCTCCCAGGCCGCGACGACCGGGCCGCGGCCTCCGGGCGCGGCGGCGACGACCGGGTCGTTGCCCCGGCCAGCCAGGGTGAGGGGCTCCTCCCGGCCGGGGAGTTTCGCGAGGACTCGCCCGGGGCGGGACGCCAGCCAGACCGCGTAGGCCCCGCCCGGTCCGACCGCCGTCCAGGCCTGGACGCCGCGGCCGAGCCGATGCTCGGGCTCGTCGGGCCGGGCCGTGAAGACCTCGCCCGCCCTCATCCACGCCGTCTCGATCGCGCCGGGGGGCCCCACCGCCACGGAGCCGCCGTCCATCGGGCAGGCCTGGAGCCGCCAGGTCCCGCGGCCGAGCTTCTCTGCCGGGCCGAATGAGGATCCCCCGTCGAGGGAGCGGGCGAGGAAGAGGTCGCGCGAGCCCTCCACCTGGTTCCTCCACATCACGACGACCTCCCCGTCCGGGCCGACGGACACCGAGGGATGGCAGCACTCGCAGACGCTCCCGCCCGGCGCCCGATAGACCAGGCGATCCGGCTCCCAGGTGGCTCCGCCGTCCCGCGAGCGGGCCAGGAACACCTCGGTCTTCTTCGCGCGGAGGTCCAGCCAGGTGCAATACACGGAGCCGTCCGGCCCCGCGGCCATGCCGTGCAGCCCCTCCCGCGCCGAGCCCTCGACGCGGTTGACCCGAATCGGTCCGGCCCAGGTGTCCCCCGCGTCGGCGGATCGCCAGGCGAGCAGGTCGCCGGACCATCCCTCGCGCTCCAGCCCCCCGATCGCCGTGACCACGACTCGATCGCCGACGGCGGCGATGCGCGGCCCCCGCCTCATGCCCACCATCAGGGCATCCGCCCTGCCGACCTCCGAGGCCCGATAGCTGCGGCCGCCGTCGTCGGACCGCGCGAAGCGGATCGCGCCCCCCTCGCCGAAGGCCACGAAGATCCGGCCGCGGCCATCCACCGCCACCTGCGGCTGCCGGCCTCCACGCCCGGCGCCTTCCGCCGCCGACGCCACCGTCACGACGGTCGGCGCCTCGCCGCCCGCGGCCGCGGAGGCGAGCGCCATCCACGCGGGCAGGGCCAGGCCGCCGATCCACCGCCACGATAGATCATTTTCACATATCATCGCTGCATCCCCCATCGCCGGCCGGATCCCCAGGACCACACGGACGGTAACCGATCAGCCCGGGGCAATCCAGCGATCCGGCATCCACGGGCCGCGTCCCGGCCGCGCCAAATATCAAATATTTGCGATCACAGGATCTTCACTTGAAATGAGGCGTGGCGCGGCAACAATTGGTCCCGCCGATGATGAGTCGGACGCGGGAGCGGGGGGAAGTCCCCCTTCAGCCACGCGGCCCCGAGCCCTCGAGCGATGGCCTTGCCGCCCGGAAGGTCGCCGCCTCGGAATGAGCGTGCCCACCCTATTCCTCGAGTAAGATAAGCTCGATCGTCCTCGGCCATCCACTGCGTCCATCGAAACCGGACTCCATCCGCAGGCCGTCACGCCGGACGAGCTGGACTCACTAGAAGGAACTCCCGTGAAGCGAGCCATCTGGACCGCCGCCGGTGCGCTATTCATCGCCTCGGCCCTCACTCGTGGCGCGGCGGCGGGGCCGGTCGTCGAGCACGTCGTCCTCATCGGCATCGACGGGCTGAGCCCCGACGGCCTCCGCAAGGCGAAGGTGCCCGTGATCGACGGCCTGCGGAAGGGAGGGGCCTGGACGTACCACGCCCGGGGCGTCATGCCGACGTCCAGCAGCTCCAACTGGGCGTCGATGATCATGGGCGCCGGGCCCGAGCAGCACGGCGTCACGTCCAACGACTGGAAGCCCGGCGACAAGGCAATCACCCCCACGGCCGTCGGCCCCCGCGATCACTTCCCCACGATCTACGGCCTGCTCCGCGATCAGCGGCCGAAGGCGAAGATCGGGATCTTCCACGACTGGGGCGACTACGCCCGCCTGGTGGAGAAGGGCGTGGCCGACGTCATCGAGAACCCGAAGGGGCCGCAGGCCACGGCCGAGCGGGCCGCCGCCTACATCAAGTCGGAGCGGCCGACGCTCGCCTTCGTGCACCTGGACCACGTGGACCACGCCGGCCACAGGCACGGCCACGGCACGCCGGAATACTACGGGTCGGTCGAGGAGGCGGACCGCCTGGTCGGCCGGATCCTCGAGGCCATCCGCGAGGCCGGCATCGCCGAGACGACCGTGGTCCTGGTCACGGCGGATCACGGCGGCAAGGGGAAGGGGCACGGCGGCAACACGATGGGCGAGCTCGAGATCCCCTGGATCATCGCCGGCCCCGGCATCGCGGCCGGCAGGGAGATCCAGGCGCCGGTCAATACCTTCGACACGGCGGCGACGCTCGCCCTCGTGCTCGGCCTCGAGACGCCGGAATGCTGGATCGCCCGGCCGGTCCGCTCGGCGTTCTCGGCCGCCCCCTCGCACGGCAACGACCGCTGAGGCCCCGACGACATGGACCCTTCCAGGCGGCTGAAAATCCGGCGATGGGCGACGCTCGGCCTGCTGGTCACGGGCTACGCGGGCTACTACGCCTGCCGCTCGAACCTGCCGGTGACGCAGGTCATGATCGAGGACGACCTCGCGAGGGGCGGCATCAGTCACGAGGCGGCGCGGCTGGGCATCGGGGCGGCGGTCTCGCTGGGGATGCTCGCCTACGCCCTGGGCAAGCCGTTCGCCGGCCCGCTCGCCGACTTCCGGGGCGGCCGCGCGGGGTTCCTCGGCGGGATGCTCGGGGCGATCGCCTGCACCGTCGCGATGGCGATGACCGGCACGCTGCCGGCCTTCACGGCGCTCTGGGTCGGCAATCGACTGACGCAGTCGTTCGGCTGGGCCGGGGCGCTGAAGGTCGTCTCCCGATGGTTCGGCCCGGCCCGCTACGCCTCCGCGATGGGGGTCGTGAGCCTGAGCTTCCTCTTCGGCGACGCGGCGGCGCGGTTGGTCATGGGCCGGCTGATCCACCTGGGCCTGGGCTGGCGGGCGATCTTCCTGGCCGCGGCCGGATTGCTCGCCTCGCTCTTCGTGCTCAACGCGATCGCGCTGCGGGAATCGCCCGCGGACCTCGGCCTGCCGGAGCCGGACGCCGGGACCGACTCGGTCTACGGTCGCGAGGGGGACGATCCCACGGCAAGGGGGCTGCGGGACCTGCTCGGCCCGCTGATGATGAGCCCGGCCTTCTGGGTCGTCTGCATGCTCTCCCTCGGCCTGACGCTGCTCCGCGAGGCGTTCAGCACCTGGACGCCGACGTACTACACCGAGGGGCTCGGGCTGTCCAAGGCCCAGGCCGCCGACGCCAGCGCCCTGTTCCCGCTCTTCGGCGGCCTCTCGGTGCTGCTGGCGGGGTATCTCGGCGACCGGCTGGGCCGAGCCGGGCGAGGCTGGGTGATCCTCGGTGGGCTCTCGATGGTCGGCGTCGGCCTGCTGACGCTGGCCCTGGGGGACTTCGGCAAGAGCCCGGTCGGCCCGATCGCGATCGTGACGGCGGTGGCCTTCTGCCTGCTCGGGCCGTATTCGTACCTCGCCGGGGCGATCTCGCTGGACCTCGGCGGCAAGCACGGGGGGGCCACGGCGTCTGGCTTCGTGGACATGGCCGGCTACCTCGGCGGGGCCTTCGCCGGCTGGGGCCTGGCCAGGACCTCCCTTGACATCGGCTGGCGGGGCGTCTTTGCCCTGCTCGCGGGCGTCGCCTGGGCCTCGGCGGCCGTGGCGCTGATCTACCTTTTCATGCAGGCGCGGGCCGCGGCCAGACGCGGCACGCCCCGGGACACGACGACGACGATGACGATGACCCTCTTCGACCGGATCCTCGGACTCTTCTCCGATCGCGGCGACTCGGCCTACTACGGCGAGAAAGTCACCCAGTCCGAGCACGCGCTCCAGTCGGCCCACCTGGCCGCGCTCGAGGGGGCGGACGACGACCTGGTGGTCGCGGCCCTGCTCCACGACATCGGCCACCTGGTCAGCGGGCACGACGAGGACATCGCCGACCGCGGCCTCGACGGCCGCCACGAGGACGCCGGCGCCGCCTGGCTGGCGGCGGCCTTCGGGCCGTCCGTGATCGAGCCGATCCGGCTCCACGTCGCGGCCAAGCGCTACCTCTGCGCCGTCGACCCGGCGTATCGCGACGGCCTCTCCGACGCCTCGCGCCAGAGCCTCTCGCTCCAGGGCGGCCCGTTCGACGCCGCCGGCATCGGCGCGTTCGAGGCCAATCCCCATCACCGCGAGGCCCTCCGCCTCCGCCACTGGGACGACGCGGCGAAGGTCCCCGGGCTGGCCGTCCCCGGCCTGGATCACTACCGCGACCGGATCGAGGCCGCCGCCGCCCGAGCGGGGGCGGCCCGATGAGCCTTCGTTACGACGACGCCGTCGTGGGCGCCGGGATCGTGGGCCTGGCCCACGCCTATCACCTGGCGAGACAGGGGCGGCGTGTGATCGTCTTCGAGCGTCACGGCCGCGCCATGGGGGCCTCGGTCCGCAACTTCGGGATGATCTGGCCGATCGGCCAGCCGGCCGGCCCTCCCCGCGAGCTCGCCATGCGGAGCCGGGAGATCTGGCTCGACGTCCTCCGCGAGGCCGGGCTCTGGCACGGCCGCGTCGGCTCGCTCCACCTGGCCTATCGCGACGACGAGGCCCGGATCCTCTCCGAGTTCGCCGTGTCCGAGGCCACGGCCGGCACCGGCTCCGCGGTCGAAGTGATCGATGCCGGACGGGCCCGCGCGATGGCGCCGGGCGTCCGCCGCGACGGCCTGAAGGCGGCGCTCTGGAGCCCGGCCGAGACCTGCGTCGACCCCCGCGCCGTCGTCGAGCGGCTCCCGGCCTGGCTGGCCGAGACCTACGGCGCCCGGTTCGAGCTCGGCCTGCCGGTCCTCGGCTACGACCGGCCCCGCGTCCTCACCCCGGCCGGCGACCGCGAGGCCGATCGGCTCTGGGCCTGCACCGGCGACGAGTTCCACGCCCTCTACCCCGACGCCTATCGCGAGGCGGGCCTGGTCCGCTGCAAGCTCCAGATGATGCGGTCGGCGCCCGCGGAAGGGGGATGGCGGCTGGGTCCGATGCTCGCCGGCGGCCTGACCCTGCGGCATTACCGGTCGTTCGAGCACTGCCCGTCGCTGCCGGCCCTCAAGGCGCGGGTCGCCGCCGAAAACCCGGAGCTCGACCGCCACGGCATCCACGTCATGGCCTCGCAGAACGACCGGGGCGAGGTCGTCATCGGCGACTCGCACGCCTACGGCGATCCGGGCCCGTTCGACGACGCCGCGATCGACGCGCTGATCCTCGGCTACCTCGCGACGTTCCTGGAGGTGCCCGGCCTCCGGATCGCCTCGCGGTGGCACGGGACCTACGCCAAGCACCCGCGCGACCCCTACGTCGTCGCGAGCCCGGCCCCCGGGGCGGTCGCCACGATCGGCCTCGGCGGCGCGGGGATGACGCTCTCCTTCGGGGTGGCCGAGAAGGTCGTCCGCGATCAACTGGAAGGGAACTGAACGATGGCGATTGAGCTGGTGATCTTCGACCTGGCCGGCACGACCGTGGACGACGGCGACGCCGTCAACCGCTGCCTCCGCGACGCCCTGGCCGCCGCGGGCGTGACGGTGACGCGAGACGCCGTCAACGGCGTCATGGGGATCCCCAAGCCGGTGGCGATCGGCGTCCTCCTCGGCGGCGACGCCCCCGCCGATCGGATCGCCGCGATCTTCGACGACTTCGCGGTCCGGATGACGCGGTTCTACGCCGAGGATCCGGCCGTCGCCGAGGTCGCCGGCACCTCGGAGACCTTCGCCGCGCTCCGCGCGGCCGGCATCAAGGTCGCCGTCAACACGGGATTCGACCGCGCCGTCACCCGGACCCTCCTTGACCGCCTGGGCTGGGAGCGAGGCGGCCTCATCGACGCCAGCCTCTGCAGCGACGAGGTCCCGCGCGGGCGGCCCCACCCCGACATGATCCGCCGGTTGATGGCCGACCTCGGCGTGGGCGACCCCCGGTCCGTCGCCAAGGTCGGCGACACCCCGGCCGACCTCCAGGAGGGGACGGCCGCCGGCTGCGGCCGCGTCGTCGGCGTCCTCAACGGGACCCACACCCGCCCGCAGCTCGAGGGCTTCCCGCACACCGACCTGATCGCCTCCGTCGCCGACCTCCCCGGGGCCCTCGGCCTCGACCCGGCCTCGGATCGCCCGGCGGGATGAAGCCGGCGCCCCCGCGGGGGCGCCGGGGGCGGGGCCTTCACGCAATATTCCTCATTTCAAACTAATGGGGTTCATATCATCACGATATAGTTATGCAAGATTTTTGACAGTGCGGATCGCCGAGGAGCACTCATGCGTCGTCTTGCATGCTACGCGTCGTTCACCCTGATCCTGCCTCTCGCGGCGCTGGGATGTTCCGGGGAGCCGTCGCGGTACGCCGCCTCCGGGGCGGTGACGATGGACGGGGCGCCCGCCCCGTTCGTGGTCCTGAAGTTCCACCCCGTCGGGGGGGATCCGAAACTCGGCGGGGCGGGCCATACCGACGACGCCGGCAAGTTCACGATCGGCGAGGACGGCAAGAACACCGGCTTCCCGGCGGGCGACTACAGGGTCACCTTCTCGCAGACGCTGGTGAAGGGGAAGCCGACCCTCGCCGGCAGCGGCGGCAAGGCCGCCGAGAGGGAGAAGACGGAGAAGGAAGCCGTCCCCGACGACTACCGGAACCCCGAGAAGACCCCCGTCACCGCGACCATCGGCCGCGGGGCCAATGCGTTCACGTTCGACATCAAGACCGGCAAGTAAGCGCCGGTCCCCGGGCCCCCCGCCGCGAATCCCGGCCCCTCCCCCCGCCTCCGCACCTTCGCGCGACGTAGAGGGTCGGATTCCGCCTCCCCGGACCGAGGGGAGGTTGCCCGTGGGACAGGCTTCATCCCCCCAACCGTCCTTCATCTTCATCCTCCTCCCGACCCAAGGTAGACCCATGAAACAGCGCCGCGCCTTCACCCTGATCGAGCTGCTGGTCGTGATCGCGATCATCGCGGTCCTGATCGCCCTGCTGCTCCCCGCCGTCCAGTCCGCCCGCGAGGCCGCCCGCCGCTCGCAGTGCACGAACAACCTCAAGCAGCTTGGCCTTGCCCTGCACAACATCCACACCTCCGAGAACAAGTTCCCTCCGGGGGCCAATGACAACGGGACGACCTGGTCCGCCTGGCTCACCCCCTACTTCGAGCAGTCGGCCCTGAAGGATGCCATGTGGCTCCTGCCGGAGAAGAACCACGTCGACGACGTCGCCGTCGGCATGCCCGGCTCGAACGGCGACTGGGCCGCCCCGTACCCCGGATTCGCCAACGCCAGCATCACCGCCGGGGTCACCTCCAACCAGGAGAACTACGGCGTGGGCGGTGGCTGGGGCCCGGCCACCGAGCGCTGCGTCGCCGCCTGCGAGACCGTCGTCTCCGTCCTCCGCTGCCCGTCGTCGGCCCTGCCGGAGCACGTCAACACGCCCAGCTATGAAGACTGGATCGTCCAGAAGCGCGTCCCGATCAACTACGCCGCCAACGCCTCCGGCACGCTCACCCAGCTCTATCAGGATATCGACCTGGTCGGCGACCCCAACGGCTCCAAGCTCTCCGACGGCGCCTTCCAGCTCGAGCGAAATGCGAACCAGGGCGGCCGGCGGCTGTCGATCCAGTCGTTCACCGACGGGCTCTCCAATACGGTCTTCATCGGCGAGGAGCATTTCACGCTCAAGACCAGCTATGACGTCTCGGAAATGGACCTCCAGGGGGTCGCTCGCCGCAAGGCGGTCTGGCAGTTCGGATCGGACAGCATCGACTGCCAGTACGGCATGAACGAGGCCTTCGGCAGCACCGGCGTGCCGATCAACCTGAAGCCCCCGGTGCCCGCGGTCACCAGCGGCGCCCAGCTCGAGGCGTACATCGCCAGCTACGGCAGCATGCACCCCGGCGGTGCCAACTTCCTGATGGGCGACGGCAGCGTCCGCTTCATCAAGCAGTCGATCGCCCCGAGTATCTTCTCCGGCCTGGGCACCCGGGCCGGCGGCGAGACCATCAGCGCCGACAGCTACTGATCGACCGTCGTGCCCTCGTCAACAATCCGATCCGGCTCGGCCCGGTCCGCCGACGATGGCGGCGCCGGGCCGGATCGCATCTCCCCCCGAACACGCGTCCCCCCGCGGAGTCGATTGATCATGTGGATTCGCCGGCGGCCGGCCCTGACGGTCCTGCTCGCGCTCTCGATCGCGGCCGCCGCCGCCATCCTCGGCCTCGCCCGGGCCCGCGACCACGCGATGGCCGTGGCGGCTTCGCCCGGATCCCCGGCCCAGGCCCGCCAGCGGCCGGCGGTCGCGGTCGTCTTCACCTCGCGGACCGAGCCCGCCAGCCTCCGGGCCGAGGCCCCGGAGTCCTCGCCCTACCGCGAGCCGGTGCCGGTCCCCTGGGCCGCCGGGGTGGGCCGGCTCCGCCTCCTCGACGACGCCGGCCGCCTCTGCGAGCTGACCTGGGGGCGACGCCTGCCGGACGGCTCCACGCTCGTGGACGTGATGAGCCCCTCGGCCTCGATCGACGGCCGGCGGATCCTCTTCGCCGGCCGCAGGTCCGCGGCCGACCGCTGGCGGATCTACGAGGTGTGCGTCGACGGATCGGGCCTGCGGCCGCTCACCGGCGGCCCGACCGATCCCGGCTGCGTCGCCGTCCCACCGCTCCGCTTCCGGGCCGACGGCTCGCGGATCCCCGACGACGAGCGGAAGCGCATCGACTACGACGACGTCGACCCGACCGACCTTGGCCCCAACGGCTTCGCCTTCGCCTCCAGCCGGCTGCCGGACCTCGGCCGCGACCACGGCCGCCGCGCCACCCAGATCTGGGCCTGGGCCCCGGGCGAGCCGGCCCCGATGCCCCTCACCGCCAACCGGAACAACGACCGCTGGCCCGTCCTCCTGCCCGGCGAGCAGGTCCTCTTCAGCCTCTGGAGCCGCAACCGCGAGGCCGTGACCGCGGACCTCTCCGACGTCCGGCCCGTCGCCGACGGCGGCACCTTCGCGACGAAGCCGGCCGACAACTGGATGGCGGCGATCGTCATGACCAACGCCGCGCAGTTCGGCTACGCCGTCAAGGCCCGCGAGCCCGTCTGGCGGCCCCGGCCCCTCTTCAACGGCCGGATCGCCTTCATGACGTCACCGACACCCGGCGGGCCGCTCCGGCTCGCCCAGGCCGACTGGGGCTACATCCGGACCTCGCCCAGCTCCCTCGCCGACGCCCCGGAGCTCCCCTACGAGGGGGGCGCCCAGCGGCACTTCGGCCCCGATCGCGACGCCCAGGGGCGCCCCCTGGTCGCCGCCTGCCCGTCCGCCGCCCCGGGCCATTCGGTCCTCTTCGCCGCCGCCCCGGCCGATGCGCCGCCGGGCTCGTTCGCCATCTACCGGGTCGCCGACGACTGGTCGGCCGGCGCCCCCGCCCCGGAGCTCGTCTTCGACGACCCGGCCCTGGTCGACGCCGAGCCGGTGGCCGTCTATCCCCGACTCCTCTCCCCCGAGCCCAGGCGGATCACCCCGCCCTCGGCGGACGGCTACGCCGCCCTCCGGAAGATCACGCTCGCGTCGGGCGAGGCCTACGACGGGCCGGCGGGCTACCTCGAGAACGTCGCCATGGCCGCCGCGATCCGCAACCCGATCCCCTGGCACGACCGATCGGCCGGGGAACGGGTCGACCCCCGCCGCAACCCGGTGGTCTCGCCCCCGCCCAACCTCGCCTCCATCGCCGTCTACGCGGCCGGCCGCGACCGCTTCGACGATCCCGACGCCCTCCGCGTCCCCGGCACCTGGGAGAAGCGTACGACCGTCCCCGTCGCCGCCGAGGACGACCTCCGGGCGTGGATCCCCAGCGACCCCCTCCGCCCTTCGGTCCTCGTCGGCCTCGACAAGCAGGGCAAGGTCGCCCGCTGGACCACCCCGGCCTCGGGCAATCGGCCGGCGCGCAGCTATCTCGCCTACGCCGGCGACCACTACAGCGGCGTCCGTCCCAATGGCTACCACTACTGCAACGGCTGCCACACCGGGCACACCTTCGTCGTCCTCGACCCCCGGGAGCGGACCGTCGAGCCGATCCGCGGGATCTTCTCCGCTCGGTAGGCCCCATCTCCGCCCATGAGGGCGAGCAGGGCGGCTCGATCTCGGAACACCGGGGCCCGAACGCCGGGCCCCGGAAGCCTGCCAGGGCGGGCTCACCCGTCGTCGGCACCCTCGCGCCGGCCCCCGGCCGGCGATGCGGGAAGTCGACGCCGGCGACGTCGCTGGTCCTCCGAAAGGCCCGCATGCTAGAATGCCCAGCCTGGCCGCCGCCCGCCGGGAATCGCCCCCGCTGGAATCCCCGCTCCAGGTCCCCGAGAATCGAGCCCATGTCGACCGACGCCGCCCACGACCCCGGAACCCGCCCGGCGACCGCCGAGGGAGGTGAGCAGACCCCGCGCGTCCTGATCGTCTGCCAGCACGCATCGGTCCGGTACGGCGGCGAGGCGGTCCTCCCCTGGCACTACTTCCGGCTCCTCCGCCGTCGCGGCGTCGAGGCCTGGATGGTGACGCATGAGCGGACCCGGGACGAGCTGATCGGGCTGCTGCCCGGCGAGGTCGACCGGATGTACTTCATGCCCCATATCGCCATCGAGCGCATCTCCCTGAAACTCGGGCGGAAGCTGCCACCCCGGATCGCGTACGCGACGCTCGGATCCGTCTGCCGGCTCAAGGAGCAGCTCGCCGCCCGGGAGGTGGCCAGACGACTGGTGAAGGAACTCCGAATCGACGTCGTGCACCAGCCGATCCCGGTCGGCCCGCGCCTCCCGTCCGTGCTCCACCACATGGGCGCGCCGGTGATCATCGGCCCGATGAACGGCAACATGAGCTTCCCCCCGGGCTTCGGCCACAAGGACACGGCCTACGGCCTGCTCCGCAAGGGGGCCAACGCGATGAACCGGCTCTTCCCCGGGAAGCTCCGGGCCGAGATCCTGCTGGTGGCCAACGAGCGGACGCGGCGGGGCCTGCCCGCCGGCTGCCGCGGCGAGGTGATCGAGCTGGTGGAGAACGGCGTCGACCTCTCCCTCTGGTCCCCCGCCCCCGACCGACCGCCTCGCCACGGCGAGCCCGCCCGGTTCCTGGCCATGGGACGGCTCGTCGACTGGAAGGTCTTCGACGTGGCGCTCGACGCCCTGGCGCGGGTGCAGGCCCCGCATCCGCCCACGCTCGACATCCTCGGCGATGGCCTCATGCGGCCGTCCCTGGTCGAGCAGACGGCCCGCCTCGGCCTGGGAGACCGCGTGCGGTTCCTGGGCTGGAAATCCCAGCAGGAATGCGCGCGGCTCCTGCCCGAATACGACGCCCTGATCCACCCGAGCATCTACGAATGCGGCGGCGCCGTGATCCTGGAGGCCATGGCCAGCGGCCTCACCGGCGTCATCGCGGACTGGGGCGGCCCGGCCGATTACCTGGATCCCACGTGCGGCTTCCTGGTCCCCCCCACATCCCGCGAGGCGCTCGTCGCCGGCTTCGCCGACGCGATGACCCGCCTGGCCACCGACCCGGAACTCTGCCGGCAACTCGGCCGCGCCGCCCTCGAGAAGGTCCGCAGCCAGTTCGACTGGGAGGCCAAGATCGACGCCATCCTCGACGTCTACCGTCACGCCATGGCCGGCCGCCAGGCGGCCGGAATCCGGTGATTGCCGCCCTCGACATCGCGGTCGTCGCCATCATCGGTCCGCGATGGCCGGCAGCCAGGCCGCGATGACGGCGATGAGGCCGGGCAGGCCCTGCTTGACCAGGAAGCCCGTTTTCTCGAAGGTCGCATAGCCGACGACCGACGCGAGCACGGCCCAGGTCCCGAAGAACGTCGCCAGGGGGCGGACCCACTCCGGGCCCTGGAGCCACGGGGCCGCCATCCCCCACGCCGCGCCGGCCGCCAGGGCCGCGTTGGAGTACCCTTGATTCCGGCCGACTCCGGCGGCAGCCCGCGCGTCCGCGTCCGACATCCCGAGGATCTTGGTGGCTGAATTCTCCCAGTCGAAGATCTCCTTGTACGCGAACACGGCGTGGGCGATCAGGAGCGGCACGAGGCCCGCGACCGGCAGCCATTTCAGCACCATGGGACCCATGACGAACCACCCTCTCCCAGGAACGATGTAAACGTACACGACGGCCGCCGGGCCGGCACGGTCAATGCCCCTTCTTGTAGACGAGCGTCCCCTCACCCGCCCAGCCGTAGCCGACCGGATCCATGGCCCCGAGGACGAAGGGCTCGGTCACGGCGGTCATGATGAAGCTCCCACCGATGACCTTCGCGAACCGCCCGGTGCACAGGGCGGGGACGGGATTGAACTCGGCGACGAAGACCGCCACGAAGAGCCCTCCGCGCACGGGGTAGAGCGTCACCTTGCCCGGAGCGGCCGCGCCATTGGACGTATCGCCGTAGGTGAAGACCAGCCGGTCCCCGTTCGCGGCCGTGAAGACGAACGGCACGGCGCTGTCGAAGTTGGCCGTCCCGTCGGGGTTGAATCCGAGGACCTGGAACGCCCCCTCGCCGTAGTACCGGCCCAGCTCCGTGGCCTGGCCGACGGCGAAGTGGCCGGACGGAACACCTGGCACGAGGGGGAGGTAATCCGCGATCCCCCCGCCGACGACCTTGAACGGCTTGACGACCTGCGCCTGCACGGGTGCCCCCGCCAGGCAGGACCCCGCGGCCAGCGTCACGAGATAAGCCGCGACCGAGATGCGATGCGTCCCGCGAGCCATGAGAGTGCCTCCACGTCCGCGTGAGAGGTGAGGCCGGCGCCCGCGCCGCGGACGAGGCGTCGGAGCCGGCCGAGGGTGGACCTGTTCGTCCTGACGCAGGAGTCCGGTCGCGACCTACCGGCCGCGCCGTCGGATGAGAGCGAGGCCGACCCCGGCCGCCGCGATCCCTCCCAGGCAGAGCGCCGAGGGCTCGGGCACGGCCGAGACGATGATGGAGCCGTTGGTCGTGTAGCCGATGAGCAAGCCGTTGCTCGGGTCGCCGTAATAGATCGGGTTCCTGTCGGTCGCGGAGCCCTGGAGCGTCGTCGTCGTGCGCGGGGGCAGCCCGTCCAGGGTCGCGGTCAGGGCATAGACCCCTCCGGTCTCCAGGATCGTGCCGTCCGCCAGCTTGAAGAAGAACCGGTCGAGGTACGCCGTGTAGTCCCCGCTCGCGAAGCTCGACGGGTCGCCCGAGGCGAACCCCGGGTCGTTCGTATTCTGCATCACGTTCTCGATCATGCCGTGGAAGCTCCCCCCGCCCAGGGGCGCCCCCGTGCCGAATGTATAGTCGCCGAGCCCGGCATACGACCCGCTGAACAGCGAATCGCCGCCCGTGAACTCGATGGTGCTCCCCACCTGGGCCTGCCGATGGATGGTGAAGTACCCGACCCCGGATAGCCCGTAGAGCGTGAACTCGGGTCCCTGGTTGAACGCCGTGCCGCCGAGGATGGTCACGTCCTGGACCGCCATCCCATGGAACGTGGTATCCCCTGCGACGATCGGCGCCGCCCGGGCTGTGGTGGAGGCGATCAGCGGGAGGAGGGCGAGGCAGGAGAGACAGGCTCGGTGGCGTATCATGCTGGGCTCTCGTTGGGGGATGGAGGGCTGGACCGACCGAAGGGATCTGACACCGGCTTCCTGAAGGCAGCAGGGGGCCGTCCTCCTCGGACCGGAAGGGATCACACCATCGATCCTGCTCGCCGTTCCAAAAGGTCACGACGATTCGGCAATTTCCCGTCGCAGAGAGCCGATCCCCGAGGGTCGAGGCCGCGGGGGACCTGGCATCCTGCTCGCGAATCTGCAAAGATCCGTGTGACGATTGAACACCCTTCGGCAGGATTCATGGTGACGGGGCCGCGGATGGCATCGACACCGCCCGATGAACAGGATGACGATCACGACCGGCTCTTGAGGGAGGCCGCGCGCGGGGACCAGCACGCGCTGCGGCAGCTCCTGGAGGCCCACCGGGGGAGGCTCAGGCGGATGGTCGCCCTGCGGATCGATTCGAGGCTGGCGGCGCGGGTGGACGCGTCCGACGTGGTCCAGGAGGCCATGCTCGACGCGGCGAAGAAGCTCGCGGATTACGAGCGGGAACGGCCGCTGCCCCTCTATCCGTGGCTGCACCGGCTGGCCGCGGAGCGGCTGGCGGCGGCGCATCGGCATCATTTCCGAAATGGCCGCTGCGTCGGCCGCGAGGAGCCGTGCGGCTCGTGGCTGGACCCCTCCGCCGCGATGCTCGTCGACCAGCTCGTCGCCGGCGACACGACGCCCGGACACGGGCTGCTCCGCGAGGAGCAGCGGCAGCGGGTCCGCGAGGCGCTCGGCCGGCTCGCCCCGGCCGACCGCGAGATCCTGGTGATGCGATATCTCGAGGACCTCACGTTCCCGGAGATCGCGGCGATCCGGGGGGTCACCGAGGGGGCCGCCAAGATGCGGCACCTCCGCGCCATCGAGAAGGTCCGCTCGCTCCTCAGGGACGACGCCTCGGGGCCGCTCCCATGAGCGAGCCGGATGTCCTCGCCGAGGAGGACGATCCCGAGCTCGCGGAGGCCGCCGCGGAGGCCGGCGAGCGGCTCCGGCGGGGCGAGGAGGTCCGGCCCGAGGACTACCCCCGGCACGCCGAGGCCCTCCGCCGCCTGCTGCCGGCCCTCCGGATGATGGCCGGGATGCCGGCGTCGCCGGCGAGCCTCGCGCCGGAGATCGGCCGGCTGGGGGACTTCCGGCTGATCCGCGAGGTCAGCCGCGGCGGCATGGGGATCGTCTACGAGGCCGTCCAGGAATCGCTGGGCCGACGCGTCGCGCTCAAGGTCCTCCCCGAGGCCGCGGCGCTCGACCCGAGGAGCCTCCGCCGGTTCCAGGTCGAGTCCCAGGCCGCCGCCAGCCTGGACCATCCCCACATCGTCCCCGTCTACGCGACCGGGGCCGCCGGCGGCATCCCCTACTACGCCATGCGGTTCATCGACGGCCGCGACCTCGCCCGGGTCCTCCGCTCGCTCCGCCGCGACGACCCGGATGAGACCCTGGCCGGCGCACGCCGCCGGAGCTCCCCCGCGCCGAGGTCCACGCTCGGCCCCTCCCACGCCCGCGAGGCGGCCCGCCTGGCGAAGCAGGCCGCGGAGGCCCTGGACCACGCCCACGCCGCCGACATCCTCCACCGCGACGTGAAGCCCTCCAACCTCCTGGTCGACGACGCCGGCCAGCTCTGGGTCGCCGACTTCGGCCTGGCCCGGATCAAGGGGGGCCTGGACCTGACCCACACCGGCGACGCCCCGGGCACCCCCCGCTACATGAGCCCGGAGCAGGCCCTCGGCCGCCGCGAGCCGCTCGACGGCCGCGCCGACATCTACTCCCTGGGCGCCACCCTCTACGAGATGCTCACCCTCCGCCCCGCCTTCCCCGGCGACGACCGCATCGAGGTCCTCCGGAAGATCGCCCAGGAAGAGCCCCCCCGGCCCCGGTCCATCGACCCCGCGATCCCCGTGGACCTGGAGACGATCGTCCTCAAGGCCATGACCAAATCGCGCGGGGGGCGCTACGCGACCGCCGCCGACCTCGCCGCCGACCTCGGCCGGTTCCTCGACGACCGCCCCATCCTCGCCCGCCGCCCCGGCCTGGCCGAGCGGGCCGCCAGGTGGACGCGGCGGCACCGCGAGCTCGTCCTGACCGCCGCGGCCGCGGTCGGCCTCGTCCTGCTCGCCGCCGCCCTCGGCGCCGCGAGTTACATCGACTCGATCCGGCGCAACGAGGCCGTCCTCAAGGCCGCCGCCGACCGCGCCGACCGCAGCGCCGCCGACGCCGAGCGGCAGGCCCGCGAGGCCGACCGCCATCGCCAACTGGCCCAGCGCCATTACTTCGCCGCCGAGTTGCGCCTGGCCCAGCAGGCCATCGATGCCCGCGACTTCGAGGTCGCCCAGGACCTCCTCGACTCCGTCGCGCCCGCGTCCGGATCCGCCGAGCCCGCCGACTTCGCCTGGAGCTACCTCCGCAAGCTCGCCCGGGCCGAGATCGTCCGCCTGCCCGAGCAGGATATGCCGATCAATGGAATGGCCCTGTCCCGGGACGGCCGGACCCTCGCGACCAACCACGGGGGGACGACGCTCGCGGTCTGGGACCTGCCGGCCGAACGGATCCGCACCACGATCGCGGAGCCGGGGGCGATGTATCGCGAGCCCCATCTCACGCACGACGGCCGGCTCCTCGTCGCGCCCATCCTCTACACCCCGCACCTCGACGAGCACACCCTGGGCCTCTGGGACGCGGCGACGGGGCAACTCCGGGCGGTCCGCCGGGCGGCTCCCCCTCCCCGAGTCGACATGGAGTATCTCTGGAATCAGGTCCATTTCCTGGATGGGGAACGGCTCGTCGCCCACGTCCTGTTTCTCCCGGGCAAGACCATGTCGATCCGGATCTGGGCGGTCGATTTCGACCCGGCGAAGTCCACCCCCATGGTCACCCTCGACCGCCTCGACGCGGTCGCCTTCGCGGACCGGGGCACGCGGTTCGCGACCCGGGAGGGGGATCGCCTGAAGATCCGCGACGTCTCCACCGGCACCGTCCTCGGCGAGCTGGCGGCCGTGCCCGCGGGGTTCCGGCGGCTGGCCCTCTCGCCCGACGGCCAGATGCTCGCCGACTGGGCGGGGGGCGGCCGGATCGTCATCCGGAGCCTGGAGCGACTGATCGATCTCGCTGAATACGACTGCGGCGCCCCGTACGGCGAGATGGCCTTCGACCCGACCGGCAGGACGGTCGTGGCGATCGCGGAGGGGGGGAAGCTGCATCTCTGGGACTGGGCGACCGGCCGGGCTCGTGTCTTGATCCCGGACGATCTCGATCGGTCCCGCAGCGGCGTCCACTTCGGCTTCTCGCCCGACGGCCGCCTCCTGACGACGGGGGCGACCGGCAATCCGGGAGGGGACCAGCCCCTCCTCCTCTGGGATATGAAGTCGGGCCGACGGCTCGGCGCCCTGGCCTACGGCGATCACCACCTTCCCAGGGATCACCTCTTCACCCCCGACGGCCGCTCGGTCGTCCTCAACCTCGGCCGGTCGCCACAGATCTGGCACTTCAACCCGATGCCCGAGCCCCCCCAGCCGGCCGGTCATCGGGACGAGACGTGGGCCCTCGCCTTCTCGCCCGACGGCTCGCTCCTGGCCACCGGCAGCGACGACGAGAAGAACCCCGAAGGAGTGACGATCAAGCTCTGGGATCCGGCCACCGGCCGGCTCGTCCGCGCCTGGGACGGCGGCCCCGGCACGGTCGCCTCGCTCGCCTTCTCGCCCGACGGCAAGACCCTGGCCTCCGGCCACATCGAGACCGGCGACAACCTGCGGACCTGGGACGTCGCGACCGGCAAGCCCATGCAAACCCATCGGGGGCACATGCAGCGCGTCCGCGCGGTGGCGTTCTCACCCAACGGCTCGATGCTGGCCGCCGCGGGGGGCCAGAAGCTCAGTCCGAATGAGGACTGGCAGGTCCGCGTCTGGGAGGCCGCCACCTTCCGCGGCCTCCGCTCGCTGACGGGCCATGAGAACACCGTCCACGCGATCGCCTTCTCCCCGGATGGTCGCACGCTCGCCTCGGCCGACAGCGACGGGGTCGTGCGGACCTGGGACGCCGCGACCGGCTCCGCGCCGGCGACCCGGCGAGGCGCCGCCCCCATCGCCGGCATCGCGTTCGCGCCCGGAGGCCGGACCCTGGCGGTCGCGGACGAGTCCGGCGTCGTCACCCTTTTGGACCCCGACGGCCTGGCCGTCCGCTCGACGATCCGGGGGGCCACCGACCGCCTCCTCGGCCTGGCCTACGCCCCCGACGGACGGTCCATCGCCACCTGCGGCCGCTCGGGCGTGATCCGCCTCTGGGACGCCCTGACCGGCCAGGAGCTCCTCGTCCTGAAGGGCCACAAGGCTCAGGTCAATGCCGTCGCCTTCTCCCCCGACGGCTCCACGCTGGCCTCCTGTTCCCACGATGGCGAGGTCCACCTCTGGCGCGCCCGCTGACGCTCGCGAACGAGGGGATCGGCGAAAATCGAGAGTCGACCGGGACGACGGGGGGACCACGCCGACGGCGACACCGATCTCAGAAAGGATCGAATCTTCAAACACTTCGCCTCCTCGGGGCGTAGAATGAAGGTTGATGAAGGGGAGTAGCGACTGCCTTCGAGCAGGAGTGGGCGCCGTCAGGACGTTCGCGGCAGCGAGCCGGTGTCCACACCGATGAGTCGGTTACGCGAGACCTTCACCTCGGGCGAACTTCGCCCTGGGTGGAGGTCTTTGGCTTTTGGGCTCGAGCGCTCATCGGGCCGCTTCCCTTCCACCTCCGAGCCCGTGCCGTCGCGACAAGGCGGGGGGCATCATGAGTGTCCTGACCACGGAAACGCCCGGTCCGGCCGCCTGGCATGCGATGCCCGCGATGGCTTGCCTCGATCGCCTCGGCTCGACCTGCGGGGGCCTGAAGTCCGCCGACGCGGCGCGGCGGCTGGCGGAGTGCGGGCCGAACGAATTGCGGAGCGGCGGTCGGGTCTCGCCCTGGGCGTTGCTCCTCGATCAGTTCCGCAACGTCCTCATCGTCATCCTGCTGATCGGCATCGTGCTCTCGGCGGTGCTCGGCCATGCGGTCGAGGCGGTCGCCATCGCCGTGATCGTGCTCTTCGCGGCCCTGCTCGGGTTCGTCCAGGAGTATCGGGCGGAGCGGGGCATGGAGGCCCTCCGCGAGATGGCCGCCCCCACCGCCACCGTCCTCCGCGACGGCGAGGAGACCGAGGTCCCCGCGCGGGAACTCGTGCCCGGCGACGTCATCCTGCTGTACGCGGGTGACCGGATCCCGGCCGACGCACGGCTGATCGAGGCCGTGAACCTCCGCGTGGAGGAGGCGCCGCTCACCGGCGAGTCGGTCCCGGTGGAGAAGCAGGACGGGCCGACGACCGACGACGAGCCGGCGGTCGGGGATCGCGCGAGCATGGTCCACGCCGGCACGGCCGTGACCTACGGCCGCGGCCGCGCCGTCGTCACGGCGACCGGAATGGACACCGAGTTCGGCAAGGTCGCGCGGATGCTCCAGGGCGTGGAGGTCGCGCCGACCCCCCTGCAGCAGAACCTCGCGAATCTCGGCCGCGTGCTGGCCCGGTCGGCGCTCGCCGTGGTGGCGGTCATCGTGGCGGTCGGCCTGCTCCGGGGCCAGCCGCTCGTGGAGATGCTCGTCTTCGGCATCGCGCTGGCGGTCGCGGTCGTCCCGGAGGCCCTCCCCGCGGTGGTGACGATCTCGCTGGCGATCGGCGTCCAGAGGATGCTGCGCCGCAACGCCCTGATCCGCCGGCTGTCGGCGGTCGAGACCCTGGGCAGCACCTCGGTCATCGGCTCGGACAAGACCGGCACGCTGACCCGCAACGAGATGACCGTGCGGCGGCTCGTCGTCGCCGGCCGCACGGTGGACGTGTCGGGCACCGGCTACGAGCCGGTCGGCGCGTTCTCGCACCGGGGCGAGGGGACCGCGCCGCCGGGCCCGGTCGGCCGGCTGCTCCGGGCCGCGGTGCTCGCCTCGGACGCGCACGTCGCGCGCGAGGAGGGGACCGACCGGTGGGTCGTGAAGGGGGACCCGACGGAGGGTGCGCTCGTCGTGGCCGCCGCCAAGGCGGGCCTGCACAAGGCGGACCTGGACGGGCGATACCCGCGGGTGGGGGAGGTCCCGTTCACCTCCGAGGCCCGACGGATGATCACCCTGCACGAGACGCCCGGCGGCCTCCTCGCCTGCGCCAAGGGGGCGCCCGAATCCCTGCTGGAGTCGTGTCGCCTCGTCGCGATCGAGGAAGGGGAAGGGCCGCTGGGCCCGGAGGGGCGCGAGGCGATCCTCGACGAGGCGCGACGGATGGCCGACGAGGCCCTCCGCGTCCTGGCCGTGGCCGACCGCCGCGGCGCCTCGCTCGAGGACGCGGAGGGCGACATGACGTTCCTCGGGCTGGTCGGCATGATCGACCCGCCCCGGCCCGAGGCCCGGGCGGCCATCGAACGCTGCCGGCAGGCCGGCATCAAGGTGGTGATGATCACCGGCGACCATCCCCTGACGGCGGCGGCCGTCGCCCGCGACCTCGGCATCCTCCGCGACGGCCGCGTCGCCACCGGCGCCGAGCTCGAGGCGCTCGGCGACGAGGAGCTCGCCCGCCGGGTCCAGGATATCGACGTCTACGCCCGCGCCTCCCCGGCCCACAAGCTCCGCGTGGTCACGGCCCTGCAGGCGCGGGGCCACGTCGTCGCGATGACCGGCGACGGCGTCAACGACGCCCCGGCCCTGAAGAAGGCCCAGATCGGCGTGGCGATGGGGATCACCGGCACGGACGTCACCAGGGAGGCCGCGGCGATGACCCTCACGGACGACAACTTCGCCTCGATCGTGGCGGCGGTCGAGGAGGGCCGAGGCGTCTTCAACAACGTCAAGAAGTACCTGATGTATCTCCTCTCGTCGAACTTCGGCGAGATCGGCCTGATGGCGGGCGCCGCGATGCTCGGCCTGCCCCTCCCGCTCTCGGCGGTGATGCTCCTGTACGTGAACCTCGCCACCGACGGCCTGCCCGCCCTGGCCCTGGCCATGGACCCGCCCGAGGCGGACCTGATGCGACACCCGCCGCGGGCCCCGCGCACCGGGATCTTCGCCCGCCCGGTGATCGTGCTCATGATCGTGGGCGCCATCTGGTCGGCGCTGATCAACCTCGGCATCTTCGCCTGGGCGACGCACGCGGGGAGGCCGCCCGCGGAGGCGATGACGCTGACCTTCGCCACGCTGGTGCTGACCGAGTTCTTCAAGGCTTACAACTTCCGTTCCGACCGGAGGTCGGTGCTGGTCCGGCCGTTCGCCAACAGGTGGCTGAACCTCGCGATCGCGTGGGAGCTGCTCCTGCTGGCGTTCGTCGTCGAGACGCCGCTCCTCCGCGGGCCCTTCGGCACGGCGGCCCTGGGCGCAGCCGACTGGTTCCTCGCCGTCGCGCTGGCGTTCACCGTCTCGCCCGTCCTGGAGCTCGCCAAGTGGCTGGAGCGGCGCGGCTGGTTCGGGCGGCTCGATTGCGCGTGAGCCGGCCCGGACCCTTACTTTCCACCCAGAGGAGGCCACCATGTCCGTCTTCCGAACCATCCTCGTCGCGGCCGATTTCTCGCCCGAATCGAGGGGCGCCTTCGACACGGCCTGCTCCCTCGCCGGCGGAGGCGAGGCACGCCTGACCATCCTGCACGTCCGGCCGGAGCCGCAGGGCCAGGGCGCCGAGGACGACCGCGAGGCCGTACTCGACCGCCTCCGCGAGGCCTACGTCCCCGACCGCCCCCTCGCCACGGAATACCGGGTGCGGCACGGCAACCCCTCGGACGTGCTCCTCATCGAGGCCGCGGAGATGCGGCCCGACCTGCTCGTGATGGGGACGCACGGCCGCACCGGCCTGGGCCGGCTGCTGATGGGCAGCGTGGCCGAGGAGGTGCTCCGCCGCGCCTCCTGCCCGGTCCTCGTCCGCCGGGCCGCCGGCGGCCATGACGCGGGGCGCCCTCCGCGCGTCATCGTCCATCCGACGGACTTCTCCGAGTCGTCCGACGCCGCGCTCCAGGTGGCCCGCGCGCTGGTCCGCGAGCAGGGGGCGACGCTGATCCTCCTCCACGTGATCCAGGTGCTCGCCCCGCCCAACATCGACGTGCCGGGGACGGTGGAGGATCCGGTGCTCTGCAAGCAGACCCTGCAGGCGATGTGCGAGTGCCTGGACGACGTCGACCTGCGGCGGTCGGTGACGTCGCAGCTCAAGTTCGGGCACTCGACCACCGAGATCCTCCAGGCGGCCGAGGACGACCGCTGCGACCTGCTCGTGATGGGGACGCACGGGCGCACCGGCCTTGGCCGGCTGCTGATGGGCAGCGTGGCCGAGGAGGTGCTCCGCCGCGCCTCCTGCCCGGTCCTGCTGATCCGAGCCGGCCTGGAAGCCCCAGCCGAAGCCAGGTACGCCCCATCCACGATCCGCTCCGTCACGCGGGCGGCGGCGACGACGGGCGGATGATCGACCGCGTCGGGGCCGGTTGCCACGCGAGAAGGACGAGCCCCGCGTGGCAACCGCCGGCCTCCGCGATTAGAATCCCGGGATCGATTCAACCGCCCCGCGCCCGCACCCCGAGAAACCCGCCCATGCGAATCGCCGGACTCGCCGCCCTCCTCGCCTCCATCCTCCTCCCCGCGCGCGCCGAGTCCGGCACGACCGGCTACTATCGCCAGCCGACGGTCGCACGGGGCTCGATCGCCTTCGTCGCCGAGGGGGACCTCTGGACGGTCCCGCTGGCCGGCGGGCCGGCGCGGCGGCTGACGACCCATCCCGCGGCCGAGTCGCGGCCGGCCTTCTCGCCCGACGGCAAGACGCTCGCGTTCGTCGGCCGCTACGAGGGCCCGGCCGAGGTCTACACGATCCCGGCCGACGGCGGCCTCCCCCGCCGACGGACCTTCAACGCGGCCAATCCCGTGTCGCTCGCCTGGACGCCCGACGGCAAGATCCTCATCGGCACCCGGGGCCGCTCCGCCCTCCCCAGCGTCCAGCTCATGACCATCGACCCCGCCAGCGACAAGACCGAGATCGTCCCCCTGGCCGAGGCCGCCGAGGGGGCCTTCCATCCCGGGGACAAGACCCTGGTCTTCACCCGCCTGCCGTTCCAGGGGAGCCACACCCGCCAGTACCAGGGGGGAACGGCCCAGAACCTCTGGCGGTTCGCGCCGGGCGCCGACGAGGCGACCCCCCTGACGGCCAGCTACCCCGGCACCAGCAAGTCCCCCATGTGGCACGGCGGCCGGATCTACTTCGCCAGCGACCGGTCCGGCACCATGAACCTCTGGTCGATGAAGCCCGACGGCACCGACCTGAAGCCGCACACCAGGCACAAGGAATTCGAGGTCCTCTCGCCGTCGATCGACCCCGAGGCCGGCCTGATCGCCTACCAGCTCGGCGCCGATCTGCGCGTCTACGAGATCGCCGCCGACCGCGACCGGCCGGTGCCGATCACCCTGGAGACGGACGTCGACCAGGAGCGGCAGAAGTGGGTCGAGAAGCCGGCGGACTGGCTGACGTCCGCCCACATCAGCCCCGACGGCAAGGGCGTCGCCCTGACCGCCCGCGGCAGGGTCTTCGTCGCCCCTCGCGGCCCCGGGCGGATCGCCGAGGCCTCCCGCCGGGCCGACGGCGTCCGCCATCGCGACGCCCGCTTCCTCCCCGGCGGCAAGTCGCTCCTGAGCCTCTCCGACCGCTCCGGCGAGGTCGAGCTCTGGACCCTCCCCGCCGACGGCGTCGGCGATCCCGCCCAACTGACCAGGGACGGCGAGGTCCTCCGCTGGGAGGCCGTCCCGTCCCCCGACGGCAAGTTCATCGCCCACCGCGACAAGAACCAGCGCCTCTTCCTCCTCGACGTCGCGAGCAAGAAGGACACGAAGATCGCCGAGTCCGAGGTCGACGACCTCGGCGACCTCGCCTGGTCGCCCGACGGCAAGTGGCTCGCCTTCTCCGACGCCCTCGAGAACGGCTTCCACCAGATCAAGCTCCACGGCGTCGACGACGGCGCGACCCTCGCCCTGACCACCGACCGCTACGACAGCTCCAACCCCGCCTGGTCGGCCGACGGCAAGTTCGTCTACATCCTGTCCGACCGCAACCTGGTCTCCGCCGTCGGCAGCCCCTGGGGCACCTACCAGCCCGAACCCTACTTCGACAGGCCGACGCAGGTCTTCGAAATCGCCCTCGCGAAGGGCCTCCGCTCCCCCTTCGCCCCGCCCGACGAGCTCCACCCCGACGACGACAAGGATAAGGATAAGGATAAGGACAAGGAGAAAGACAAGGACAAGGACAAGCCCTCCGGCGAGCCGGACTCCGGCAAGAAGGCCGAGGGCGACAAGGCCGGCGAGCGCAAGAAGGACGACGCCAAGTCGACGTCTCCCCCCCGGGTGACGATCGACCGCGACGGCCTCTCCTCGCGGCTGTCGCGCGTGCCCGTCGACGCGGGGCGTTATTCCGGCCTGTCGGCCAATGCGAAGGGGCTCTTCTGGCTGTCCCACACGCCCGGCAAGTCGCAGGCCGAGCTGAAGGCCGTCAAGTTCGCCCGCAAGGAGGTCGAGGTGAAGGTCGTGGCCGGCGACGTGTCGGGCTACGAGCTCTCGGCCGACGGCAAGTCGTTGCTGATTCGCAAGGACAAGACCCTGGCGATCATCGACGCCGAGCCCGCCCCGGCCGACCTGGCGAAGAAGGACGTGGACCTCTCCGGCTGGTCGCTGGCGCTGAGCCCTCGCGAGGAATGGCGGCAGATGTTCGACGAGGCCTGGCGGCTGGAGCGGGACTACTTCTACGACCGCGCCATGCACGGCGCCGACTGGAAGGCCGTGCGGTCCAAGTATCGTCCGCTCGTGGATCGCGTCCGCTCCCGCGACGAGCTCTCCGACCTGATCGCCCAGATGGTCGCCGAGCTCGAGGCCCTGCACATCTTCGTCTTCGGCGGCGACCACCGCGCCGGCCCCGACGACATCCCGACCGCGTCCCTGGGCGCCCGGCTCGTCCGCGACGAGGGGAAGGGGGGCTATCGGGTCGATCACATCTACAAGTCCGATCCCGACGAGCCCGACCTGACGTCCCCCCTGGCGCGCCCCGGCGTCGACGTCCATCCCGGCGACGTCCTGACGCGGGTCGACGGGATCCCGGCCCTGGACGCCCCGGACCTCCACGCCCTGCTCCGCCGCAAGGTCGGCCGCCAGGTCCTGATCCACGTCGAGCCGAAGTCCGGCGCCCCCCGCGACGTGATCGCCCGCCCGATCAGCACCGAAGCCGAGGCCGACCTGCGCTATCACGAGTGGGAGCTCACCCGCCGCGAGCGCGTCGAGGCCCAGGGGGGCGGCCAGATCGGCTACGTCCATCTCCGCGCCATGGGGGGCCGGAACTTCACCGAGTTCGCCAGGGGCTTCTACCCCGTGTTCAACCGCCAGGCGTTGATCATCGACGTCCGCCACAACCAGGGGGGGAACATCGATAGCTGGATCATCGGCCGGCTCTTGCGGAAGCCGTGGTTCTACTGGATCTCGCGGGTGGGCAAGCCGACGACCTGGAACATGCAGTACGCCTTCCGGGGCCACCTGGTCGTCCTCTGCGACCAGTTCACCGCCTCCGACGGCGAGGCCTTCTCCGAGGGCGTGAAGCGCCTCAAGCTGGGCACGGTGATGGGCACCCGGACGTGGGGCGGCGAGATCTGGCTCTCCTCCAGCAACGTCCTGGTCGACCGCGGCATCGCCACCGCCGCCGAGACCGGCGTCTACGGCCCCGAGGGCACCTGGCTCATCGAGGGCCACGGCGTCGACCCCGACAAGATCGTCGACAACCTCCCCCACGCCACCTTCCTCGGCAAGGACGCCCAGCTCGACGCGGCGATCTCCCACCTCAAGTCCGAGATCGCCGCGCACCCCGTCGGCACCCCGAAGCCGCCGGCGTACCCGAGGAAGGCCGTGGAGGATATCCGTACGGAGGCAGGAGGCAGGTGAATTCGATCTGCGCCCAACGACGACCGTCACCAAGCCCATGCGAGAGAAGGAATCTTCCCAGATCCTGGAGCCGCGAGTCGACACCTTGCCGACGTGACTGGGCGGCCGTGGTGGAAGCGCAGCGACACCATGGGATCGCATTGTCCTTCGGAGAATACTCGGACGATCGCGGCGGCTAGGGGGGCGGAGGGGAATCACTGGTCACGGGGGAATCACTGGCCACAGGAATCACTGGCCACGCACTCAAGATAGAAAAGCCGAAGCGGCTGAACCACCGGGGGAGGTATCCAATGGGCGATGAGCTGGTCAAGGCATGGCCTCGCCAGGTGGACACGCTGTTCGCGGGCCTGCGAGCGGGCTTCAGCGATGGTAGAATGAAGGAAATCGAGCGAAAGGAGCGAGGCCATGAGTGCGGTGCTGAGGGGCTTCATTCGCAACGGCCGGGTGGAAGTGGATGAGCCGATCGACATGCCTGAGGGGACCAAGGTCGTGGTCGCCCCGGAGAGGATGAGCCAGGAAGAAGGCCCGGTGACCCCCGAGGAGATCGCTCGCGTCCTGGCGGCCATGCAGCGGCTTCAGCCGCTCGACATTCCTGACGAGGTCGAGGCCGACCTCAACGCCTGGGAGCGGACGCTGAACCAGCGCGGGATCGATCGAAGCGAGTCCGGTATCGAGGACGTGTTCCGGTGAGACGCTTCATCCTCGACACCGGCATCACCGGCCTCTACCTCGACCGGAAGCGGGGCGTGTTCGAGCGAGCCGCGGCCGAGGTCGTCGCCGGCAACCGGGTTGGGGTCGCCGGCCCGGTCGTGGGCGAGTTGGCGTTCCGGGCCGAGGGCAGCCCGAAGCGGGAGCTGAACCTCTTGCGGCTCCGCGACGCGTTGGATGTATGGAAGGTATGGCTAGCCGACATCGCAGCCGAGTTTGAGTCCGGGCGGATCGCGTTCGAGATGAAGACCATTGGCCGCCCGATTGGCCAGAACGACCTGACGATCGCGGCCATTGCTTTCTCCCTGGGCAACGCCACCGTCGTGACGATGGACGCCGACCTGTCGGCCGTGCCGGGCCTGACCGTCGAGAACTGGGCGGAGCCGGATTGAATCGGACCACTCGGCAACACAAATGTCGCGGACGCCTCCACATCCGGCATGCCGCCCCACAACTCGTTCGAATTCGGCAGGAACTCCCGAGGTGGCCGCGACGAATCGAGCAAAGGACTTCCGGCCGATCGCGGCGGCCCGCCCCCGTCTTCCGCGCAAGATCGTCATCTCATCAGGGCCGGACAGCCCACGCCTCGTCCTCCAGGTCGAGCGCCGATCGGCATCGACGCCACGCGATGGCCAGCGGGACCTGCAAGTCCTGCCACCACCTTTGATAGATCCGCAGGGTCGAGTCGAGTTGCTTGCGGCAGGCGGGTTTGCTTTCAGCGGTCTCCCGCGCCAGAGCCTCGGCCTCGCTGACGACCTCCCCCGACTGCGCCGTGGCCGCGATCCGGGCCAGGAGCCGGGTCGGCCTGAGCCGGGACCAGACGAGCAGGAGGTCCGCGCACAGGAGGATGCCCGGCTCATCGAACATGGCGTGCCGGCGATCGCCGCAGAGCAGGCCGTTGCCCAGGTAAGGATTCTCGTCCAGCGCGTCGGCCACCTCGTCCAGCCCAAGCCAGCATGCCTTCCTCAGCTCGTCGGTCTCGGCGGGGGACCACTTCCACGTCGTCCGGGCCCATTCGACGAGCCGGGGACGGATCCTCGCTCGCGACGCCGCGTCCGGCCGCTCCCCGAGCGACTCCGGATTCGCACGTTCGGTCCAGGTATTCTCATCATCGATCTCGAAGCCTTCATTCGTCCGCAGGAACCGGCGTGCGACCGGATCACCCAGGCGGGCCCGGACCGCCGCGAACGGGACCGATTCGAAGGCCTGGGCCGCGAACCAGCGGCGGGCCACGTCGGGCAGGTCGTGGCGAAGCCGCCAGACCAGTTCGACCACGGCTTCGCCCATCTCGGAATCCGGCTCGATCCGCCGGAGCAGCTCGCGAGCCCTCTCCATCGCCCGAGGGTCGCCCGCGTCCACGAGGACAACCAGGGCCGCCGGATTCGGCCACTCGTCGGCGAGGGACCGTTCCGCCAGGTGGACCCAATCGGCGCGGGTCGCCCAGGTGTCGCGCGAGGCGTCGAACCGGTCGGGCCTGCGGTAGTCGTCCAGGGCGTTCTCATCGCGCAGGTACGCGGCCAGCGTACGGTCCGCGAAGTCGTCCATCGCGCGGATCGTCGGGCGATCGAGCGTCCGAAGCGTGGGCTGCCGCGAGGGCAGGGCGGGGGCGAGCTCTCGCTCCGGCAAGGCCGGCGGCGGACCCTCTTCCCCGAGCGCCGCGACGCATTCCGCGGCGAAGGCGGGCTGGGACGCGAGCAAGCTCCGGATCGCCCGGTCCGGGGATTCGGCCCGCAGCGCGTCGGTCAGCTCGCGGCCCACGCGGAAGGAGACGTCCCGCCGGACCCGCCCCAGGTGCCACGTCGCGGAAATGCCGGGCGCCAGGAAGAACGGCCGCAATCGCTGCACGCTCCAACCGCGACGCGACGCCGCGCGACCGACCGCGCCCAGGACCAGCGTCCGTGCGGAATTCAAGCGCAAATATTCGTCGGCGAGTTGATGGGCGGCCCCCTCGATGCCCAGGGATCGGACGAGGCGGGCGAGCTCGCGCGACCGCCGCGAGATCCGATAGCCGTCCTCGCCGTCGTCGAAGTCCAGGACGATGGAACAGTCGCTCATTTCACAACTGGCGGAGACGTCGGGGAGCCTCTCCGCCACGCTCAGGAGCGCCCGGCCGAGCCTCCCGGTCGGCGTCAAGGCGTCGAGGATCGCCTCGGGCAAGGTCAAGGCGTCCGGGTTCCGGGCCGCCTCGCAGAGGCCGAACGACAGCAGGACCTTGCGGAGCGTCCAGGGGGGATCGGCGGCGGCGGATTCGTCGGGCCAGGGACGCTCGTCGACGGGCGGGCCGCCGGTGGCCAGGAAGCGTCCGATCGTGTCCTCGTCCGGCGGGTCGCCGAGGATCGTGTGCTCGTAGCAGGCCGAGAGGATCCGGCCCAGGTCGCGCTCGCCGAGGCATCGCGCGGTGAGCGTGGGGCCGACGTTGATGCTCGACGAGATCGCTCCCGACTTCACGGCCCAGTCGCCGCTCCAGCGGCGATCCACGCACATCCCGCGCCCGGCCATGTCGTGCCGGATCACGTGCAGGACCGTCGTCCGCAGCCGGTCGATGGTCCTGAACTCGTCCAGCAAGGCCGCCGCGTTCGGCTCCGTCTCGGCGATCCAGGTCGAGGAGGTCGCCTCGCCGGGCAGCATCCAGAAGACGTCGTTCCCGTCCGAGAACTCGAGCCCCACGCCCTCCGGGACGCTCAGGACCGGCCGATCCTCCCGCACGGCATACGCTTCAAGCTGTGCGCGCCAGTTCATCGCTCGCTCGTGGAAATCGCCGAAAGGCCACGGATCCCGCTTGCCCGGACACCCTCATTCGCCGCCCGGTTCGCACGCGGCTCCGGGGCGGGACGGGCCCGCGTGGTCACCGTTCGGCCCCCTCCCGAATCCCAGGACATCGATCATCCTGGTTGATTTTCACCTCATAATTCACGATCAGTAATTCGGTGATGTCCCTCTCCCGGGGGTCGAGGTTGATCTCGCGCCGATTCGAGACCGGGATCATCGCGTAGCCGTCGAACAGGCGGCGGACGAAGGGCGTGTCGCTGTTGCTGACCGCCCAGAGGACACCGCGCGCGTCCAGTTCCCGGCAGACGGACGCCAGGCGGGCGTGGTCGTCCTCGCGGAACCGGCCCTGGGTGTAGCGGTTGAAGTCGGAGTAGCCGCCGAGCTTGTAATAGGGCGGGTCGAGGTACGCGAAGTCGCCCGGCCTGATGCCGGCGAGCGAGCGCTCGAAGTCCCCGGATCGAAACTCGATGTTGCGGAGCGCCTCGGCCACCGCCGCGAGCTCGTTCGGGTCGTAATACCGGCGATCATAGGCACCGTAGGGGACGTTGAATTGATTCTCGCGGTTCACCCGGAAGAGGCCGCGGAAGCACGTCTTGTTCAGGTAGATGAAGTGCGCGGCCCGGGTGAACGGGTCCAGGGTTCCGGGCCGAACGGCGCGGATGCGAAGGTAGTCTTCCCTGGTATTGGGCAGGACGTCGAGGACCCCGGCCACTCGCGGCCAGTCGTCGCGGATGGCCGCATAACAGCCGAGCAGCCATTCGTTCTGGTCCCCGCAGACGGCCACCTCGGGGCGAGCCGCGAACAGGACGCTCCCGCCGCCCAGGAACGGCTCGTAATGGCAGCCATACCTCCCGGGGAACATCCCGACCAGGACGCTCGCAATCGCTTGCTTGCCGCCGGCCCACTTCACGAACGGTCGTGCCCGCCGCTTCGTCATGTCGCTATCGTACCCGAAGGCAGGGACCCTTCCGAAACGGGCCGATGATCGAGGAGGGGCCGCCGCTCGATCAAGGGTCGGCGACGGCCGTTGCCATCTCGCCGCATGGACAGGAAATCCGGGCAGGCCCGATCCACCGGATCTCGGTTTCTCGGTCGTCCTCGCCCGCAACCTTTCCCGAGGGGAGGGGAGGCCGCCGCCGCCTCGAGAGGACTCGCATCAGCGAACGTGGGGACGGGTGAAGCAGGCCGCCTCGAGGGCATTCACCGCGGCCACGGTCCGTGTGATCGGGCCCTTGCCATTGGGTTCGCTCGTCGCGCAGGCTGCTTCGAAGGACTCGCCGTAAGTTCTTTTCCAGCAACATCCCCGACGCGGTTTTTGATTGGCTTCGCCCCCCCCGATCCCGGCAGAAAACCGCCCGATCCCCGCATCCTTCGCGACCTGGATCATCGGCCCGGAAGGAGAGACGTTCCGGTTACACGTCATCGTGGGACCTCCGCCATCGCCGCACGGCCACGCGACCCGCCGGCGCGCAGCGTGGCCACGGTGCGATGCCTCTATCTAGAGAGTGCGCCATGTTTCGCGATTTTCGATCGGGCTCGCCGAGATTTCTCCGAGATCATCCCCGCGGAAATCCGCAAAATCGGGAGATCCGGACCGGGGGAGCCGGCGCGATTGCCTTCCTGTCACCAGCATGGAGGCCCCCCTCTCCATCCAGGCTCGAGCGCCGCGGCGACATGGACTGGATACCCTGCGGGGCTTCATCGAAGCCAGGGGCGGGCAGCTCGGTCCGCGAGGAAGGGGGCCGGCCTGCCTGGGCACTCGCTCAGGGGGGGAAGGACTGCCTCAGGCACATGCCCCACCAGTTCTTCGGCACCTCGCAGTGCCCGTAGACCAGCCCGGTGGGGGTCTTCCTCAATGCGGGTTGCGCCGGCTTCGGGTCCCGGCGGGGCGACCAGTCCCCGAGCGGCACGTCGTAGAACGACGGGTAGACCGTCACCTGGCTCGTCCGGGGCTCGGTCTTCGCGAGCTTCTCGAGCTCGGCGCAGGCGTCCTTCGTGCTGCTGCCCGCGCACATATTGACCCAAACATTGGTTCGCCTGGCCAGCTTGAGCCAGGGCTCGGCGCCCTGATAGAGCGAGTCGAACCCCCAGCATTGCTTGAGGGCCGACGCGTCGAAGGAGTTGCCGCTCGTCAGCTCGTTGGCCAGGGCCAGCATGGGGGCTCCTCCCCCCGAATGGCCCGCCAGGACGATCTTCTTGACCCGGGCGTCGGGGAGCGGCGTGGTCCCCCCGGCTCCCGACGGGTTGCCCGGCGGCTGAGGCGCCTGTGGCTGCGGCGGCGCCTGTAGCTGCTGCGGCGGCGGCGCCTGCGGGCCGTAGGCGGCGATCCCGCACGCGACCTGGTCCAGGTACCAGTCGATCTTGTCGACGAGGGTGCCCCACTTATCCGCGGGCGTCAGCCCGCCGGCCCCCGGGCGGGGGCCCAGGGTGGGGGCGACCAGGATGGCCTTCTCGCTCTTGCTGTCGTTGGTCAACTGGCGGAGCGGGAACAGCTTCCCGGACCAGTAGGCCTTGATATCCTTGACCCCTTCACATGCACTCCCCTCGAACCGGTCGCCATGCAGGTAGATGAGCAGGTTGAGGGACGACAGGTTGTAGCTGTATCCCGCCGGGAAGAAGACCCCGGTGACCGGGGCCCAGTTGCCGAGCGGGATCTCGAGGTACAGGGTCTTTTGACCCGGCGATTGCTCCGATTCCAGGAGCCTGGGCGGTGTCTGGCTCATGCGATCCTCCCGGATCGATATCGGCGACCGGACGGGCGCCGGACATCATCCGGGCCGGATTCTCGAGAGGGGATGCGACGATGGCGAGCGTGAACGGGGCCGCTCCGATCCCCGCGGCCGGCCCCGACCCGGGAGGAGGCTGGGTCCCTGCGGCCCGGGGGAAGGCCGGGCGGCCCCGCGAGGGCTCGTCTCCGGGCGAGGTCATTCCGGCCGGCGGGACCGATGCGGAGACGGAGGCCGCCGGCGAATCCGGCCGAACGCCGCGACGGCGACGCCCGCGATGGCCATCATCGCCAGGGAGCCGGGCTCGGGGACGGCGGCCGACACGCCGGCGAGTCTGACGTTGTCGAGGCCCGAGGTCTCGCTCAGGCCGATCGTGTATTCGCCGCGGATGAAGAGGCCCGTCAGGTTCCCCAGCACGTTGCCGAAATCCGCCGCCGTGGCGAGGGCGCCGTTGGAGGTCCCCACGTGCCATTCCGTGGAGGGGACGAAATCGACATTCACGCTCAGCCATGAGGTTCCCGGCACGATGTCCGGGCTGCTCTTCCAGAGCAGGGTCTGGCCGTTGCCCATCAGGATGACGTCCGTGGGCTGATAGTTGATCGCCCCCACGGGGTAGATCAGGTCGTAGCTGAGCCCGGTCGCCGCGGACACGTTCCCCAGGAACTTGCCCGGCGCCGCGTACGTGAAGTCGCCGTTGTCCTGATCCGACGTGGAGATGTATCCGCCCGGATTTCCGCCCGTTGCGTTGAAGGTGGGGGTATAGGTCGCCATGATCGAGAAGTTGTCGGCGGTGAGATTCTCGAAGCTCACCACCTGCCAGCCCTCGTCGCCGGCGTCGAAGCGGCTCACGATGTCGCCCCTGGCGACCGCGAGATCGAGCGTGAACGCGAAGGTCCCAAGGAACAGGGCAGAGAGGACATGCCGGCTCATGTGATCACCTCTTTCGGCAGTTCGGGAGGAAGAGGATGCCGCCCCGGGTCGCTCGCACAACCGAATCAGCCTAATTCCCCGCCCACCCCTTGACCAGATCCGAACCGCGACAATCGGCGTCTCGAACGCGGATCGCGTGCTCGGCCGAGGCAGCCTGGCACGTCACACCCCGCCCGATCCGAGAGCTCCTCGCCCCCCCCCGCCCCCGAGCGGCGAACCATCAACCTGAAGCCGGCTCCCCGATCCCCCGGGCGGATCGGACGAGACTTCCGAGGCGTGGGCGATCTGCTGGGACCCGTTTGATGTACGTCAATCGAATTTGATCGAGTTTTTTCCTATATAATCAATAATTTATGGTGACACAAGAATTCCAACAATTGTAACTCCGAATCCCCCGGCGGCAACCGCTCGTTTTAGTCCGAGCCGCCACGGAACCTCATGCCGAGGTGGATCAATCCGAGAATCGCGATCCCGTTCAAGATCGCCTTGCCGACGAAATCGACCGGGGGGGCACCACCGCCCTTCAAGACCAGGAATCCCGCCGACATGCTGGCCAGGAGCGCACCGGAAGCGAGGGCCAGAGAATGAAGCTCCTGCCAGCCGGGGCGATGGGCCCATCGGTCGACCAGCAGGATCGCCACTACGGCGAGGCCGATGCCAGCCAGCAGTGGGATTCCGACGGGCAGCGTGGGGGCTGCTCCGTAGGCCAGAAAGAGCAATACGGACCACGCGAGCCCGACCCCGAGGGCGGCGATTGCCACCAGCCACGGAGGGGGCGCCGCCCCGGTCGCTGGCCGCACCGTCTCAGAGGACGACGGCGCTTTGAGGCCGCCAACCACGAGCATGCCGATCGCGACCAATGCGAACACGATCGTGAACGGCGATGGCCGGTGCGCCCACTGTGGGAAGTTCTGGGGCACGAACACCTGCGTCCAACCGTACCACCTGACCAGGCCGGCGACCACGAAGACAACGGAGGCGATCACAAGGCCCTTGCTGCCCATCCACGGCCCGTTGCGCCGCTCGGGATACATCCATTCGACGAGGAGGATGGGCAGGGCAACGGCCCAGACGCTCTCGTACCCGAGTGCCCAGAGGAGATAGGGCCAGTTCACCCCGAAGGCACGACCGTACACATGATTCGGATCGACTCCGATGAGCGGCAACAGGGACGTCTGCAAGAAGACGCACTCCTCGGCGATGGCGAGTGCGACGCCCAGCAAGAGAATCGCGGCCCAGCCCCGATGGCGGCGGCGCACCAGGTCGCGGATGATCAAGGTGCCGAGGCCCCATGCGGCGGCGGCGGGGAGCACGGCGAGAATGAACGTGATACGGATGGCGCCGAAGAGCACATTCACCACGATGGGCGACAGCAGAAGTAGCGTGACGGCGGGGGCCACTCGTTGCCGTCGCGTTAGTGTCGGAGGGGCCGGCACGCCGATCACCGGGTTCGCCGTGGTCATTCAGAGGACCTCCAGGGTAAGAAGCCAGAGGAGCAGAGTCGGGCACGCCGATCACGTGGTTCGCTGTGGTCATTCAGTGTCACCATCCCGAGCAGCGTAGGGTCTGCGCTCGCCCTCTGGCCGAGAACCGGGGTGGAACGCGGACGGTCCCGGGCCGATGCCACCGCGGGCATTGATGGAAGACAAGCGGCATCAGATACCCGGAGATTCGGCGGAGGTGGAGTGTTATTGGGGCCGGATAGAGGCCGGACAAGGGGCCAGGGGCCGGATAGGGCGCCATCGCTCTATCTCAGCGGGATGGGCGCAGTCCGGGAAGGATGCCATTCCAGGGGTCAGCGGCGGCTTCGGTCCGCAGCTTGAAAGGGGTGGCCACGGTGGCCAGGCTCCGAAGCGGAGCTATCTGGGCAAGACAGAGAGAATGGCGGGACGGTCGGGTCGAACCCATCGCCAACTGGCTCAACGTTCCTCGTTGAAAGATGGACGAGCGGGTCTGGCGACGCGAGGGGCCGACCGGCCTCGAGCGCTCCGGAGTTGGCTGCGGGGACCGGGGGACTTCGAGATGGGATCGGACGAGGACCGGCGTGCGAGGTATCGGGGATCATCGGACCGGGTGCGGAGAGCGTAGGTCGGGATGTCGTGAGGGCCGGCTGGCGAGGCGGTCGCGAGGGCTGCTCGCGGCCCAGCCGGCCCCGGGGCTGCTGAGGGCCTCGAGCATGTCCTGCTATCCAGAATGATATTCCGAATCGACGACCGCTCGGCCGGCACTCCATTCAGTATCCCCCACTTCTCTGTTTTGGGTGCGTGGCCACTGATTCCGCGTGGCCCTGATTCCGCTGATTCCCCCGTGCTGATTCCCTGACTGATTCCCTACTTCTCGATGAGACGGGCTCCGGCTACCTTGCAAATCGCTTCTGGCCGGAAGGCCTGGGCGACGTGGCGACCGTGTCGACACAGTGCCGCATCTGGCTCCAGCAGAACGCCGCAGCATTTGCGGCGAAAGGTCCCGCGGCAATGAAGCGGTCCCAATGAAGCGGTCCCAATGAAGCGGTCTCAATGAAGCGATCCGGCAAGCGAAAGCCTCGGCCCGCGTCGTCCTCCGCCGAATAGGTTGAGTCAGGTTCCGTCTGGCGGCCCTCATTGACGAGTCGCTACCGGGGCGGGATGGCCGAATGCACAGGGAATGATCTCCGGCAAACCGGTGGCCGAGGATTCCTGAGGCCGGGATCGGCTTGGGCTCCGAAATTGCTGAGGTTTTTATATCTCCGAGATTTGGGGGCGGTTCCTTCTCTGTTCCGGCACCGGCGGCCCGTTCCCATCTTCCGATCCAGGCCGCCGGTGTTTCCTGCCTTTCGGCGTTCGAGCTGCCCTGTCACCTCGGGTCAACGGGTCCGAGGATTCGGCTTGGATTTTGACTTGTACGCCACTTCCGGCGAACACGGATGTGCGAGTAGAGGGACGGAATCCGACGCGAACTTCCGACAAAGAAAGGCCCACCATGGCAGCCAAGGGAAATTCGACCGTCGTCGGCGTCTTCGAGGACCGCCGCCACGCCGACCAGGCCGTCGCCGACCTCAAGAAGGCCGGCTTCCGTGACGACCAAATCGGCGTCGCCATGCGGCAGACCGAGGGGACGACCGCGTCCGGCAAGACGGGCGATACGTACGCCGAGGAGGGGGGCGTCGCCGGGTTGTTGACGGGCCTGGGCCTCGGGGCCCTGGCGGGCCTCGGCGTCCTCTCCGGCGTCATCCCCGTCGTCGGGCCGGCCATCGCCGCCGGCACCCTGGGCGTTATGATCTCCAACGCCGCGGCCGGTGCCGCGGTCGCCGGCCTGGCCGGGGCCCTCATCGGCTACGGCATCCCCGAGGACGAGGCGAAGTACTATCACGAAGAGTTCGAGGCGGGCCGGACCATCGTGACGGTCACGGCCGACGGCCGCCGCGACGAGGCCCACGCCATCCTGAACCGGCACGGGGCGTATGACATGAGCACGCGGGGCTCGGTCGCGGGCCGGTCCGCGACCGCCGTCGGGACGGCCAGGGCAGCGACCGGGACGGCCAGGGCAGCGACGGGCCGCGAGGGCGATACCATCCAGGTCAAGGAGGAGCGGTTGCACGCCGAGAAGCATCCGGTCGAGGCCGGCGAGGTCCGGGTCCGCAAGGAGGTCCGCACCGAGACCAAGCACCTGGAGGTCCCGGTCCAGCGGGAGGAGGTCGTCATCGAGCGGACCCCGGTGCATGGCCGTGCCGCGACCACCGGCGTCGGCGACGACCTGCGCGCGGGCGAGGAGGTCCGCATCCCGGTCCGCGAGGAGCAGGTCAACGTCTCCAAGGACGCGGTGGTGACCGAGGAGGTCAAGGTCGGCAAGCGGGTCGTTCAGGACACCGAGCACGTCTCGGGGCAGGTCCGCAAGGAGGAGGTCAAGGTCGAGCAGACCGGCAACGTGGACGTCCGCACCGGCGGCGATAAGACCTCCAGCTGACATGAGCGAGGTAGGGCACGGAATCCGTCTTGAACGTCGCCGGGCCTCGGTCCTTCGCGTCGAAGGCCGGGGCCCGCGACTTTCCGGGTCGGGAGTTCCACCGCCATGAAGAGGAAGTCCAGCGTCCGAGAGCTCATCGACACCGGCACCGACAAGCGATCTGTCCGCCGTGATGAGCAAGGCCGGTTCACCGAGAGCGATGATGTCGGCCGTTCCCTCTCCCAGGACGTCAGGAAACACGCGAAGACCGAGGCCCGGGCCGGATAAGAGCCGGATAAGGGGCTATCGACAATCGGCGCCTCGGTCGCGGATCGCGTGCTCGGCCGATTCGGCCCGTCACCGCGGCATCTGAGCCCGGCGCGCCGTTTCGGTTGCGCGACCTGTTCCCCCAGCGGCCGCTTCCTCGTCGCCGGGGAGCCGCGGCGTCGGTGCGGGGCGGAGGGACCGGAAGGAGCCCGCTGCCGAGAGGATCTCGACGCCGGGCGAGGATCGGGCGAGAATACCCCGATGCAAACCCTCGGCCCCATCCTCGATCGCATCGGCAGGACGCCGACCGTACGACTCCAGCGCCTCGGGGCGGGCCTGCGTGCGCCGGTCCTGGGGAAGTGCGAGTTCCTGAACCCCGGCGGGAGCATCAAGGACCGGATCGCACGGGCCATCCTCGACGACGCCGAGAGGCATGGGCGGATCGCACCGGGGGCGACCCTCATCGAGGCGACCGCGGGGAATACCGGCATGGGCCTGGCCCTGGTGGCCGCCGCGCGCGGCTACCGCCTCGTCTGCGTGATGCCGGAGAAGATGTCGGCGGACAAGAGGGCCGCCCTGGTCGCCGCCGGGGCCGAGGTCCTCATCGTCCCCAACGCACCCCCGTCCTCGCCCGACAACTTCCAGAACGTGGCGCGGCGGATGGCGGAGGATCACGGCTGGTTCCTGACCGACCAGTTCGTCAATCCGGCCAACCCGCGTATCCACGAGGAGACGACCGGGCCGGAGATCCTCGAGCAGTGCAGCGGCCGCGTCGGCGCGTTCGTCAGCGGCATCGGCACGGGCGGGACGATCACCGGCGTCGGCCGCTACCTCAAGGCCCATTGCCCCAACGTCCGCATCATCCTGGCCGATCCGATCGGGTCGAGGCTGGCGCACATGGTGGACCCCTCGCATCCGGACCACGACGCGGGATACCAGGTCGAGGGGATCGGCGGCAGCGTCATGCCCGCCGCCTGCGATCCCGGCGTCATCGACGCGGCGGAGCGGGTCTCCGACGAGGAATCGTTCGCCACGGCCCGGCGTCTGATCCGCGAGGAAGGCCTGCTCGTCGGCGGCTCCTCCGGCACGGCCGTCGCGGCGGCCCTCCGCGTCGCGGCGACCGGCTGCGACGGCCCGGTCGTCGCCGTGCTCGCCGATTCCTGGGACCGATACCTCTCCCGCCCGTGGTTGCGCTAGAACGCCCAGCGTTCGGATCGCGTACAAACCTGGAGGCGGCTCCGGCCGGAGACCGGGCCGACCATGACCGGAGACCGCGCCGGCGATCGGAGGGCCGGCGAGCCCCGTGGGAGATACTATGAACCCGAGAGGTGAATGGAAGACGTGAGTCGCCGCTGGTAATCACCGCAGATGGTTTCCACACCCTTAAGAGGAGCCTAGGGCCGGATGGGGGGCCATCGCTATTGCTCAGGGCCGGATAGGGGGCCGTCGCTATTGCTCAGATGTGCGCAGTCTGGAAAGGATGACATTCCAGGGGTCAGCGGCGGCTTCGGCCCGCAGGTTGAACGTGAGCGTCCGGTAAGACCATCCTTGCCACGTCGGCTATCGTCGGGGGTTGGTCCTTATCGCCCACTCCCGGAGATTGCCCATGGGAAGGCCGAGAGATCCCCGGCTCGAGAGGCTCTCAGGGCAGGCGAGGTCATGGCAGACGCGAAGGCAGCCGAGCAGCCGGGGGCCTGCGCGGCCTGGCTGGTCACCGAGGCGGGCTGATGGCGGAGAAATTGGTGAAGGTCTTGCCGTCGTAGCGGCATGCGCCCGCGTCGGCGCTGCCGAACCAGATGTTTCCGGCCCTGTCTTCGAGCATGCCGAAGACGGTCAGGCTGCTGAGGCCATCGCGTTGGGTGAAGTGCCGGAAGGACTTTCCATCATATCGGCTCGCGCCGCCGCCCTTGCCAGAGGGGAAACTCCCGGGATGCCCGAACCAGAGGTTGCCCGTTCGATCGAGGATCATCGAGCCGACGAAATCATCCAGCAGCCCTTCCCTGGAGGTGAATGTCGCCAGGGTCTTGCCGTCGTAGCGGAAGGCCCCCTCCTGGCCGCCGAACCAGAGGTTCCCCGATCGATCCACGACCATCGAGCGAACATTCACGAACGGCCTTCCGACCCGGTCGGCGAGATTGGAGAACGATTTGCCGTCGTAGGAGCAGACGCCGCCCTGGGTCCCAAACCAGATTCGCCCCGAAGCATCCTGGGCGATCGTGTAGACCGCGTTGTCGACGAGCCCCTCCTTCGTGGTGAAGTTGGTCATCGATTTGCCGTCGTAACGACTTGCGCCGTTTCCGGTGCCGAACCAGATGTTCGCATCGCGATCTTCGAAGATCCACATCACGTCGTTGTTGCCCAGGCCCTCTTTTTTCGTGAATTTCTCGAACGACTTCCCGTCATATCGCGACGCGCCGCCGGTGATGGAGCCGAACCAGAGTGCGCCCGATCGGGCTTCCAGCAGCGAGAAGATCCGTGTCCTCGTCAGGCCCACCTCCTCGGAGAAGTTCGCGAACTCCTTGCCGTCATAGCGAATCGGGCCGCCGAACGTGGCGAACCAGATGTTCCCGGCACGATCCTCCCGCATGTTGCGAATGATCACCCGCGGCATGGACGAGGTCGACCTGGCCGCAGTCGGCGTGAAGTAGGGATCGCGATCCTCGGACTGGCCGGCCGGGCCGGCGATGGCGACCAACCCCGCAATCAAGGTGGTGTAACGGCTGGGCAGCAGGGGAAGCGGCATCTTTTCTCCGATCAAGGGTGAAGCGAGTTTGGCCAGAAGGTTGCGCGGTCTGTCGGAGGGAGATCCATGCCTGGGCGCCGAGCGAGGGAATGCTCCCCTGCCTGCCATCGGCGTGTCCTCCCGGTTTCCCGCCCGGACGCAGGTCGTTGATCCAAGCGAATAGGCGGGAATCGGGAGCGTGGAGAGCGCGGATCTCACAGAATTTGTCCCTCCGCGATGAGCCCATGGCGGCCGGCACGGGGCGACGAACTCGAGGCGTTGGGACATGAGCGACACATCCTTCCAGGTCATGGCGGGCCTCCTCGGTGTAGGGCCCGCCATGATGCCACGATGTGTTACCCATGTCCCCGAACACCTGTTACCCATGTCCTCGGTCCGTACACATGGGGGAGGGGACCGTAATGGCTCGGCCTGCTCGACGTGCGACCTCGCTCGACTTGCACTTGTGGGTAAAGCAGAGCCGGCCAACCTTATCTTCACTCACAAGTGAGGGGGCCAATCCTGGTCCCCTCGGACCGGACGGCTCGCCTCGCTCCGCATGCTCCCTCGCCTGGCCGAGGGATGATCGCCGGCGACTCCGATTTGAAGCGGGATGCTGTGTGCCGCGTGGGGTGCGTGGTAT
>NZ_JAALJH010000005.1 GCF_011064615.1 Aquisphaera insulae | reverse complement strand
TCAGACACTGGTTAGAATACTCGTCAGACTAGTAGCTTCAATGAGGCCGGGGCGATGATGCCCCGGAAGACCTTCTGGGAGCGGGCCGAGATCGCGAAGCATGCTGGCTTCAATGAGGCCGGGGCGATGATGCCCCGGAAGACTCGATCTCCCAGCGGTCCCACGCGGCCTGGCACGTCGCTTCAATGAGGCCGGGGCGATGATGCCCCGGAAGACTCTCCGCCAGTACCGCCGGCACGGCCTGTTACGAGGCTTCAATGAGGCCGGGGCGATGATGCCCCGGAAGACGCTGACGACGAGGAACTCGGCAAACTTCCAGCCGAAGCTTCAATGAGGCCGGGGCGATGATGCCCCGGAAGACGTTGCTCTCGGCATGGCTGCGGTGTTGTCTGCCATGTCCGCTTCAATGAGGCCGGGGCGATGATGCCCCGGAAGACCCAGCATTCCGACTTGAGCCGCGAGATTGGTTCCCTGCTTCAATGAGGCCGGGGCGATGATGCCCCGGAAGACTCGGCTGGGTCGACGCCTCCTACGTCTACCTCGAGCCGCTTCAATGAGGCCGGGGCGATGATGCCCCGGAAGACGCATTCCTTCCGGATGGAGGGAGAGCCACTCTTGCGCTTCAATGAGGCCGGGGCGATGATGCCCCGGAAGACGGCCGACCTGGTCCAGGTCGCGCAGACGCCCCCGCCGCTTCAATGAGGCCGGGGCGATGATGCCCCGGAAGACCGCCCTTCCGCTTGAGGGACGCCCTGACGCTCTTGGAGCTTCAATGAGGCCGGGGCGATGATGCCCCGGAAGACAACGTGGCGACGGTGCACCTGGGGGCGAACGATGCGCTTCAATGAGGCCGGGGCGATGATGCCCCGGAAGACCTCTCTGGTCCGGTCGACGATCGCCTGTGTCGACAGGCTTCAATGAGGCCGGGGCGATGATGCCCCGGAAGACGGAGATGGCGAAGAAGACGGTCATCAAGAGGCACAGGCTTCAATGAGGCCGGGGCGATGATGCCCCGGAAGACCATCTCGGCGGTCGGACCATCCCCACGCGTGTGGGGAGCTTCAATGAGGCCGGGGCGATGATGCCCCGGAAGACACCCGTCGCCAGGGCATACTGCGCCGCCTGCGTGAAGCTTCAATGAGGCCGGGGCGATGATGCCCCGGAAGACCTGGTGGGTGCCCCACTGGCTGATCTGGCCGCGATGGCTTCAATGAGGCCGGGGCGATGATGCCCCGGAAGACTGTAGGTCTCATCCGCCGGGACTGGCTTGCCATCTCGGCTTCAATGAGGCCGGGGCGATGATGCCCCGGAAGACCGCAGTCTCGCCGAGATGGCCGTGGCCGATGCGAAGCTTCAATGAGGCCGGGGCGATGATGCCCCGGAAGACCACCCCGACCTCGGAGGCCCTCGCCCCGGTCGCCAGGCTTCAATGAGGCCGGGGCGATGATGCCCCGGAAGACACGGCGTCGCCGACCTGGCGATCCCGCTGAGCGTCACGCTTCAATGAGGCCGGGGCGATGATGCCCCGGAAGACACGAAGAGGCTGCGATCCTCCGCATCGCGATCGACGCTTCAATGAGGCCGGGGCGATGATGCCCCGGAAGACGCTGGACGATGCTCTGCCCGTTCACCGCCAAGCCGTTGCTTCAATGAGGCCGGGGCGATGATGCCCCGGAAGACCGAGGTCCAGCCCCGGCGGTTCCCGCGGACGCTTTCGCTTCAATGAGGCCGGGGCGATGATGCCCCGGAAGACGTGACGTCTCCCGTCTCCATCACCCGCGGCCGAGGGCTTCAATGAGGCCGGGGCGATGATGCCCCGGAAGACCGGCTATCCCCCCAGCTCGTCGTCGATCCCCGTCACGCTTCAATGAGGCCGGGGCGATGATGCCCCGGAAGACGGCGTAGGCTGCGGCGGCCCGGTCGATAGCCTCACGCTTCAATGAGGCCGGGGCGATGATGCCCCGGAAGACGACCGATCAGACCGATCAGGCCAGGACCTACGCGAAGGCTTCAATGAGGCCGGGGCGATGATGCCCCGGAAGACGAGCGACATCCTGGCCAATTTCTCCGGGGCGACGAGGCTTCAATGAGGCCGGGGCGATGATGCCCCGGAAGACGATCTCGGGCGTGTTGCCGCACTCCGAGACCGACGAGCTTCAATGAGGCCGGGGCGATGATGCCCCGGAAGACGACTGGGTCACCGAGACATGGGGCGCGTCATGCGGCGCTTCAATGAGGCCGGGGCGATGATGCCCCGGAAGACGGCCGATCGCCGCGAGCCAGGTCACGCGTCGGGGCCGCTTCAATGAGGCCGGGGCGATGATGCCCCGGAAGACGTTGATGGTATCCCCGTCCCCATTGCCGTTGCCCAAGCTTCAATGAGGCCGGGGCGATGATGCCCCGGAAGACCGCAGCGCTAATCGCCGAGTACACCAGCTCGCCAACGCTTCAATGAGGCCGGGGCGATGATGCCCCGGAAGACAGGCGAAGCTCGATCTCGAGACGCGGCTGGCGGAGCTGCTTCAATGAGGCCGGGGCGATGATGCCCCGGAAGACGTTGCCGCTGTTGGCACTCACGTTGCCGGCGGCGGTGCTTCAATGAGGCCGGGGCGATGATGCCCCGGAAGACCCTCGGGGCGCTCACCGCCTCGCAGCAGACCATCCTGCTTCAATGAGGCCGGGGCGATGATGCCCCGGAAGACTACACGAAGCCGCATGGGTCGCCGTGGCCAGGCACGCTTCAATGAGGCCGGGGCGATGATGCCCCGGAAGACGTTCCGGGACGTGATGGCCGGCCCGAGATGGCGGAGGCTTCAATGAGGCCGGGGCGATGATGCCCCGGAAGACAGCTCGCAGCACGTCCTCGATCACGGCGCCCTGTTCGCTTCAATGAGGCCGGGGCGATGATGCCCCGGAAGACGGCATTCGGCCGGGAGGCGCTTTCCTGCGACGACCGGGCTTCAATGAGGCCGGGGCGATGATGCCCCGGAAGACACAGTGAAATACGAGGTTGCGGTAACTCACGACACGAGCTTCAATGAGGCCGGGGCGATGATGCCCCGGAAGACCCGCAAGCAGGCCCACCAGGCCGATCCTCCTCCCGAGCTTCAATGAGGCCGGGGCGATGATGCCCCGGAAGACGCTGAGGCCGAAGGCATCGGCCAGGTCGGAGACGAGGCTTCAATGAGGCCGGGGCGATGATGCCCCGGAAGACACGCCGCCTGGGTTCGCATTGTGCCAGGTCGGTTTCGCTTCAATGAGGCCGGGGCGATGATGCCCCGGAAGACGATGGTGACCGCCAGGAGCTCATGGAGCTCGCGGCGGCTTCAATGAGGCCGGGGCGATGATGCCCCGGAAGACCCACAGGTCGGTGGTCTTCGATGCGTTGTTGCATACGCTTCAATGAGGCCGGGGCGATGATGCCCCGGAAGACTGGGGCATCGTCGCGGCGGATCGCCACGACGACGGGGCTTCAATGAGGCCGGGGCGATGATGCCCCGGAAGACCCAGACGCGAGAGAAGCAGGGGCTGGACCAGACACGGCTTCAATGAGGCCGGGGCGATGATGCCCCGGAAGACCAAGAAAAAGACCGCGGCCCTTGCGGCCTCGCGGAAGCTTCAATGAGGCCGGGGCGATGATGCCCCGGAAGACCTGGTCCTGACCGTAAGTCGTCTGTGCCGAGCTGTTGCTTCAATGAGGCCGGGGCGATGATGCCCCGGAAGACGTCTTGTCCCGCGAGAATGCCGGGTCGAGGAAGACGGGGCTTCAATGAGGCCGGGGCGATGATGCCCCGGAAGACCTTTCGGTCGCTGGAGACGCGGTCTATTCGATCAAGCTTCAATGAGGCCGGGGCGATGATGCCCCGGAAGACGACCATCGGGCGGCCCGTGTTCACGCCCTCGCCCTGCTTCAATGAGGCCGGGGCGATGATGCCCCGGAAGACTCGCCGCACGGGTCAGCCGCGAGACCTATGAGACCTGGCTTCAATGAGGCCGGGGCGATGATGCCCCGGAAGACATCGAGGATCTCGATGGGGGCCGTATGACCCTGGCGCTTCAATGAGGCCGGGGCGATGATGCCCCGGAAGACCGGCCTGGATCTTCTGCTCCTTGGCCGCCAGCTCGGCTTCAATGAGGCCGGGGCGATGATGCCCCGGAAGACCGCTGAACCTCGCGGACTCCGGCAACACGAACAGAGCTTCAATGAGGCCGGGGCGATGATGCCCCGGAAGACCTCCAGCAGGTCCACGGGGGTGCGGCATGAGTCGATTGCTTCAATGAGGCCGGGGCGATGATGCCCCGGAAGACCAGGTCGCTCGTCGTCAGCTCCACCGCGGCCGTGGATCGCTTCAATGAGGCCGGGGCGATGATGCCCCGGAAGACCGGCCGGTCCAGAGGGCAGGGGACCGCTACACCGTGGCTTCAATGAGGCCGGGGCGATGATGCCCCGGAAGACCCTTGCGGGGTTGCTTCAGGCGGCCGGGCGTGATGGCTTCAATGAGGCCGGGGCGATGATGCCCCGGAAGACCCAGCGACGGTGGAACGTCCAGGTCTCGGCCAACTTGCTTCAATGAGGCCGGGGCGATGATGCCCCGGAAGACTCTCGTACCGGAGAAGTGGTCGCGACGGATCCTCCGGCTTCAATGAGGCCGGGGCGATGATGCCCCGGAAGACTATCTTGGACGGGCACGGGTTGCCGGGCGGGTTCGGCTTCAATGAGGCCGGGGCGATGATGCCCCGGAAGACCCGGGCAGCTTCCGCCGCCTGATCCGCAGCATGCGGCTTCAATGAGGCCGGGGCGATGATGCCCCGGAAGACTTCAATTTGAAGTCCGGGCACTCTCCCGACTCGATGCTTCAATGAGGCCGGGGCGATGATGCCCCGGAAGACACACGACGATCCGTCCGGTGTGCGGCGAATGGACCGTGCTTCAATGAGGCCGGGGCGATGATGCCCCGGAAGACTGCCCGTCGGCGAGGACGACGGCCGCCCCCTCGGAAATGGACCGTGCTTCAATGAGGCCGGGGCGATGATGCCCCGGAAGACCCGCATGGTCGGCGGGGAAGTCCGCGACCTCACGGCGCTTCAATGAGGCCGGGGCGATGATGCCCCGGAAGACGGCATCCACCACGACATGGCGGGCATCCTGACCGATGCTTCAATGAGGCCGGGGCGATGATGCCCCGGAAGACAGCGGCTTGCAGTGGACTTCGGGGTCGAACGTGTCGCTTCAATGAGGCCGGGGCGATGATGCCCCGGAAGACCCCGCAAGGGCGAGAAGATGCTCCGCGGCGAGGACGTGCTTCAATGAGGCCGGGGCGATGATGCCCCGGAAGACTGCAGCCCGTCCACCGCTTCGTGCGGAGGGTCCCGTCGCTTCAATGAGGCCGGGGCGATGATGCCCCGGAAGACCTGCCGGCCCCTTCCCGAAGGTGTTGCACCTGGATGCTTCAATGAGGCCGGGGCGATGATGCCCCGGAAGACGGCCCGCCCACACCACCGACCGCCGCCCCTGCGACGCCGCTTCAATGAGGCCGGGGCGATGATGCCCCGGAAGACCGCCGACCTGCCCGGCGATCTCAGTCGCCGACAGGGCTTCAATGAGGCCGGGGCGATGATGCCCCGGAAGACCTCGCGGGCCTCGGTTCCGTCCAGGTCGATCACCAGCTTCAATGAGGCCGGGGCGATGATGCCCCGGAAGACTCAATCCGCGAGATCGAGCGATGGGACACGGCGATCCTGCTTCAATGAGGCCGGGGCGATGATGCCCCGGAAGACGTGAACCCGCGCAAAGAGTTGTGTGTGGCATCGCGTGCTTCAATGAGGCCGGGGCGATGATGCCCCGGAAGACATCGTCTATCTGGGCAATCCGCTCAGGCCCGAGGGGCTTCAATGAGGCCGGGGCGATGATGCCCCGGAAGACTGGCGTTGCTCGTCCTGGCCTCGTCGGAGCTGGAGCGGCTTCAATGAGGCCGGGGCGATGATGCCCCGGAAGACCAGCGAGTCCACCTGGGCAATGCCGGGCAAGAGGAGCGCTTCAATGAGGCCGGGGCGATGATGCCCCGGAAGACCGCTCGCCCCGCGGTTCCAGTTCAGCCGCGTTATCAGGCTTCAATGAGGCCGGGGCGATGATGCCCCGGAAGACACGAGCGACGCCGTTCGTCTCGCCGCCCTGTCACGGCTTCAATGAGGCCGGGGCGATGATGCCCCGGAAGACTCAGGCCGAAGAGAGGTCGATGAACCACCTGCGAGCTTCAATGAGGCCGGGGCGATGATGCCCCGGAAGACTGTCCAGTGCCGCAAATCGCCGCAAGAACCCGGGGAGCTTCAATGAGGCCGGGGCGATGATGCCCCGGAAGACCACCCCGTCGCAGGTGAGCCGGCGCGGTCCGGTGCGCTTCAATGAGGCCGGGGCGATGATGCCCCGGAAGACGGGTATCTCCAGCGGTCCACGGCCAAGAGCCACCAGCTTCAATGAGGCCGGGGCGATGATGCCCCGGAAGACACGCGGCCTGGCACGTCGGACAGTACGCAGCGCTGGAGCTTCAATGAGGCCGGGGCGATGATGCCCCGGAAGACACGTCTGGGGGCTCGGTTCCAAGCCCAACACGGAAAGCTTCAATGAGGCCGGGGCGATGATGCCCCGGAAGACAGCACCTGCGACGTGGTGGGGAGGGCGAGGGTGCCGGCTTCAATGAGGCCGGGGCGATGATGCCCCGGAAGACACCGTTCCGGCTGACGGCTTGGCCGTGGGTCCCTCGGCTTCAATGAGGCCGGGGCGATGATGCCCCGGAAGACCTCAGTGAAGTCGACGTAGTAAGTCTGGCCAGGCCGGCTTCAATGAGGCCGGGGCGATGATGCCCCGGAAGACTCGGGCCAGTAACGCCAGCGGACGACGTTGTCAATGGCTTCAATGAGGCCGGGGCGATGATGCCCCGGAAGACTCCAGCTTCAGGGTCGGGACGTGCGGGCCGCGGACTGCTTCAATGAGGCCGGGGCGATGATGCCCCGGAAGACATCGAGCCGGCGACGTTGGTGATCAAGGTTCCGTTGCTTCAATGAGGCCGGGGCGATGATGCCCCGGAAGACCACCTACTCGGTCGCGACGCCTGGCGCGACCACGATTGCTTCAATGAGGCCGGGGCGATGATGCCCCGGAAGACAGCCGCTGGCACGTCGTCAACGCCCGCGACGACTTGCTTCAATGAGGCCGGGGCGATGATGCCCCGGAAGACTCGCCATCTTGGCGTCGTTGTGCGTGGCCGTGAAGGCTTCAATGAGGCCGGGGCGATGATGCCCCGGAAGACGAGAGCACCGCTCGGTCGGGCGGGGTCGTCGTCAGCGCTTCAATGAGGCCGGGGCGATGATGCCCCGGAAGACATCAACGGCCGTCATCGGGCGAAGGTCAACTGGCTTCAATGAGGCCGGGGCGATGATGCCCCGGAAGACGAGATCGACCGCGTCCTGATGGGATTCGACGCCCCAGCTTCAATGAGGCCGGGGCGATGATGCCCCGGAAGACGGGCTCAGCTGGTGCTGGTTGGCCGTGTCGTAGACGCTTCAATGAGGCCGGGGCGATGATGCCCCGGAAGACAGGGGCAGGAGGAAGAACACTGCCGAGTTGCGGGCAGCTTCAATGAGGCCGGGGCGATGATGCCCCGGAAGACGGCCGGCGTCTGAGGTGACGTCGGGGGTTGGAGATACGGTTGAGCTCGCGAGAGGTCGCGATGACGAAGGGGAATCGAGGGGACTTCGATGAGGAGCCGATGGCGAAACTCCTTGCGTATGAACGAGATCCAACTCGCGAGAGGTTTTCTGGAGTGAATTGCTCCCTAACATCCATATTGCCAAAGAGCTTTGGGCTCGGACAGGGCTTGATCCGCGTTTTCACCACCGCGATGCTCGCGAGGGAATTTGCGGGCGAGGAATCAGTGCAGTTAGCCCAAGGCGCCGCGATTCAGATGGCGTCAGGTCAGGCAGCGAGGAGGCGTGAAATTGGGGGTCTTCTCGACCAGGATCCGACGAGTCCGGTAGACGGCGACGATCCCACGAGACCTGAGGCTCGAGCGGTCGTCGCGATCGAATTCGGGTTGCTGAAGGATCGTCAATCCGAGCATCGAGACGATCGGATCGATCGAGAGCGAGCCCGACCAGATGGGCCAGGTCCAGCGCGTGTCGTCGGACCGGTCGCCGCTGAATCCCAGGGTGCGAAGTCCCTTGCGCCCGGGCAAGGACGTGAAGAGCGGGATCGCCTCCAACGCCAGTCGATTCGCGCCGAGCATCCCACCCCGAGATTTCCGCTCGGGATCGCCGGCCGGCTTGTTCCACTGGTAGGCGTGGCGGCGATCCTCACTGGGATCCAGGTGGAGCGACTGGTTATCCAACGCATCGCCATAGTCCCAGGGATGGAAGATCGCTCGCTCAAGATGCTCCCGCCTCGTCCTCGCGATCACCGACTTGAGGTTTCCCAGGAAGTAGTCCCGTCGCGTCGTCTGAAGTTGGTTGATCGCGTCGGGAGAGACGAAGTCGCTCGCGAGAGCTGAGGCCCATGCGTGAAGCTCGCCGTCCCGCGCCGTTTTCTCGATGAGCTTCCGACGATCGGTGGGGGAGGAGGCCACCGCTTCGAGCCGCTCGACAAGACTCGCCGGGTGGAGGGTGAATTCCTGCGTCAGGGTCGATTCGAGCAGGTCCAGCAACGGCCCCTCGAGCAGCGGAACTCCCGTCCCCGCGACGACCACCGGCACCCAGGTTCCGCCCCACGCCGTCCACCCCATCCGGGGCCAGCCCGGCGGGAACCGATCGCTGAGGCGTCGAAGCAGGCCCAGGGCCGCGAGGAACCCCAGCGGATTGGCGCCGGTCAGGCCGGGGAGAATGAGGCCGCCCGCGATTCCGGACCCGCCCGATGCTCGTGGAATGCTCATCGTCATCGAACGGCCTCCTGAGCCGAGGGCCTCACCTTTGAATTCGTTCTCACATCGTCCTCGGCCGCGCTCGCCTGCTGATCGGCAAGCCGGATCAGCGACTCGAGGTAGGCGAGCCCCCACCAGCCATGGCGCCGAGTCAGAGCCCAGAACCGCTCGGCCACGCCGGAACCGGCGTGATGCGGAGGGCTTTGCTGGCGTAGATCGGAGGAGAGGGTGACGCCATGGAGCTCGATCGCGGGCGTTTCCTCGTCGGCAACGACCGGGGCGAAGGGTCGGCCGTGGCCGTGATGCGCCGCGATCAGGTGGAGGATCAGGTCTCGATGCTCGCGGTCCTCGAGCCTTGAATCAAGCTCCGAAAGCTGGAGTGAGAGCATCTCGTGCCGGAAACCCTCGGGGAGATTCGCCCGCTGCCGCGCCGCCAGCCGCTGTGCTGGCGTGCGAGGGAGATCGTTCGACTTGGCGATCAGCTCCAGAACCGTACGACCCCAGAGCCATGGTTCGGTCCGATCGGCGCGTCGAAGCATCGCCTGGAATCGGTCGTCGGCCTTGCCCCAGTCGTGGCGCTCCGCGGCGGCCAGAAGGTCCTCCGCCGGGATGCACGTCGGGATCAGCTCGTGCGTTTCCGCGAGACGCTGCATGACATGGTCCGTATGGTCTCCGAGCGTGACAAAGCTCGCGCTTCGACAGCGCGACCATGAGTCGTCCCCGTCATCCGCGGGCGGCAGCAAGTCGTGGTCTCGGGCGGCGGCCCTGGCCTTCCACGTCAGCACGATCCCCTTGTCTCCCGGATAGGGATCGCAGCCATACCCGCCATGCCTGGGCTTGAAGGTCTCGAGCCTGGCGATGAGTGATTGGACCTTCTCCGATCCGTCCTCCTTGAGATGATCGATGAGATCGTCGAGATCCAGCTTCTCGATGGGACTTCCTTCGTCCTCCAGGTCCTTGAAGTAGGAGGCGAGGGTCTTCCCTTCATCCTCGTCGAGGAGCGAAGGATGAAGACGCAGGACCGCGCGTCCGCGCGATTTTCGGTAGGCTTCTTCCGCGATGTCCATCGCACGATTGGGCGGAGGCTGCTCCTCGTTCGTACCTTCGCCGGCCGACCTGAGCAGCCTTGCCGACGACGTGTCCGCATCGACTCCCAGTTCGCCGTGACCTGGAACGTGGCCCAGGTCGTTCCAGCCTCCGGCGTAGACGGGGAGCACGAGAGTGTCGCCGGGATAGATCTGATCGATCCAATCCAGTACCGAACTTCGGTTCGTCCCACGCCAGAGGAGCCCGCTGAACCTGGGCTTCTTCCTCGTGGAGGGGCGGGGACTCCCCTCCTCGGCTTCGCCGAAGCTGGGTGGAGGGACGCCGATCTGATCACTCTCGTCACTGATGGGGCGACGGGCCGGATCATCCTCCAGCCAGCGTTTGAGCCGGCCGATGGAAACGCTCATGCACTCCGCCGAAGACGGGGGCAGTAGAGCCACGATCTCAGGCCACGACTTGGGATCGACGGCCGGGAGATCCGCTCGCCAGCAAACGCGGACCTCGGCATCGCTCTTCTGCCCGTGGAGGAACAGGTCGAGGCTCGGCTCGAGGGCCGGGGCCGGCGAGGTCTGGCAGAGGAGGTCCAGATACGCGGGGAAAAGGACCGGAGCATCCAGCGAGGCCGAGGGTGCCAGCAATGCGAGGGGGACCTTTCGTTGACCATCCTCTTCAGGAAGGAGTTGAACGAACGCGTCGTTGCCGAACGGAAACTCCGCGTCCGCGATCATCGCGCGGCCGGACCTGGCCTTTCCACCTTTCACGGATGCTTCGACGCCCTCGGACTCGTCACGGGTGGCCTTCGCCTGAAGCCAGTTCCATGTGCGCGAGAGCGAATCGGCGTAGATGGGATCCGGCTTCTTGTTGTCCGCGATCACCTCCTCGGATTTCACGTCCTTGTTCTGGATCAGGATGAAACCCTTTGCGTCGGGCCTTCTGCCTCGGCGATTCAGCCGGCCGAATCGCTGGCGAAGGGCGTCCAGTGATGCGCATTCGGTGAAGAGGATGTCGAAGTCATAATCGGCCCCGACTTCCAGGCACTGGGTGGATATCGTGAAGCTCGGCGAATGGAATTCGGTGGACCGATCCGCGGCGATTCGGGGTGCCAGTCGCTTCAACTGGGCTTCCCGATCGAGCGGCCTCATGGCGCCAATGACGAGCTCGGCGGGGATCTCCTGGTGATCCTCGGAGAGCTTCTCGTAGATCTTCCTCGCGGTGTCGACTCGATTGACGATGATGCCGATGGCCGGAGTGCCCTGCCGGGCCAGTTTGCCGGCCAGCTCGACGATCGCCTTCGCGATGTCGGGCTCGGCCTGCAACCGCGCCGGCTTGCGGGCCGTCAGGACGGAATTCAGGAACGCGTTCCGTCGGTCCTCGTCATCAAGGCGAAAGACGGACTCCGCGCTGGCGCCGGGCGGCGGCGTCGCGCTCATCGGGACCACCTTCATGATCGGCCTGCCGATGCCGTCCGGGGCATCCTTTCGCGGTCTGAGGTGCTCCTCAACGTTGGTCAGCGTCTGCAGGAAAGGCCGGCTGATATGCGCCTCATCGAGGAGAACCAGGCTGTCGTAGGCGATGAGGGACGCCTGGACCGGCGCCGCGTTGGGGGATACTCCGTAGCCGCGGAAGAGGAGTCGAGAGCCGAGCTGGTCAATCGTGGTGCAGACCACGGTGGGCTGGCTGGCGGATCGGGCCCAGCGGTTGTCGAGGTAGATCCCCCCTCGAAGCTCGAGGACATCGAACGGGGGGAGATCCCGTTCGTCCGTCGTCCCTCCGACGGTGCGCAGGGCCGAGGCAATCGATCGGAGGACTGGGGAACCCGTTTTCGCCTCGGAGTCCCACAGCGCCCGGGCGATCTTCCAGACGCGATCGTACGCCTCGCTAACAACGACGCGGCGGTTGACGCAGAAGAAGATCCGACGCGGGGCGGTCCGCTGGGCGGCGGGGAGTGCGGCCTGGCGGGCCAGGGCATAGATCGCGATGTCGAGGCAGGCCGTCTTGCCGGCGCCCGTGGGTAGGTCGATCGCAGCCGGCCACTTCCCCTCGACGGCGAGGTCGGCGAGCCTTTGCTGCCAGGAATATGGCTCCCGATCCTCGCCGTGAAGGGCCCTGAAATACTCCCGAAATCCGACGATCCCGGCATCAGCCATGGTCCGCCTCCCTCCATGGCTTGAACAGGCCGTAGCCCAGGAACCGACCCGCGCCGAGGAGGACAGGGCCCACCACAGGGACGGGGAACTCGAGGAAGACATGGATTTGCGGCCGGGGCGCGTTCGTCCCCTTCGCGGGGTACGGGGGGAAGCCATCGCCGAAGGGAACGTCAGTCGGCGAATCCGTCCCGGCGCCGCCTCGGAATGGGCGACGTTTGCAGTAGGCCCGCGGGCTGCCGATGTGCCAGCTCGTGGTGTTGACGTCGATGGCGGAGGGTTGGGGGAGGCCGGCACGTTCGCAGGCCTGCAGGAGGATGGAACGCACCTCGGTTTCCCAGGCGATCCGCTGAGCCGGGTCGATCCGTTGGGCTTTCGGGAAGCGGTCCAGGACCACCGGGGTGGCCGAGGCCCAGCATCGTGTCCCCATGCGCTCCCGCGACCAGACGGCAGTCCAGGTTGCTGGGTTCAATCCCCGGGCCGTTTCCTTCGGCTCCAGTTTCTTGAAATCGCGGACCCCGAGTCGGCCGAGCCTCAACGAAACAGGTCGCAGTTGACCGTCGTCGCCAATCAGCAGGGACCTCAGCACCGACCCTCGTTCGTTCGGAGGTATCGATCGAGGGAAGACGATCGCGAGGCCAAGCAAGTGGCCGTCGGCGTGGGGGGGGCCAACGTGGGGAAGCGGCACGACGGCGATGTGCCCACCGCCGTCGCGGAGCGGACTTCCATCAGGCGCATGCCCGCTCACCCAGGACGGGATCGGGTCGGGACATAAGTTCTGAATGGTCTCACGGAGGACCCGGGTCACCTGAAGCGTCGATTCGACGGGCAGCGGCTGGCCGTCGACCGGAGTGAGGACGAAGAAGTCCTGGTCGAACGGGGACTTCCAGACAGCTTCCGCCTCCGAGCCTGGACTCTGCTTTCGATATCCTGCCCATAGCCCAGTGGAGGGCCGGACCGGCGGGCGAGGGTCGACTTTCGCCAGTTCCTCCTTGAGCGTCGTCAGGCGGGCATCGATTTCTCCCTTCGCCTCCGCGGCCCCCTTGCCTCGTATCGTTTTCCGCCTCGCGTTGAGCTCGTCGACCTCGGCCGAGAGGGCCGCATGCCGGCGTCTTGGGGATTCGCCGAAGCGTTCCTCGAGCATGTCGAGCATCCCGTCGCTGACGGATCGGACACTCCGCTCGGCTTGTAGGTCGTCGCGGACCAGGCACGTCTCGGCATTCGGGGCGTTCTCGTCGCTCGCCGCACGCATCGCCACCAAAGAGGAAGAATGGCCGATTCTGGTCACCTTGCGGCAAAGAAGATCGAGCGGCCCGGTATGGGTCGACGCTCCGACGGCGTCGGGCCAGTGGAGGCAACACGCGTTCGGTCCGACCCAGATCTTCGGGAAGGTGCGAGGCTGCTTGTTGCGGGGGATCGAGGGGGCCGACTGGAGCATCGCCGCGGCCGGCCCGGCGCGATCATTCACCGGCACGTAGACCGTGACCGGCTGGCGTGCGGTCCTGGGGTCGACGTCCGGAAGATGCAGCTCCGGATCGCCGAGCGTTTCCAGCCACCGGAGTGCCTGCCGTTCGGCGTGCCACGCGGATCGCTCCTCGTCGCTGTCATCGAGGGGCTCGGTTTCGAACCAGGCCGCGGCGAGCGCCATGAAGACCCTGGCCGGATGCGGCGGCCACTCGACCCCATCGCGCGTGGAGGGATCCGTGGCCGTCGCGTAGCCGGTCAGGTATTCCCACGAGATGGTGAGCGACTCCATCATTCGCCCCCTTCCTCACCGGTGCCCTTCTCATCGCCCTCCTTCACGGCCTTATTCTGACTCTCGATGACGACGCTCAGGAGACGATCGGAGGGCGTGAGCGTCAGAGGTTGATCGGCGTGCCACTTCAGGCCCAGCTTCTCGGCCTGGGCGACAGCCTCGTTGAGGAGCTTGATCGCGTCGTCGGCCTCGAGCACGAACGATTCCGGTGCCTCGCCAGGCCGCCCGAGGAGTTGCCACGTGAGAGGCTCGGTCGGCCAGAGCAGGCAGCGAGAGCGGAGGTCGAGCCCCGCCTCCGCCGCGAGGGCCGCGGCGCAAAGGCCCAGGGCCGCCAGGACCGTGCGAGCGGCGTCATCAACCTCACGGCTCGTCTGTCCCTGACGCGGGAATCGCAGCCTCCTCAGGGCGGGTAGCGAAAGGACTACCGTCTGCTCGGCATGCGAGATCGTCACGCCTCCCGTCGGCTCTCCCGCGTCGTTCCTGTCAATCGACGGTGTGACGTTCCCAAGGTTGAGCTTGGAGAGCTTCTTCGCGAACGGCTTCGGGACTGAAGCGCCCTTCTTCGTTTCCATCACCGCCAGGGACACATCGACGGTCCAGCCCCCACCACGCGCCTCGTAGACGGGCGGGTTCTTGCGGATGATCGGATCGATGCGACTGGAGGTCTTTTCTCCGAAGACCGCGTCAATCCCGACGATCTCGCCGACCATGGCCCGCTCGAATTTCGCTCCCAGCCCCCCCTTCGGACCTGTCGAGTCCCAGATGCCGAAAACGAGCGCCGTCGGACAATACTCGTAGAGGGCCGTGGCGTCCTGGGCCCGGACGGAGCCGATGCGTTTGCCCACGTCGGAAGCCCGGAACTCCACGCCGTCCAACAGACTCTCCCGGAAGATCGCATCGACGGCACGATGGGGGACCTGGAGCGAGCTGACCTTGCCGACCGGATCGACCAGCTTGATGCCCTTCGTCTTCTTCTCGTCCGGGGCGAACGGCCCGAAGTCCACCTCGAGGAGGGGCAGTTTCAGTCGACCATCGTCGATCGCCCGCTGGAGGGCCTCCTCCATCCGGTTGGCCTGACTCTGGACGCTGTCGATGAGCACGCAGTCCACCGGCTCGGCACGTTCCGGAAGCCGCCGCGCCTCCTTCGCGTAGGCCCCGCCGGCGTAGGTGGGTGGAAACACCTTCGTCCCCTCACCGGCCGCGGGCTGGAGTTTCACGAGAGAGCGGAAGGCCACTCCCCGTCCTGATACGGCGTCGTGAAGCTTCCGGAATGTCAGCGTCGTTCCCATGGCCATTCTCCTGGTTTCACTCTTGAAACTCTTGATGCATTTTGACTATCTCACAATCACCACGTCCCTCGCGTCCGGCGGTTCGATCGGCCGGCCGAGGGTCTCGATGGCGCCCAGGCAGCGGGCGCAGAGGGGGATGATAAGGACCTGATCCTGGTCCAGATCGATGATGTCGTACAGCCTCGATTTAAGGCGTACCATGTCGGTGGCCGTTAGTCTACAGGTGAACACTGAATATTGACGCCGAATTCCGAAATCCTCGCAGGTGGTCGCGACCTTCCGCAGGCGCTTGTCGTTGCTGATGTCGTAGGCGACGAGGTAAGTCTCCATGGTTGCTCCTCGATTCAGCGGACGGTGAAGCCGGTGTACGCGGGAAGGTCGCCGCGGACGAAGGCGGCGAGCATCCGCGCCTGAACCTCGAGCATCCGGCCGTAGGTCATCCGATAGCCGAAGACGGGGTGCATCACCTCCGTGGCCTTCCGCTGCTCGTACGCCTTGAAGAAGATCTCCCGGCCGACGTCCGAGAGCTGGCAGGCGTCTCGGTAAATCAGGAAATCCCGCTTCGACAGCATGCCGTTGTTCACCAGGCCCAGGACCACCGAATCCGCGATCACCGCCCGGAACTCCTCCATCAAGTCCAAGGCCAGGGACGGCTTGCCATGGCGGCCGGCGTGGTAGAAGCCCTGGTAGGGGTCGAAGCCCACCGTGCAGGCGGCGGCGAAGCAATCCTTGCAGAGCAGCGCATAGGCGAAGCTCAACAGGGCGTTCACGGGGTCGCGGGGGGGACGACGATTCCTCGACTGGAAGTCGAACGAACCGCACGGCGGACGCGCCTTGATCATCCGGCCGAACTCGCCGAAATAGAGCGATGCCGCCTGCCCCTCGAGGCCGAGGAGCGCCCCCTGATCGGCCGCCCTGGGAAGGCGTCGAAGGAGCTCGGCCATGTCGCGGGCCGCCGGCTCGTCGCTGCCCCGGGCAGGCGGAGATGTCGCTTCGGAGGCGGCGGCGGATCCCGCCGACGGTTCATCGCGGGGTTGGAGACGCAAGGATCGCATCAGGAGTGTTCGCTGGTTGGAGATCTTGGCGGCCACCACGGCGCGGGCCAGTCCCAGGGCGGTTTCGGGATCGGAGAACGCCCGGTACTGGTGAGATCTCAGGGCCACGTTCTTGGGCGGCGCGGGCATCACGCTCGCGATGAACTTGCCATGGCCCGTCAGGTACGACACCGGGATCTCGTGCTCCGCGAGCGTCTGGATCGCCTGGGTGGAGACCTGGACATTCCCGAAGACGACCATCTGGCGAATCGACGCCAGCGGGATCCGGCCCGTCTCGACGCCCTTGCAGTTGAGGATCAGGTGCTCGGACCGTCGGCCGATGTGGGTCCCCGGCTCCTGGACGTAGAGAACCGCCCGCTCGTCGCACGAGGGAATCACGCGTGTCAGGCGGACGCCCGCGGACACCGGCGGAGTCGCGACCTCCGGCGGCGGTGCGGCGGCCGGATGCCCCAGGCCATGGAGGATCTCTTCCGGCAGGCAGATCGGCGCCAGGGAGCAGCCGAAGCAACGGTGCCGAAGCATCGCAGGAAGCGGCTCCGGCGGCGTGTCCCGGGCCGAAAGCTCACGGATCAAGTCGATCGCGTCTGTCGTCGACCGCCGCAGCGACTCGTCGATCGCGACGTCCACTCGCGTCTTCGAGCCGGCGTAATAGAGCACGCCTCGCTCGACCGAGATCCCCCAGGCGTCCTCCATGAGCATCGCCTGGGCGCACAGTTGAATGGCGTCGTTGGGCCAGGCCGTCGGCTCGCCGAGGTCGTCGGTCGGGGCCTTCGAGCGCTTGGTCTCCACCGGGATGGTCGCGTCGGCTCGTTCCTCGAGGACGTCGAGTTTCCCGGTGATCCCGAGACGAGCCGAGCCGAGGGAGACGCTCCGTGTCTTGATGACCTCGCCTTCCTTGCGTGGCCGGTTCTCCAGGGTCGGGTCGTTGATCCTCCGATGCTGAAAGAGCCCGTCCTCCACGTACTCGTTCGTGGGCATGACGGCCTCGACGTATTCCAGGAAATAGAGCCGGGGGCAGTAGCTTACTTGATTCAGGGCTCGGACCGGGACCAGGTCAACCGGGACCTCCGGGACGCCATTCATCGACGTACTCCTATCGAGGCGAAAGACCTCCAAGATCGTCCGCACGAGTGGAGCCTAGGACGGTTCCGGACGATTTGCAACGGTGACGCGTTTTTCTGGCCAGCGACGGACGGGAACGAGAAGGACCGAATCGCGGGTTGGAGCGGCCCGGACCCCAGCGACGGGGCCTGAAATGCATAGCGGCCGGCCGGGAAGGGGAGCCCTGCTTGCGGTCGATCAGGCGGTCGAGGCGCCTTCGCGCACTTCCCGGGGCCGGGGGCTCGCTACAATGGGGCGAGGGGAAATGGGAGGCGCGTGGAGATGTCCCGGATGAAGCGCGTGGTGGTCGGGATTTCGGGTGCAAGTGGGGCCATCTTCGGCATCCGGACGCTGGAGGTCCTCCGCGATGCGGACGACGTCGAGACCCATCTCGTGATCAGTCCGTCCGGCCGGAGGACGATCGGCCTGGAGACCGACATCCCGGTGGACCGGATCGAGGCCATGGCCGATCACGTCTACCGGCCCGGCGACATCGCCGCGGCGATCTCGTCCGGGTCGTTCCGGACTGCCGGGATGATCATCGCCCCGTGCTCGATCAAGACGGTGTCCGGGATCGCGACCTCGTTCTCGGATAACCTGCTCCTGCGGGCGGCCGACGTGACCCTGAAGGAGCGCCGGCGGCTGGTGCTTCTGGTCCGCGAGACGCCGCTCCACCTGGGTCACCTTCGGCTCCTGGTCCAGGCCGCGGAGATGGGGGCGACCATCATGCCCCCGGTGCCGGCCTTCTACCACCGGCCGACGCGGATCGAGGACCTCGTCGATCAGACGGTCAACCGGGCGCTCGACCTCCTCGACGTCGAGCTCGATCGCGACCTCTTCCCGCGGTGGCGCGGCCCGGAACGGGCCGCGAACGCGGACGAGCAAGGGCCCGATACTTCGCCGTCTTGAAAGGACCTCGCCCGGTGCCGGACGTTCAGGACCCGGAGCGGGGCGCCTCGTAGTCGGGATACCAGATGAAGTCGTCGAGGATGGCGTCGAGCGATTCGTCGGGGATCAGGCGGCCGAGATTGAGGCGCCTGGCCTCGCGGATGACCTCCGCGGCGAGCGTCCGGGCCACGTGGCGGAGCCGGCTCTGATCGGGATAGATCCGACCGACGGCGAGGTCCTCCTCGGACACGCAGCGGGCGAGGGCCTCGGCGGCCTCGAGGAACATCGACGCGCTGACCTCGTGGGTCTCCGAGAGGATCGCCCCCAGGCCGATGCCCGGGAAGATGTAGACGTTGTTCGCCTGGCCGATCTGGTAGGTCTTGCCGCCGTACTCCACCGGCGGGAACGGGCTTCCGGTGGCCACGATCGCGCGGCCGTCGGTCCACTGGAGGGCCTCGTAGGGGCTGCACTCCGTCCGCGAGGTCGGATTGGACAGGGGCAGGATCACGGGCCGGTCCACATGGCGGGCCATCTCCCGGATGACCTCCTCCCCGAAGACGCCCGGATTGCCGGTCGTCCCGACGAGCACCGTCGGCTTGACCCGCGAGACGACCTCCAGGAGCTGGAACGGGCCGCTCCCCTCGAAGCCGTAATGGGCGACCTCCTCGTTCGTCCAGGAGAACTCGCGCTTGAACGGATCCTTATCGTCGGCGCGATTGAAGACCAGGCCCTGGGAGTCGAGCATCGCCTGGGACCTGTGGATGGAGGCGGGATCGGCGCCTTCCTTGGCCATGCCGGCCTTGACCAGGCGGGCGATCCCGACCCCCGCGGCCCCGGCGCCGAGGAAGACGATCCGCTGGTCGGAGAGCTTGCCGCCGGTGATCCGGAGCGACGACAGGATCCCCGCCAGGGCGACCGAGGCGGTGCCCTGGATGTCGTCGTTGAAGCAGGGGAGTCGCTTGCGGTAGCGTTCCAGGAGCATGAGGGCGGTGTTCTTGTGGAAGTCTTCCCACTGGAGCAGGGCGTGGGGAAAGACCCGGCGGACGCCGTCCACGAAGGCCTCGATGAAGCGTTCGTATTCCTGGCCGCGGAGCCGCCGATGCCGGTAGCCGCGATAGAGCGGGTCGGCCAGCAGCTCCGCGTTGTCGGTGCCCACGTCCAGGGAGATCGGCAGGCAGAGCGACGGATGGATGCCCGCGGCCGCCGTGTAGAGGGCGAGCTTGCCCACCGGGATGCCCATCCCCCCCACCCCCTGGTCGCCGAGTCCGAGGATCCGCTCGTTGTCGGTGACGACGATCAGGCGCACGTCCTCGTTGGGGGCGTTCCGGAGGACGGCTGGGATGTCGTCCACGTCCTCGGGCGTGATCCAGAGGCCGCGCGGGTTGCGGACGATGTGGCTGTAAAGCTGGCAGGCCTTGCCCACGGTGGGCGTGTAGACGATGGGGAGAAGCTCGCCGAGGTTCTCGATGAGGACCCGATAGAAGAGCGTCTCGTTGCGGTCCTGGAGCGCGGCCAGGCCGATGTACTTCTCGAGATTGTCCCCCTTCGCCCGGACCCGCTCGAGCTCGAGGGCCACCTGCTGCTGGATCGTCTGGAGGGCATAGGGGAGCAGGCCGCGGAGGCCCAGCCTGTCCCGCTCTTCCCGAGAAAACGAGGCCTCACGATTCAGGAGGGGATCGCGGAGTAGCCGCGTCCCGCTCACGTCCTGTTCGCCCGCGGTGTTGCCGATCCGTCCCGGGTCTCGTCCCTGGTTCCTCATGCGCGCCATCGAGTCACTCTCCGCAGCCCCCTCGGCCGGGGATCGGCCCTCGATCCCCGTCGGCATGCCGTCCATGCCGGGAAGCCACCATTATGCGCGGTCGTGACCCCCAACGCACGATCAGGGGTGAGGTGAGAGGGTTCAGGGGCGAGCGAAAGGAAGGGAAGCCCACTGGGCTTCACCGACCATATCATCACGCAAGTCCCCCGTCCGCTCCCCCCGTCCTCCTCGCCACGTGCCCCTCGCCCCTCCCGGTTCAGTTCACTCGGTTCGCGACTTCCGCTTCGACTTGCCCCCTTCGAGGCCGCTGAGCCGCTCGTCGAGGCGATCGAGCGCGTCGGTCTCCTCCGCGATCGTCGGATTCCGGTCCGATGCGGCCGGGGTCCTGGGGGGTGCCTTGCGGCGGCCTGTCGTCGGTTCCTCGAGTCGCTGCAGGCGATCTTCCATGTCCGCAATCCGCTCATCGAGCTCGGTCAGGGCCGTTGCCGGCTCGGTCGGCTGCGGGGGGGCGAACGGGACGGCGGTCGGCATCATGGCGCGCATCCAGTCCATCGGCCCCAGGAAGGGGGTGAAGGGGGCGCCCGCCTGCGGGACCTGCATCTGCTCGAGGATCGTCATCGATTGCCTCAGGTAGGCGCGCATGTACTCGATGACCATGTCGTTGGCGCGGAGGATGCCGTGCAGCATGGAGACGGGGAACATCTCCATCTTCTCGGGATGGCGCTCCAGGAGGATCTGGGTGAGGATGGCCCGCGTCAGGTCCTCATTCGTCCGGCTGTCGCGGACCTCGATCTTCTTGCCCTCCATGACCAGGGCCTCGAGGTCCTGGAGGGTGATGTACTTGCGGGAATGCCGATCGTAGAGCCGCCGATTCGGATAGCGGCGGATCGATACGACTTCAGCCGAAGGTGGTGGCATCGCCGACCCTCCCCCCTCTCCTCGGCCATCGGCCTGAGGTCCTGTTAACGGCGCCGAGGGCCGGAGTCGTCCGTCGCCGGCACGTCGCGGTTGAACATTCATGCCGCTACTGTAGCCGGATCAATACTGCAACTGCAATATGGTGCCATCGAGGGAGGCCGAGCCTGTCGGCTCGGATCTGCCGTCGTTTCCGGTCGATCGGCCTGGTGAAGCCTGCTGCGGTTGCAGCACGAAGCCCGCCGCTATTTCGGCCCGGCCGCGACCTGGGCGGGGGCCGGGGCCGGCAGCTTGCCGAGGAGGGAATAGACGCGGATCAGGGCGCGGTCCATGATCGCCTCCCCGGAGCCGAGGGCGGCCGGAGAGACCCGCGGGTCCGCTCCATAGCCCCCCTCGGATGCGGCCTCGATCGTCGGCAGGTAGAGGACGTGCCCATTGCAGTATCCGAGGACCAGCACGCACGGGATATAAGCCCGCTGCCTCAGCCGGACCGCGTGCTGGGAGAACGGCTCGCCCGGGACCCCGACGAACGCGACCTCGCGATCGACGACGGCCGTGGTGACCTCGGCCCGGATGCCGTCCTCCATCTCGCGGAAGAAGTTGCGGATCAGCTCGGGGAAGAAGGCCCTCGAATAGACGAGGAAGGTGAGCGCCCCCTTGAAGTTCACCCGGCTCTCGAACCGGAAATGATCCACGGCCGAGCCCAGCGAATGGGATCGCGGCGATGCCGCCCGGGCGGCCCGCGCCAGGTCGATCGCCTCGTCGGCGAGCCGCTCGCCGAAGGCCTTCGCCCCGCGGACGCCCGCGGGCGGGTTCGCGCTCTGGTCGCCGGCCGCTCCCTGGAGGAAGAGGCAGGGAGCCTTCAGCTCGGACTCGACCTTGCCGCGCAAGAACCCGGGATAATCGGCCGAGAATTTGTACACGTCTTCGGGAGTCATCACGGGGTGGGCCGTGAAGTGGACGATCGCCGCGATCGGCGGGGCGTCGCCCCCCTCGGCGGGGTCGAACCGGAGGACGGTAAGCCGGGGATCGGTGGGCTTCTCCGGCCGCTTCGTCTGCCGGTTGCGGTTCAACTTCAGGTCGCGACTCGCCCAGCCCATCTTCGCCGGCCGGGCGCAACCGTCGGCCTCGACGATCGCCTCGACGATCCGGCCGGGAAGCCGCGTCGCATAGGCGACGGCGTCGTCGAATTTCCCGCGTCCCGCGCCGGGCTCGTCGGTGAGCTCGATGACCGGACCATGGTGGGTGTGGCTGCCGCAGACCAGGACGGTGTTGATGCCCCGCGGCCCGAGGGCGGCCCGGATCTGCGTCATCATGGCCGGCGTCGGCCCTCGGCCCAGGTCCATCGCCACGATCGCCAGCGCCTGGTCCCCGGTCCGGATCACCAGGGCCCGCGCCTTCAACGGGTCCAGGACCCCTTCGGAAAGCCGGTCGTGCCTGGCGCCGTAGCCCCACATGGGGACGGGCCGCTCGGGCGTGATGTCCCGATCCGCGACCCCGACCAGCAGGGAGTCGCGCGCGGGCGAGGCCGCCGGCACCGGCCCATCCGCGCCCCGCGTCGAGCCCGCGAGCAGCAGGAAGCCCGCCGTCAGCGTGCCGAGGCGCACCATCACGGAGATTGGACGTCGTATTCGCATTCGCTCATTTCGCTCCGCGACAACGCATGCCCTTACCACCCATCGCGTCCGGCCCGGATCCACGCACGACTGTAACCCCCGGGGGCAGGAAATCCAACACGAGGGCCGCCCCGTCGACGGCACCAGGGTGCCGCCCATCGAGTCCGAAGACTTGCGTCCTGCGTCCGGCACGCTAGAATAGGTGGACCACTCGCAAATGGCACGTCCACGTCACGGTCTATCCGGTCTCGACGGACCATCGCTTCGACGATCCCGGCGAGAGATGCGGCGGCCTCAGCGTTATCCGGACGTTCTCGATCATTCGAACCCGGAACGTCGCGACAGCAGGGCGCCTCATCGCGGTTCGTGTCGAACGCGATCGGCGTCCGGCCGCCCGCCCGAGCACCCGACGGAGGCTGGAGTTCATGCCCGAGAAGTCGCCCGAGTCTCCCGTCCGCATCATCGGCAGCCGGGAATTGCATCAGAACCTGCCCGGGATCCTGAGGGAGCTCGAGGACGACAAGGTCCGATACGTCCTCACCGTCCACGGCAAGCCGCGTGCGGTCCTCATCGGCGCGGCCCCGTACCTCAACCTCATCATCGACGGCAAGCGCCCCAGCGAGGCCCTGGTGGGGCTCCAGCTCACCGCCCTGCTCGGGGGCAAGCTCGAGGCCCATTCCCTGGACGACCTGGAACGGGCCCTGGGCGGCCCGGCGGATTGACCCGGCAGGGACGAGGAGGAAGGGCGAGATCCGCCGTCCCTCATCTCTCGCGTCACTCCTTGAGGCCCTGAACGGGGGCCTCAACGGCCTCCTCGGCAGGCCGGCCGGCACGCCCCTTCCTCAGATTCCATGCGTACTGGATGAATGGCGGCAGGACCGAGATGAAGATGATCGCGAAGATGAGGTAGTGGAAGTTCTTCTTCACGACCTCCTGCGCGCCGAACCACCAGCCGCCGAGGAGGAAGAGGAGGACCCAGACGACTCCGCCGGTGATGTTGTAGAGGGCAAACCTCGGGTATGACATCCTGCCGATCCCCGCCACGAACGGGGCGAACGTCCGGATGATGGGCATGAAGCGGGCGATGATGATGGTCAGCCCGCCGTATTGCTCGTAGAACCGCTGGGCTTCAAGCAGATGCTTGCGATTGAGCAGCCAGGAGTCCTCGCGCGAGAAGACCTTCGGGCCCAGGTAGTGGCCCGCGGCATAGTTCACGGCGTCGCCCAGCACGGCCGCGACGATGAGCAAGGCCGACACGCCCCAGATATTGATGGGCGAGCCTTCCGAGGCCGCCACCGCGCCGACCGCGAAGAGGAGCGAATCGCCGGGCAGGAAGGGCGTCACGACAAGGCCGGTCTCCGCGAAGATGATCGCGAAGAGGATGACATAGAGCCCCGGTCCGAGCTGCGTGGCCAGTTGATTGACGTACTCGGGGAGGTGGAGCAGGATATCGAGGAACTGCCGCAAGAGGTCCATGATGTCTCCGGGGATCGGATCGTATCGGGTCGGTCGCGGGTGACGGCGGTCTGCGTGACCGAGGGGCGCGGTCGCCGACTAGCGGGGAGTGGCCACGGGCGTGACCCTTCCTCCGTCGGAGGGATCGCGCGTCCGGACCGGCAGCCTGACGTTCCGGATGCCCGCCGCGTCACACGTCGAGAGGACGTCCGCGAGATCCTGGTAGGCGAGCGTGGCCTCGCCGCGGACCATCACGCCCTGATTGTTATAGCGAGCCCGGGCGTCCTTGAGAAAGCCGAGGAGCCGGTCCAGGTCGTAGGTCTGCTCGCCGACCGCGACGAATCCGGGGCGGACGACCGTCAGCACGAGGTCGTCGGGCGCGGCGGTGAGGGGGGCCGCGTCGCTGACCTCCGGGACGTTGACGGCGAACTCGCTCTCATCCCAGTCGTAAAGCCGCGTGGCCGCCATGAAGAAGACCAGCAGGCAGAGGATGACGTCCACCATGGGCGTCATGTTGATGAAGGGAGTCTCGTCCGCCTGGGCGTACTTCGCGAGCATGGGCTTTGGTCCGTCCTACGGGCTGGCCGCCTCGGCGGCGAGAGTCGGGGCAGGGGGGGCCGGGGAATGCCGGTCAGTAGGCGCGCATCTCCTGCCGGTGTGCGTCCGGGGGAGGCAAGGGCGCGTGCCTGCGTTCGGTGCCGCCGCGGATCGCCTCCGCGGAGACCAGGTCGATGACCCGACGCGTCTTCTCGTCCAGCTCGCGGATCAGGACGTCGACCCGGTTGAGCAGGTAGTAATAGAGGACGACCGAGAAGATGGCGACGACCAGTCCGAAGGCCGTCGCGACGAGCGCCAGGCTGATACCCTGCGCCAGGGCCTCGCCCCGCGAGGGGCCCATCCGGCCGCCGAGGGCGTCGAACGACTGGATGATCCCGACCACGGTGCCGAGCAGGCCGAGGAGCGGCCCGATCGTCGCCATGCCGCTCAGCAGGCGGAGGTTCCGCTTCATCTCCACGACCTCGCCGGCCGCGTCGAAGCTGACGACCTGGCGGATCGAGGATCCGGGGAGGCCCCAGGACTTGATCGCGGCGGCGATCGTCCGAGCCGCCGGGCTGTCGTGGGCCCGGCAGAGCTCGAGGGCCCGCTCGCGGTCCAGCTTGTTCGCCTCCAGCCGCTCGATCAGCCGATCGACGAAATCGGGCGGCACCACGCGCTTCCGCCGCAGGGCCAGGAGCCGTTCCAGGGCCACGCCCACCGTAAAGATCGAGCAGGCGGCCAGCGGCCAGAGCATCGGGTTGGCCTGGAAAAGGAGCTTCAATACGCTCCCCCGGTCGACCCCGGGCTTGCCCGCGGCCGGCTTGCCGGTCCCGGCTTCCTTCGGCTCGCCGGCCGGACCCGAGTCGGCCGGCTGCTGAACCGTGGGGGGATCGCTGGCCTTGCCGGGAGCCTCCTGGCCGCGAAGATCCGTCGGAACGCCCGCCAGGCCGATCAACCAGAGCAGCACCGCCGCGGCCCGAGCACAGGACGGTGCGTTGTTTCTGTTCATGAACCCGATCCCTGGATACACCGGAAGTTCGCCTCGGACGCGGCTCGATTCTAGCAAACTCCCGTCGAATGTCTCACTCCGCCTCGATACCAAGCTCGCGCAGCTTCGCGGCCAGGCGGTCGGCCCGGTCTCGTTCGAGGTCAGCCCGGTCGCGTTCGAGGTCAGCTCGATCGCGTTCGAGGTCAGCTCGATCGCTTTCGATGTCAGCTCGATCGCGTTCGATGTCAGCTCGCCGGTCGGCCTCATCCCGTTCATCGGCGAGCTCGACACTGGTCTGGAAGAGGCGGCCGCGGGGGTCGAGAAGCCTCAGGTATTCCGGTGGGTCGGCCCGCTCGAACCGGATCTTGAGGAGAGGGCTTGTCGACCCGTACACCATGGGCACGGGCTTCAGGCCGCGACCTTTCCTCAGCCAGCCGAGTAGCTTGCCGGTGTCGGGGTCGAAGTCGTAGAACTCCCGGGCCCCAAATCGATCGTAGAAGCGAAGCTTCTCCGCCATCTCGGCGTCATCGTTGCTGGGCGATCGGATCTCGAAGACAACCTGTGGGGCGATACCATCTTCTTCCCATTGCCGATACGACCCGCGACGGCCCTTGGGGCGGCCGATGGCGACCATGACGTCCGGCGCGGTGACGATCCGAGGGTCACCCTCCACCGGATACCAGAAGAGGTCCCCGGCGACGAAGACGTCGTTGCGGTCGCGGAAGAGGATCTCCAGGTTCTCCTTGATGAGGACAATCCAATGATACTGGAGCGTGTTTTCCGCCATGGGCCGACCGTCGCTGTCGGGGTAGACGACATGGTCCAGTGGCTTTGGCAAGAAGATCCTGCTCATGGCATCCTCGGCTCGCGTACCGCTGGGCCCTGTAGACCAGGCTTCGTCGTCTCCAAGGGAGTATACCGAATCGCCACGAATCGACCAATCGAGGCTCGTCGGAACTAACGTACAGGTCGAGCGGCTGGCTGGTCCCTCCCGCGATGGCAAGTTACTGCGATTGACCGTTCCGGCTGACCTGAGGATGATCCGGCCGAGGGCGCCCGCGAGGATGCGCGGCGACATGATCGGCAGCAAGCGGAGGTGGGGCATGAGGCAGTCTGGACGTTGGCTTCCGATGAGTCGTCCATCCGCGGTCTTCATCCTGGCGGTGTTCCTGCTGCCGGATTGCCGGTCGCTCGCGTCACCCTACTACCAGATCACTCGCATCGGTTTCGACTTTGCGCAACTCAACAACGCCGGTCAGGTCTCCGGAACCGTCGACTATTACGCGGGCTTTTATGAACGCGATTCGAACGGGACGTACACGGCCTCCTGGATGCGCTCGCCCGCGGTCTATGATCCTTCCCAGGGAGGCAAGGTGACGCTCCTTGGGGTCACTTCGCCCAGCGGGACGGATCCGGGACACTACGACTGGCGCGGCACTGCGTCCGGCCTGAGCGACTCCGGTCAGGTCGTCGGCATCAGGGGGGCGAACGGGGAGAGCTACTCATACGACAGCAAGTCCGGCACGCTCTCGGATATCCCGGTAAATTATGCACACATCTCACCTTTGGGCCAGATCGTGGGCACGAATCCGGTGAAATTGCCGGACGGCACGACGTCGAGCCATCCGGTCTCGTATCAGAACGGCACCCTCACCGACCTTGGCCTGCCGCCGGGGATGGTCTCCGTGAATACCCAGGCGGTGAACAGTTCCGGGCAGGTCCTCGTCCAGGGCTACGACGGTACCAGAGCTGAGACGCTCTCCTTCCTCTACAACAAGGGAACATGGACGAACCTGGGATCGATGTCCGCGAGCCTGCTGAATTCGCGGGGAGACGTTGCGGGCGTTCGCTACTCGGGCGACTACTCGAGTCAGGTTGCCGTCTACATGCCTCACGGCGGCTCCGCGACGATCATCGGAACTCTCCCGGGATACTCCGTGAGCGAACCGTTGGGCATGAACGACAGGGGAGAGATCGTCGGCAACTCCATCGGGTCCGCCACAACGAACGTCGGGGTCCAGGGGTTTCTTTACAGCAATGGCCTTTTGACGAATCTGAACGACCTCATCGACCCGGCTTCCGGCTGGACGATCCATCAAGGGCTCCAGATCAATGACAAGGGCCAGATTCTCGCCCTGGCGGATCAACTTCACGGGGGGGCCACCATGCTCCTGCTCACCCCGTCCGGATTGGACGCTCCGCCCGATGCCGTGATGCCGGAGCTCCCGGTCCCTGAACCCTCGACGCTCCTGGTCTTCGGTGGCCTATGTGCGGGCTGTCTCTGGCGATTCCGCAACCGCCAGTCGAATTCCTGAGCCGAGGTCCACGGGCGGGGCTCACGTGGGCTGCCGCACCTTGGCCTCGATTCGAGATCTCATGCGATCCACGCGAACCACATGACGGCGGTGAAATCCGCGGGCGATCCGTTCGTGCTCGTCGAACGCCTCGAGTTGGAAAGAGACCTGACGGCCGTCGAGGTGCGCGACGCGGGCGACGCACGTCACGGACCCGCCGACGGGCGTGGCGGCGAGGTGGTCGACGTCGACGTGGGAGCCGACCGAGGTTTCTCCCCCCTCCAGGAAGGGGCCGAGTGCCGCCCGCGCGGCGTGTTCGAGGAACCAGATCAGCCAGGGCGTGGAGAGGATGAGCGGCATCGCCCCGGCCGCCAGGTCGATGGCGTGGGCCGGCTCGACCGTGAATTTCAGCTCGCCCGTCGCACCGATCTTGAGGCCGCTTCGCATGCTCCAGTCACCCCCCGACGGCGATCAGCCGGCCGTTGGAACCCGGTCACGCCATTCCCTCCAGGCGCGGCGATCCCCGCCGTGGGGCTCGCCGGAGATGCACTCGAGGGACCAGACGATCTCCTCGCGGGGAATCTCGCCCGGATCATCGAGCAGGTCGATCAGCGTCTCGGACCCGAGCACGTAGCCGTGTCGGCCCAGGTTTCGAACCGCACGCAGGCGGTCGCGGAACCGGGCCGAGGCGTCGGCGGCCAGCGGGATGACCCGAGATCGGAGGGCATCCTCGACCGCCTGAGAGGGAGGAACACGAACGCCGGTGCCACGGGACCGCACCGAGCCTCGCCAGTCGCGAAGGAGCCCCTCGAAGTCCATGCCGAAGAGGCGACGGAACAGGGCCTCCTGATTGCGGATCTTGCGCGCTTCGTGGAGGAGCTGCCGGAAGTGGTCCCGCCTCTCCTCGGGTGCGGCCGGCCCGGCGAGGTACTCCACCACGGATCGGGTCTGCGCGATGACCTGTTCTCCGCGTGCGAAGTCGGTGTATTCATACCACCTCCTGTAGAATTGCGACAGCGACCTGGGCGTCATCGAAAAGAGCTCGACGCCGAGCTCGCTCCTCCGCTCGATCGAGACGAGCATCTTCCGGTTCAGGACATCCGAATCGCGGGGCGTCGCGGTTATCAGGCCGTTCAGCCCGTTCGTCACCCAGGGAACCTCGAGCTTGGGGAAGCGAGCGATCACGTCGAGGTGGGTCACGATGAAACGGATCTCGTCCGCCGGCTCACCGAGTCTCCAGGGGACCATTTCGGTCGAAATGAGACCGCCCTGCGGAGCGGCCGCGCCGTCGAACAGGTAGAAATCCGACGGTTGCGCCTTGATGTAGTCGACGAAGTCGTCGCGTCGGTGGAAGACGAGGAGCTGGCGTGGCTTTTCTTCCGGCCCGGGCTCCCCGATGAAGGCACGGATCCGGGCGAGAGCGGTTTCGGACTCCTTCCGGAGCAGATCAGACGGATCCTCCGTCCCCGAATACCAGATCGTGAACGGGCCGACCTGTGAGCGTTCCCCGTCCGTCCGAGCAATCTTCCTGGCCGCGGCCAGGCCGAAACGGTCGCTTCCGAGGAACTTGATCCGTGCATTGATCAGAAGATAGAGCAGGACGTAGACCGCGACGAGGACGGCGAAAGCAGTGGCGATCATCCCCACCACAATGAGGAAGACACGAAGGAGCCTCTGGGCCGCTTCCCCTTCGCCGTCAGGGCTATTCCACGCGAACACGGCGATCCCAAAGCCGACGATTCCGCCCATCAGGGCCAGTCTGGTCAGATTTCGGTGCGTCTCTTTTCGCGCCTGGGCGGGAGTGAAGTGCTTCCACTGGCACCGGCGGCAGACCGGCGGATCCCGTTTCTGATCGCCCGGCACGAATCGTCGACCGCACTCGGAGCAGAGCGGGCCAAGCCGCAGATTCCTCGAGCTCGACCAGATCGCGAGGAGCACCGGAAGGCCGATCAGGCATATGATTGCCCCGGCACCACTGGAATCTCGAGCGCCCTGTTCCCGTAAGGCGCGGATCAGGCCTCCGACGAGGCCGACAATTCCGACCAGGAACGCGAAGTCGATCAAGTGGAACCGAAAGCGGCCGGGCATCCCAGGCGGGCTCCTCGAGCGTGGCGTGGGCAACGATGCTTGGCCCGAGTCTAATGCGACGCCATCCCGGAATGCGAGACATCGGGCCCGCGCAATACGGAAACGGACACGACCGGCCAAGGTCCCCCGGAGGTGGGACCCGACCGGCCGTGCCGTTGGCTCGGGAACATGCTTCGACCTCGGCTCAGCGACCGACGGTGCAGCACGAACGCTCCTCGGCCATCCCGCGGAGCTTGGCGAGGGCGACTTCCTGGATCTGGCGGATTCTCTCCTTGGAGACGTCGAGGAGCTCGCTGACCTGGCTCAGGGAGTGGCATTCCCGACCGCCCAGCCCGAACCGGAGCTGGAGGACCATCTCCTCACGCGGCTTCAGGTTCCGCATCATGGTCACGAGGTACTCGTCGAGCTCCGAATCGTGGGCCTCTTCCTCGTCCGGGTAGGCGAGCTGCGCCAGCAGGCTCGAGTCCCGGCCGGGGCCGCTCGCCGAATCGAGCGAGACCGTCGGGCGGGTCGCCGAATGGATCTGGCGGATCGTCGCATCCGAGCCGCTGGACTTGCGGACCTTCTTCTTGTTCCCGGCCGGCGGCTCCGCCGACTCGCCGTTGCTGTCGGCGAGCTGCTGGAGATGCCGCGGGTTCAGCCGCACGGGGTAGGCCCCGGCCGCGACGGCCCGCTGGATCGTCTGGCGAATCCACCACACCGCATACGAGGCCAGCCGCGTCTCCTTCGACGGCTCGAAGCGATCGATCGCCTTGAGCAGCCCGCAGAATCCCTCCTGGAGGAGATCCGAGCTGGAGACCCCGCGATTGCGGTACTTCCGCACGACGTGGGCGACCAGCCGGACATTGGCCATCGCCAGCTTCGTCCGCAGAGCGTTGTACCGCTCGGCGACGTCGCCAAGAGTACGAGCCTCCTCCACTCCCGTCCCCGGGGCCTCGATCAGCCGGCGTACGAAGTCCTGGATCTCCTCGCCATCCTCGGCGGTCACCGGCGAGGGGGGGCCGACCCGAGGATTCCTGGGGTTCGCGGCGGATTCGACGAGGGCCTGCTTGCACTCGTGGAGCTGGGCCAGCAACGACCGCTCCTCGTCGGGGGTCAGCACCTGGACATCGGCACGATTGAGTATCGCGGCGCTCGCCACGTCGTAATTGCGGAGGTCTCGGGGGGCCATGGTTGATTCGTCTCCTAGCGTGAACCTGAGTCGAGGACGTATCGATGAATGAAGGAATGAGGCGGAGCTCAAGGCGCGGGGCGATCGGCCTCGCCGCGATCGGCGGCGAACTCTTCCAATCCCTGCGCGGATTCGGGGGCCCATGCCGGCCCTCGATGCGGCCGGATCGACTCAGATCCGGAAGACCCGCCGGGCGCTCTCTGCCGGGACGAATAGGGGTATGAGTCCTGGCCGCGACCCCGTACGGATCGAGCCTCGGGCGCCGAGTTCGAGACGTCCCGGACACCGCGTACCCTGCAGGAGCAGGTCCGCGAGCCAGTCCAGGAGACGAGAGGGGACGAGGGCGAGGCCCCGGCCGGAGTCATCGTGACGGGATCGAACGATGCCGCGTCCCGTCGTGCTGGTCGTCGAAAAGCCCATGATGACCTCCCGCCTGGGGTGCTCGGCCGGCCCAGTTCGGCCGACCCTGTCGCCCCCGTCTACCTCCCTGAACGGCGCCAGGGGCCAACTGTCTCGCGGCGATGAGATTTTTTTTCGTCGCCGCGCCTTGAAATCGTGGTAAGATCGAGTAGTCAGCTCCGAGATCTCAACCGAAAGTTCTGGCTCAGTATTGAGTTGCGCGGAGGGTCAGGCCTTGGAGCGCGTCAAGGAAGAGCCTCGCCTTTGCGAACTCTCGACGAACTGGACGATGCTCTTCCGGGCGAGCCATGGCACTCCCGAGGAGGTCAGCGACGCCCTCAAGCTGATGATGCTGCGCTATTCCGGCGCGGTGCATCGGTATCTGCTCAAGACCGTCGGCGATCCCGACGAGGTCACCGAGCTCGACCAGGAGTTCGCCCTCCGGTTCCTGAAGGGGAACTTCCTCAAGTACGACCCCACCGTGGGGCGCTTTCGGGACTACGTCCGCGGCGCGGTCCGCAACCTGATGATCGACTATCATCGTCGCCAGACCAGCTCCAGGAAGAAGATTCGCCATCTCGACACCGATCTGGAGGCGACGATCGTGGGGGAATCCGGCCTCGAGGGGCTGGATGAGCAGGTAGATCAGGCGTGGCGGGACGACCTCCTCGACCGGGCCTGGGAATCGCTCGCGGAGCTCGAGTCGCGGACGGGCCAGCCTTACCATACGGTCCTCAAGCACCGCGTCCGCCACCCGGACCAGAAATCCGCCCAGATGGCGGCGGCCCTCTCGCCGGCCCTGGGGCGGACGCTCACCAGCGGGGCCGTCCGCCAGCTCCTCCAGCGCGCACGCGAACGCTGGGCCGCCTCGCTCATCGATGAGGTCAAGCTCAGCCTCGACGCCCCGACCCGCGACAACGTCGAGCAGGAGCTCGCCGACCTCAAGCTCCTTCACCTCTGCAAGCCGATCCTCGATCGGATCGACCTCGGGAAGGCGGCGGACTGACCGTCCCGGGTGAATGAAGCGAAGTACGCACGCTTCGAATGGAATAAATTCGGAATCCGAGTCCGAATCGTGCCCCGAGGCGTGGAAACGCGTATAATCGCGGCTCGTCGACGTCGCCGAGCGCATATTGGGGTCCGATCGGCGCGTGGGTCGACGAACCACTGGGGCACCCTTCCGATGCGACGTTTCACCCAGGGCGCCGGCGACGGGCGGAAGATCGTCGTCGTCGAGGTGCGCGGGTCCAGCCTGATCGTCTCCCGGCTCCAGCCGGATGGGACGACCCGAAGATCGGAACGACAATTCAACAACGAGGACGAGGCCGCCGGCGCGGCCGGCCAGCTCGCCCGAGAACTTCAGGGCAGGGGCTACGAGGAGCACGGTGCGGCGAAACCCGCGAAGAGCCGCCAGGGGGTGGCATCGACCTCGGGTCGAGCGACGGCCCCGCCGTCGCGGCCGTCGCCGTCGTCTCAGGACTCCGGCGACGCCCACCTCCTCGAGGGTCTGTCGGAGGGGACGGCGGCCGAGCCGGTCCTGCCGCGGCGGCCGGCCAGCCCCGCCGAATCGAGCCCGGGAGCCGGGGCCGAGGGGCCGCGGGCGAAGACGAAGCCGAAGAAGAAAAAGAAGAAGAAGCGCAAGTCGGATGCGAACGGCGACGGCCTGGACAAGCGGGTGCTGGCCGGGATCGGCCTGGTCGGTGCACTGCTACTCGGCGGGTTCGGTTACATCGTCTACGACCAGTTCCTCAAGCCTCCCAGCATCGTCGGGACCTGGCGGGGCTCGATGACCGAACACGAGATCAGCAAGTACCTGATCCACACCAGCTACGACCTGGTCCTCGACGAGGACCATCGTGCGGAGATGACGATCGACCGGACCACGTCGCGGGGCACCTACACCCTGAAGGGGAATCGGCTCAAGCTGTCGCTCAAGTCCGATCAGGAGGAGAAGCTGAAGGCCGAGCTGGCGGCCGCGGCTCGTCCCCAGGCAAAAGGAGGGGCGGACGCGGACGCCAAGGAAGAGGATGGGGAGGGGAAGGAGAAGGAAGAGGGGGACGACGGCCCGGCGCCAATCGACTTCGGGCCGAGCGAGACCGAATACAAGGTCGTCGTCGGCCGGGCCACGCTCGACCTCATCGATCCGTCGACGAACAAGCTGGTGGTCCAGCTCATCCGCTTCACCGAACCTCCGAAGGTGGGCAAGGGCCCGGGGGGGGGATCTCCCGCCGAGGCCCCGAAGGACCTGGCCGCGGAGGCCGCGAAGGCGGATCCGGCGGCCGATGCCGCGATCGCGGCCCAGGAGATCTCTCCCAAGGATACGGCCTTCCGGGTCAAGTACCCGAAGGGCTGGAAGACCGACACGGGGAGCCGGCCGGACAATTCGTATTCGTGGGTTACCCTGGAGAACGGCTCGGCGAAGATCGGAATCTACGCGGACGTTCAGGGATCATTGATGTCCGGATCGGATGCGTCCCGGCACGACGAGCCGGAGGGGAGCGAGTTCGCCCCCGTCCACGCCGCCCACGAGATGTACAAGAAGACCGTGGCCGAGGAGTTCTCCGAGTACAAGGAGAGCAAGCCGGTCGTGATCAAGGCCGCGGGGCTCGGCGAGGGCCGGATCGCGGTCTTCAACGCGTCCGAGGGAGGGATCCTGGGATCTACGGTCCTCCGGGGATACCACGTCACGTTCCTCTCGCGGGATCGCCGCGTCTCGGTCATCTGCCGATGTCCGTCCGGCGAATTCGCGAAGCACAAGGCGACGTTCCTTGCCGTCTGCCGGAGCCTGGGCCGCTGAAGCGGCGGTTCAAGTCCGTGTCGCCCCGGCGCCGATAACCAGCACCGGGGCTTCGGGGGCTCGAGCCACACGCGGTCGATGTCGGCGCCTGCGCCGCGACGGGTGACGAGCGAGCGCCCGGCTCGGGCGGCCCACGTTGACAGGGCATGGGGTTCCGGCTAAAGTCCCGCCGCACGTCGCAACCATACCGCGACGATCGGCCGGACGTTTCACCATGCATCTCCAACGGCGAGCGACTCGCCCCGGTTCGTGGCCTTATGGTGCAGGCGCGTGTTCGGGCGATTCCAGGGACGGAGACGCATTCCGGCACGTGTCGCCTTCAGACGGGCGAGGGTTAATCATGGACGATGTCCCCGCCGGTCCGGCGAGCCCGGAGCCGCGGAGGCCACCGCTCTCCGTCGTCGTCCCCGTGAGGAACGGAGGCGAGGACTTCGGGCAATGCCTCCGACGGCTTCGAGACTCCACCTGGTCGGACTATGAGCTGATCGTGATCGACGACGGCTCCTCCGACGGTTCCGCGGCGTTGGCCCGCCGTCACGGAGCGATCGTGGCACGCAACGACCGGGCGCTCGGTCCGGCGGCCGCCCGCAACCAGGGCGCCCAGCTTGCCACCGCCCCGTTCATCTTCTTCCTCGACGCCGACGTCGCCGTGCATCCCGAGGCCGTCTCCCGCGCCATGGGGCGATTTGTCCGCGACCCGGGCCTGACGGCGCTCTTCGGGTCGTACGACGACCGCCCCTCGGCCCCCGGGCTGGTGAGCCAGTTCCGAAACCTCCTGCATCACCACGTCCACCAGCAGGGGGAATTCCGGGACGACACCCGGCCCGCACACACGTTCTGGACCGGGTGCGGCATGATCCGCCGGGACGTCTTCCTGGATTTCGGCGGCTTCGACCCGAGGCTCTACCCGAAGCCCGCGATCGAGGACATCGAGCTCGGCTACCGGCTCACGCGTGCCGGCCATCGGATCGTGCTGGCCCGGGACGTCCTGGCCACTCACATGAAGCGCTGGACGCTCCGAGAGATGGTCCGCACCGACGTCTTCAGCCGGGGCGTCCCGTGGACCCTGCTCATGAAGAGGTCCAAGACGATCGAGACGGACCTGAACGTGAAGCCGACGCAAAAGGTCTGCGTCATCCTCACGGCGATCGTCCTGGCGTCCCTGGCCGGGTTGGTGGCCACGCCATGGGCGGCCATCGCGACGGTGACGGGGGCCGCCGGAGTGGTCTACCTGAATCGCGATTTCTACGGCTTTCTCGCGAGGATTCGGGGGAGGGTGTTCGCCCTCGGGGTGCTGCCGGTCCACCTGGTCTACTACACTTGCTGCGGCTGCTCCGTGATCATCGCCCTCTTCGAGTGGCACATCCTGGGAAGGCTCGGCGGCACCGCCGCGGCCGGGAGCGGAGGCCCGCGGCTGGACCGCGGCGAGGCCGGCGTCCCGCGTCCGTTCCTGGTGCGGCTGGCCGGGAGGCTGGCACGTTGGACGAGACGACGACAACGGTCGCGCTGATTCGAGCAGGCCGCCGGCGAGGTGGCGTCGCCGAGGCGCTCGCCCTCGTCGACGGGGAGCTGCGACGGAAGCTGGCGGACGAGCCCCGTCCGATCCTGATCCCGACGGCCGACGGCCGCTCCCGGACGCACCGAGACATGCTCTCCTCGGTCGCCGATTTCGTCCTGGCCGGAGGGGCCTCCGAGCTCTCGGTCGCCTCCACGGGCGCCGATTATCAGGCCGAGCTCTGGGGCCGCCCCGCGAAGTTCACCACCACCGACATCCTCGCCGCCGATCTCGACTGGAGCGTGCTTTCCTGGGCCGAATCGACCGGAAGTCCGGGAGAGCTTCGCATCCCCGCCGCGGCCGCCGGCTCCCGCTGCCGGATCGTGCTGGGCGTCGCGAGGGCGCACGAGTCCTTCCGACTGGCGTTCGGACTGGCCGCGCTGACCGGCCTCGTCCACCCGGCCGATCGGGGACTCCTCGGGCAGAGGCAGACGGGCCTCGGCTCCCTCCGAGGACCGCTCATCCGGGGCTGGCTGGCGATGCGGGCCATCGCCGGCGGGATGCGACCGACCGGAGCCGAGCGAAGGCGGCTGGAGAAGGTTGAGCGAGCGACCCGGGCCCTGGTGGCACTCGTCGCCCACGCGACCCCATCGTTCAGCGTCGTCGAGGCCGGCGAGGGCACCTTCGTCGCGGGCTCCGATCCCGTGGCCGTTGACGCCGTTGCGGCGGCCGCCCTGGGATTCGACCCGATGGAGATCGGTCACCTCCGCATGGCCCACGCGATGGGCCTGGGCACGGCCGACCTGACGCGGATCGTGATCGAAGGGGATCCGCTCCGGTCCCCGCCCCGCCGGCTCCGCCTCGATCCGGCCGACCGCCTGCTCCGGCTGGCGACCACGACCACGGCCCTCGCCCCGCCGAGGCCGCACTTCGCCACCGTCCCGCTGGTCCAGGGATCGAACGATGCGCATCGGGTTTGACGGCACCTGCCTGGCCAACCGGCGCGGCTTCGGCCGGTTCTCGAGGCTCCTCCTCGACGCCCTGGCGCGGCACGCGCCCCGGGACCTGGAGCTGGTCGTCTTCCTCGATCGCCCCTCCGCGGGGAGCGTCACCCTGCCGGGCGGCGTCCATCCCGCAATCGTGGAGCTCGATCGGGCCCCGGCCGAGGCCGCCTCCGCCAGCGGCCGGCGCCGGATCAAGGACATGCTGGCCATGTCTCGCGCCGTCGCGCGGGCGAAGCTTGACGTCATGTACTTCCCGGCGACCTACACCTTCTTCCCGGTCTGGAACGTACCCCGCCTCGTCGTGACCATGCACGACACGCTGGCACTGGCGCATCCCGACCTCGTGTTCCCGACCCGCGGGGGCCGCCTTGCCTGGCTGCTCAAGGAGCACGTCGCCGCCCGGACGGCCGATCGGATCGTGACGGTCTCCGAGACCTCGAGACGCGACCTCCAGTCCTGGTTCGGTCTCCCCGCCGATCGACTCCGGGTCGTCACCGAGGGCCCCGCGCCGGTCTTCCGACCACAGGGGAACCGCCTCGCGTCCGAACTCGTGCTCGACCGATACGGCATCCCCGCCGACTCCCGTTATTTCGTCTACGTCGGCGGATTGAGCCCCCACAAGAACCTGCCGCGCCTGGTCGAGGCCTTCGCCCGCGTCGCCGGACCGGGCGTCCTCCTCGTGATCGTGGGGGACTTCGGCGATGTCTTCCACACCGATGTCGCTTCGATCCGCGTCGCCATCGATCGCCATGGCCTCTCGGCGAACGTCATCCTCCCCGGATTCGTCCCCGATGAGGATCTTGTCCACCTCTACTCTCGGGCCATGGCCGTCGTCCAGCCGTCGCTGATGGAGGGCTTCGGCCTCCCCCCGGTCGAGGCCATGGCGTGCGGTGTCCCCGTCGCCGCCAGCCGGGCCGGATCCCTGCCGGAGATCGTCGGCGACGCAGGACTCCTCTTCGATCCGACCGACATCGAGTCGATCGCCGACGCCCTGCGGTCGATCCGTGACGACTCGCCGCTCCGCGAGCGCCTGGCGGCCCTTGCGCTCGATCGTTCGCGGAGATTCTCCTGGGACCTCGCCGCCAGGCAGTTGCTGGACTGCTTCCTCGAATTCGTCCCCGATGACGGGAGACGATCGGGCGACGGTCGGAAGGCCGGCTGACCGGGGGGCCGGCCGCAAGTCCGGCTGGAGACAGGAGGAGTTCGGGATCACGCCCTCTGCATCACCGCCTGCATCGTGACTCCGCGGCGGCCGATGAGGGCCGTGGCGTTGCCCCCGGCGACGCCGTCGCGATCGCCGTCGATGGGCCGGTCGTGGGAGTCGGTCAGCCCCTGGCCAGTGAGCCGCAACTGGAGCGTCGCGGAGACCTTCATCGGCTTCGCCAGCGTAATCGTGACGGCCCGGCCGTCGGCGGCGAGATCGACGGATCGTAGCCTGTAGACTTTTGCATTTTTCGCGTCATACGAGTTCTTCTTGCCGGGTGCCGCCAGTCGATAGAAGGCCGCGGTCGCCGCCCGGGGACCGATGGGGGCGCTGAAGGTGACGACGATCTGCGTGAGATTCTTCTTGCGATCGAGGACGGCTGCGACGCTCGCCACGGTCACCGGCGCGGGCGGGTCCGAAGTGGGCTGGGCGGGCGGATCTCCTCCCGCCGGATCGCCGGGGAAGGCCTGATCGACGTTCAGGATGCGAAGGGTCGTGGTCGAGGCGGCCCCCAGCGTGGCCCCTCCCAGGGGGGACTGGAGGGCCAGATTCAGGATCCGCGTCGGGTTGGCCTGGCCGTCGCGGAGGAGCGGGATGCGGACCGATTTGCTCGTCTCTCCGGCGTCGAAGACCAGGGTCTGGCCGCTCCAGGCGTAGTTGGTGCCGGCCGCCGCATCGCCTCCCGCGATGACCACCTGGACCGTGACGGAACCATCCGCCCCCCCCGATCGAGTGACCGGGATCCAGATCGATCCGGCATCCTCGTGGACGGCGTAGCTGTCCGAGAAGTTGAATTCGCCCGGATGCCGGGCGCCCGGCGACGGAGGGGGGTCGTCATCCAGGATGGTGACGTCCATGGTGGAGGGTATGCCGATCGTCGCCCCTCCCGACGTCCTCCAGAGACGAAGGAGCGCGGCCTCATCACCCGCGGCCACCGCGTCATCGAGGAGGAACAAGTCAATCACCTTGCTGGTCTCTCCCGGTTCGAACCAGACCAAGCCGGACTGGCCGTGCATGTTCGGAGAGCCGTCGTCCGCGAGCGAGCCCGCCGTGTAGTCGACGCTGACCGTGCCGTCGGAGCCGCCGACGCGATCGATGATCACCTGGAGCGAGCCGGCACTCTCGCTCACGGTTGTCGTAGTGGTCTGGAACTGGAAGACTCCATGACGTATCGGATCGTCGTCGCCGATCGTCACGTGGAAAGTCGCCGGCTCGCCGAGGAACGCGCCCGATGCGTTGCCCAGGACCACGCGGAAGTCCTCGTCGGGCTCGTGCTGCGAGTCGTTCAGGATCGGGATCGAGATGAACTTGACGGTCTCCCCGGCCGCGAACGCCAGGGTCCCCGAGAGGTCCGCGTAGTCCGAACCGGCGTTCGCCATTCCGGCTACCAGGCGGTAATCGACGCTCGCCGCGGAACTCGCGTCGCCCAGCCGGATGACCCGGATCGAGGCGTTGCCGCCGCCCTCCGAGACGCTCGCGGCCGAGGATTCGAATCGGATCGCGCCGAGGCTGAATCGCCCGGCGGTCAGGAACGGCTGCATCGGGGCGGAGGTGACCGACCACGGGCTGGCCGGGACGGCGATCGACTGGATGGAGCCGAAGTGGCCCGTACCATCACCGGCCATCACCGAAACCGCGGACGTTCCGCCGAAGGTATCGTTATACGAGAAGACGATGTCCGTCTTGCCGTCGCCGTTCACGTCCCCCAGGGCCAGCAGGGCCATCCTCTCGCCGGCATCGAGACTCGGCCATTCGGTGAAGCGGCCCGTGCCATCTCCTTTCAAGACAGAGATGGATCGGTTGGACAGATACGTGGCCGAGTAGCCGACGAGGTCGAGCTTGCCGTCGCCATCCAGGTCCGCGGGAAGGAAGCGCTCGGCGTCGCCGCCGAAGGACGAGGTGACGGAAGCCGCGAACTTCCCGTTTCCCTGGCCGTGGAAGAGGGTGAGGCCGGCGCCCGTGATCCCGAGGATGTCCGCCTTGCCGTCGCCGTCGTAGTCGCCGAGGTTGACCGGCCCGAACGACCAGCCGCCGGTCGGGAACGAGGCGCGGACGACCGTATTGGCGTTGTAGCGGAGCGTCCCTGTCCCGTCGCCGAAGAGGACCGCGTAGGCGTAGGGCACCACGTCGTAGCCCTCGCTGTGCGAGAGGCTGGCCACCAGGTCGAGATAGCCGTCGCCGTTGACGTCGGCGAACTCGCCCTCGAACAGGCCGGTGGTCTCGCCGGAGCTGACCGCGGGCGAGGTCGTCGGGGCCAGGTCGAATCGCCCGTCGCCCCGGCCCAGGAGCACGCCGATCGTGGCTCCGCCCCGACCGGGGAGGAGCACGACGTCGGGTCGTCCATCGTTGTTCAGGTCTCCGACGCGGAGCCGCGAGTTGTCCCTGGGGCCCGAGGACGACAGGATCGGCTCACCGAAGCGGCCGTCGGCGCTCGCCAGGAAGACCGCGATCCCGGAGGGCTCCAGCTTGATCCAGTCCGGCAGGCCGTCGCCGTTGACGTCCGCCTGGGCCATCGCCGGGCCGCCGTCGCTGGCCGACCTGGTGTTCGAGCCGAGCGTCGGGCCCGGGACGTCGGACGGAGAAAAGAGGCCGTTGCCCCGGTTGGTGAAGATCCGGATGGTGGAGAGGGTCGCGTTGCCCAACACCACGTCGAGCTTGCCGTCGCCGTCGATGTCCGCGATCGCGGTGGAGGCAACTCCGCTCGTCTCGGAGCTCGCGCTCGGCGCGGATGCTGTCGCGGTGAACCCTCCCCGGCCGTCTCCCCGGAAGATCCAGACGCCTCCGTCCGAAGCCGAAAGAGCCAGGTCAAGCCGCCCGTCGCCATCCAGGTCCGCCGGGTCGGCCCCGAGCGTCAGGCCGGCGCGATCGATGATCGTCCCCGGCAGGGGTGAGAAGTGACCCCGGCCATCGCCGAGGAGGGTCGTGATCGAGGTCTGGATCGGATCGCCGCTGTACGCGAAAGCGGTCAGGTCGGTGACCACGACGAGGTCCAGATGCCGGTCGCCATTGAAGTCCCCGGCGCGAACGGTCCCGGGCTTGTCGTTGTGCGGGTAGTCCAGTGTGACTGCGGCGGCGCGGCCCGACGCCGTGCTGGCGTAATAGTAAACACCTTCGGAGCTCCAGTAGCCGAACCGGCTGGTGGCCGCCACGATGTCCGGCTTGCCGTCCTCGTTGAAGTCCGCGATCGCGTAGCCGGTCGGGTATTCCGCCGTGCGCAGGTCCAGGCTTTCGGACAGGGAGTAGCCGACGTACGGATCCCTCGAGATCACCAGGATCTGGCCGTTCCCGTCTAAGCTTCCGTTCCACAGGGCGGCCAGCCCCGGCGCGAAGGACGTGCCGGTGTAATTCGCGTTATTGGGCAGCGGGATGGGGCTGTCCGGATCCTCCGCGAAGTGCCCCTTGCCGTCATTGAGATAGACCAGGACGGTCGCCTGGTCGCGGCCGGTGAGCTCGCCGACGACGATGTCGGTGTGTCCGTCGCGGTTCCAGTCGACGACTGCGACGCTCGCCGGCGGGATGGTGGGGGTGTCGTCGAGGACAACGGGAGCGTCGAATCGGCCGCCGCCGAGGTTGCGCTGGGTGGCCACACGCCAGAGGCTGGTGCCGTCCGGGGCCTTGCCTCGATCGAGGAGGATCACCAGGTCCGGAAGGCCGTCGCCGTCGAGGTCCGCCGCGGAGACCGACTCCGGCCGGCCGTAGCCGAGGCGGATGGAGTCGCCGACGGTCCCGATCGATCCGCCGTCGCCCCCAACGATGGTCAACACGTTGGACGTGTTCGAATGGACCGCGACCCGGACCGGGACGGCCGCAGCCATCGGAATCCCTGCGGCGTCCCGGAGAGTCGGGCCGTTGACGCGGACCGTGTAGTCCCCGCCGCCGATCCCGGCCGTCGAGACCGTCAGGATCGTGCGGTGCGAGCTGCCCGAATCCGAATAGATGGCCGAGAGAACCCTCAGGCCGGCGGTGGTTTCGGAGCCAACCGCGTAATTCGAGGGGTCGGCGGCCGGCCCGGGGGCCATGGCCGCGGTGAAATCGACGGCCACGCGGATCCGATCCGAGGCCACCTGATCCAGGTAGGAGACCCCGGCGATTCCCGTGAGGCAGCGGCGAGACTCAAGCGTCTCGAGCGCCAGGATTCTCTTCTTAAGGGCCAGTCGGCTCGACATGGCGGTGGGCTCTCGATTCAGACTTTGATCTCAGGGATGGCAAGCTCGGTCCCGGCGAGGCGATCGGGGATGACAGACAACCTGGCAAATCCGCTCCGTCGTGATCCCCTGAGAGCAATTCCCGCCGTCCGCCGGGATCGGTCACACCGCCATCCCGCACCACTCGCAGAAGGTCTTGGCGGTGAGGACTGCGCGGTTCGACTGGTTTTCGGATTATTGCTATGCCAGAATCAGGCAAGATTGCAGATAGCCCTGGACGGGTGGTCGAGTGACGGGATCGCGCATGGAATTCACGACGTCTCCGGATGACGATGAAGAGCTCTTTCTCGTCGCGGCGGCGGGAGGCGACCAGGGGGCGCTGCGACGGCTTCTGGAGCGGCATCGGGCGAGGCTCAGGCGGATGGTCGCGTTGCGGCTCGATACGCGTCTATCCGCGCGGGTGGACGCGTCCGACGTCGTCCAGGAAGCGATGCTCGACGCCGCCCGGCGGCTCTCGGATTACGAACGAGAGCGCCCGCTGGCCTTCTACCCGTGGTTGCGTCGACTCACGGCCGATCGGCTCGCCGACGTCCACCGGCTGCATCGTCGCGAGGGGCGGGATGTCTGCCGCGAAGAGCGACAGGGCGTGCCGGACGCCTCGTCGGGCCTGCTGGTCGACCTCCTCGTCGCCAGCGACACCACGCCCGGCATGGCCCTGGATCGGGACGAGCAACGTCGGCGCGTGCGAGAGGCCCTGGGGCGGCTCGCTCCCAGAGATCGAGAGGTCCTCGTGATGCGGCATCTGGAGGATCTCCAGGTGGCCGAGATCGCGGCCATCCTGGAGATTTCCGTGAGCGCCGCCAAGATGCGGCACCTGCGAGCGATCGAGCGAATCAGGGAAATCCTGGAGTCCGATGGCCACGGACCGGCCTCGTGATCGATCGCCGATTCGTGGCCCCTTTCGTGAGCCCCCCTCAACGAGTGCATCGGAGCCGTCGGGGAGGATCGGCGATTCGTGGCCCTGGCTCGACCCGACCCCTCGGTTCGACTCCACGTCGATCTTCGGGAGCCACGACGAGGAGGACCGGCGTCGCCAAAGTGGGGAGTTCAGTCGGCGACAGTCCGGGCAAGCCAGCGCCGGCCCCGATTTCCTCCCGACTCGAAACCGGCGTGGGGCCCGGCTCCGGCTCGCCCATCAGCCGAAACGTCCGCGCGCTCTCGATAGCCCGAAGGAAGGCGATGCGCTGGGGATGCATGCGGCGGGGTGGTCGGCATCGCATGAAGCGTACCTCAACTCGCGAGGAGATCATCCAGGGCCGCGGCCACGACCGGACATGCCTCATGCGCGGACGAATTGTCCGATCTGAGGGGATCTGCTCTGGTCCCTGCCGGTGGCCAGGTTGTCGTGTGTCCTCTAACTGAGAATCAAGTCGTGGCCGAGAATGGGTCACGTGGTTCGACCGAAAATGCACGAAATCCCCGAGCAGTCGGCCGTCGGACGGGCTGATCCCGCTGGGTCGATCTCCTCACCGATTCGAGTATCGTTCCTGTGACGAATCGTGCGTCGCGGCGGGAATGGAATTGTCCGACCTGAGCACCGTCGGATGGAGCACCGAGATCAAACGTGTGGGCGAATGATTGAATTGATTGCGTCCGAGGTGGCGGAAATCGAGATTGGCGACCCGGGGCGACGCCATGGGTGACGATGAGGCGATCCAGAGCGACCTGGAGCTGGAGCGTGCGGAGGTCGCGCTCGAAATCTGCGACCGACTGCGTCGGGGCGAGGCCGTCCGACCGGAGGACTATCCGGAGCTCGTCGAGGATGTCCGGAAGCTGCTCCCGACTCTGAAGATGATGGCGGGGATGCCGGCCCCGATCGACCTCCCCCCGGAGATCGGCCGGCTCGGCGACTTCCGGCTGATCCGCGAGGTGAGCCGCGGCGGCATGGGCGTCGTCTACGAGGCGGTCCAGGAGTCGCTTGGCCGTCGCGTGGCCCTGAAGGTCCTCCCGCAGTCGGCGGCGAGGGATGACCGGCAGATCCGGCGATTTCGGGTCGAGTCTCAGGCCGCCGCCAGCCTGAATCACCCCAACATCGTGCCGGTCTTCGCCACGGGCGCAACCGACGGCAGTCATTATTACGCGATGCAGTTCATCGACGGCCGCGACCTCGCCAGGGTGATTCGGTCGCTGAGGCGAGGCCCGGATAACACCGAGGAGTCACCCGAGACGACTCCCGGCCCGATCCTGGGACCGTACCTCGATCGAGGGCGTGGATTCGCCCGTCAGGTGGCCCGCCTGGCGCGGCAGGCCGCGGACGCCCTCGACCATGCCCACGCCGCCGATGTCCTCCATCGGGACATCAAGCCCTCGAATCTGATCGTGGACGGGACCGGGAACCTCTGGGTCGCCGACTTCGGGCTGGCGCGGTTCCGGGGCGGGCTGGACCTGACCACGACCGGCGAGGCGCCCGGCACGCCGCGATACATGAGCCCCGAGCAGGCGCTCGGCCGGCGCCTCCCGCTGGACGGCCGTTGCGACATCTATTCCCTGGGCGCGACCTTCTATGAGCTGCTCACGCTCCGGCCGGCCTTCCAGGGGGATGACCGCATCGAGTTGCTGCGGCGGATCGCGACGGAAGAACCGGTGCCTCCCTCGCGCCTCAATTCCTCGATCCCCGTGGACCTGGAGACGATCATCCTCAAGGCGATGGCGAGGGCGCCGGAGGATCGGTATGCCACGGCTTCGGAACTCGCCGCGGACCTTGGCCGATTCCTCGACGGTCGCCCCATCCTGGCCCGCCGGCCGGGGCTCGCCGGGCGGATCGGCAAGTGGGTGCGACGCCATCGGTCGCTGATGACGCGGCTGGCGGCCGGGATCGTCATCCTGGCGTGCGTGCTCGGCATCCTCGGCGTCCGGTACACGACCTGGCTGCGGCGGCACAACACGGCGCTCCGGGCGGCGGTGGAGCGGGCGGACCTCTCCGCCGAGGCGGCGGAACGGCACCGGGGCCTCGCCGATCGCCATTACATCGCGGCCCAGTTGCGGCTGGCGCAGCAGGCCGTGGAGGCCCGCGACTTCGAGACCGCCCAGGATCTCCTCGACGAGATCGGCCCGGGCAGCCAGGACAGGGCCTCGAGCGATTTCGCCTGGAAACTCCTTCACCGCCTGGCGACCCGCGAGTTGTTCCATCTGCCGGATGACCAGGGCGAGAATTTCCTCTACGCGTCGTCCGCCGATCGTCGAATCGCGGTCTCTCATCGGGGGCCGGGCACGATCACCATCTGGGACCTCCCGGCCCGAGGCCAGCGGCTCCGGATCGAGGAGCCCGGCCGCAGGAACTTCGGCCCGGTGGTTTCCCCCGACGGCCGACTCGTCGTCGCGATCCGTTACCGGGACGAGGCCGGATCGCGTCATGAGTTGGCGACATGGGACGCGGTCACGGGGGTGCTGGTCGCCGCTCGCGAGTTTGAACGGTCGCGGGACGGCGATGGAGAAGAGAGCGAATGGGTCGGCATTCTGGACGGCGGCCGCCTGGTCGCACTCCGCTGGCTCGACGCACGCGACGGCACCTCGCTTCGCGTCTGGCGACTGGACCGCGACCTCGCGAGCTCCCCACCTCTCGTCAGCCTGGACGGAATTCGGCACGTCGAGCTCGCCCCGAATGGGTCCTGCATGCTGGTCCAGGCTCCGGAGTCTTTGACGGTCCGGGAAGCCCGGAGCGGCAAGGTCCTCCGCGAGTTTCGCGAGTATGGACCGGGATTCCGCAGCATCCTCTCGGGTGATGGAACGACGCTGGCGACGCTCGTCCCGGGCAGGGGGGCGCTGATCCGTGGTGCGATCGAGGACCGGCCATCGATGTGGTTGGACCACGAGGGCCCCCTCGCAGCGCCGACCTTGGACCCGGCGGGGCGGAGGTTCGCCGCCCAGACGACGGAGGGCGTCCTCCTCGTCTGGGACCTCCGAACCGGCTCGAGGAAGAGCCTGGATTCGCGAACGAATGCGGGTCAGCGGATCGAGCTCCACAGCGACTTCTCGGAAGACGGACGATGGCTCGCAACCTACCCTTTCGGGCGGAACGATCAGCGGATCCCGACGTGCATCTGGGATGTCTCCAGCGGCATCCGCAAGGCGGAGCTTCCGTGCTGGGAGGAGGACTCGCCGACCGCCTGCTTCTTCCTGCCGGACGGCCGGTCCGCGCTGATCGGCGTCGGGCGGGCGCCTCGGATCTGGTCTTTCGATCCCGCGCCGGAGCCGCCCCAGCCTGCCGGCCACGTCGACGAGGCCTGGGCCGTCGCCTACTCGCCGGACGGCCGGATCCTGGCCAGCGGGAGCAACGACACCCAGGAGCGGGCCACGATCAGGCTCTGGGATCCGGCCTCGGGACGCGAGCTCCGGGGCTGGAACGGAGGGGAGGGGACGGTGGCGTCGGTCGCCTTCTCGCCGGACGGCCGCACGCTGGCGACCGGGCACCTGGTCTCCGACGGCAACCTTCGCCTCTGGGACGTGGCGACCGGGCGGCTGATCCGGACGATCGACGGCCATCCGGATCGGCTCCGCTCCGTGGCCTTCTCCCCGGACGGGAGGAGGCTCGCCGCGGCGGGCGGACGCTCGACGGAGAGCGGGCGCGACTGGGCCATCCGGCTCTTCGACCCGGAGACCGGGGCCTGCGTCCGCGAGCTGCCCGGCCATACCGACTCGGTCCGTTCGATCGCGTACACTCCCGACGGCAAGAGGCTGGCCTCGGCCGGAAACGACAGACTCGCGATCCTCTGGGACCTGGAGACGGGACGCCGGCTGGCGACCGCGACGGGACCGGCCTCGTTCGCCGCGCTCGCACTGTCGCCCGATGGACGGAGCGCGGCGGTCGCCGACGAGGCCGGGGCGGTGACCGTCCGCGACGCGGCCACGATGGCGGTACGACTCACGTTCCGTCCGACGCGCGACCTCCTCCAGAACCTCGCTTACGCGCCGGACGGGGGATCGATCGCGAGCTGCGGTCGATCGGGGAATATCCGCGTCTGGGGTGCTCTCACCGGCCAGGAGATGCTGGTCCTCCGGGGGCACCGGGCCAAGGTCAACTCCGTCGCCTTCGCCCCCGATGGATCCTCGCTCGCCTCGTGCTCCCACGATGGCGAGGTCCGCCTCTGGCGCGCCCGCTGACGCTCGACCCCTCCGGTCGACGTCAACCCCTCAGGAGGCATCGAGCTGACGCAGCTCCGCCAGCAGGCGGTCGCCCACCTCGGGGCGGACCATCCGGACGAAGGCGATCTTGCCCAGCAGCCAGGCCCGGAAGTCGGGGCGGTTCTCTCGATTCTGGGCGTCCAGGCCCTCGGCGCGGGCGTGATGGAGGATGGCCCGCAGCCGGCGGACCTCGTCGCGGGGGACGCCGGGCCGCTCATTCACGACCAGACCGGTGACCTCCTGGCGGTTGTTGCGGCGGAGGATCCGGGTCTTCTTCTCGTTGACCGCGAAGCCCTCACCCTCCGCGATGTGGCGGGCCCTCGCCAGGAGGTAGCCGACCTTCGCCTCGACCTCGGCGTCGCCGGAGAAGGTCAGGTCGTCGGCGTATCGCGTGAAGGTGAATCCGAGCTTCGCCGAGATCCCGGCCAGGCGACGGTCGAGTCGGATCGCGACCTGATTCGAGAGGGCAGGGCTCGTGCAGGCCCCCTGCGGCAGGCCCCTCGGGCCGGTCGCGACGTGGAGCATTTCACCGTCGAGCGTCACCGCCTTCCGCGGGCATTCCGTGCAGAGGAGGGCGAGGATCGTCGCCACGGACCCGGAATAGCCGAGGTGCTCGAAGACCTTTCGCACCCGAGGGAAGCCGATGCTCGGGAAGAACCCTTCCAGGTCCAGGTTCACGACGAGGGCCTTGCCGGCATGGGGCGTCGCGTTGGTCAGGATACTCCGGCCCGGGACGAAGCCGTGGGCCTCAGGGCCGACCGGGAGTTTTCGGAGGATCTCGAGCTGGATCCACTCCTGCGCCAGGCGCAGCGACCTGTGAGGCGCACTGAGGATCCGCTCGCCGCCCGACTTCTTGGGGACGCGAAACTGGACGTAGTGGACCCTCGAGGCGACCTCGGCATGGAAGGCCAGCCAGCGGAGACGGGAGACCGAAAGGCCCATCGCGCGGGCGACCTCGGCGGGCGTCGCCAGGATCGGCAGCCCTGAGCGCTCGAGGTCCTCGACGCGGCTGGTCCGCTCGCCCAGCCGGCCCGAGACGCGGCGGCCGAGGAACGTGATGTCTTCCCGCTTGCGGAGGGCGATCCCCTCGGCGCGGAGCCGCTTCCGCTCCTCGGCCTCGGCCTTCTTCCGGGCCTTGATCCGCGCCCGCTCGGCGCGATCGGCCTCCACGGCGGCCGCGCCGGCGAGGCCGGCCTGGTGAGAGATCCCCTCGACCGTCGGCCGGAAGCGCTCCATCTCGTGGCCGACGGTGTGGATCTCGACAAGCTGCTCCGGCGAGAGGAAGCCCTGGGTCGCCATCGCGCGATCGATGAGCGCCGTCCGGGGATCGTCCGCGGGGGGGATGCGGTCGCGGCGGCCGAACCAGACGTTGGAGAAGAGGGACCGCCCGGCGGCGGCCTCCAGGATCTCTTCCCGGCTGATGGGCCGGTAATCCTCCGGAATGGAGCCGTACGGCCGGTCCTTCTTCTCCACGGGCTTGGCTGGGCCCGCCGCCCCGAGCATCTCGGGCTCGGGTCCCGAGGGCCGTTCCGGGGAAGCCGGGGACGGGGGCGGGGGCGGGGCAGGAACCTTCGGCCAGGGGGGCGCCGGGGGGATCGTGTGGCCGAGGATCCAGCCGAGCAGTCGGCGCAGGATGTTCATGCGATCCTCAGCGATCTCCGAGGGCGGCGAGCCAGGCGTCGTTCGAGGCCCGCGTCGGCGCGGACGGCTCGGCGGCGGTGCGGAGGGCCTGGAGGTGGCGGCACGGGCCGCGCCTCAGCCCTCCGGTGAAGAAGTAAGAGCATGAGCACTTTCCCCGAAGGATCTTGCCGTCGCCGTCGAGCAGGAGGGAGCACTCCGTGCCGACGGCCTTCCCTTCCAGGACGCGGAGGCCGTCGCCGCGGGTCTCGGCCCGCGTGAGCTTCATCAGCCCCTGGGCCGCGATCTGACGGGCGGCCTCGGTCTCCGGGTGCTCGGGCCCGAGGACTTCCGCGGAGAGGGTCACGGGCATGACCTGCCGCCAGCGGAAGACGTTCGCCGCCAGGTCGTGGATGACCTGCCCGAGCATGGCGAGCCGGTTCAGCCCCGCCAGGATCTCGCCGGCCGGCGCACCGGTAACCTGCCGGAGCCGGTCCAGAGTGAGGGCCGGCTCGGCCCGAAAGGCGGACGCGATCGACGTCATCGTCTCCTCGCGAGGGCTCACGGGCGGGGCGATCTGGTCGATCGCCGAGCCTCGCGACCAGTCGTTCGCCGTCCAGCCGGAGAGTCCGAGCAGGAACCGGAGCGGCCCGACCTTGACGCTCCAGAGGCTGGGGAGCCCGGTGCCCAGCAGGTGGACCTCGGCGGAATCCGCGACGGGCAGGAGCCGGGCGAGGGCCCGCAGCCGGTCGCGGCCCCAGACGCGGATCGTCTCGGCCTTCGGGCCGGCGTAAGGGGCCTCGGCCAGCGGCACCCGGATCATCCAGGGCTCGATCACCACGACCGGCGGCCGTCCCGGTTCCAGCTCGAACCGGAGCGCCCGCGGGCTCTTCGCCGCGCGATGACGCCTCAAGTGGGCAAGGATGTTGTAGAGCCCGCCGCGGCCAACCGGGACGCGTCGCGCCGGCAGCGTCATCGCCGCCTGCAACTGGAGGAATCCGCGGAGCCAGCTCGGTGGCAGGTCGATCTTCTCCTCGCGGTAGTCCGACGCGCCCTCGTTCCGGACCTCGAATCCCGCCGGATCGACCTGGAACCGGGTCTGGCGGTAGCTCCGCATGGCGTTGAAGTGCTCGTAGAGCGACGACGAGTAATCCACGTTCGTCGTCCCCGGGGCAACGTCCCGCTCGTCGGCGAAGGCGTCGCGGTCGATCGTCAGGCAGCCGTAGCTGCTCTCGTCGGCGGAGAATCCCTCGAAGAAGAGGCAGTCATTCGCCACCGTCACCACGGGGTCGCACGGGACGAGCAGCCGCCAGAGCGTCGGGTCGTGGGCGGTCAGGTAATCCGAGAACCTCAGCCGGGCCTTCCAGTACTTGCGCCGCAGTTTCTCGAAACGCTTTTCCAGCCCCGGGGGCATGGCCTCGAGGAGCTCGGGCAGGCTGTTCTCGATCTGGGCCCTGGCCTTGGTCGTCGCGGCCTGCCTCAGCAAGTGCTCATGGAGCATCCTCTCGGCGGCGAACTCGCGGTAGGCGGTCTTATCGCGCGGCTTGAATCGCAGGTCGCTGACGACGACGTCGTGCAGGGCCCCGGCGCACTCGCGGAAGAGGACCGGCGTGCGGAGGATCGCGGAGTAGCTCACACGGTCGCGGCGGAGGTTGGGGGCGAGGGCCACGGCCAGGCCGGCCGGGGTGGTCGAGACGCGACTATGGCCTCGGTAGGCGAGGGTCAACTGCATGGAGAGACATCCCTCGATGGCATTCGATCGATCCCGGGGGAGGACGGGCCGGACCCGACTTCGAGGCGCCGACCAGCGTCGTTCACCGAGGCCGGCGGACCTACCCACGGGCAGGGACACGTCGACTCAGCACGGCCCGCGGGTAGGTCCGCCGGCCGAAAAGAACAACGGCGCTGGGGAAGCATTCTCCGGGGCAAGGTCGACCGCGGCGGATCGCCGCGGCAAGGTGGTCTCGAGCTCCGGCCCGGCCACCCTCGGGATCGATCAGGCGGCGATTATCGCACAGGCTCACTCCCACTTCAACTCGGGGAAGGCCGCACGGACCGCCCGGCCGGCAGGCTCCGAGGACTCTCCCAGGCGAACGAGCGCCGCCAGCGTCGCATGTCGCTCGGGCCGTCGGAGCGACCGGAGCCCGATCCCCAGCAGGGGCATCAGCTTCGGGGCATCCTCGGGGAACTGCCTGATCTGATGCGCGACCTGCTCGACGACCACGGGCTTCGCCTTGCCGCCGCGGATCACGTTGAGCAGGACCGAGGCCCAGAGTCCGTGAAGTGGGGCGGAGTCGAGCTTCTCTCGAGGGGAATCGACCTGGCGGCTCAGCTCCTCCGCGAGCGCGATCCGCACGTCGTCGTGGGGCGATTCCGCGAGCCGTCTCCAGAGCTCGACGTCGCCCCGCGGCTCCGGCGCGGAGCGGAACCAGTCCAGCCCCAGGAGCCTGGCGTCGGCGTGGCGGCTGTCGAGCAACAGGAGGATCCGATCGATGTCGTGGTCCATCCCGCGGAGCGTGGCATCCAGCCAGGCGAGGAGCTCCGGCCGGATCGGCTCGCAGGCGGCGTCGACCAGGGGGGCCAGCTCCGCGGCATCGGCGGGCGTGATCGACCTGGCCCTGAGGGCCTCGAGCCCGAACAGGGCCACGGGCCGCGAATGGCTCGCCGCCAGCTCGGCCGCCGCCGCCATGGACAGCCGCGACGGCTCGAGGTGGCTCCGCATCAGGCCCGCGAGGATCGGGAGCGCGGCCGGCCCGGCCGATCGCACCAGCCCCAGCCAGTCGGAGGGCTCGAGGCCGCGGGCGGCTCCGGATCGTTCGAGGAGGCCCGCGGCCCAGGCGACCACCTCGGGATCATGGCTGTCGAGGAGGTCGAGGATCACGCGGAGGTCCCGGTCCGGGCCGCCCCCCGGTTCGCGATCGAACATCGCCATTGCCCACCGGCGGACGGCGCGACTCCTCGCCTGCTTCACCAGGCCCAGGAGCGCGGCCGCCTGGCCCTGCCAGGCCTCAGCGAAGGCGGGCGCCGGCTGAAGCTCCGCGAGCGAGCGGCCCTCGCGCGGGACCCAACCCCTGGGCCGGGAATCCAGGACCTCGCTGTCGTGGAAGAGGATGTGGACGAGGCTCCAGTTGTCCAGCAGGGCCACGCTATCGGCGACGTCCGAATCCTCATACAGCTTCAGAATCGGGACGACGGCGGATCGATAGCGAGCCGCGTCCGTCTTGCCGACCCCTCGGAAGTACCTCCAAACCCGGCGGCGCAGGTATCGTCGAGTCGCCAGCGAGAAGAGACGCCGATGTTCGAACGCCCGGCGGCCCGCGTCCGACAACCCGGGGCCGCCTCGCGGCATCGCAGTGTTGGCCGGGATCTTGAGGATCGGCTCGGGCTTCCAGCCGTGGACGAGGAATTCCCCCGAGGCGGGAAGGCTGACGATGACCACGGATTCGATCCCGCTGCCACGCCAGGCTGCGTCCGCGTCCTCGGCCTCACGACGCGACCCGAAGACTTGCTGCACATAACGATGGCGGCGAACCCAGACCCTCCGGATCGAACGATCCAGGGCCACCAGAAGCCGCGACATGACCGCGTCGTCGCCGGCCGCCTCCGCCAGCTTGAACAGCCGCTTCACCAGGGGTTCGTGCCGGTAGGCATTGAGCGGACGTTCCAGGTATGCCAGCAGCAGTTCACGAGGACGAGGCGACGGGCTGGAGTACCATCGCTCGGCGAACCCGGCCAGGACCTTGGCGTCGTCGAAACGACGGAGCCGATCGACGAACTCGTCGTCGCCGCGCTCGAGCAATTCCTGGATCAACAACCACTCGCCGCCGGCCATCTGGGAGCCTCCGGCCCGAACGACCCATCGCCGCTTCGGGCCGAATCAGGATACCACCGGCTCGACGCTCGGGCGACCCTCGATCGACCGATACTGCGCCCAGAGCCCCAGCAGCCCGAGGCCCGCGAGGTCCGCGAAGAGCAGGGGGGCGAAGATGGGTGCGCCGAAGAGGAACTGGTCGCGGATCGTCGCGCCGGGGGCATTCAGGTTCCCCTTGAGGTGGAGCAGGAAGCCCATGACCCCGACCACGACCTGGATGACCATGATCGCCGAGTTCATGACCAGGAGCGGACGGCTACCCGGCGCGATCACGCCGCCGATCAGGAACCCGGCCGCGATCGAGCCGGCGACCACGCCGATCCACTCGGTCGGATAGAAGAACCCGTTCTGGGCGTGATCGGCCAGGCTGAGCACGAAGTTGCCCAGGAACCCTCCCGCCGCCAGCAGCAGCAGCCAGCGGGCCCACTCCATCGTCCGCGGGGCCACCATCCGGTCGAGCAGGACCACCAGGCCGACCCCCGCATAGGCGAGCGGAGCGATGAACGGAGCCGTGTAGACCAGGTTCCGGAGCGATTGTTCCTGGAAGAAGTCTCCCCGCAGGTGAAAGATCAGGCCGGCCACGCCGACGACGATCGCGCCCAGGCCGACGACCAGCCCGAGCCAGCGTGCGACGTGAGCCTGGGGCGCGATCGGCCCGGCGCCGGGGCTGCCGGGGACGGCCGGCAACGGCCCGGCCAGGATCATCGCCAGCAGGAGGACCACGGTCGCGACGGCCGAGAAGACCACGGGGATCCACTCGGTGCCGTGGGCGAAGTCGTTGGCCGCATGGGCCAGGACAATGTCCACGCCGATGAACGCGACGTTCGAGAGCGCGAAGAGCTCGACCCAGAAGAGCGGATTCGAGAGCAGGCCGTCAGCGAGCAGCAGCCGTCGCATGGACTCCTCCCGCGGGCTGGGGTTGGGGCCTAGCTTCAGGGGCGACGTCACGACTCGCGGCCTTCGCGGCCTCCGGCTTGGCCGCCTCGGGCCTCGCCGCGGCGGGCTTGCCCCCCTTGCGGATCTCGGCGGCCTGCTTCTTCAGCTCGGCCAGCTTGTTGACGATCTCGTAGTATCCGTGCCACTGGACGAAGTCCGCCCCGCCCATGTAGGCCCCGTGCTTGGCGGTCCGGCCCCCGTAATGCCAGAGGTCGAAGTAGAGGTATTCGACGGGCTCATCGAAGGGGGTCTCGGTGAGGAGCCCGTCCTTGCGGAGCCCGTCCACGATGGCCTTCGCCTCGTTGACGATCTTGTTGGTGCTGAGCACGACCTTCTGCGCGTCCTTGTAGAAGGCGAGGATCCGCGGGTTGGTGTGGCACTTGGTGCAGACCTGTCGCATGTTCCGCTCGCCGTCCTCCGACTTCGGCCGCTTGTCCGAGACGGCGGCGAAGAGGTAGTAGGACAGCCGCTCCGAGGGGTTGTGCGTGGTCCGGACCTTGTCCGTGGGCGAGCCCTCCAGGCCGCTCATGTGGCAGGTCGCGCAGGTGGGGACGGGCATGTCCTCGGCGGTGAGCTTGCTGGGCGGGGCGTCCAGGTTCATCTTGGCACGCTGGGCGTTGAAGAGGACGCCGTGCTTGGACTCGTGGTAGATCTCGAGCTGCGCGTGATCCGGCCCCATGTGGCACTGGCCGCACGTCTCCGGCAGCCGGGCGAGCGCCACCGACGAGACGTGGCGGGCGTGACAGGCCGTGCAGTTGCCGATCGTCCCGTCCTCCTTGTTCGGCTTGCCGATCTCGTGGCACTGGCGGCAGCCCTTGTTGACGGCCGCCAGGCCCTCGACCTTGACGAGCTCGTGCGGCGGCCGGTCCACGGCCCCCTTGTGGAGCTTCTCCGCGAAGGCGACCTGTTCCGCGGTGAAATCCTCCTTGCCCGCGACGGCCGCCCACGACGGCGCGGCGTGGCGGCTCTCGAGGAATTGCTTGTACTGGTCGGGATGGCAGCCCATGCAATTGGCGGCCGAGAGCTTCTTCGTGATCGTGAAGCCCTTGTGGTCGAGGGGATCCTGCCCCTTGGACGGCTGGTGGCAATCGAGGCAGTTCACCCCCGCGGCGTTGTGCTTCGACATGTCGAATTCGTGGACGATCGCCGACGTCTCGTGCCGATGGCAATCCGCGCACTTGCCGCTGGCCTTCACGAGCGCCGCGGTGGCGCGATTCACCTCGATTCTCGGCCGCTTCGATTGCAGCACGAAGGCCGACACGATCAGCGCCGTGCTCAGCAGGACGGCGACGAAGACACCCCGGAACGACATAAAGCACTCCTCCCTACCGCGGTAACCCGGAGGCGGATCGGCGGGCGCACGGGCGGGCCTCGCCAGCCCATCATCGGACGGCGGCCATCGATCCCTGGATCTGATGGAGACTTGGGTGGGACTCCATCACGCGGGCGAACCCGGCTCGCCGTTGCAGCGAGGCCTCCCCCTTGGGGGCGACGGATCCAATCTACTCGGCTTCCGAGGTCAAACCAAGGGGCTACTCTCGGTGCGGCCCGCGAGAGGGCTCTTTCATGTCCGGGGCGGGTCACCGCTGCCGAGGGCGGAACCTCATGCCGACGACCAGGTAGGTGTGCCCGTGAAGCCGCCAGAGCCAGGGAGTGGAAACGGGCGGAGTGGCGGCACTCGGCATGATCGAGGGCTCGGCGCGGATCGCATCGAGCAACTGTTGGGGATGGAGGGCGCGGAAGTGATTCCCCGTCCGCCTCAGACCTGGAATCAGCTCGCCGATCGCCTCAGGGGAGCACTCCGCGAGGCCCGGGAGCGTATCCGATGCGACGACCTCGGTGATGAGCGTCGCCTCGCCGTCCGGGGCGGCAAGTCGCCCCATCAACCGCAGGTGACCCGCCCGCAGGGCCCTCTCGGCCCGTTCGAGCTGCCGGTGGGCGGGACCCAGGGCATGGATCGCCGTCTCCATGAGCTGGGTGATCATGCAGGTCGAGGCCACCCGATCGAAGCCCCCGGGCAGGACCCGTGCCAGCCGAGAGGCGGGCCATGAGGCGAGCGCCTCGAAGTCCTCCTCACGGAGATCGGCCAGCGGATGCCAGCTCGAAAGGACGGAGAGCGCCGCCGACGCGTCGACACCGCCATGGAGCCGCAGTCGGGGATCCTCGGTCACGCCCTGACGCGACGCGCCCATCGCGAGCGCCTGCCCGTCCAGATCAACGAGGTGGACCTCGCCATGGGCGGCGAGCAGGACCGGCAGGTCCAGGTCGTTTGCATTCCCGGCTCCCAGCACGCAGAGCCGGGACCGGCCCGCCTCCGCCCCGAGAATCAGCTCCTCCGAAACCCGCCGCCGGTGCTCGGCGAAGACATCCCAGGAATCACGGCTGGTCGTGTTGAAGCCGACCTGACGCCGGGCGAGTCGATCCATGGGTCCCACGCTTCTCCTCTCGTACACCGCCAGGATTCGCCCCGCGGGACGGCCCGAAATCCGGGACGACACCAGGCATGCCGGTCCGCGGGTCATGCGTCTGCGTCATGCTCCCGGACGCATCAAGGATGACCGGCCGCGAGGATCGCTCGTGCGATCGCTCGGGCCATGAGGTCGTACCCCGCCTGGTTGTAATGGCAGCAGCTATCCGCGTAGATCGCCCCAGGATGGTCGGAGAAGATCCCGGTCAGGTCATGGAACGAGACTCCGGCCTCCGCCAGGGTCCGGCCTCGACGGATCAGCAGGGGATAGCCCATCTCGACACCCCGCCGGTAGGGATGGTCCGGGATGATCGCCGTCTCCCTCTCGGCCCGACCCATCGGCTTGGAGTCGGGGAGATACTGGTTCGGCTGGAGGAAATGGAAGTAGCCGATCCCTCGGCCCCGGCAGAGCTGATTCATCAGCGAGGAGCTGTTGGCCCAGATCATCGCGAGGTGCTCGAAGAGCGCCTCGGGAGTCGCGAAATCGACGGGCGGGCCGGTGACGACATACGGACCGCGAGACTCGGAGGATCGGGAATAACCCTCGAGGATTCGATATGCCTCCCACCCAAGTCGGCGATCGCGATATTCCCACGCGAGGTTGAAGAGCAAGGAGTATCGCCAGGGGAACCCGGAATACCATCGTGCCAGGTCGGATCGCTGCTCCTCGATGGTCAGCAGGCGTGCGCGAGCGCGGCCCAGGACCGGATCGTTGACGCCGATCCGAGAATGCCATCCCCTGGGGAAGGCGGGAAACACGTGGTGACTCTTGTTCTCGAGCTCGTACAGGGCGACCTCATTGAACCCGTCGATGTTGATGACGAGGTCGAACTCCGCGCCGAGGCAGAGCAGGTAGTTCAGCGTCATGAGCTGCTGGGGCTGCTTGTAGCCCCCGAGCGCCAGGTTGAGGAAGACGAACCGCTTGCCGGCGTGGCGCGGATCGCTCGAGAGCGACTCTTCCAGGCTCTTGATCCCGTTGACCGCGAAAAACGACGCGACCGAGCCGCCGGTGATCCCGACGATGACGCGATCGTCACCGCGCCGCTGGAGCGGCGACTTGTCATCAATATACCCGTAGTCCGTGATCGGGATCGAATGTCCGTCGACGAGCCGACGCACCCCGCTCTCCCCGCCCGGCTCCTCGACGTATCCGACATAGGGATGGACCTGGGCGAAGGTACCCGGGTCGTTCCCCCTGGGGCTGAGGATTCGCTGCTGACGCCTCTCCTGGGCGTCCCTCCAGGGGTTCGGCCGCCCGTTCAAGATCCAGAACAGGAAGAAGCCACCCCCCTCGCCGATGAGTGCAAGGAGGACAAGGCAGAGCAGGCCAAAGCCGACCCGCTTCCTGAGGCTCAATGACCGGACCCGGCAGTCCCTCACCCCGGAGCCGGGGACGAGCTCCGGGCCGGCGATCCCTGAACTCTGTGCACCTCCGGACGGGTCTGCCACGATCGGCTCCTCCGCCCCCGGTCCGAGGCATGCGCAGCGATCGGCTCTTCGTCGCTGGTCGTGACCCGCGGGCCCCGTTAGCCGGGTCCCGAGTAACGACCACCCCTTGTCACGCTTGCACGATCTGGAGCAGCCGGGACGCGTCGATCTTCTTCCCCGCGTGCCACGACTGGCCGTCGCGAGTGATCTCGCGGTAGAGGGTGTCACGCTCGATGGGGACGCGACCGGCCTCCTGGATGAAGCGGCGGATCTCGGCGGTGGTGATCTCCTGAGGGGTGTCGGCGCCGGCCTCGTGGTAGATCTTCTCGTGGACGACCGTGCCGTCGATGTCGTCGGCGCCGAAGCTGAGGGCGACCTGGGCCGTCTTGAGGCCCAGCATGACCCAGTACGCCTTGATGTGGGGGAAGTTGTCCAGCATCAGCCGGCTGATGGCCATCGTCTTCAGGTCCATCACGCCCGAGGGGCGCGGGATGTCGTCCATCTCCGAGTTTTCGGGATGGAAGGCCAGCGGGATGAACGTCTGGAATCCCCCCGTCTCGTCCTGGAGCTCGCGGAGCCGCACCAGGTGGTCGATCCGGTGGATCGGGCCGTCGATGTGGCCATAGAGCATGGTCGCGTTCGAGTGCAGCCCCAGGCGATGAGCCGTCCGGTGGACGTCCAGCCAGCGCTCGGTGGACGCCTTCGCGCCGCAGATCTTCTCGCGGACCTCCGGGTGGAAGATCTCCGCGCCACCGCCGGGGAGGCTCCCCAGCCCGGCGTCGATCAGCTCCCTGAGGATCTCCTCGACGGTCTTCCGCGCGATCTTCGAGAAGAACTCGATCTCGACCGCCGTGTACGCCTTGACGTGGATCTCCGGCGCCGTCTCCTTGATCCAGCGGACGACGTCCACGTAGTACGAGAACGGCAGCTTGTGATGCAGGCCGCCGACGATGTGCAGCTCGGTCGCCCCGCGGTCGCTCGCCTGACGGGCCCGCTCGACGATCTGCGCACGGTCCATCACGTACGCCTTGGGCTCGTTCAGGTCCGCCCGGAAGGCGCAGAAGTCGCAGGTGTAGACGCAGACGTTGGTGGGATTGATGTGGGTGTTGACGTTGTAGAAGGCGAGATTGCCGTTCTTCCTCTCGCGGACCAGGTTCGCCAGCTCGCCAAGCTCGAAGAGGTCGTTGGAGGCCTCCAGCGCCAGGCCGTCTTCCGGGCTCAGCCGCTGCCCCGCCTCGACCTTCTCCCGGATCGCACCCAGCCGGCCCGCTTCCGTCGGCATCCGCAGAGCCCTCGCGTCAGCAACAATCATTTCGTCCACTCCGAAGCGGAGCGACTTTCCAGAATTTTAGGCGGAATTGAACGAATCATCAACCCGGCCTGGCATGGAGCAGCAGGTCGAGGACGCCGACGGCGAGCAAGCCCATGCTGATCACAGCGTTGACCTGGAAGAATGCGAGGTTCACGCGCGTGAGATCGTCGGGTCGGACCAGGGCGTGCTCGTAGACCAGGAGGAGCCCGGCGAGCCAAACACCCGTGTAGTAGATCGTCCCCATCGGGTAGGAGAGGCCAAGGCCGATCAGGGCCAGGATCATCAGCGCGTGGCAGGTCGCCGCCAGTCGGAGCGCGCCGGGAACTCCCAGACGGTGAGGGATGCTATTCAGGCCGGCCTCGCGGTCGAAGCTGACGTCCTGGCAGGCGTAGAGGATGTCGAATCCGGAGACCCAGAGCAGGACCGCCAGGGCGAGCCAGGCCGGCGGCCAGGCGACGTCGCCGCGGAGGGCGATCCAGGCGGCAAGCGGTGCCATGCTCAATGAGGCGCCGAGCCAGAAATGGGCCAGGCTCGTGAACCGCTTGGTGTACGAGTAGCCGAGGAGCCAGAGGAGGACGGGGACGGACAGGGCTAGGGGCCATCGATTGGGGAGGAAGAGGAGCGTGGACGCGACAAAGGCCGTGGAACAGGCCAGCGTGAAGAGGCCCACGGCCCGCACGGAGAGCTTGCCGGCGGGGAGGTGACGGCTCGCGGTCCTCGGGTTGAGGGCGTCGTAATGGCGATCGACGAGGCGGTTGAAGGCCATCGCGGCGGATCGCGCGGTCGCCATGCAGAGGAGGATGCCCAGCCAGTCCTGCGGCCGCCCTCGCCAACCGTCGGGGGCCTTCGCGGCGAGTGCGGCGCCGAGCAGCGCGAAGGGGAGGGCGAAGATCGTATGGCTGAACCGGACGAGCTCGAGATAGTGGCGGATGGAGGCGGTGCTCATGCGTGGTGATCGGATCCCCCGAGGAAGGGCGGCGCCGCCGCGCAGGTTGCGGCCGGCGTCGAGTCGGTTCCATTGTAGTCGAGCGGCCTGATCGAATGATCCACGTGGAAGCCCCTCGACACGACGAGGTCGCCCAGGGCCGGCAAGGCGCGGAAGGCGGCGCCCATGAGCCGGAATGGCCAGACCATCCGGCGAAGGACCGAGAGGCGGCGGCGGGGATGATCCACCAGACCCACAACTCGACGGGCGACGTCGGCCTCGTCGGCCATCATCCATTCGCCGGGCGTGGAGACGACCGGATGGGGCGTCTCGCCCGGCCGGGCGAGCCGGCCGAAGGCCGCCGAGAACTCGGTTCGGATCGGGCCCGGCTCGACCAGGCAGACCGTCACGCCCAGCGACGCCAGCTCTCGCCGCAGGGCATCATTCCAGTAGGCGAGCCCCGCCTTGGTCGCGCCGTAGGCCCCGAGGGCGGAGTTCGCGACGCAGGTGATCGACGACCCGATATTGATGATCATCCCGCGCCTCGCGATGAGCGACGGCAGCAGATGCCGGGTCAGCAGCAGGGGGGCTTCCAGGTTGACCGCGATCTGCCGCCGGACCTGCTCCGGGTCGGCGTCGGCGAAGAGGGTCGGCAGGCCCAGTCCGGCGTTGTTGATCAGGATGTCCGCCCCTTCGAAGTCCGACAGCACCCGGTCGGCAACCTCGGCGGCGGCGTCAGGAAGGGCCAGGTCAGAGGCGATGACCCGGACGTCCAGAGCACGGCCGCCGCGATCCGCGGACGAGAGCTCGCCCGCGAGCGCTTCAAGCCGATCCCGGCGGCGTGCGACGAGTGCCATGGCCGCGACCTTGCCCTCGCGGGCAAGCTGCCGGGCGATCGCCGCTCCCAGCCCGGCGGATGCCCCGGTGACGACGGCCACGCGTCCCGGACGGTCGGAGTCGAGTCGATCGGTCAAGGTGTGGTCGTCCCTTCCTTCTCGACAGGGACCGCCGGCTTGGTGCCGACGTAGAGGGTGGCGATCCCGAACGTCAGCGGGTGCATCTCCAGCGCGATGAGTCCGCGACTGGCCAAGAGGTCGAGCAGCTCTTGCCCGTCCGGGAAGGCAAGGACCGAGCTCGGCAGGTAATGGTAGGCGTCGTCCGGATTGGGGGCGACGGCCTGGCCCACACGCGGGAGGACCCTGCGGAAGAAGGTCATGTAGAGCGAGCCGAGGACACGCCCGCGAGGTCGGGAGAACTCCAGGACGGCCACCTTGCCCCCGGGCCTCGCCGCGCGGATCATCTCGTCGATACCGCGGACGGTGTCGCGAACGTTGCGGAGGCCGAAGGCGACGCAGACGACCCCGAACGCATCCGACGGGACCGGCAGGCGCTGGGTGTCCCCCTCGACCAGCGTGATCCGATCGTCGAGCCCCTTGCTCCGGATCTTTTCCCGGCCGATCACGAGCATTTCGCGGCAGAAGTCGGTCCCCAGGATCGGCGAGGAGCCCCGGGCGGCCCGGTCGTAGGCGATCGCAAGGTCCGCGGTGCCGGTGCAGCAGTCCAGGACCGGGACGCCCGGCTGCGGGGGTACCGTGCGCGTCGTGAACGTCCGCCACGAGCGATCGATATTCAAGCTGAGAAGGTGATTGAGGAAGTCGTAGCGCCGGGCAATCGATGCGAACATGCGACGGACGCGGCGGTCGGATCGGTCGACCGACTCGATCGTGGCGGTCGGCGCTTCGTCATGGGCAACCTGCTGCGGTCTCACGTGGGGCAACCTTCGGTATGTCGCGTCATCCGCGCCTTTCGATGCGAGCGTGTCCGGACACGGATCCCGATTCTCGGTTCCGGGGGCCTCCGCGGGCAAGAGGGACGCCTTCGGGGATGCCCCTTGCGAGCCTCCGACGATCCGGTTGCGGACCGCGCCGGAGTCGACCTCAGCGGGGTCGGGCGCTCTGCCGGTGAGCGGGACTTTACAGGTCTTCGCCCTTTATCCAGTTTGCCAGCCGAATACCATCGTTTTTCCACGGATTCTCTTCACCATGGGGGGAGATTTTGGTATAGTAAGGATCGGTTGGTTTGACGACTGAGTGAGCACGTCGGGTCCTCGTTGATGCGTCTCCGGCTTTCCGCTCTCGCCTTTCCCACCAAACGGGCCGGACGTGGCCCCTTTCTGCCCGACCCCCAGAAAGATGAGAAATGGGGTCGGATGATCTCGCCAGACGGAGACGATTCAGTGGGGAAGAAACTGTACGTTGGTAACCTGCCTTACTCGGTTACCTCCTCGGACCTTGAGAGCTGGTTCACCCAGTTCGGCACGGTTCAGAGCGCCCAGGTGATTCAGGACCGCGACACGGGCCGCAGCAAGGGCTTCGGCTTCGTGGAGATGGACACCGAGGCGGAAGCCCAGGCCGCGATCCAGGGCCTGCACGACCAGGAATATGATGGTCGTCGGCTGACCGTGAACGAGGCCAAGCCTCGCGAGCCCCGACCGGGTGGCGGCGGCGGCTACGGCGGTGGCGGTGGCGGCGGCCGGGGCGGCTACGGCGGTGGCGGTGGCGGCGGCCGGGGCGGCTACGGCGGTGGCGGCGGCGGCCGGGGTGGCTACGGCGGCGGTGGCGGCGGCGGCTACGGAGGTGGCGGCGGCGGCCGGTATTGATTCGCCTTCGCATGGCCTATTTCGCGCCTCGCCCCGGGAACGAGGCTTCGGTCTCGGGGCTGTCCTCGCGAACTGGCGATGCATGATACCTGGCGACGCGACAGCTCTCGTGTCGCCAGGACGCCCCTCCTTCCTCGGCCATGGAACGGAGCCGATGATCCTATGAGTACGAACTACCCGTCCGGCCCCTTCGGCGAATCCCCGCGCAAGCGTTGCCCGATCTGCGACAAGCCCGTCTACTCGTCAGCCGGCGTTCATCCCCAGTGCGCCGTCAAGCAGATCGAGAGCGTCGTCCCTCCTCCCGTGCCTGGACCTGACGGTCCCATGCCCGTCGTCGCCCCGTCGGCCGATTCGGACAAGTAGGTCGGCCCGGTCTCAAGCTGATTTGCCGATTTGATCGCCGCGATCGATCTGCTCGCCTTGGGAGCAAACCGCCCCTGATTGCCCTCGTCAAGGAGGGCCTCTTGGGCTAAGAAGAGGGCCTCCCGGGGTCTTTCTCCGCCAATCCGGCGGCTCTCCCGAGCAAGGATGCTCCATGACGCCTCGACGCGCGCTCGCCTACCTGATCGGGATCTCGGCCATCGTCCGACTGGTGGCGGCTAGCCTCCTCGGATTGGGGAACGACGAGGCGTATCACTTCCTCTACTCGGCGCATCCGGCACTCAGCTATTACGATCATCCGCCGATGCTCGCCTGGACCGAGCTGGCGGGGCTCCTGCTGACGCGGGCGACCTACTCGGCGGTCGCGCTCCGGCTTGGCTTCATCGTCCTGTTCGCCGGCTCGACCTGGCTGATGGCCCGAATCGCGGGTCGATGGTTCGGCCAGTGGGCCGGCTTCTATGCCGCACTCGCGCTGAATCTGACCGCCTATTACGGGCTGGCAGCCGCCACCTTCGCGCTCCCGGATGGCCCGCTCCTGTTCTTCTGGCTGCTGACGCTGGATCGACTGACGGTGGCCGTCGAGGACGGACGGAAAACCACGCCATGGTTGGCGGTCGGACTAGCCTGGGGTTGCGCGATGCTCAGCAAGTATCACGCGATCTTCCTGCCGGCCGGCGCGGTCATGTACCTGCTGGTGACACCTTCAAAGAGGAGAATCCTGCTCCAGCCGGGCCCGTACATCGCCGTCCTGACGGGCCTGGCGGTCTTCAGCCCGGTCCTGGCCTGGAACGCGAGCCACGGCTGGGCCTCGTTCCTGTTCCAGGGGGGCAGGGCCGTCGGCGGTTTGACGCCCCGGCCGGACTTCCTCGCCACGGCCCTCCTGGCGCAGGTGGGATATCTCTTCCCCTGGATCTGGTTGCCGCTGATGGCGATCCTCTTCCGCGAGCTGAGAGCCTGGAAGAGGCTCCGCTCCGAGGGCGAGAGGCTGGCCCTCTGCGTCGCGATCCTCCCGTTCGCGGCCTTCACGGCGGTCGCCTGCTTCCGCCCGGTGTTACCCCACTGGGGCCTGATCGGGCTGGTCTCGCTCTTCCCGTCGCTGGGGAAGCTCTGGGCCGAGATCGCGGCGCGGAACCCGGCCCGCATGAGGCGATCGATGACGATGGCCGGGGGCTTCTCCCTGGTCCTCCTCGGCCTGACCCTCGCGGAATACCATACCGGGTTCCTCCAGCGCGTGCCCGGCTCGAGCTGGGGGCTTTTCAAGGCCCAGGCCGACCCGACCGGCGACCTCTACGGCTGGGACGAGGTGGCCACCCGGCTGGAGGAGATGGGAGCACTCTCCGATCCGGACGGGTTCCTCGTGACGAGGCTCTGGTATCAGAGCGCCCAGGTGTCCCACGCGATCCGGATGAAGCGGCCGGTCCTCTGCTACAACATCGACGATCCCCGCGGGTTCGCCTTCTGGAGCACCCCGTCGGACTTCGTCGGCCGCGACGCTGTGCTGCTGGTGATCAACGACGATCCGGTCTCCCTCCCGTTCTACCGGCGATGGTTCGCCGACGCGTCGTCGCTCGGCGAGTTCACCATCGAACGGCGGGGCAAGCCGCTGCGGAAGGTCCAGGCGTATCGCCTGTCGAACCAGCTCGCCTCCTTTCCTTACACGTTTTCACCGGAGCGGACCGCCGCCCGCGAGACCCTCCGCGCCGGCGGCCATCCCCTGGACGCGAGGCCGGAGGCGATCGGCCGTTCTGCCCCCGGCGCGAGCATGATTCGCTGATCCGCCCGGGTTGTCGCTGCCGCCAGCGATTCCCGGGCCGGATCCTGTCTGGTTAAGATGAGGATCGGCATCGGGACGCGGCACCTCGACGGAGGCGGATGACTTGGACTGGCATGCGACGACGATCCTCGCCGTGCGGCGGGGGGGGAAGGTGGCGATGGGGGGCGACGGCCAGGTCACGCTGGGGACCCAGGTGATGAAGGCCGATGCCGTGAAGGTCCGCAAGCTGCTCGACGGCCAGGTGATCGTCGGCTTCGCCGGCTCCGCGGCGGACGGGTTCGCCCTCCTGGAGCGATTCGAGGCGAAGCTCAAGGACTTCCCGAACAACGTCCCCCGCGCCGCGATCGAGCTGGCCAAGCAGTGGCGGACGGATCGCGCCCTCCGCCGGCTCGAGGCGGTGCTCCTGGTGGTGGACGCGCGACACAGCCTGATGTTGAGCGGCTCCGGGGACGTCATCCAGCCGACCGACGGCATCCTCGCCACCGGCTCCGGCGGCGGCTACGCCCTGGCCGCCGCGCGGGCGCTCATGAAGCACACCGCCCTGACCGCCTCGGAGGTCGTCCGCGAGTCCCTGGCCATCGCCGGCGGGATCGACATCTATACGAACGACGCTCTGACGGTGGAGGAGTTGGAGAGCCTGGGGTGAGGGCCTGCGGCACGCCTGACCCAGATACCTTGCCCGGACTCTCGGGAACGGGCAACGAGAAAAGTCGCGGTCGAACTCTCAACTCGGAGGGACATCATGGCCGAGACACGGCGATCCGTAATGATCACGACCGGAAAGCTCGCGGACTGGCTCGACGCGCAGGAAGGGACCTGGTGGTGGATCGACGGGGATCCGGACCTCATGTCCCAACTGAATTTCCCCTGCCCGAATGAAGAGCTCGTGGATGTGCTACGCAAGCGTCATCGACGCCTGCGGATCATCCTCCGCCCGGAAGTCCCGAATATCGAGGGGGAACCCGATCTGGATGCGATTGCGGACACCGACAACCGACGGCATGAGAAGGTCCTCCTCGCGTGCTGGGAAGGCTCCGACAATGAATGGCTAATCAGGGAGGAGAAGGAGATGGCCGAGATCGCGCGCCGGGAATTCGCGGAGGCGCTCAATGGCCAGACCTCCGACTGACCTGCACCGAAAGGTACGCGAGATCCTCGGCCATTCCCACGCACCCCTCGATGTGGCCGGTATTCCTATCGCGCATTTCGAGGAGACTGCCGGCGCGATCCTGGCAATGCTGGAATACACCGACGAACATGTCGTCCGCGGAGGAGTCTACCAAGGGGTCTGGAGCAAACACCTGGCCGTCCTCCGGCGGATGGCCCTGGCATCTCTTGTCGAGGCTTTCGAACGATTCCTCAAGGAAATCGCGGTCCTCTGCGTGGATTGCCTGGCGGGATTGGTGGACGACGATCGGTTCGATGAGTTCAGGGCGAGGGGAGGCCAGATTGCCTTCCATATGCCTTCCAGCTCGATTGGAAGGACTCTCTGCGAGTCGGATACGTGGCTCGATAACAAGGTCACGAATGAGAGGTTCAAGAAACTGCTCAAGTTGCCCTTCGGCGACAATTGGGAAAACCTCTTGCCGGAGGGCAACCAGCAGCCCAGAGGAGAGGCCGATCGAGCCAGGACCCTGGCGATCCTCTGGCAGATCAGGCACACGATCGTGCATAACGTAGGCTTCATGACGGGATCGGATGCCGCAAGGCTCAGGACGATGACCCGATCCAAGATCGACATCCAGCATGTCCTCAGCCCCACGCGCCTCGATCTGATCTATGTCGGTCGTTTTCTGTCCGAGACCGCCCATTCCGTCAATCGGCGCGTCGGCTCACGGCTGGCGGAAATCCTGACGGCGCTGCATCTGGAAAACCCGGCATTGTTCAATGCCACGAAGAAGGCCGGTGATCTCTCGGGTGCCCTGGGATTCCAGGTCACCGTTAACGGTGCGGCCGGAATACCCTGACGAGGCCGCCGCGATCGGAGGAACTGTCGTGCCCCAGCAAGAGACCGAGTTGACCCCGCGCCAGATCGTGGCCGAGCTGGACCGAGACATCGTCGGGCAGGCCGATGCCAAGCGGGCGGTGGCCGTGGCCCTGCGGAACCGCTGGCGGAGGCGGCAGCTTTCCGACGAGCTGCGGGCGCAGGTCACGCCCAAGAACATCATGCTCATCGGTCCCACCGGCGTGGGCAAGACCGAGATCGCCCGGCGGCTCGCCATGCTCGTCGGGGCCCCGTTCGTCAAGACCGAGGCCACCAAGTACACGGAGGTCGGCTACTACGGACGCGACGTCGAGAGCCTCATCCGCGACCTCGTCGAGGCGGCGATCCTGCTGGTCAAGAGCACCGAGCGGGAGGCCGTCCAGGAGCAGGCGAAGGCCCGCGTCGAGACCAGGCTCCTCGACTTGCTGCTGCCGCCCCCCAAGCCGGTGATGGGCTGGGGCCATGAGCACGAGCACGGGGCGGGCTCCGAGCCGGGCGACCGGTTCCAGCGTTCCCGTGACAAGCTCAAGCAGCAGCTCGAGGCGGGCGAGCTGGAAGACCGCGAGGTCGAGATCAGCATGCCCGCGAAGAGCGTCGCCCCGATCTCGATCCTGGGCGCGGGGAACATGGAACAGATGGAGATGGACCTCCAGGGCATGTTCGAGAAGATGATGCCCAAGTCCTCGCAGCCCCGCCGGATGACCGTGAAGGACGCCCGGCCGATCCTGATGATGCAGGAGGTCGACCAGCTCATCGATCCCGAGAAGATCCACCAGGCCGCGGTCACGCTCGCCCAGGAGTCGGGGATCGTCTTCATCGACGAGCTCGACAAGATCGCCGGCGACGAGGGCTCCACCCGCGGGCCGGACGTCTCTCGCCAGGGCGTCCAGCGCGACCTGCTCCCGATCGTGGAGGGGACCACGGTCAACACCAAGTACGGGCCGGTGAAGACCGATCACGTCCTGTTCGTCGCCGCCGGCGCCTTCCACCGCGCCAAGCCGTCCGACCTGATGCCGGAGCTCCAGGGCCGGTTCCCGATCCGCGTCGAGATGCACGACCTGACCCGCGACGACTTCGCCCGGATCCTCCGCGAGCCCCGGGCCTCGCTGCTCCGCCAGTACGAGGCCCTGCTCGGGACCGAGGGCCTGACGCTCGAGTTCACCGACGAGGCGATCGAGGTCATGGCCGACCTGGCGTTCCAGGTCAATCGCTCGACGCAGAACATTGGGGCCCGCCGGCTGCACACGATCCTCGAACGGATCCTGGAGGAGGTCAGCTTCGATGCCCCCGACCGCCATGACAGGACGGTCGTTGTGGACGCGGACCTTGTTCGTAGCCGGCTCGAGGCGCTCGCGAAGGACGAGGACCTGAGCCGGTATATTCTCTGACAAGGCGGGACGTCGATCCCGCGCCGACTCCCGAACCCGCGGAGCCCGCGCGATGCTGCAGCGGAAATTGAGACTGCTCCAGGCCGTCAGCCTGAACACGTCGACCATGGTCGGCATCGGCCCGTTCATCACCATCCCGCTGCTGGTCGCCAGCATGAACGGTCCCCAGGCGATGGTGGGCTGGGTCCTCGGTGCGATCGTGGCCCTGGCCGACGGCCTGGTCTGGTGCGAGCTCGCCGCCGCCTTCCCCGGCTCCGGCGGGACGTACCATTTTTACGATGCGGCCTACGGAGAAGGCCGCGCCGGGCGGCTCCTCAAGTTCCTCTTCGTCTGGCAGTTCTTCTTCAGCGGCCCGCTCGAGATCGCCTCGGGGGCCGTCGGTCTCGCGAAGTACCTGGCCTACTTCGCTCCGGGGCTCCTCGGCACGGCTTGGAGCTGGGGGGACCTCATCCCCGGCGCCGTCGGCAAGGTGGCGTGGGGCCAGGTGGCGGCGGTCGGCGTGATGGGGATGGCGACGCTCCTGGCCTACCGTCGGATCGAAATGGCCGGGCGCCTCATGGTCGTGCTCTGGGTCGGGATGCTCGCCACCGTCGGCTGGGTGATCGCGACGGGACTGTCTCACTTCAACCCCTCGCTCGCGTTCGACCTCGCGCCCGACGCGTGGTCTTTGACCGGAGCCAATGCGCTGGGCCTCGGCGCGGCCCTGGCCATCGCCATGTATGATTATCTGGGCTACTACCAGGTCTGCTACCTGGGCGACGAGGTGGCGGAGCCGTCTCGGACCATCCCGCGCTCGATCCTGATCTCGGTGGTGCTCGTCTCGCTCATCTACCTCACCATGAACGTGAGCATCCTGGGCGTGGTCCCCTGGCGCGAGGTGGTCAAATCCGACCATGCGGCGACCGACATGATGCTCCGGATCCACGGCGCCACCGCGGCAGGGCTCGTCTCGGCGATGATCGTCTGGACGGCCATGGCCTCGGTCTTCGCCTCGCTGCTGGCCTACAGCCGGGTCCCCTACGCCTCGGCCAAGGCGGGCCACTTCTTCCGGACCTTCGCGGCGACTCATCCACGAGGCGATTTCCCGCACCTCAGCCTGCTCCTGATCGGCGGGATCACGATGGTGGCCTGCCTCTTCGAGCTGGAGACGATCATCGCGGCCCTGTTGAGCTCGCGGATCCTGATCCAGTTCGTCGGCCAGATCGTCACGGTCTTCCTCCTCCACGCGAGGCCCGAGGCCCGCGGATCGTTGCCGTTCCGGATGCCCTTCTATCCGATCCCCGCCGTCGTCGCCCTTCTCGGCTGGCTGTTCGTCTTCGGCACCACGGAATGGACCATCCTCGCATACGGCCTCGGCACGCTCGTCGCCGGTGTCGGGGCCTTCGCCATCTGGGACGGAATGGTCCGGCGCCGAGAGGCCGCGCCCTAACCGGCATCAGGGTGTCCGACGCGATCGAGACGTCCGGTGAGACGACTGCCGTGCACCTCGACCGCTCGGTCAATCTCGCTCGTTCCTCCGCGCCAGGGCATCGGCCGCGGCGAAGACGAGGATGACGATTCCCGTGATCAGGGTCCGATATTCCTCGGGCGATCCGCTCATCGTGATCTGGGTGCGCAGGGCCTGAAGGAGCAGGCAGCCCGCGGCGGCGCCCAGGACGCTGCCCCGGCCGCCCTGGAGCGAGACGCCCCCAACAACGCACGCGGCGATGGAGTCGAGCTCGTAGCCGTTCGCCGTGTCGGGCTTGGCGACTCTCAGCCAGGAGAGGAAGAGCAAGGTCGCCACAGACGCCGCGACGCCGCTCAGGACGAACGTCGCGACCCGAAGTCGGACCGTTCGCACGCCCGCAAGCCGCGCGGCCTCCGCGTTACCGCCGAGCGCATAGACGTGCTGACCGAAGACGGTCTGGCGGAGGATCAGCCAGGACAGCAAGGTCAGCGCCACGAAGAGGAGGCCGCGGAACGGGAGATAGGTCCCCCCGACCTGGAGTCCGGTGTCGATCGCCTGGAAGGCGCGGATGTTCGCGATCGGCTGTCCGCCCAGGGCAATGAATGCGGCGCCGCGATAGATCAGCAGGGTGCTCAGCGTCGTGACGAAGGGATTCGTCCGCACGGCAGAGACCATCAGCCCGTTGATGGATCCGAGCAGCGTGCCCAGCGAGAGGACGAGCACGGCCGCGACCGCGGGCGAGGTCCCCCGCGTCGCGAGCTGGCCCGCCACGGCCGCGGTGAGTGCCATCATCGCCCCCTGGGACAGGTCGAAGCCGCCGCCGATCAGCACGAACGCCTGGCCGAGGGCAAGTACCCCCACGATGCTCGCCTGCGTGAGGATGCTGGAGAGCGTCCCGGCCGTCAGGAACCGCTCCGTGCGGATCATGATGACCAAGGCGCAGAGGAGGAGCAGGAGTTGCGGAAGACGTTTCAGGAGCGATCGGAGGGAGGGATGCATCGTTGTTTCCGCGGGTCGGGCAGGGGGGCTCACGAATGGGCGCGTGTCGGGGCGACGGGGTCTGCCATCATCGCCTCGATGAGCGTCTGCTCTCGAAGCGAGGCCCGGGGGAGCTCGGTTGCGATCCGTCCCGAGCGGAAGACCACGCAGCGACTCGCCAGCCGGACGATCTCCTGCGCGTCGGACGAGGTGAGGAGGACCGAGCAGCCGGCCGCCGCGAGGTCGTCGATCCAGCGGTGGATGGCTTCCCGGGTCTTCACGTCGATGCCGCGCGTCGGTTCGTTGAGCAGGAAAAGCGACGGCCCGAGGGCGGCCCAGCGTGCCAGCAGGACTTTCTGCTGGTTGCCGCCGGAGAGTGTCAGGACCCCCTGAGAGGGGCTCGACGCCGCGACCTCGAACTGTCGGCACCATTCGGACGCGAGCTTCCCGCGCAGCCCGGGGCGGATCCAGCCGAGCGTGGAAAGGGTCTCGAGCGACGCGAGGGCCAGGTTGGCGGTGATGCTCCTCGACGGCAAGAGCCCCTGCCGGCGACGGTCCGGAGGGACGTAGGCCAGCCCGGCGGCCCGGGCCTGGCGAGGATGGCGGGGGCGGAACTCCCGCCCTCGCCAGACGAATTGACCGGACGCCAGCGGCCGGGCGCCGAAGAGGACGGCGGCCAGCTCCTCGTGGCCGGATCCGGCCAGCCCCGTCAGTCCCAGGACCTCGCCCGGGTGAAGGTCGAAGGTGACGTCCCGGAATGACCCGCCCGACGCGGACAGGACGCGGAGCGAGGGCTCTGCGGCGATGGACCGAGGGGCCGCCGGGCGAACATCCACGGCCTGGCCCACCATGTGCGCGACCACGCCCGGAAGCGTCAGTTCGCGAGTTGGCCAGGTGCCCACGCGAGAGCCGTCCCGGAGGACCGTGATCCGATCGGCGAGCGCGAAGACCTCGTCCAGGTGGTGCGAGACATAGAGGATCGCCAGCCCGCGGGCCCGCAGGTCGCGGAGCAGGAGGAAGAGGCGTTCGGCCTCCGCGCGAGAGAGCGCGGCGGTCGGCTCGTCGAGGATGAGGATGCGAGCACGCCGTCCGATCGCCCGGGCTATTTCGACCTGCTGCCGCTGGCCGACGGACAGGCTGCCGACCTCGGCCCCGGGATCGATGTCGAAGCCGAGCTCCGCGAGCAGCTCGCGGGCCCGGGACCGGATGGCGCGGCGGTCGAGCCGGATTCCCGATCGAGGCTCGTGCCCGAGTGCGAGGTTCTCCGCGACGGTGAACGGCTCGACGAGGTTCAGCTCCTGATAGATGACCGCGACCCCGGCCGCCAGGGCGTCCGCCGGCGAGTGAAAACGGACCTCGGTGTCGTTGAATTCGATCGAGCCCGAGTCGGGGCGGATCACGCCGCCCAGGATCGAGATCAGCGTGCTCTTCCCGGCCCCGTTCTCGCCGCAGAGAGCGTGGATCTCTCCCCCGCTGAGGCCGAGATCGAGCGGGCGCAGGGCCTGGACCGCGTTGAATCTCCTGGAGATTCCGCGGAGGGTCACGCGGGTGGGAGGGCTTGATTGTGGAGACATCGCGGGGCATCGCCGGGCGGGACGGTGCGGGGTTCAAACGGTCCGGGGGCGGCGCGGCTTCGTGGCGGGGCCGGGCACCTCGGACTCGGGAGGAGCCGGCCTGGCGACCGCCGCCCGAGACTTCTCGACGACGACTCGCTTGGAGCCGGGCTTGATCGGCTCCGGCTTGGAGCGAGACTTCTGGCCCCGCCCGAGGAAGAGCCGCGGGACGACGTCATCGAGCGTATCGACCAGCCGGAAGGTCAGGTCCGCCTTCACGTCCGCGGGGAGCTCGATCAGGTCCTTCTCGTTGTGTCGAGGGATCAGCAGGCTGCGAATGCCCGCCCGTCGCGCGGCGAGGACCTTCTCGCGGACGCCGCCGACCGGGAGGACTCGCCCGGTCAGGGTGACCTCGCCCGTCATCGCCAGGGCCTCTCTGATGGGGAGGTCGCGGAAGAGGCTGATCAGGGCGGCGGCGATCGCCACTCCCGCCGAGGGGCCGTCCTTGGGGACGGCGCCGGCGGGGACGTGGATATGGACGTCGGTCTTGTTGAACCGCGAGGAATCCAGCTCCAGGACCCTGGCATGGCTCTTCAGATAACTCATCGCCGCCTGGGCGCTCTCGCGCATCGAGTCGCCGAGGAGTCCGGTGAGCGTGAGCTGCCCCTTGCCCGGCATGCCGGTGGCCTCGATGAAGAGGATCTCGCCTCCGGTCGGCGTCCAGGCCAGGCCGGTTGCCACCCCCGGGATGCCGGTACGGTCGGCCAGCTCGCGATAGAACCGCGAGGGGCCAAGCAGCTCGTGAAGTTGGCCGGGTCCCACCGTCACGACCCCGCGCTTCCCCTCGGCCCGGCGGCGGGCGGCCTTCCGGCAGACGGCGGCGATCTCGCGCTCGAGGTTGCGGAGTCCGGCCTCCCGGGTGTAGTCGGCGATGATCCGCTTGATCCCGAGCTCGGAGATTTCCAGGTCCGCCGGCGTCAGTCCGTGGGCCTCGAGCTGCTTGGGGATGATGTACCTCTGCGCGATCAGGACCTTCTCCTCCTCGCTGTACCCGGGGAGCTGGAGGATCTCCATCCGGTCCAGGAGCGGCGAGGGGATCGACTCGAGCATGTTCGCGGTGGCGATGAACATCACCCGGGAGAGGTCGAAATCGACGTCCAGGTAATGGTCGCGAAAGGTCATGTTCTGCTCGGGATCCAGGACCTCAAGGAGCGCGGCGGAGGGATCGCCGCGGAAGTCGGCGCCGAGCTTGTCGACCTCGTCGAGCATGAAGACGGGGTTGTTGGTCCCAACCTTGCGGATCCCCTGGATGATCCGGCCGGGCATGGCGGCCACGTACGTCCGGCGATGCCCGCGGATCTCAGCCTCGTCGTGGACGCCGCCGAGGCTGACCCGGACGAATTCGCGCCCGAGCGCCCGGGCGATGCTCTTGCCGAGCGACGTCTTCCCCGTGCCCGGCGGCCCCGCCAGGCAGAGGATGGGCCCCTTCATGTCCTTCTTCAGCTTGCGGACGGCCAGATACTCGAGGATTCGTTCCTTGATCTTCTCCAGGTCGTAGTGATCCTCGTCGAGGATCTTCCGGGCCCGTCGGAGGTCCAGCCGGTCGCGGCTCGCGTTGTTCCAGGGCAGGATCGCGAGCCAGTCCAGGTAGGTGCGGACGATCGAGTATTCGGCCGAGCTCGGGTGCATGCCGGCGAGGCGTTCAAGCTCCCGCTCGGCCTCCTTCAGCACCTCCGCCGGAGGCGCGGCGGCCCGGATCCGCTCCCAGAGCTCCGCGACCTCCGGGTTCTCCGACTCCGGCTCGCCGAGCTCTTCCTGGATGGCCTTGATTTGCTGGCGGAGGAAATGATCCCGCTGCGCCTTCGAGAGCTCGGACCCGACCTGCTCCTGGATCTTGGTGGACAGCTCCACGATCGCGAGCTGGCGGGCGAGGTATTGCCCCAGCCTCTCGAGTCGCGACCGGACGTTCACCTCGCCCAGGAGGACCTGCCGCTCCTCGACCGAGAACGGCAGGCTCGAGGCCAGGAGGTCCGCCAGGCGACCCGGCTCGGGGGTGTTCATCGCCGCGACCTGGAGCTCTTCGGGGATCTGCTGGCTCTGATCGACGAGCCGCTGGAAGAGCCGGTTCACGTGATGGACCAGGGCATCGACCTCCACCCCCTCGGTGAGCTCCTCTTCCAGCGGCTCGACCTCGGCGATGAGGTAGGGTTCGGTCTGGACCACCCGAAGCAGCCGGGCCCGCGTTTGCCCCTGGCAAACGATCCGAGTCGAGCCGTCCGGGAACTTCAGCATCTTGAGCACGCTGCCGACGCAGACCGTGGGGTAAAGGTCGGCGATGCCCGGGTCGTCCACGTCGGGATGGAGCTGGCTGGCCAGCCCGATCAGCCGCTCCGAGATCAGGACGTCATCGACCAGGCGGATGCCGCTGGGCCGGCTGATGATCAGGGGAACAACCGTCTGCGGGAAGACGACATCCGAGCGAAGGGGGAGCAGCGCGATCCGATTCGTGGAGTCCGGGCCGGCACTCCGAGAGGATCGTATCGCCAGCCCCGTGCGCCCGCGTCCACGCCCCCTGGGACGATTTCCGGTGCCTGCCTCGACCGCAGAACTTCTCGTGTCCTTCTGTTCAACAGGATTCGGCTTCTTGCGTGGCTGCATGGATGAGGATTCTGCTCTCTCTGGCGGGCTACTCCCGGACCAGTCTGGAGACGATACGCGCCCGGATCATCGCAACCGAATTGTGGTAGATGGAGCGTCGAAAAGAAAGGGGGTGACCCGGACCCCTCCCTCGATCGGGCCCACTTCGACCTCGACGGGCCCCTGGGATCCGCTCGTCCATGTGATCGAGGGGGAATCAGGCCGCCGTTGCGATTATTCGCGACAACCGTGGGATTCGGGAAACAGAGAGAGGGGATGCCCCTGACCGGGAGCTCGGCACAGGGTCGCTATGGTCAGTTCCGCCAGTAATCGTCATTCGAGTCCACGCCGTAAGATTGGGCAACATGGTACGACTGGAGCATTTGATAGTTCAGCATGGCCAGGCCGCCGAAGAACACCAGGAGGAAGAAGTCGGGCTTGCTGTCGGCCGATCGATCGACTGCGAACGAGGCGACGGCGAGGAAGCCGGCGGTGACCAGGGAGACGATGTGGCTTCGCCGAGCCCCGTTGCGGCGGTCCAGACGGCTCATGACGACCTGAGTGATCTGGCCTCCGTCCAGCGGGTAGATCGGCAGCAGGTTCACGAGGCCCCAGAGCAGGTTGATGTGGACCATGTACAGGTAGAACCACTCGACCGAGCGAGTGGGGAGTTTGCCGCCGAGTTCCCTGAGGCTGGGCAAATCGATACCGAGGCCGAGAGTCTCGCGGACCATCGCCAGGTGCTCGACGGGTGTGATCCCGTAGACGAGCGACATGGCCGCCATCACCACCCCGAGGAGGAGGAATCCCGCCCCTGGGCCCGCGAGCAGGACGGCAATCCGCTGGGCCGGCGTGCGCTCCTGCCGCGACATGCAGAGCCCGCCAAGTCCATAAAGCAGGATCGACGGCGATTCGCCGAACCAGCGGGCCATCAGGCCGTGTCCGTACTCGTGGACCAGGATCGAGATCAGGACGCAGGCGACCCAGAGCGCCACGATGGGTAGGTCGTCGTTCCTCCAACCCATGATGATGGTGACCCCCCAGAAGAGGGGGTGGATCCGGACTGGTATGTCCAGGAAGCGGAATCGGACGTCGTACGGAGTGGCGGTCGTGCCGAGCATGACATACCTTGGGATCGCGAGGAACATGGCCCGTCGTCCCTCTTACGGTAGACGGATGGGATGCGCCTCACAAGCCCTTCGGAGCGTCTTGGGTCCCTTGAGGATTCGCCAACCATCCCGGCAGCTTTCCCTGGGGGTGGGAGGATGCTAGATTGATGCAAGTACCTCGCCGGAACGGCATACTACTCTTGCGGATCATATCGGTAGCGGCTCGATCATGAAATTCACGAAGATGCACGGGCTCGGCAACGACTATGTCTACGTCGAGACCTTCCGTCAGTCGGCCCCCTCGGACCCCGGCGCCCTGGCCGTTGCGGTCAGCGATCGCCACTTCGGCGTCGGGGCGGATGGCCTGATCCTGATCATGCCGTCCGAGCTCGCCGACGCGCGGATGCGGATGTTCAATGCCGACGGCTCCGAGGGAGAGATGTGCGGCAACGGCGTCCGATGCGTCGCCAAGTTCCTCTACGATCACGGACTTGCTCGGAAGGACCAGGTCACCGTCGAGACCGGGCGTGGCGTGCTCGTGCTCGACCTGGAAATCTCGGGCGGAAAGGCCAGGCGGGTCCGGGTGGACATGGCCCCGCCCGTGCTGATTTCCGCCCAGATCCCGACGACCCTTGCTGGGGATCCTCCGATCGACGTCCCCATCGACCTGGGCGGGCAGTCGATCCCGGTCACGGCCGTCTCGATGGGCAATCCGCACGCGGTGGCGTTCGTGGATGACGTGACGACCTTCCCCCTGGAACTCCTCGGTCCCCGGATGGAGAACCACCCGGCCTTTCCCCGGCGGGTGAATGCCCATGTGGTGGATGTCGTGGGCCGCGGCGAGGTCCGCATGCGGACCTGGGAGCGCGGATCGGGCATCACCCTGGCCTGCGGCACCGGCGCGTGTGCCGTCTGCGTCGCGGGCGTGCTCACGGGGCGGACGGACCGGCGGATCCTCGCCCATCTGCCGGGCGGCGACCTGGAGCTGGAATGGCCTGCGGATGACGCCTCGGTCTTCATGACGGGGCCGGCCACCGAGGTTTTCGAGGGGGAGTGGCCGAGTGCCTGACTCCGGCCACGGCTCGGCCCTTTCCTCTCAGTCCTCGAGCGAGTCGGCCACGGCCTCGATCGTCCCCGGGGCGAATCCCTCGAGGCGGTTGTTGATGAATTCGTAAGCCGGCTGTTTCGTCCTCCACGCGCGGGCCGCGATCCGGCGAAGGCCCTCGCGGGCCCCGGCGTTGACCTCCTGGATCCGCTCGTAGGGCTGGAGTGCCTTCACGGCGTCCTCGTAGGCTCTCCCTTTGTTCAGGAGGGCGCGGGCCACCGAGAAGTCGGCCGTGAATGCGCCGGGCATCTCCACCTGGTCGATGAGCTCCGGCATCCGGGTCCAGGCGTTGAAGACATGGGCCACGTTGTGCCGACGAAGCATGGCGAAGTAATCGGGGCACAGGTAATCCGCATTGCGGATCTCGACGGCCAGTCGGAACGAGGTCGAGGCCGACTCGAGGAACGTCTCGAGCCGGTCGAAGAAGTCCGCCGGCAGGGCGAACGTGGACTTCGCGAAGGTGCCGAACTCCAGCATCAGGACCGCGATCCGATCGGCATGCGGCCTCAGCGGGTCGGCGAACATCTCCTGGAAGAGGCTGTTGTCCAGGAACCCGTGATTCGGCGCGCCGGCCCGTTCCCCGTACCGGGAATGGCCCGGCCACCGGGCCACGGTGATCTCCTCCGGCACCTTGAGGCCGAACCTCAGCCCGGCGGGCGCGGAGTCGAACAGGTTCTTCCAGTATTCGGGCGTGGGGAACTGGTAGAAGCTGAAGTCGCCGCCGGCGACGGGGAAGATGCGTCCATACTCCTGCAGGCAGCCGGCTTCGAACCGCTTCTTCGAGAACCGACCACGCTCCACGTACCGCTCGCGCGAATAGATGCTCCCGATCCAGCCCTCATACTTCCACGACGAGGTCCCGAGGAAGATCCCGCGGTCGGCCAGTCGGGAGAGCTTCTCCGAGAGCCGGCGGGCCGTGTCCGATTGCGGCTGATCGTGGGAATCGAAGAGCGAGAGCTGACCCATCGAACCTGCCCGGTTTGCCATGGGGAGTCGGAGATCGGCCTGCCCATCCTACTCGACGTCGGGTCGTCGCGGTACGCCAGTGCAGGCCCGGGCGTTGAGCGAAGGCGACACGAACCGGGGCCCGGCCGCCGTCGGACCGGCTCCGGCCTGAGGCGGACTTTCCATCCGCGCCGCCATCGAACTAGAATCGTGGTTGAACACGGATCGGACGGCGGAACGTAAACCTCCCCAATCTCGCTGGATCGTCGATTCCTCCAGAACGTGGCCTTCCCGGCTGGCTTCGTCGGCCGGTCGAGTCCGACCGGGGACGTCGCCATACCTTCATCATCCCGGAGCGCGATTCCATCCATGTTGCCCGCAGACACCGAGCCTCGCCTTGAAGCCCGCGGGGGGAGGGATCCCGCGCTCGCCTCGATCCTCGGCCGCAGGCGCAGCGAGCTGGCATCGAATCTCTTGCCTTCGATCTCCGGCTGGCCCAAATACGCCGATCGGATCGGGGAAGGAGCGGCCCGAGAGCAGTTCATCCGCCGCGAGCTCCATTCCTTCATTGACTATCTTTCCCTCCATTTCCGGACCGGGGACGAGTCCTACAAGCATCTCTACCTGGGCGAGAAGCTCAAGATGCTCCATCACCAGGGGGACGACCCCGAGTCCAGGCGGAGGAGGTCCGACGACCTGCTCTCCCACGACGAGGAGACGCTCCTGGGAGGACTCGAGGCCGAGCTCACGCCGCCCCAGAGGGAGCGCCTCGCCGGCGTACTCGCCGAGGTCCGGCACCTGGTCCTCGCCGAAGGGGCCCGAACGCTCGAGGTCCTGATGGTCGGGGATTGCCTGTTCCTCGACCTGCAGGCCTTCCTCCAGGCCCGATGCCTCGAGGACGACATCTCCCTGAACCTCACCTTCGCCACGTCGAAGAACGGCGGGCTCCTCCGCAATGAGCTCAGGAAGTACCCGGCGGATCGATTCGACCTGGTCTTCTACAGTCCTTTCACCTACGACTTCTCGTTGCCGATCCTGCCGTACCAGCGGCTCAGGGGGGCGCTAGCCCCTGCGTCCCAGATCCGCGCCTCGGTCGACGAGTCCATGAAGGATGTCGAGGCGACCCTCGGGGTGATCGCGACCCGCTTCGAATGCCCGGTCCTGGTGCACAACACGCTCAACATCTATCGACTCGACGGGAGCCCCATCAGTCGGCTGAAGGGGATCGCAACCGGCCGGAGCAGGCGCATCGCCCGCGACCTGATCAACGTCCGCGTCAACGAGGCCATAGCCCGGCAGAACGCCGCCTCGTACGAGCACCTCTTCCTGCTCGATGAGACGCGGACGCTCGAGCACCACACCGAGGCGGAGCTCTCGCGGAAATTCTACAATTCGGACCTGCAGCATCCGGCCGCGCTTGGGCGGGCCCTGGCGGAAGTCTACGCGGACATCATCGCCGCCCATGTCCGCCTCGCGGGCCGAAAGCTCGTGGTCTGCGACCTGGATAACACGCTCTGGGACGGCGTCATCGGCGAAGGGGCCGTTTCCCATTACCACGACCGCCAGCGGATCCTCCAGAAGCTGAAGGCCAAGGGGATCGTCCTGGCCGTGAACTCCAAGAACGACCCCGCCATGGTCCACTGGACCGGGGGCCTGCTCGACGAGTCGGACTTCGTCGCCCTCCAGATCAACTGGGACTCCAAGGTCACCAACATGAAGCGGCTCCGGGAGTCGCTCAACCTCAAATACAAGGATTACGTCTTCATCGACGACCGGGGCGACCAGCTCGAGATGGTCGGCACCAGCTTCCCGGAGATCCAGTTGCTGGACGCCACCGCGGAACGGTCCTGGCGGCTCCTGGAGACCTGGGCGTCGATCCTCCCGGATCCGCGCGATGGGGATCGGACCCAGCAGTATCACGAGCGGAGGGCGCGCGAGGACTTCGTCGCGGAGGTTGCGGACGAGGATCCCTCCGAGATGTTTGCGTCCCTCGGAATCCGCGTGACGCTCCGCGAGGCCGCTCGGTCCGACCTCCAGCGCGTGGTGGAGCTGATCAACCGCACGAATCAGTTCAATTGCGCCGGGAGCCGGACAACCTTCGGCGAGATCAGCGAGTGGCATGAGGATCCGAACTACCGGATCGCGGTCATCGAGGCCGCAGACAAGTTCGGCCAGATGGGGATCGTTTCGGTCGCCGTCATCCGCCGCGGCCCGGCAGGAGTCGCGATCCCGATCTTCGTCCTGAGCTGCCGCGTCTTCGGATACGGCATCGAGACGGTGCTGCTGAACGCGGTGAAGCGACTCGCCCTCCAGCCCGGCGGCGGCCCCTTGCCGATCCGGGGAGACTATCGCGAGACGGCTCACAACGCCCCCTGCAAGTCGACCTATCCCGACCACGGCTTCACCTGGGTTGGCGAGGCCTGGATCTTCGAGAGCACCGACATCCCGGTCGACCCGTCCTGGCTCTCGGTGGAGGATCGACTCTCCTCGGTCCCCGGGACGATGGTCGGCACGCATTGATCACCAGTCGGCCGCGGCGCCGCGGCCACGCCGGACGGATCGCGAGCATCCCGACACGACGAGCCGCCTTTCCTCTATCGGAGCACCCCGTGAATTCCACGAGCACCGGAATCGACCTGAAGCCCGCCGGAGCCAGGCCCGCCTGGCTGGAGCCGATCGCGGCCACGGCTCGGTTCGGCCGCAAGGTCCTGCGCACCCTGTTCTTCCCCCAGGTCTTTCGTATGGTCGAACGGACCGGCCCCGTCGAGCGGATCGATGAGGTCGTCCGGCTGGCCTGCCGCGGCTTCTGGGGTGCCCTCTCGCCGATCCAGAATCAGGTCGAATTCGCCGAGTATCTCCGCCGGGTCAAGCAGCTCCAACCCCGATGCCTGCTGGAGATCGGCACCGCCCAGGGGGGCTCGCTCTTCGCCCATACCCGCGTCGCCGCGCCGGATGCCCACATCATCAGCCTGGACCTGCCGATGGGCCCCGGCGGTGGCGGCTACACCGAGGGGCGTATCCCCCTCTATCAGAAGTTCGCCCTGCCGGGCCAGAAGATCGACCTGGTTCGCGATGACTCCCACTCTCCCGCGGTCCACCGCAAGATCGAGGAGCTGCTCGGCGGTCGATCGATCGACGTGCTCTTCATCGACGGGGATCATTCCTACGAGGGGGTGAAGGCGGACTACGAGATGTACGGGCCGCTCGTCCGTCCCGGCGGGCTGATCGCCTTCCACGACACCGTCTACATCGGCGACGTGACCAGGTTCTGGAACGAGGTCAAGGTTGGGCAGGACGCGGAGGAGCTGACCGGCCCGGGCCGCGTCTTCGGCATCGGACTCATCCGGAAGCGCTGAGGGACGCTTATTCATCCGCCTCCGTTCCGGCGGAGGCGGCCGCTTCCGGCCGGGCGACGACGACCAGCCCGGAGCACTCCAGCCGGCCCGCGATCACCGGCCAGTGCCGGGCGAGGCTTCGGTCGTTCATGCTGTGGCCGCACTCGATCGTCTCGCGGTCATGCCTGCCGATCACTCGCGCTCCCCCCGGAGCGCGATGGAGCGCACGTCGGACCGAGTTGACGCTCCCGGCGCGGACGTAGAATCGGCCCGTGGGCAGTGGGCTTCGATCGCTATCTTCCCCTCCGCCCGCTCTGTTAGACTCAGACTGCATCGGAATTGCTCCCCCACTCTCCACCGCCGTCGAGCTCCACGATGATCGATCCCCCCAGCAACATCCGGGCCCTTCAGGGAGAGCAGATCCTGGAGATCCATTGGCACGACGGCCGGGTGGATCGATTGCCCTATGTCTTCCTGCGTTCCGAATGCCCCTGCGCGTCCTGTCGACACGAATGGACCGGCGAACGGCTGATCGATCCCGCGTCGATTCGCCCCGACCTCGCGCTCGAAGCGATGAGTCCCGTCGGCAATTATGCCGTCCAGCTCGCCTGGAATGACGGCCACTCCAGCGGGCTGTTCACCTGGGAGAGCCTCCGCGAGATCGGCGGCAGGGGACCCGAATGACGGCGGCCGCGCCCGCCTCCGTGACCATCGCCATCCCCACCTGCAACGGCGCGAAGCACGTCGAGGCGACCGTCCGTTCGATCCTCGATCAACGAGGCGTGCCGTTCGACCTGATCCTATCCGACGATCATTCAGACGACGATACGGTCGAGCGGGTTCGGGCTCTGGCGGGAAGCCGGGTGCGGATCTCCGTCAACGGCGAACGCCTCGGCCTGGCGGGCAACTGGAACCGCTGCGTCGAGCTCTGCCGGACGCCTTTCATCGCGATCGTCCACCAGGATGACGTACTCGAGGCGGGGCACCTGGCGGCGCACCTGACCGCATTCGGTCAAGATGACCGCATCGGGCTCGTGGCGAGTGCAGCGACGGTCATCGACGAACGGGACGTGGTCGTGCCGCCGGACGTCGTCGAGCGAGGCGGACTTGGACCGGCCGATCGGGTCTTCGAGCCCGGCGAGGCGATCCCCCTGATGGCCTGCGGCAATCAGCTGCGGTGCTCGGCCGTGTCGATCCGCGTCGATGCCTTCCGCGACGTGGGCGGCTTCGATCCGATCCTGCGCTACGTCCTGGATTGGGACTTCTGGCTTCGGGTCGCCCGCTCGTGGAAGCTCGCCTGGCTGGCCGAGCCGACTGTCCAGGTCCGCTGGCATCTCGCCAGCGAGACCCATCGTTTCAGGCCCGGCCGGGCCGACCTGGATGAGACCCGGAGGTTGATGGACCAGGTGCTCGGGTCGTTGCCCGCATCGAAGACGATTCGTCGACGATGCCGGTCGCGGCTGTCCCGGGCCTTCCTCAATCGCGCGCATGACGCGCTTCGCGACGGCCGAATCGAGATCGGGAAGGAGTGCCTGTTCGAGTCCATACGACTCTCTCCGGGCATTCTCGGCACGATCCTGGGCGATCCCCGACTTGCGGTTCAGATGGCCCTCATGGCCGTCTCGCCGGGACTTGCCCGACGGCGGTTTCAAGCTCGCCCTGTCCACGGATTGACGGACCGACGATAATAACACCTAGCCCAGTTGAATGTCCGATGATCCCGGCCACCAAGATGAACGCGAGCCAATGAGACCAGCATCCTCCGATTCTAAGCCCTGCTCCGCGGGCCGGCTCGACCCCAACACGGCCGCGACGCAACTGCCGGTCTTGCCGGTCGTTCCGCTCGCGTTGCCGCTGCTGCCGGCAACTCCGGAGGAGGTGGCGGCTCGAGGTTGGGACGCGGTGGACGTGGTCTTCGTGACGGGAGACGCCTACGTCGATCACCCGGCGTTCGCCATGGGGATCCTCGGTCGAGTGCTGGAGGCGGCCGGATTCCGGGTCGCGATCCTGAGTCAGCCGGACTGGCGGAGCGTCCAGGCCTGGCGCCAGTTTGGTCGTCCCCGCCTGTTCTTCGGCATCAGCGCCGGGAACATGGACAGCATGATCAACCACTACACGGCCAACAAGAAGGTCCGCAACGACGACGCCTACTCGCCGGGCGGGCGGATTGGCCTGAGGCCCGACCGGGCTACCATCCCGTACTGCCAGCGTGCTCGCGAGGCGTTTCCCGGCGTGCCCGTGATCGCGGGGGGAGTCGAGGCGTCGCTCCGGCGGCTCGCCCACTACGACTACTGGAGCGACACGGTCCGGCGATCGATCCTGCTCGACTCGAAGGCGGATCTCGTCGTCTTCGGGATGGGCGAGCATCAGATCGTCGAGATCGCCCGCAGGCTGCAGGCCGGCGAGACCGTGAAGGACCTCCGGGACATGCGCGGGGTGGCCTTCGCGATGGGGGCCAGCGAGACACCTCCGACCGAGGCCCTGGTCCTGCCGAGCTTCGAGGACGTGAAGGCCGACAAGCTGAAGTTCGCGAAGGCGACGAAGCACATCCACCAGGAGACGAACCCGCTCAACGCGAAGACCCTGGTCCAGTACCACGACCGCCAGGCCGTCGTCTGTCGGCCGCCCGCCCTGCCGATCAGCCAGGAGGACATGGATCGCGTCTACGGGCTCCCCTACACGCGCAGGCCGCACCCGATGTACGGGGGCCAGCGAATCCCGGCTCATGAGGTCGTGAAGGACTCGGTCACGATCATGCGCGGCTGCTTCGGCGGCTGCACCTTCTGCTCGATCACGGCGCATCAGGGGCGGATCATCCAGTCTCGATCGCAGGAGTCGGTCCTGGCGGAGCTCCGCCAGATGGGCAAGGACCCGAAGTTCAGCGGCGTCGTCTCGGACATCGGCGGTCCGACCGCCAACATGTATCAGATGCGCTGCACGCGGCCGGAGGTGGAGGCGAAGTGCAAGCGGCTCTCGTGCGTCCACCCGAGCGTCTGCAAGCTGCTGGGCACCGACCACGGCCCGCTCGTGGAGCTGATGAAGGAGAGCCGCGAGGTCCCCGGAGTCAACAAGGTCTTCGTCGCCTCCGGCATCCGCATGGACCTCGCCCAGCAGTCCCCCGAGTACCTCGAGGAACTGGCCCGCCATCACGTGGGGGGCACGCTCAAGGTCGCGCCCGAGCATACCGACAGGAACGTCCTCAACCTGATGAAGAAGCCGGACGCCAATGACTTCGCCGGCTTCGCCGAAGCCTTCGGTCGGGCCAGCCGGAAGGCGGGGAAGACGCAGTTCCTGGTGCCGTATTACATCGCCTCGCACCCCGGCAGCGACCTGGCGGCGATGATCGACCTGGCGCTCTTCCTCAAGCGGAACGGCCACAGGCCCGACCAGGTCCAGGACTTCATCCCCGCGCCGTTCGACATCGCCACCTGCATGTACTACACGGGCCTCGACCCGTTCACGGGCGAGGAAGTCCACGTCGCCCGGGGCCTTCGGGACCGGAAGATGCAGCGGGCGCTCATGCAGTTCTTCAAGCCCGAGAACTACTTCATGGTCCGGGAGGCGCTGCTCAAGGCGGGGCGTAGGGATCTGATCGGCTCGGGTTGTGACTGCCTGATCCCGTCGAATCCGCCCAAGGTCGCCATCGAGGCCCGAAGGTCGCGGGCCAATGAGGTCGCGGAAGGGGACCATTACCATGCGGTCGCCAACCCGGCCAGGGGCGAGCCGGCCGGCGAGCGTGGAGCGGCTCCGGCGAGCCCGGCGGGCTACCGACCCGGCCGAAAGACACGGATTCGGCGGAAGAAATAGGGGCGGCAAGTCATCCGCACAAGCGGCTATCCTTCCAGGGCAAACGGCGCCCGGCCCACTTTTCCGTTGGGGTTGTGGAATGTAGGAAACGGGTGAGGTACGCGCTCATCCTCCTGGGGGTATCCGATGACTGTGAAATTAACCGCTGGAAGGTTCTACGGTCGGACGGAGGGCCACTGCGAGGCGGCCGACGTAACCCTCGTGGAATGCGTCTACACGCCCCAATCGCGCGTTTGTCTGCCGTGGCATATGCACGAGAATGCGTACCTCTACCTCGTCGTCTCAGGGGTTTGCGAGGAGCGTCTCGGGCGAAAGGCGAGGATCGTCGAGTCGTCCTCACTCGTCTTCCATCCGGCCGGGGAACCGCACAGCAACCGCTGGGATGACGCGGGTGGGCGGGTGTTTCACATCGAATTCTCGCGGTCCCGCATCGCGGCGATCGGCGAGTACGTGCCGATCCGGACTAGCCCGACAGAGGTCCGTCGAGGGCCGGCCGAGTGGCTGGCCACGCGGCTCTACCGAGAATACCAGAAGCGGGACGACCTATCCCCCTTGGTCATGGAGGGACTCGCCCTCGAAATCCTCGCCGAGATCTCGCGGCCCGGCACCGCCGAACCGGGACACACGCCACCGCGATGGTTGTGTCAAGCCCGGGAGCTCCTGCACGACCGCTTCAATGAACCCCTAGCACTCAACGAGGTCGCCACCTCGGTCGGAATTCATCCGGTCCATCTCGCCCGGTCCTTCCGTCGTCATTTCGGATGCACCCCCGGTGATTACCTGCGGCGCATTCGCGTCGAATTCGCCTGCCATCAACTGGCCCACACCGATACGCCCCTTATCGAGATCGCGCTCGCAGCCGGGTTTGCTGATCAGAGCCACTTTACGAGAACGTTTCGGCGGCACATGCGACAGACTCCCGGCGAATTCAGGCGGAACTCTCCCCGCTGTTAAGCGAAGTCAACGGAACGTTGCTCTTGAACAAGATCGGGCAGGGTGCCCGCTTTACAGTAATTCACAGGCCGGCCGTGAACATGCCCAACCGGAACTATCCACCGTGGCTCCCTGATCGGAGACACTAAAGGAAGCTTGCCGTGAGATTCGCTCTGATCCTCGCAGCACTAATCAGCCTGCTCATTCCCGCACCTTCGGCCTTCGGCCAGGACAGGACGAAGGCGGCCTCGTCACCGCCAAAGCCCTTGCAGACGAGCGCCAAGCCGGCGCAGGTCACCGCGCGGCTCGAAGCGCGCCTTCCGCAGTTGATGAACGAGGCCGCGGTGCCGGGCCTGGCCGTCGCGTTGATCCGAGACGGCGACCTGATCTGGCATCACGGCTTCGGCGTGAAGAACAGCAAGACGAAGGAGCCCGTGGACGACACGACCGTCTTCGAGGCGGCTTCTCTGAGCAAGCCGGTCTTCGCCTACTCCGTGCTGAAGCTGGTGGACGAGGGCAAGTTCGACCTGGACAAGCCGCTCAACAAGTACCTGCCCGGCAATTACGACGTGGGTGACGACGCTCGCCTGAGCCTGATCACCGCGCGCCGCGTACTGAGCCACACAACCGGGTTCCGCAACTGGCGGTGGGACGACAAGCTCACGATCCATTTCACGCCCGGAGAACGCTTCAGCTACTCCGGCGAAGGGTTCGTGTACCTCGCCAAGGTGATCGAGCACGTCACGGGCGAGAAGCTCGACGACTTCATGAAGCGATCGGTTTTCGACCCGCTCGGCATGACGAGCAGCAGTTACGTCTGGCGTGACGACTACGACAAGTTGAAGACATTCAGCCATAATTTGATCGGCGAACCTGGTGGGCAAGACAAGCCGCCCGCGGCGGAAGCCAGGATCGGCAACGCCGCATCTAGCCTGCACACGACGGCGCGGGATTACGGCCTTTTCGTGGCAGCGATCCTACAGGGCACAGCTTTGAAGCCCGAAACGCGCAAGCTAATGTTGACTCCGCAGATTCAGGTCCGGGAGGGGGGTTGGGTTTCGGTCGATCGCCTCCAAGCGACGCCCCTGCCCAACGTCGCCTGGGGACTCGGTTGGGGATTGCAGACGACGAAAGACGGCCTCGCATTCTGGCATTGGGGGGACAATGGGGACACCAAGGCTTTTGTTCTGGCCGCCGATCAGCCGAAGCTGGGTGTCGTGTTCTTCGCCAACAGCGCCAACGGCCTTTCCATCGCGAGGGAAATCGTCGCCGAGGCCGTTGGCGGCACTCAGCCGGCGCTCGACTGGCTCGGTTACGAGAGCTACGATTCGCCTCGCCGGGCCCTGCTCAGTCGGATTCTCGCCCAGGGCGCAACGGCCGCTCTCCGCGAGTATCGGGGAAAGGGCGAAGGACGGTCCACCGGCGAGACGCTGGACGAGAAGCAGATGAACAGCCTCGGTAACGACCTGCTGGGGCTGAAGCGCGCACACGACGCGCTCGAGATCTTCAGGCTAAACGCCGGCCGCCATCCCGATAGTTGGAACGCCTACAGCAGCCTCGCCGAAGCCTACGAGACGGCCGGCGACAAGGCGTCGGCCGTCAAGAACTTCAAGCGCTCTCTGGAGCTGAATCCGAAGAACAGCAACGCGACCGAACACCTGATGAGGCTCGACGCCGGCGCCGGAAACCGCGACCCCGAGCGATAATTTGGTGGGAGGGGAGCAGACCATCAGCGGATCATGGCCTTGCGAAATGCAGTTGACTCACGGGTGGACGCTAAAAGCCGAAGAGAGCCGCGTCCGACATCCGAGTCCACGAGGTCGAAGAAGACAGATGCCGGCCTCTTACCTCTCCATCCAGGAACACGCTCGCGGCACTCAGGCCCCGGAGGACCGATCAGGAAGCGGTCGTCTTCACGGCCCTCCCCGAATCCGATGTCGCGCATCCCCGCGGGTATGCGGCGGTCGGTCTGCTAGCGGGACGAGGTCACGCCGAGCTTCGGGCAGAGTTTGGCGAGAGCACACTCGGAGCAGCGGGGGTTGCGGGCGAGGCAGGTGCGGCGGCCGTGCTGGATGAGACGATGGCTCAGGTCCACCCACTCCCCGCGGGGGACACTCGCCATCAGGTCCTTCTCGATCTTCTCCGGAACCGTGTGGCTGGTCAGGCCCAGTCGATACGCCAGTCGCTTGACGTGGGTGTCCACGACGACGCCGGAGGCGATCCCGTACGCCGTGCCCAGGACCACGTTCGCCGTCTTGCGACCGACGCCGGCCAGGCGGGTGAGGATGTCGACGTCGCGAGGGATTTCTCCCGCGTGCTGGCCGGCCAGGCTGGCGGCCATGGACTTCAGATTCCTCGCCTTGGACCGGAAGAAACCCGTCGAGCGGACCAGCTCCTCGAGGCCCTCCTGGTCGGCGGCCGCCATGCTGCGAGCGTCCGGGAAGCGTCGAAAGAGCTCCGGGGTGACGAGGTTCACCCGCGCGTCGGTGCACTGGGCCGAAAGGATCGTCGCGACCAGAAGCTGGAACGGGCTCTCGTGATGGAGCGCGCAGAACGCCTCGGGGTAGAGCGCCTTGAGGCCGCGGACGACCTTCCGGGCGTGCGTGATGGCATCCTTCCTATCCCCGGCCGCAAGTTTTTCTGGTGCGTCGACCGCGGATTTCGGCCTTCGGCCTGGAGGAGGCGACATGGAAGCGGGACCCCGGGTGATTGATCGCCCCCGATCGCGGCCGCTCGAAACACCTTGCCGGTACTCGGGGGAAAACTACAATGCGGACGGACTCAACTCGAACCCAGTTTCGTCGGACCGGGTCGCGTGTCAAGCCTCGGTCGGCACCCGGGTCGGCCAATTCAATTCTCGACCCGCGACGGCCGGGGGGAGCGAAGATGATCCTGCCCGGCTTCGACCCTCGCGACTTCTCGGGGCTGACGCGGCTCTTCCCGCTGGCGGGCGTCGTGATCTTCCCCCATTCCGTGATCCCGTTGCACATCTTCGAGCCCCGATATCGCCAGATGACCGAGGACGCGCTCAGTGGGGATCGCCTGATCACGATCATCCAGACACGCTCGTCCTCTGCCGCCCCCCGACGCGAGGGACCGGTTCCCCTCGAAGGCACCGGTTGCCTGGGGCAGATCCTCCAGCACGTCCGCCTCTCCGATGGTCGCTTCAACATGCTCCTGCTCGGGCTCAGGCGAGTGACGATCCGGGCCGAGGTCGAGAGCAAGGCCCTCTACCGACTCGCGGAGGTCGACATCCTCGAGGACGAGGAGGCCCACGCCCACGATGACGCCCTCCGGGAGGAGCTGATCGCCCTCTTCCGGCAATATCACGAGACCCGTTCCGAGCTCGGGGACGAGCTTGCGGAGCTGCTCCAGAAGCCGATACCGCTCGGCGCGCTCACCGACATCATCGCTCACTCGCTGCCGCTGACGCCCCTGATCAAGCAGGGGCTGCTGGAGGAACCCTTCGTCGGCCGCCGCTCGGACGTCCTCAGGAGTGCCCTCCGCAAGCTCGTCGGCGATGTCCGACCGGGACGGACCTTCCCGCCTCCCTTCAGCGTGAACTGAGGCGATGGGGCGACGGTCTCCAGCCCGGTCGCAGACTTGATTTCCCCGAACGGGGACCATACAATACAGTTCTGTTGCCGGAAGTCGTGTTCTGGTATCCACTTAAGATAAAGCATGGCCCCTCGCGGGATTGATCGGTCGGGACATCATGGAAAAGACATCGAGCGGCGGCACCTCCGGCCCGAGGCGAGAGGAGCCGAGGGAGAAGGGGGTGATGGACCTCGATCGGATCCGCCGGGCGATCCGCGAGATCCTCCTTGCCGTCGGCGAGGACCCGGATCGCGAGGGACTGCGCGAGACGCCCGACCGCGTGGCCCGGATGTATGCCGAGGTCTTCCAGGGGCTCCATCAGGATCCGGTCGTTCATCTCAAGAAACTGTTCACTCAAAAGTATGATGAGATGGTCCTGATCCGGGACATCCGGATGGTGAGCTTCTGCGAGCATCACCTGCTGCCGGTGATCGGCAAGGCCCACGTGGCCTACATCCCCAACGGCAGGGTGGTCGGCCTGTCCAAGATCCCCCGCGTGATCGACGTCCTGGCCAAGCGGCCGCAGTTGCAGGAGCGGCTGACGGAAGAGGTGGCGGATCTCCTGATGAGGGAGCTGGACGCCCGCGGCGTGGCGGTGGTGATCGAGGCCAGTCATAGCTGCATGACGATCCGAGGCGTGAACAAGCCCGACAGCTCGTTCGTCACCAGCGCGGTGCGAGGCGCCTTCAAGGATCGCCTGGCGACGCGGACGGAGGTCATGTCCTTGATCTTCGGGGCCAAGACCTGAGGTCGCGCGGTTTACACGGCCCTCCAGCCGCGGGATACTGGGTGGATTCCCGGCGCGGTGCGGCGCTTTCTCTCGCCTTCTCCGATTCGAAGGTCCGGCGATGCCACACGACGTATCGATGATCGCCGACGCGGTGACTCGACTGGCGTTCGGGATGGCGGTGATGCTGCTGATGACCGACTGGCGCGACGTCCCGCTGCGATTCCTCCGGACGCATTTCGTCGTGATCCTCGGGCTGCTGGTCCTGGCGGCGCTCGACGATTCGAGGATGGAGGGGAGCCGGGAGTCCGTCGGTACTCTCGCCGCGGGGGCGATCCTGGCCTACATCGGGGCGACCGCCTGGGGGCTCGGGCTGCCCCGGGTCGCAATCCCGGTCACCTGGCTGCTGGCGGGATCGACGGCCGCGTGGCTGGCGATGGTGTCCGACGGCGCGGCCTCGGGCTGGGTGATTGCGGCGCTCGGGCGCTACACCTCCGGGTTCTTGCTCGGAGCGACCCTGACCGCGATGCTGCTGGGCCACCATTACCTCACGGCGCCGACGATGTCCATCGAGCCGTTGAAGGGCTACGTGAAGTCCATGGGCTGGGGGTTCCTGATGAGGGGGCTGGTCCCCGTCGCGGCCGGCTTCGCGTTGCTCCGCGGCTGGCTGCCGTCGGATGCCGGGGCCGGCGACCTGACGTCGCCGCTGGTCTTCCTGATGCGGTGGGGCATGGGCTTCGCCGCGCCGGTCGTGGCGACGGTCCTCGCCTGGAAGACGGTGCGGATTCGCTCGACGCAATCGGCCACCGGGATCCTCTACATCGCGATGACGCTCCTCCTGGTGGGGGAGCTGACGGCGATGGTCGTCGCCCGGGCCGGATTCCTGGCCGGATGATCGCGTTCGCCGGCCCGCATCGCGGTGCCCGGGTTGACGGTTCCGCCGCCGCCGGACCGTGGCCTGATCCTCGTGACGCTATCCCACCGGTCCAGGGCTCGTTAGAATCGGGTTCCTCGTACGGCCGTCGACTCAACGGCCGTTTCGCCTTCCGCCATCGCGATCGAGAAGACCGGGCCCCTCTCATGGAATTGACCTTCTCGTGCCACCGGTGCCAGGTGGTCAATCACGTCCCCCGGGCGGAGCAGGCCCGGTCATTTGCCTGCAAGTCCTGCGGCGCGGAGCGAGATCTCCACCCGGAGGCCATCGCGTCCGGAGAGCTGAGGTGCTGCCCGATCTGCGCGACGACGGATCTGTACATCCAGAAGGATTTCCCCCAGGGCCTCGGCCTGTTCATCGTGATCGTCGGCTTCGCGATCAGCACGGTCTTCTGGTATCTGGAGCGGCCGATCTACACCTACCTCATCCTGCTCGGATCCGCGCTCCTCGACCTGGTCCTCTACTATCGCGTGCCGGACGTCGCGATCTGCTATCGGTGCCTGAGCCAGGTGAGGGGAGAAGGCTCCAATCCGGGGATGCATCTCCGCCCGTTCGACCTGGCCATCGGCGAGCGCTATCGCCAGGAGCGGATCCGCGCCGAGGAGCTGAGGCTCGCGGGGCGGTCCGTCGGGGAGCGAATCCCCTCGCCGGACCAGGCCGTGCCGCATGGGTGATCCGCCCTGCCCGTTGCCGTCTCCACCCCATCGAATGGCCTTCTTCCTGAGGTGAAGTCCGACCCGTGGATGAGCGTCGTGCGAGGATCTACGATGACCTGCGCGGGGTGATCGACGGCGAGCTCGAGTTCGAGCCGCTGGCGCGTGGCTCGTACGCCTACGGCGCGAGCCTCTACGAGATTGACCCCCTGGGCGTGATCGCGCCCAGGACGGAGAACGACGTCCTGGCCGTGGTCGGCTACGCGGCCGAGCATCAGATCCCGATCCATGCCCGCGGGGCCGCGACGGATTCCGGCGGGGGCGCCCTCGGCCCGGGGATCGTGATCGACTTCAGCCGGCACCTCCGCAAGATCCTCCAGGTCTCGGGGGACCGGGTCGTGGTCGAGCCGGGCGTCAGCCTCGATACGCTCAATGCCCACCTCGCCCCGCTGGGGCGTCGCGTGGAGCCCGTGCCGGTGAACGCGGCGATCGGCACCGTCGGTGGGATGATCGCGGTCGACGCCGCCGGCGAACGCTCGCCCCGATTCGGCTCGATGTCCGACCGCGTGGATCAGCTCCGAGTCGCGTTCCCCCAGGGCGACACGGCCGATGTGGGATTCGTCCCCTGGCCGTCCCCGGAGGACGACCCGCGGACGCTCACCGACCTGCACGTCCGCAAGCTGTTGAACATCCACCGGCAGGCCCAACGGCGGCCCCGACCGGCCTCGGCCTCCCTGCCGAGGAACCGAGCGGGCTATGCCCTGGACAGGGCCTGCTCGGCCGAGGGGATCAACCTGGCCCGTCTCATCTGCGGCTCCGAGGGGACCCTCGCGCTGGTGTTGCAGGCGGCGCTCCGGACGATCCCGCTGCCGGGTGCGCAGGGCGCGGCGCTCTTCCCCTTCGGCCGGCTGGCGGACGCCGCCGAGGCGGCCCGAGAGTGCCTGGAGATGGGCCTCATGCCGGCGGCCTGCGACCTCTACGACTGGCGGCTGCTCAGCCTGGCGAGGGATGCGGACGACTCGCTCCGCGACTGGATCCCGGAGTCGGCCCGATCCGCGATCGTGGTCGAATTCGAGGCCGACTCCGCGGACGAGGTCGCCGACGTGCTCCGCCGCCTGGAGACGCGCCTGGGGCGAGGCGGGCGATTCCAGGGGGAGCCCGCGGCGATGACCCGTCGGGCGGATTGCGATCGGCTGGTCGGGCTTCGACGCCTGGCCGAGCCGCTGCTCCTGAAATCGGCCGGGGCGGCCCGGCCGATCTCGGCGGTCGACGACGTCGCCGTGCCGCCGGATTTGCTCGGCCCGGTCATGCTCCGGTTCCAGGAGGTCATGAAGCGTCTGGATATCATGTGGACCCTGAGCGCCGGGGCGGCAGACGGCCGGATCCGATTGCGACCGTTCCTGGACCTGGCCAACCCCGAGGATCGGGCCCGGATCGAGCCGATGGCCGCCGAGCTGTATGAGATCGTCCTCGAGGCCCGGGGCACGATCTCGGCCTCGTCGGGCTGCGGTCTCTCGCGGACGCAATTCCTGGCCCGGCAATTCGGCGAGTACGCCCAGACGTTCCGGGAGATCAAGGACGTGTTCGATCCCGCCGGGCTCCTCAACCCCGGCAAGGTGATCGGCGACGACCCCCACCAGATGGCCCGCGACCTGAAGCGATTCCCCCCGGGGGGCATGGCCTCGATCCCCGACTCCGTGCTCGTGGCCGTCGGCTCGGGATCGGGCAACAGCAAGGGGGGCTCTGCCGTCTATCGGACCATGACGGCCGCCGATCCCCCGGGCGGCCCGGTGGCGTCGCCCGCCGCGGCCGAGGGTCCCGGAGAACCCTCGATTTCGCCGGGGGACGTCATCCTGCCGGTGCTCCGCTGGCCGGAACCCGGGGCGGTCGGGATTGCCTCGGCGTGCCACGGTTGCGGCGCCTGTCGAAGCCTGGATCCGTCGATGCGCATGTGCCCGAGCTTCCGGGCCCACCGACGCGAGGAGGCGAGCCCGAGGTCCCAGGCGAACATGATCCGCCAGATCGCCTCCGGGGCCGTGGACCCGAGGCTCTGGGGGAGCGAGGAGGCCCTGGCTCACGCGTCTCTCTGCATCCATTGCAAGCTCTGCAAGTCCGAATGCCCCGCCGAGGTGGATGTCTCCGGCCTGATGCTCGAGGCCAAGGCCGCCTACGTCGAGAATCACGGCCTGCCGCCGTGGGACTGGGTCTTCTCCCGGCTGGAGATGTGGGCCGGGCTGGCCAGCCGGTTCCCGATCCTGTCCAATTTCCTGCTCTCCCGCCGCAACGCCCGCCGCGTCATCGAGCGGGTCCTGGGCGTCTCGCGGCATCGCGTGCTCCCGCCCGTGCAGCGGACGCCGTTCACCCGACGGGCCGCGCGGATGGGGCTGGGCAAGGCACGCCCCCACGAGCCGGGCCCGCGCGTGGCCTACTTCGTGGACCTCTACGCGAACTACTACGACCATGAGCTGGCCGAGGCAGTCGTCCAGGTCCTTCGCCGCGCCGAGGTCAACGTCTTCGTCCCGCCCGGCCAGCGAAGCTCCGGCATGGCGCCCTTGATCGTGGGCGACATCGACTATGCCCGTGACATCGCCGTCAGCAACCTTCGCGTCCTGGGCAACGCCGTCCGCGACGGCTACACGATCGTCTGCTCCGAGCCGACCGCGGCGCTCATGCTGCGTCAGGAGTATATCCGTCTGATCGGCGACCTGGATGCGGATCTCGTCGCCCAGAACACCATGGACCTGGGCCAGTACCTGAACGGGCTCGACGCCCGGGGCCAGTTGCCGGCGCCGACCGAACCGCTCCATGCGCGGGTGGGCTACCATCAGCCCTGCCATCTGCGGGCGCTCGAGGTCGGCATCCCCGGCCTGGACCTGATTCGCAAGATACCGGACCTGGACGTGGAGTTCATCAACCGCGGTTGCTCCGGGATGGGGGGGACGTACGGCCTGGCCCGCGACCAGTTCCGGACCTCGCTCCGCGCCGGCCGGCCGCTGCTGCGACGGCTCCGCGACGACGACATCGAGATCGGCTCGACCGAGTGCGGCGCCTGCCGCATCCAGATGGAGCAGGGCCAGACCAAGCGGACGCTCCACCCGATCAAGCTGCTGAGCCTGGCGTACGGGCTGAACCCGTCGCTCCGGCGACATTTCAAAGATTCAAAACAAAGGCATGTCATGGCCTGATTGGAGAGCCAGCGATGTCGCGGCGAGCACGGCGGGGCGTGTGGATTGTGGGATGGATCACGCTGGGGACGATCCTGGCGGGGCAGGTCGCCGCGGGGGAATTCCGCGCGGCGCGTCCCGTCTGGCCGCGGGGCCGGGAGACGGAGAAGAACCTCACCGTCGGCTTCCGCGCGACCTTCGAGCCACCCGCCCAGACGCCGGTCATCGTCCGCCTGGCCGGCTCCACCCGGTATCGCGTCTGGCTCAACGGCGAGCACGTGGGCTACGGCCCGGCACGCGGGCCGCACGGGTTCTTCCGCGTCGACGAGATCGACCTGACGCGGCGGGTCCGACCGGGCCGAAACCTGCTGGCCGTCGAGGTGGCCGGCTACAACGTCAACAGCTACGACGTCCTCGATCAGCCCTCGTTCCTGGAGGCGGAGGTCGTCGCCGGCCCCGCCGTCCTGGCCGCGACCGGAGATCCGGCGAGGCCGTTCGACGCCCGCATCCTCCCCGAGCGCGTCCAGAAGGTCCAGCGGTACAGCTTCCAGCGGCCATTCTCCGAGGTCTATCACCTCACCCCAGGCTTCGACCGCTGGCGGCGTGACGCGGACGCGCCGGCCGGAGATGTGACCTGCGAGGTTCAGACCCCGCGCGAGCACCTGGCACGTGGGGTGGCGCTCTGCGACTTCTCCGTCCGACCCGCCTCGCAAGTGCTCGCGCTGGGGAGCTTCCGGATCGGCGACGCCCCGGCCAACCCATGGAAGGACCGGTCGCTGACGGCCATCGGTCCCAAGCTGCGGGGCTATCCCGAATCCGAGCTGGCCACCATCCCGTCGCTCGAGCTCCAGCGTGTCATCCAGACACATCGCCTTGGTTATTGCCTCCGTCCTCCGGGCGTCTTGCCGGAGCATCTGAAGGCCGGTACGTTCCGGCTCCTCGATTTCGGCGTGAACACCACTGGATTCCTGAAGGCCAAGATTCACTGCGAACGCCGCGCCCGGTTGTTCCTCACCTTCGATGAGCTCCTCACGAAGGAGGGTGACGTCGATTTCAAGCGGCTGGGGTGCGTCAATATCGTGGCCTGCGAGCTGGAGCCGGGGACCTACGATTTCGAGGCGTTCGAGCCGTACACGTTCCGTTACCTGAAGCTGATGGCCCTGGAGGGAGACTGTGTCGTGGACCGGGTCGCGGTCCGCGAGTACGCCGCGCCGACTTCCTCCCAGGTCCGATTCGAGGCGAGCGACCCGAATCTCAACCGGCTCTTCCGGGCGGGCGTCGAGACCTTTCGTCAGAATGCCGTTGATCTGTTCATGGATTGCCCCTCTCGAGAGCGGGCGGGCTGGCTCTGCGACAGCTTCTTCACCGCCCGGACCGCGTTCGACCTCCAGGGGGATACGCGGGTGGAGGCGAACGTCTTCGAGAACTTCCTCCGGCCGAAGTCCTTCGCCCATCTCCCCGGCGGGATGCTGCCGATGTGCTACCCGGCCGACCACGACGACGGCATCTTCATCCCCAACTGGTCGCTCTGGTTCGTCCTTCAGCTCGAGGAATACCTGCACCGCTCCGGCGACCGCAAGACCGTCGAGTCGCTCCGGCCCCGGCTCGAGGCTCTCATGGACTACTTCCGCCGGTTCCGAAATTCCGACGGCCTGCTCGAGAAGCTGGAGAGCTGGGTGTTCGTCGAATGGTCCGCGGCCAACAACTTCGTCCAGGACGTGAACTATCCGTCGAACATGCTCTACGCCTCGGCCCTCGCGTCCATGGGGCGGATGTACGGCCGCCCCGACCTGACGAGCCAGGCCGAGTCCATCCGAGCCACGATCCGCAAGCAGGCGTTCGACGGCGCCTTTTTCGTGGACAACGCCATCCGCGATAAGGACGGCAAGTTGGCCGCGACCCGGAACCGGACCGAGGTTTGCCAGTATTTCGCCTTCGCCTTCGACGTGGCCACGCCGGAGTCGCACCCGCAGCTCTGGCAGACGCTCGTCGCCGAGTTCGGCCCACGGCGGAAGGGGACGAAGGTTCATTCGGACGTTCATCCGGCGAATGCCTTCGTCGGCGACACCCTGCGGCTGGAGCTGCTCTCGAGGGCCGGCCTTTGCCGCCAGCTCCTGGATGAGTCGCTGGAATACCAGCTCAAGATGGCCCATCTGACGGGGACGCTCTGGGAGAACGACAGCCCGACGGCGAGCTGTGATCACGGCTTTGCCTCGCATGGCGGTGTCCATGTCCTCTTCCGCGACGTGCTGGGGATCGTGGATGTTGACCCGGTCGCGCGGTCGGCCCGGATCCGGTTCACCAACTTGCCGCTCGAGCATTGCGAGGGCACCCGGCCGGTGCCCGGCGGCACGGTCACGCTCCGCTGGCGGAAGGAGGATGGGGCAATCCGGTATCGTGCCGAGGTTCCCACCGGCTGGACGACCACGGTCGAGAACCGGAGCGGGCATCGGGTCGTCGAGGAGCCGCGCTGAGCGGCCTCGCGATTCATCCACGGTCCGCCTTGCATCGCGGGGGGATCTGGGGTAAAAGGCCCGAGCCTGTCATATCTTTGTTCGGCGGCGACCGGGCTGAAGCGCGATCGTGACCACGGATTGGGCACGATCCGAGGCGCCGGAAGGCCCATATCGGGCCCGGGCTCGTCGCGATGGCAATGCGGGGGAGCGATCGTCGCTCTCCGGGGAACGGACTCGGAAGATCGACCAGTCCGGGGGGCGAGTCGGCCGGCCCGCGATCGTCAGGATCGCGGCCGCGGGCGAATCCCCGCGGATCGGCACGGTCCAGGAAAGATCGCTCATGGGACGATCCGGAACTCGACACATCGCGGCGCCAGGGACGGCCACCGCGGGTGCACGGATGAGCGGTGCGCGGCGGTGGCGCGTGCTCGCCCCGCTGGCCTTGCTGGCGATGATCGCCGGAGATCCTTCCGGCTGGATCGTCCCCGGTGCCTTCGCCTGGCGGGGAGACCAGCTCCCGGAAGGGATCGTGTCCGAGGTCCGCATCGAGGGGAACACGACGATCCCCGCCGAGAAGCTCCGCGCCTATCTCTCGAGCCGCGCCGGGCAGCCCCTCTCGCAGCAGCACGTCGAGGCCGACATCAAGAGCCTCATCGCCAAGGGGGGACTCTCGGATGTCGCGCCGTATTACGAGGAATCGCCGCCCAAGAGCGGCAAGTTCATCCTGATCTACCGCGTGCGCGAGATGCCCGTCCTCAAGATCGTCGAATTCCGGGGGCGAAAGTCGGTCTCCCTGAAGGAGATCGAGGAGGCGACCGACCTCAAGGTCGGCAACCGGGCCGACGCGACGAAGACGCGGCTCGCCCTCGGCCAGATTCAGCGCCTCTACCAGGAGAAGGGGTATGACCTCGCCGAGGTCCGCCTCCTGGAAGGGGGCAGCATGGGCGACACGAAGGTCGTCATCCAGATCTTCGAAGGCTCCAAGTTCCGGATCAACAGCGTCGATTTCAAGGGGAACGTCTTCGCCTCCGACGGCCAGCTCCGGACCAAGATCGGCACCCGCAAGCCGATCCTCGGCCTGGTCGGCGGCAAGTATCACCGCGACCTCCTGGACGAGGACACTAGGAAGCTCAAGGAATACTACCAGTCGCAGGGCTTCTACGAGGTGAAGGTCACCCCGGTCACCCGTTCCGGGAAGGACCTGGGCGACATCAACCTCACCTTCGTGATCTCCGAGGGGACGAGGTACAGCGTCCGCAACCTGCTCTTCGAGGGGAACTCCAAGATCAAGACCGAGGAGCTCCGCGAGGGGCTCCAGCTCCATTCCGGCAAGCCGTTCCTGGAGGCCGTGAAGGAGGCCGACCTGAAGCTGATGCGATCCCGGTATTACGCCCTCGGCTGCGCCGACGCCCAGATCGCCTTCGAGCCCCGGTTCACCAACAAGCTCGGGGTCGTGGACCTGCTCTACAAGATCGAGGAAGGCGAGGCCTACCTCATCGGCGAGATGCCGAACTACGGCAACAACCGGACCAAGGACAAGGTCATCCGCCGCGAGGCCGTGATGGCTGGCCTGCTGCCGGGCGAGATCCTCGACATGAATCGGGTGGAGGTCTACAAGAACCGGCTCAGCGCGCTCGGCTACTTCCACGGCCCGGGAGGACCGCAGCAGGGCGGGCCGGACCTGGGCGGCAAACCGCTGGAGGTCCGCGTCATCAACAAGCGGCCCGGGGACAAGCCCTATGGCGACCTGATGATGCCGCTCCTGGGCGATGGTGTGACCCAGGCCCGCATGCAAGATCCGGGCGACGGGATCGAGCTGGTGCCGGCCCCGGAGGCCGTGGACGTCTCGGGGGCCGCGCCGGGCGCGGGCGCCCCGGCGGCCGGGGGCTTCGGCGCGGGCAACCTGTTCGCCCCCCCCGCCGACACGACGCCCGGCCTGACCGTGCCTCCGGCCCGAGCCGGACGAAGGTCGGCCGTGAACGCGGCCAACGGTGCCCCGCCGGCGGGCTCGCCGCCGCCGTTCGGCAGCGGCGAGCCCGCGGGCACGTTCCCGAGCCTCCCGGGCACGAACATGACAAGCGTCGGCCCGGACCTGAACGACCCGTTCCGCAACCGTTCGTTCGCCGACATCATCACGAGCGTGGACGAGGCCCCCACCGGCCGGTTCATGGTCGGCGTGGCGGCCAGCAGCTTCCAGGGCCTCTTCGGCAACGTCACGGTCTACGAGAAGAACTTCGACATCTTCAACGTCCCGCGGTCGTTCAACGACATCTTCAACGGCACGGCCTTCCGGGGCGGCGGCCAGGAGTTCCGTCTGAACATCCAGCCCGGGACGTTGATCAACAAGTTCGAGGCGAGCCTCCGCGAGCCGTACCTCTTCGACCTCCCCATCGGGGCGGGCGTCGCGGGCTACTGGTTCAGCCGCTTCTACCCCGACTGGGACGAGCGCCGGGGCGGCGGCCGGTTCTCCCTGGGCCGCCAGTTCGGCTCCAGCACGTACGCCGACGTCGCGGTCCGCGTGGAGGACATCAACTTCTTCGGCTATCGCAGCCCGGCGCCGGCGGAGTACCTGGCGGTGGCCGGCGAGTCGTTCCTCGCCTCGCTCCGGCCGAGCCTGCGGTTCGACAATCGCAACAACCCGTTCATGCCCAACAAGGGGCAGTACGCCGAGCTCGCCTTCGAGCAGGGCTGGGGGACGTTCACCTGGTCCAAGGTCGACCTCGAGGGACGCACCTACATCCCGACCGGCAGCCGGCCCGACGGCAGCGGCAAGCGGTTCTTCACCCTCCGCGGCCATTTCGGGGTCGCGACCCAGGGCATCCCGGTCTACGAGAGCTATTTCGCCGGCAACTTCGGCAGCCTCCGCGGCTTCCAGTATCGCACGATCAGCCCGCACGCCCTGGGCGTCCCCGTCGGCGGCGTGATGATGGCACTCGGCTCGATCGAGTACCAGTTCCCGCTCACCGCCAGCGACACCTTCCATCAGGTCGTCTTCTGCGACTTCGGCACCGTCGAAGGGGACTACAACTTCCACAAGGTGCGTGCCTCGATCGGCACCGGCCTGCGGATGGTCATCCCCCAGATGGGCCCGATCCCGCTCGGCTTCGACCTCGCGTTCCCCGTCTCCTACGCCGACGGCGACCGCCTCCGCTACTTCAACTTCAGCATGGGGGCCATGTACTGAGGCAAATCGCCACCGATGAAGAGGCCAAATTCCTCCCCCTTCGTCTGTGGCTAAGTTCCTCCGCCTGACATAATCTAGAGCCTGAGGCACGTGTCGCTCCGTTGGTCGTTGTCGGAAGGCTCGATGATCCGCTATTTCCTGGTCCTGGCCGTCACCGGGACCTCGCTGCTGACGGCGAACTTCGTGCTCGGCCTGCTCGCGTCGGGCGAGCCGAGGGGGCCGCATGCGGTCTGGCACGCGGTCCACCTGCTCTTCTCCCTGCTCACGGTCGTCTGCCTGCTGGGGATCCACTCGATCGTCTACACGTACTTCATGGCGACCGTGAAGTGGGCCAAGGAGGTGGTCCGCGTCTACGGGCTGCCCGAGTGGTTCATCGCGCACGCGACGCGGAACAAGCGGCGCGCGATGCGGTTCGTCATGGGCTCCATGACCGCCGTCGCCGTCACGGCCTGGCTCGGGGCCGCGGCGGACACGCGAAGCCTGGCCTACGCGCCCTGGCATCTCGGCGTGGCCGCGATGACCATCGCCTTCAACCTGGGGGCGTTCGCCGTCGAGTACGCCGGCATCGTCGCGCATGCTCGATTGCTCCTGGAGCTGAAGTCGCAGGCGGATTCGCTCCGCGAGGCCCGCTACGGCAAGGCCGATCCCTCCGGCGTCCCCACCCACTGAGGATCGAGGAGCAAGGTCCCGCTGATGTCGCCGCTCGCCGTGATCGTCCTGATCGTGCTGATCGACCTGCTGGGCTTCTCCGTGGTCATGCCCCTGCTGGCGCCCTTCGCGGAGCACTACGGGTTCGCCGACTGGCAGATCGGCATGCTCTTCTCCGCCTATCCGCTCTGTCAGCTCATCGCCGGTCCGGTCCTCGGGCGGCTGAGCGATCGCTACGGACGGCGGCCCTTGCTGATCTACTCGCAGGCCGGGACGGCGATCTCGTTCCTGATCCTGGGGCTGTCGCGAGATTTCAGGGTCATGCTCCTGGCGCGGATGCTCGACGGTGCCTCCGGCGGCAACATCCTGGTTGCCCAGGCGTACGTCGCGGACGTCACGAAGCCCGAGAATCGGGCGCGTGGCATGGGATTGATCGGCATGGCGTTCGGCCTCGGCTTCGTCCTGGGCCCGATCCTCGGCGGCCTGCTCGTGGGGCTGCATGCCGCGGGAGAGTGGCGGCTGCGGTTGCCGTTCCTGGTCGCCGCGGCCTTCTCGACGATCGCCTGGATCCTGGTCCTGGCCCGGCTGCCGGAGTCGCGGCCGGAGGGTTCGGTGACCCGCGAGGCCGCTCGCGTGCTGAGCTGGCGGGGAGTGCTGGATACGGTGCGGATCCCGGCGATCGGATCGTTGATCGGCATCGGCTCCCTGGCGGTCTTCGCGTTCGCATGCCTGGAAGGGACCCTCGCCCTCTTCGTCCGTCGCCGCTTCGGGTGGGACGCCCAGGGGGCGGCCTTCGCGTTCGCCGGGCTGGGCGTGTTGACGGCGGTGGTGCAGGGGGGCCTGATCCGCCGGCTCGTCCCTCGGTTCGGCGAGCCGCGGCTGATCCTGGTCGGTCTCTTCAGCGCCCTGGCGGGCTTCGCGGCGATCGCGACGGCCACAACCTGGCCGATGCTCATCCCCGCGTTCGCCCTGGTCGGGATCGGCCAGGGACTCTCGGCGCCTTCGATCAGCGGACTCCTCTCCCGGTCGACGCCGATGAGCGAGCAAGGGGCCGTCTTCGGGACGTTCTCCTCGACACAGACGCTCGCCCGCATGTTGAGCTACTCCGCCGCCAATGTCCTGATGGGCCGCGTCTCGCCCGCGGCCCCGTACTGGTTCGCCTGCGGGATCTACGCCGTCGCGGCGCTCACGGCTCTCGCCCTGCTCCCCTCGAGGCCGATCGCCGAGCATCCCGACGAGGTCGATCTGGACGGTCACGTTCCGGTCGCGACGGGCGGGGGCCTGGACTGAGCGTCCGCCAGGGCCGGCGGCTTACTCACCTGCAGCAAGATCTCGGTCGAGATATCCGCCGATCCACTCGGGATCGGTGTAGGCATAGCGGGTCATGACCTCGACGACGGCCTCGGGATGGGCGGCGAGGATCCGCACGCCCTCGACGAGCGCCACGGGCCTGGTCTTGAGGAGGCGATTGAGCAGGAAACGGCGGATCTTCGCGTGCTTGGCCTCGGGGTGGACCGTCATCAGGTTCATGAGCCTGGAAGCATGGGGATCCGCCGAGCCGATCCCGTCGGCCTCGAGCTTCTTCGCGGCGGCTTCCAGGCCGGCCGGATCCTCGCGGGCCCAGCGGAGGACGGCCTCGTTAGCGATCAGGCGGCCGACCCTGGGCTTGGGCGGTGGGATCGGATCAGGGTCCGGCGCATCCACGAGGAGCTCGAGCGCCCAGGCCCGCGAGACGCCGATCGGGTCGGCGACCGTCGCGACGCGAAGCCCGCCCAGCGAGCTCGGTTCGGAGGCATACCAGGGTTTCATCGCGAACAGGAATCGCGAGAACGGAGTCGCCTTGGAATCCTGGGTATGGAGCCAGGCGTAGCCGATCCGCCCGTAGACCCCGGCTCCCTGCGTGCGGACGTCACGGCCCAGGATGAGGTCCTTTCGAAGCTCGCCGAGCCCCTGGAGCTCCTGCCAGGTCATGGGATTGGTGAGCTCGTTCGGGTCGTCCAGCTCCGCCCGGGTGGGGAGCCGCGCGTTCAGCTCCTTGACCACGGGCCCGTTGAAGGCGTCCAGCCAGTAGGTGAGCTCGAAGCCGCGATGCCAGGCCCCGCGCGGGCCGCCGAGGATCTCGTTGTAATAGGAAAGCTCATACGGATGGATCGATGCGACCGCGACGCCCGCGGGGATCAGCACCGCGGCCATCGTCGCCGGTCCCGCCAGGCGCAGCGGCACTCTCGCCAGGCGATGGACCAGTCGCGACAGGGCCTCGGCTCCACACCCTGAGAACGCGGCGAGGAAGAAGAAGGAAGGGAGGAGCAGGCGGACTCCGTCGTGGGCGGGGACCCGGAGCATCCGGAGCGCCGGGAGCGTCATGAAGTGGAGCAGGACGTAGAGCGGCAGGCGGTCGCGACGGGCCTGGAGCAGCCCCCAGACCAGGCCGATGGCCGCGACGACGAGGATCGTGAGCGGGACGGTGATCGCGATCAGGACCCAGCCGTTGTGCCAGGGGAGCGAGTATTCGAAGACCTCGCCGAAGTAGATGATCTGGATGTCCGGGAGGGCCCCCTGGCGATTCGTGTTGAGGGCGTAGTAGTGGGCAAGCCGGGGGAGCGTCTCACGCCACCAGGCCGGGTTTCCCAGCCAGGCGACGACCGGCCCGAACGCCAGGGCCGCGGTCCAGGTCTCCAGCCCCGGCCGCTCCGCCCCCCAGAGGGCATGACGGGGGAAGGCGAAGCCGAGCAGCCGGCGGATCAGCCAGACGACGAGCGGGACCGCGAGGATCCACCCCGGGAGATCGGAGGCCGGACGGTGGAGGAAGAGGTCGGTAGACCCGGGCGGCGGTAGCTGCCGCTGGAGGGACTGGATCTCCAGGAAGGCCAGCCCGAGCGCGATCAGCATCGGCCCGGCGGTGACCAGCCCATCGATCCAGGCGAGCCGGGCTCCCGGCCCGACGAATGCCCGCGACGAGCGAGACGCGGCCAGCCAGAGGAAAAGGGGGAGGACCATGGTTACGGCCGACATCTTCTCGACGAACGCGAGGCCCACGAGGATCCCCAGCAGCACCCGCCATCGCCGGCCCCTTTCCTCGTGCAGCCCGTTCCACAGGGCGATCGAGGCCGCGGCCCAGAGGAAGAGGCCCGGCGTATCGGTGTCGATCAGGTGGGCCTGCCCGTAGACTCTGGGCATCAGGACGAGGGAGCCGGCCATGACCAGTCCGACCAGCATCCCGTAGCGGCGGGCGAGGAAATGGAAACCGATGGCCGCCGTCATCGCCAGCTCGATCACCGGCGCCATGCGACGCGCCGGGATGTCCTTCATGATGCCGCCGAGGAGCGTATAAGTGGCCAGGTTGAGCTGACCCGCCAGCGGAGGATGGAAGTTGATCCCGTGGCGGCCATAGGGCCAGTAGAAAAGCAGGGCATCGGGATCGAGGAGCGCGCGGAGGTCCTCCCACGAGCGGACATGGGCCGCCTGCTCCCACCACTGGGACGACATGAGCTGGCTGTAGCGATAGGCCGGCTCATCCCAGGTCAGGCCGATATCGCCGACCGTCGGTATCAGGATCGCCAGCGCCAGGGCGAGCACGCCGAGCGTCGCCGGCCAGAGCCGACGGGGCGGGGCAGGCGGCTGGCTGTCGCCCGCGATCTCGGTCCCCGGGTCGACGGGCGCCTCGGTCGCTTCATCCGGAGTCGTCATCGCCTCCCAACCTCCCGCGGAAACCGAGCTCAGTACCGGACTCATGATAATGCCCCGGGCCGCGGGCGCGGAGACCTGACGCGGCGACCGGCCCGGCCGGATCAGGCCGGCAGCGGCGGGCTCGACGGAATTACGACCCCATCCGGGTGACGGGGGAGGGCTTCGAGGGAGACGATCGGAATCCGCACCAGGAACCGAGTGCCATGGCCGGGCTCGGATTCGCAGTCGATGGTCCCGCCGTGATCCCGGACCATCGCGTACGAGATGGCCAGGCCCAGTCCCGTCCCCTTGCCGACGGGCTTGGTCGTGAAGAACGGGTCGAAGATCCGGTCGCGATCCCCGGGATTGATCCCACAGCCCTCGTCGGCGACGACGATCAGGATCTCAACCTCGGAGCAATGGGTCTCGACGACGATCTTCCCCCCGGGATTGCTGGCGTCGATCGCGTTGATGACCAGGTTCTGCACCACCATGTTGATCTTGGCCGGGAAGCACATGGTCCGGGGCAGGGGGGCGAGGCGGGTCTCGAGGGTCACCTGGTGCTCGTCGGCGAGGTTCTGCATCAGGCGGATCGTCGTCCCGATCCCCACGTTCAGCTCCGAGGCCTGGTACTCCGCTTCGCCCAGATGGGCGAAGTCGCGAAGGTCGGCGACCACTTTCTGGATCCGGAGGAGCCCCGACCTCGACCGCTCCAGGAGTCCGTCGAGGTTCTCGAGGACGAAGGGAAGGTCGATGTCTTCCGAGAGCTGGGAGATCCTCGTATAGAGCTCGCCCTGATAGCGGGCCAGGGTCTCCTCGGCCTGCTGATAGAGCCGCAGCATCTCGTGCATCCAGCTCACCTCGCGCCTGAGGACCACGAGGTTGTTGGTCACGAACGCGAGCGGGTTGTTGATCTCATGGGCCACGCCGGCGGCGGTCTGGCCGAGACTGGCCATGCGCGCCTGCTGGAGCATCCGCGACTGGGCCTGCTGGAGCTCGCAATGGGCCAGTTGCAGCGATTCGTGGGCATCGCGGGTCTCCTGGAGCGACCGAGTCAGCTCCTCGTTAGCCCGGCGCAGGTCGCAGGTCCGCTGGATCACCTTCTGTTCGAGGAGGTCGTGGGCCTCACGGAGGCGATCCTCGGCCCGCTCGAGCTCGCCGCCCAGGCGGGCGGCGATTCGTTCGCAGATCAGGGCGAAGAGCCCGATCGCCGCGGCCGCCATCGCCGCGGAGGCAATCGCGGTCGAGGTCGCTCCCACGCCGATGGTGACGAATCGGGTCAGCCACGCCACGACCACGACCGTGGTCGCGACCAGAGGCAGGAACGTCCGCAGCAGGCGAGCCCGGATCGAGGGCCCGGCAAGTCGGCTGAGCGGGAAGGCATCCACTCCGGCCGCCGCGATCAGCCCCATCCCCACGAAGACAAAGCCCGCGGCCGTGTTGAGGGCCATCGGGATCGATTCGGATCCGTAGGCCAGGGGGGATTGAGGGCTGAACAGGTATCCCAGGACGAAGAGCAGGCCCGTCGTCGCCACGACCAGCCCTCCCACGCCGCCAAGCCATCGTATCCGTGCTGACGGCCCCGCCCGGCAGGTCGCCGGCAGGGCCAGCGCGGCGATCGTCATCGCCGTCGCGGTGGGGAGGGACATCTTACCCGTCGGCGCCGCACCGACGCGGCCCGCCCGAACCGAGAGAAACCAGCGATCCACCTCCCACGGCATATCCGCCAGGTCCTCCACCATCCGGGCCACGGCGACAAGGACGACGAGGAACGACGCAACGATCGTCGCCCGGTTTCCGATCCGGCTCGAGGTGATCGCGGCGAACAGTCCCCCCGCAAGGCTCACGAACGCCAGCGCCGTGTTCGGTGCCATCGGCATCGACCCGAGCCGACCTCCGAACAGGACGGGACGGCCGATGGCCCAACCGATGAGGGCGATCACGCTCAGCATGGCGACGATCGTCGCGGCGACCGCGGCGACCTGTCTGCACCGGAGAGAAAGGTCCTGATTACCGTCCACCAGCCGTCTCCGCCAGGAGCTCGAGATTGCGACAGCCGTCCGAGCCGGGCGCCAGATTACCTTATAAGCAGCTTCATACCAAATGAATCCGCCGCCGTGGCCGATCCGGTCACCTCGTCCCGAGGAGCCGCCACACTCCGACCCGCATACGACCGGCAAAGCCGTCGTCGCTCTTTTCAGGAGAACTTGAAAACATGGGCCACTTCTGCTGGCATGGCGCGTGCATGGGCAAGATTATCCGACTGGGTAGACTATCGGGTTGCATTGGGATACCCGATCATTTACCCTAATTTGCGGGTATGCCCGATTTTTGCCAGGTATATTGTCGGAAGTCGGGGTGTCGTTACCTCGCCGACCGGCAAACTCATCCAAGGAGATGCATCGATGAAGCGTCACGCTCTGACCCTCGTCCTCACTGGGGTTCTTGGGTCACTGTTCGTGGTCGGCACCGCCGAAGCCTGCCACAAGAAGAAGCACACCTGTGCGGCTCCGGCCCCGGCTCCGGTGTGTACGGTCGAGCCGGCCCCGGTTCCGGCCCCGGCCCCGTGCCCGGCCCCCGAGCCGACCTGCGCCCCCGCCCCCAAGAAGTGCGGGCTGTTCTCGCATGTCAAGCTGCCGAAGTTCGGTGGCCTCTGCCACAAGAAGGCGGCCTGCGAGCCCGCTCCTGCCCCTGCCTGCGTCGAGACCGTTGCCTACGCGGCTCCCGCCCCGGTCTACGCGACCACCCAGGCCCCGATCACCGCGACCGGCCAGTCCTCGGCCCAGCACTGAGCCTCAATCCGACAACCCTCTGTCCGTCCTGAACTCAACGCATGCTCCGGCCATGCGTACTCCTGACGGCATGCCCATCCCGGCCCGGTTGGTCGCGAGCCACACGACTCTCGCTTCCGACCGGGCCGATTCATGCGCCCTTGTTCGTCGTCACAGCTTCATTGCCGGGTTGGCCAGGGGACGGGCTGGAAGGCCTTACCGTGGCAGCAACTTCTCCAGCCGTTCAACCTCGCTGGCCGGATAGATCCGAATCAAGGGGACGCCGAACTTCCGGAATTCATGGGCCGGCGTTCCCTGCTCCGCGAGCAGTCGCGTCACGCCCGTGTTCATCCCGGGTCGATTCTGGGTCACGTACCAGGCGGGTGCGCCGGGATCCACCGGGGTGACGCTCCGCGGCAAGGCCCCGATGCGTCTGAGGTAAAGCCAGGACGAGGGGAACGTCGAGAACCGGATCGTCTCGCCGGGTCCGGTGTGCTCGCGCAGCCAGGCGAGCGATTCCGCGTCGAGCGCGTCCCAGTAATAGGTGGGCTCCATCCCGAGCCGAGCGGCGCCCGGCAGGCCGCCGACGATCGGGCTGAAGTAGGAGAGTGGAACGGGCATGAACAGAGCGATCGAGACGATCCCCTCGACAAGGGCCGCAACCACCACGAGTCGAGATCGAGCCCCCACCCACTCCTGAAGCTGGCTCGCCCCCGCGCCGGCCATGAGTGCGACCATCCCGAAGGCCGGCAGGAAAAGCCGGACTCCATCGTGACCCGGCGTGTGGCTCATCGCTCGAAGGCATAACAAGAAGATCCAGTTGGCCAGGATGAGCCATGTAAACGCATCCGCTCGCCCTCGGCTGACGGCACGGTAGACCCCGACCAAAGCCAGGGACAAAAAAACGACCGGCGTCACCATCAGCGTCCAGACGATCGTGTTGTACGGGGGCAGGGAATTCGACGGGGTCAGGTAGGTCCGGCCCAGGAACATGATCGGGATCTGGATCGTCTCCTCCCGGGTCAGGTTGGAGTTGAAGAACCGCATCGGTCCGGCGATCGGCTCGACCCACCAGGCCGGTTGGAGTAGGTAGACGACGACGAGGGCGATGGGCACTCCGATCAGGAGAGTCCGCAAGCCGCGCCGGGAGCGGGTGAAGGCGACCCAGGCGGCCAGGGGGAAGGGGATGAACCAGCCCGTGAGCTTGTTCGCCAGCGCACAACCGAGCACGACGCCGAAGGCGACCAGCGCGAGATTGGCCGAACGTTGGCCTTCTCCGGGCGTCGATTCTGCCGCGGATCGCGCGAAGGCGAGCAGGGCCAGGATCCAGAGCGAGCTGAGGACGGCATCGTAAGCGGCGTAATGGCCGTGAGCAAAGAGGTTGGGCTGGAGGAACCAGGCACCGGCGGCGGCCAGGGCGGGCCAGGCTCCCCAGCGACGGCCGAGCGCATGGAAGACGATCGACCCGGTCGCACAGAACAGGAGGATTGGTCCGAGGCGGGCACGTGGCAGCTCCTGCCAGGTGGGGGCCAGGACATCACCGAGCAGTCCGAGGATGGCATAGAAAGCGGGATGCCCGTGGGGCTCCTCCCTGGCGAACGGCCAGAAGTAGGCGAGGACGCGGGGATCGAACAGGAGCTCCCATCGGCTGTCAACCTGCTCGGGACGGGGCGGAGGTGCGCCCGTTTGCTGGACCAGCTCGTCATCCGGGCGCGGCGGTTTCCACTCGGCCGCGAAGGCCACCGGGTCTCTCAGGGCGTGAAGCCAGGTGCGGATCCGGGCCTCCCGGCCGAGCGAGTACCCCTCGTCCCAGACGATGGCAAGACGCGGCTCGGTGGCGAGCATCAGGGCGAGGCCGGCAAGTCCGACACCGACGCTACCGACCCAGAGCCGGGCTGGACGGCCCGGAACTTGGTCCGGGCCGGGGCTGCCCCCGGCCTCGGCATCACGAAGATCCGCCGCCGGATCAGGCTCCGGCGGCAGCGAGCTCGAGCGAGGCATGGGCAGTCGTCGCCTCCGTCGCGGCCTCGTGAGTGCGGATCAGGGCGACCTCCGTGCAGCTCGGGAAGAGCGGACAGCGCACGCACTCGTTCCAGATCTTGTGAGGCAGCTCAGCCTTGTCGATCTGATGATAGCCGCACCGCTCGAAGAATTCGACGGAGTAGGTGAGCGCGAACACCGAGGCGATCTCGAGCTCCCTCGCCGCGTCCCAGCAGGCCTCGACGAGCTTCCGGCCGACGCCCTGCCCGTGCAGCTCCTCGGAGACCGCCAGGCATTTCAGCTCCGCCAGGTCCTCCCAGAAGACGTGCAGGGCGACACATCCGACGATCCTCTTCGCGTCATCCACCGCCACCACGAACTCGCGGATCGACTCGTAGATCTCTCCGATCGACCTCCGGATCATCAACCTTCGATCGGCGAAGGTCTTGATCAGCTCGTAGATTGCCTGGGCATCACCGACGCGAGCGGGGCGGATGTTCAATCGAGGAACCTCCCTGGCCGGCATGAAAGCCGGATCGCCTGTCTGGGATTGGAAATCACCGCGAACCGGTTCAGGCCGGCGCGAACGCGAACGACCTGACGAATCGCCGGAACTTAATTCTATGTGGACTGGCCCGGGAATCAAGAAATCCCGCCCAAGATCTGACCGTTCCGGGGTCGGATCTCGCGCCGCCAACGGGCCCGGCCGATCGGCACCCGGGATCAGCGAACGGAAGGCCGGGAACCGGCCACGCCAACCTGGACCGCCAGGGTCGGGACCGGCGTCCCCGCGGCCGGGACCGAATCCCTCGCCGGCCTGGCCGCGTCCGCCGTTCCGGCGGGATTCCTCAGGGGGAGCACCCGCTCATTGTAGTAGTCGATCATGTGCCGGTAATCGGGCCCGTGGTCCACCTTGACCAGCCCGATCGAGTCATCGATCTCCGCCATGGCCTGCTCGAGCGACCATCCGCAGTATTTCGTCCGATAGGCAATCTGGGCCATGGAAGCACGATTGAGCCCGTGGTGGCAATGGAAGTAGACGGGGTAATTGGCCGGATCGGCGAGGACGGCGGCGGCCTCGTCGAGGAGGTCGGAGATCGTCTTCGGGTTCTCGCCGATCCGCTGATCCACGATCGGGATGTGGATCCAGCGGAAACCGAGCTCCTTCGAGAGCGCCAGCTCACCCTGAGAGAGCGGATGGTCGTCCGGATGGGCAAGGGCCAGGACCGTCCGGATCTTGTAGTCGCGGACGATCCGGCGCATCGGCCAGTCCTTCTGCCAGCCCCCCCGGAAGATCTTGCCGGGCTCGACGACCGCGAACTGGCGGGGCAGGACATAGTCGTGCCCATGCCTCCAGAGCTGCTGTGCGGCCACGGCGAGGAGGAGGACCAACAACCCCCGGCGGACCAGGGTTCTGCGAATGACCATCCGGCGGAACTCCTCGAACTTGCGGTGTCATCGCCTCCGGCGTCCGCGCCCTGAGCGGAGGCCGCAAGAGCGCCGGGACGGGCCCGGCGAAGGCGGCGAATCCTAGCAAGACTGCCCCATGACAACAAGCCGGACCCCCAAGCCGGAGCCCGATGCGTCTCGGGTCCAGGATCGACGAGACCGGTAGAATGCCTGCACCTTTTCCTCTTGATCGAATCGTCCTGCATTTTGGAATCGCCGGTTGCGACGGAATTGATATCGTGAGGGATGCGGGCTCATCCGGGGCGATCACGATCCGGGGGGCGAGGGACGAACCGCTTGTGGGAGCATGGAGGGATTGGACGAATGTTGGTCGATTCCTGGTCGAAGTCCCTGCGGCTCGATCCTGGCGTGAATGCACGGGAGCATGCCTTGCTGTCGAGAAACGACCGCCCCAACGGGCCGATCTCCCGCGTGGTCGGTCTCTACCAGGCCCTGCTGCGTCGGACCCTGGAGCATTTCTTCCCGGACTCCGTGCTCGAGGTCCTCGGCGATCGGAGCATCATCGACCTGGACGGTTGCGGCGACGATCCCTGCTATCGGATCCGCGATGATGGCGACCACCTCGGCCTCGACATCGAGTGGCTGGGGACCAACCTCAGCTTCCGGCCGCAGAGCCCTGTCCCGCTCCTGCCGACGGAACGGCGGATGGTGGACGTCATCGTCCGGGCACTCGACATGCGGTTCCGCGGGCTCTTCGACCAGGATCTCGCCGACCGGCTGGAGCGGTTCCAGTACGTCACCGAGGACCTGATCATCGCGGACTTCATCCGCCCGGTGAATCCGTATCGGATCCCGGCGGCCCTCGAGGCCCTCCGGGTCGCCGCCCTGTCCACGTATGAAAGCCGGAGGGTATCGACCGGGGCCATCCTGCTGAGCACGAATTTCGACCCCTCCGATCCGAAGCGGGCCAACGCCGAGGGGGCGCCACGCTTCAACGCCCGGCTGACCGCCATCAAGGGATTCCACCGGCTCTGCGACGGCGTCAACACCCTCTTCCTGGTGGACCGGGAAGGGGAGATGCTCCGGATGGCGGACGTCGAGCGGTGGTCCGCCGACGTCCAGAGCAAGGAGTCGGAGATCCCCCCCTGTCCCCGCCCCTACATCAACCACGCGCGTGCGACCCAGTCCGGCGGCCACGTCTGCCTGGTGCTCACCCCCCGGCAGGACATCAAGGTCTTTTCCGAGGGAGCCATGCTCTTCAGCCTAAGCGACGCCCGCTGGCGGCTGCTGGACATCCCCTCCAAGTTCGCCGCGTGGCGTGATGCGGTGGGCGCGACCACGCCCCCGGACCTGGCCCTCTGGCTCTTCCAGGCCGCGCTCAACCTGGGCGAGGCCCGCACCGGGGCGCTCTTCGTCGTCGTCCGGGACCGGGAGCGGGCACTCCGAGAGCTGATCGCGCCCATCGATCGGATGACCGAGGAGATCGCCGTCGACGACCCCCAGGATCCGGAGAACCTCTCGCCCAGGCTGGCCAAGCGAGCCCTCCACCACGCCATCCGCGACACCGACCTCTGCGACATGGAGCCCGCCGTGCTCGAGTCGATCGCCAGCCTGGACGGGGCGGTCGTCGTCGACACCGAAGGCTGCGTCCTCACCTTCGGAGCCATCTTGCGGATCGCGCCGGAGACCCTGGAGCTGGTCCGATCCGTCCAGGGCGCGCGCACGCTCGCAGCCCTGGCCGCCTCGCAATACGGGCCGGTCCTGAAGGTGAGCCAGGATGGATACATCACCATGTTCCTCAAGGGCCGCCGACTCTGGGAACTGTAAGCGTCTGCATATTTTCACAGGTTGAAGAAGAAAGGCTGATCGACGAGTCAAGTCGCACAGTCCGAAGCCTCCGGTCCCCTCCCCCCTGTGTGGGGGAGGGTTAGGGAGAGGGGGCTACCACACTTGCCAGGCAGCCCGGCGTTGAGACAAAGCAGCCCTCCTGCCCGTCGCGCCGTCCGCATGGCTCAGATCGTCTCCATGATCGCCTCCAGCACCTCGGGACCTGGCCTCAGCACGTCCTCTCCGAGCAGGGCCAGGGGTGTCTCCACGACGTTCAACTCGGTCGAGAAGTCCGGCCGCGCCGAATCCAGGTAGAGCAGGCCCGTCAGGAACTCGTGACTCCGCCCGGATTCCTGGAGCAGGCGAACGGCCGAGACCTTGTCGGTGACGTCATGCTCCTCGTGGCGGATCGCCCGCAGGACGATCCACGAGCCGTCGTGGAGCTGGACGCGGGTCGCCTCGCCCGCCTTCTGCTCGACCTCGATCTCTGGCAGGTGGGGGACGAACCCCACCTCCTGGAGCGGGAGCTCGTGCTCCTTCGCCCAGTCCCAGCTCTTGGTGGAGCCGTCGAAATCGTTGAAGGTGACGCACGGGCTGATGATGTCCAGGAAGGCCATCCCCCGATGCGAGAGCGCGGCCTTCAGGAGCGGGACGAGCTGCTTCTTGTCACCCGCGAACGACCGGGCGACGAACGTGGCGCCGGCGATCAGCGCCTCGGTGCAGAGGTCGAACGGGGGGACGTGATTGGCCTCGCCGCCGGCGCGCCGGAGGTGGGCGTCGAGGTCGGCCGTGGCCGAGAATTGCCCTTTCGTCAGGCCGTAGCAGCCGTTGTCCTCGACGATGTAAACCATCGGCACGTTCCGACGGCAGGCATGCTTGAACTGGCCGAGGCCGATGTTGGCGGTGTCGCCGTCGCCGCTGATCCCGATGCAGACCAGCTTGTGGTTGGCCAGCAGGGCCCCGGTGGCGACCGAGGGCATCCGCCCGTGGAGCGAGTTGAAGCCGTGGCTGTACTGGAGGAAGTACGCCGGGGTCTTGCTCGAGCAGCCGATGCCGCTGAGCTTCACGGTCTGGTAGGGATCGATGCCCGTCGACTTGCAGGCCTCGATCAGGTGGCTGGTGATGCTGTTGTGCCCGCACCCCTTGCAGAGGGTGCTCGGCAGGCCCTGGAAGGCCGTCACCGGCAGGGAGAAGCCGGCGCCGTTGGAGCGGACGGGGATCATCGTCTCGGTGGCCATGGATCGTCGCCTCGCGATTCGTCGTACTGATGGATGGGTTGGGAATCGACCGGGAGCCCCGCGTCACTCGGACGAGACGTCGCGGCCATGATCGACGCCCGGGTTGTCCTTCTCGAAGTCGCCGGTGGGCCAGCCCGGACCGGACGGGTGCTTCTCCCAGCCTAGGATCGGCCGGACGATGTTGTCCGCCGCGATCGGCATCCCGTTGTAATGCGTGATCGGCATCAGCCGGTCGGCCAGCGATCCGCGCAACGTCGCCCGCAACAGCGCCGTGATCTGGGCGTCGCGATTCTGCTCGACGACGTACACCCGCTGATGCCGCTCGACGAACGCCGAGACCTCGTCCGCCAGCGGGAGGGCGCGGATCCGGCAGTACTCGGTCTCGATCCCCTGGGCCTCGAGAAGGTCGCGCGCCTCCTTCATGGCGAAGTCGGTGCCGCCGTACGCGATCAGGCCGATCCGCGCGCCGAAGTCCCCCTCGATCGCCGGCCGCGGGATCGCCTTCCTCGCCGTCTCGAGCTTGAGCGCCAACCGGTCCAGGTTCTTCTTCCAGTCCTCGGGCCGCTCGCTGTAGCCGGACTTCTCGTTGTGCCCGGTCCCCCGGGTGAAGTAGGCGGCCTGCGGGTTGGGCGTCCCGGGGATGGTCCGATAGCAGATCCCGTCGCCATCCACGTCCCGATACCGCTCGAAATGACCGAGGCGTTCGATGTCCTCGGCCGTCATCACCTTGCCGCGCTCGAGGGGCCGGTCCGGGTAGCGGAAGGGGTCGCTGAGCCAGAGGTTCATGCCCAGGTCCAGGTCGGTCGCCACGAAGACGGGGGTCTGGAACTTCTGGGCCAGGTCGAGCGCCTCGATCGTCGCCTCGTAGCACTCCTCCACCGAGCCGGGGATCAGCACGATGTGCCGGCAGTCGCCATGACCCAGGAGGTGCATCTTGAGGATGTCCCCCTGGCTGGTGCGGGTGGGGAGCCCCGTGCTCGGGCCCATCCGCTGGACGTCGATGATGACGACCGGGATCTCCGCGAAGTAGGCGAGCCCCACGAACTCGCTCATCAGCGAGATCCCCGGGCCCGAGGTCGCCGTCAGCGACCGTGCCCCGGCCCACCCCGCGCCGATGGCCATGCCGACGGCCGCCAGCTCGTCCTCCGCCTGGACGATCGCGAACGACCGCTTGCCGTCGGCGCCGGTCCGGTGCTTCTTGAGGAAGCCCTCGGCGTACTCGGCCAGGCTGCTCGACGGCGTGATCGGATACCAGGTCAGGACGTTCGCCCCGCCGAAGAGGACGCCGAGCGCCGCGGCCTTGTTCCCCTCGATGAGGATCTTCTCGCGGGCGGAGGCCATCGGTTCCACACGGTAGGGGAGGTCGACGGGGAGATTCTCGCGCGCCCAGTCGAAGCCGGCGTTGGCCGCGGCGATGTTGATCTCCGCGGCCTTCGCCTTGCGGCCGGGGAACTCGCGGCGAATCCCCGCCTCGACGGCGTCCATCCGGATCCCACAGAGGGACGAGAGGACTCCGACGTAGACCATGTTCACGACCTTGCGGAGCTTGTCGCGGTAGCTCGGGTCCCCCTTCTCCGGCGGATAGGCGGCCTCGGCGAGCTTGCCGAACGGCACGGGCAGGAACAGCACGTCGTCCCGCAGTCCGGCCGGATCGATCGAGAAATCCGACCGGTAGACGCAGATGGTCCCGGGCAGGAGCTGGGCCACATCATCCTTGAAGGCGGGTTCGTTCATGCAGACAAGGATCTGAGGGTCTGCGCGATGGCCCACGTAGCCGTTCGCGTTGCCCCGGATGTGGAACCACGTCGGCAGGCCCTCGATGTTCGAGGGGAAGATGTTCTTGCCGGAGCAGGGGATCCCCATCGCGTACAGGGCCCGCAGGATCACAAGGTTGGCCGACTGGCTGCCCGAGCCGTTCACCGTACCGACCCGGATCGACAGGTCGTTGATCACGGGCCGTCCCGGCAGGGGGACGGCATGGTCGGGCGTAGGCGCGGTCCGGCCCGGAGAGAGGGTCACAGACATGGCTACCTCAGAGAGGATGGGAGAGGCCGCGGACCATGCCCCGGACGCCGTCACGTTCGATCGGCAAGAAGAATCGCACGAGGCATGTCGTGGAGTGGGGCCGAGCCGCGGCGCACGGCCCCGAGTTTCACTCCAGCACATCCAGGATTCCATGGCAAGTGGCAAGGAATCCCATGACGGAGAGCCGACCGAGGCCAGGCGAGTCGACGTCCCGACCGCGACGAGCCTTCCGGTCCCCGGTGGTCGTGGGATGGAACCCGGATTGGCGTCCTGCGTGAATTGGCTTCGATTGTCATTCGGCCATTCCAGGGACTCTTCCGTAACTCTTGATTTAGCATCACCTTGATGCGTCGCCGACGGCGCTTCCGGGATCGCGATTTCGCGCCGTCGCGGGCCCATCGGGAGCACGGAACCGGCCGGAATCGAGTCCGGCGAACGGTCCTGGACGGGTTCTTGAATGGCCTCTGATCCGCCGTCCGTATCCGTCCCCTTGCGGAGCCGACAGAGCTCGTCGAGGACCTCCATCAGCTCCCGGCTCATCGCCGCGATTTCCCGCCGAGGTCCGTCCAGGGCGGCACTCGCGAGGACCGCCTCGCAATCCCCGCGATCGGCTTCCGCCGGTCTGGAATCCAGGGCCTCGATCCGCCCGAGCTCGTCGTCGATGAACCGCAGCAGGAACGTCCAGGCCGCATCGGCCGATTTCGGCGGCGGCCCCAGCTCGCGCCAGACCAGCGACTCGACGAGGAACGCCTCGAAGCCCCGGGCGTTCTGCCTGGCCGCGGCGAAATAGGCCTCGCACCCGGCCATGCCTTTGGGATCGAGCGCATTGCAGGCCCGGAAGACGGCGTTGATCAGCGGGTCGATCGTCGTATCCCAGGAGTCGCCGCCAAGGAGCCGGACGAACTGGTGTCGTTCGGGGAGGCCGATCTCGCCCCCCAGCCGGATCCAGTCGCGGAGCGTCCGCCAGTGGCCCCGGAGCGTCAGCCGGCCCGCCTCGGACTTCTCCAGCTCGGCGATGATCGCCGCGGCCTGCTCCCTCGGATCGTCGACCCAGCCGGTCCACGCCAGGAGCTTCTGCGTGAGGACCTCGACCCGGTCGCGATTGGCTTCGTTCGTCGCGGGCGTCGGCTTCCGCGGCCTCTTCGTTTTCGCCGTAACCTTTGCCAGGAAGGCGGATTCCGCCTTCTCGGCCTGCTCGATCTTCCAGGAGAGCGCCGCGGCTTTTGCCAGCAACTCGCGTTCGTGGTCGCTGGCGCCGAGGCCCGCGTCCCTGAGGTAGTCCGCCGTCTTCCGCTCGATGCCCCGGCGATCCTGGCCCCGGGCCCTCGGCAGCGCCACGACCTTCGGACTCCTCGCCGAAATCTGGACCCTGGTCTTCATCGCCGGCCGCCTTCGCGTTGGGTGCACTGCTTGGCGCGCGGAAGCGCACAATCGCCTATTCAGTACAGTCCAGAAAAGAGGCCGGCCAGTTTCACAAATCCGGAAGAATTTGGAGAGAGGATCGATGAGTGGGTGCGTCGAGGGATCGATTCCTCGATGTCGCCATCCGCTACGAATAGCTCGGGGACCGTGATCGGCGAAATCCAAGGCGATGGCTCTAGCGGTCTTGCACTTGTCTAGCGTTAACCCTCCTGGGCGGACGCAACATCCGGGTGGCTGTGGTGGAGCGAAGCGACCCCACGGCCAGCGGGCCTTCGCTGCCCGCACAGGCCGGCTTCGTGCCAGGCTGATCCCGTGGTGTTGCCTGCGGCTCCTCCAAGCCTGCGGGCCGTGGGGTCGCTTCGCTCCTCCACAGCCACCCATCGGCTCGTGGGGAGCTTATGGGGAGACGTGGGGAGCCCAAAGCCTGCGGGCCGTGGGGTCGCTTCGCTCCTCCACAGCCACCCATCGGCTCGTGGGGAGCTCATGGGGAATCACTCGGGAGGACGAGGCTCCTGCCGAGTTGGCTGAGGCCATGGGCCGCCGCACGGCCTGCGATCTCGCGCAACAATTCCGGGACAAGGTGTCCAGGTCGTCAAGGCCAACGTTTCACCGCGCCATCACGAGGCTCCTGCTGAGTTCGGCGAGGCGACGGTTTGCGGTCAAGATCCCCAATCCGCAGCCTTTAAAAGCATGCGATCACGCGTGATGAGTTCAGCTCCGCTCAGGAATCTCCCATCACCGTGACGACGACCTGCCGACGATGCGGGTTGGTCCGGTGCTCCCAGAGAAACAGACCTTGCCAGGTTCCCAGCCGGCATCGGGCATCCTGGACCGGGACCGTGATCGAGGACTGGGTGAAGATGGATCGGATGTGAGCCGGCATGTCGTCCGGGCCTTCGAGATCGTGAATGAAGGACGGGTCGCCGTCGCGGACGAATTTCGCGGCGAACGTCTCGAGATCGCGACGAACCGTGGAGTCGGCGTTCTCGCAGACGATCAGCGAGGCGCTGGTGTGCAGGACGAAGACGTTGCAGAGCCCGCGGGAGATGCCGGAGCGTCCGACGACGGCCTCGACGGCGGCGGTGATCTCGTAGGTTCCACGGCCGCGGGATTCGATCTTCAGGGTCTCGGCATGGGTCATGGGACGGCCCCCGGGAGTTCGGGATTCTGGGATCGGAGAGCGGAATTGTCGCCGGCCGGGCCGGGACAGGGCCAGTGACGTCTGGGAGAGCCAAGCCGGCCGGGCCGTCCCTGAGGGTTGGAGAGGCCCGGGACCCCCGGGGACGTCTCCGGCGGCCCGAGTCGAACATAAGGCCCATTATCAGACGCAGCCGGGGGGAGGGATCCCGGCCCCCCATCGGAATCGGACGCCCGAACTTGGACTCGGTCAGGGACTCGTTCCCCCGTCCCCGGCTGGGGCGCCGATTCCAGCGAGGCTTTCCTTCGATGTCTTTGATGCTCTGCCCTAGGAGTAAGGAGCGACCGCGCCAGCCGTGGCCACCCCAGGCCGATGCGACGAGCGAGCCCCGTGGGAGCCGGCTCCGTCCGGCGACCGGGTGGGCCTTGGCTATCCCCCAGATGGCCCGCTTCGATGCCGACGAGGACTTTCCCTGCGTGCCAACCGAAGCATCAGGGACGATGCCGTTCTGGCCGATGCGAGGAGGGCTCCCGCACGACCCGCATCATCCTTGACCATCTCTACGCGAGTTGCCAGGCCTGGCCGATCCGCGCTCGTCCGTCGGATCGGGCGACTCGAACGCGCGAAGCGTGAAGGAAATCCTCCGGCCTCGATATCGGGCGGACCTGGGGACGGCATGCTTCCAGGCGAGGTTCGTCTCGTACGGCATGATGAACACGGTGCCGTCGGGAGCCGGAAAGTCCCGTGAGCCGTCGGCCTTGGGCCGGCTGAGGCGGAAGACCCGTTCCTCGCCGAGTGAGATGGTGACGATCGGGGCCCCGGCGACCATGTCGCGGACGCTGTCGTGATGGGGCCCGATGTAATGGCCGAGCCGTCCGTCGTACCAGTTCAGGAGCAGCCCGTTGAGCCGCCCGTCGATCGTCCGACGGGCCCAATCCCGGATCGGCTTGAGGATCTGAGGCACGGCCAGCGCGGAATTGGTGCGGCCGGAGTATCGGTAGTCGACCCCATAGGCCTGCTGCCATCGGGGCGTCAGGACCGGGCGTCCGAACATCTGGACCGTGTGATGGTCGTCCGGGTGGAGGGCCCAGAGCCCCTCGAAGCCCGCCGCATCCGGGCGGAGTTCCTCCGGAAGAGTGCCCACGAAGAAGTGGCTCCCCTCCCCCAGGTCGATCTTCTCGAAGCCGCCGTACGTCTCCGCCATGAGCGATCCGGCTCCCTCGCCGCACCGTGCCGTGAGCGCGCCCTCAACGGTTACTGACGCATCCCCGAACACGGTCCATTCGAGCCTACACCCGATCGATATTCTCAGGATCAGGGGACGGGCTCAAGAGTCTGGAGCGGCCTCGGATCTCCTCCGTTATTCGGCTGGCAACCACATCCTGCCCCCGTCGTCGATGAAACGGGCGAGCCATTCGCTGAACGTGCCAGCGACGAATTCCCCGGGCTTGTCCGAGTACTCCCCCTTCTCATCATCGATCATCCATTGGGCGTAGACGCCTCTTCGGCGCTTTCCCGCCGCCTCCAGCGAGATCCATGTGTAGACAAGCCCATCCCTCCACTCATTTCCTTGAGACCAAGGGCGGTATCGATGCCAGACTTCGCAGAACCCAAACAGCCCATTCGAGTCCACGCAAGAAGCGAATGGCATTTCTGTATATGCTGAATTCGCCTCAGTATATCCATGTATCGAGATGTAATAGTCTGTCTCGGTTGGACCTCCGACGTCAACAGGCACGGCTTCGCCTCCGGAAGCGCCGCCGTAGCGCGCCAAGAAATACATGTAGTCCGGGTATTCTGCGAGGAATGGAAACCGGTCAAGGAACAAGGTCGTGACTTCTGCTGCCCTGGCCTTGAACTGGGGCGTCGAGTTTGGCCCGCCGCTGACTGCGGTAAAAGGCAACGTTTTGAATCGCTGGATCAAGTCGTCGACGTCCTGCACCATGGCCATCGAACTCCGAAGATCTAGGTTAAGACGCCCTTGGCAAAGTCAGTGTTGACGCCATAATGCAATCACGCATCCGTGTCTTCCGGAGGCCACCCGTCCTCCAACAAGGAGATCGCAGCTGCAATGGAGAGGGCGCAAATCAACCAGCCGTACAAGATGAACGACCAGTCGAAGAATACAAGGCTCGCGTGGAAACGCACGAAGTGCTGCAGAGTGAGGAACGTCCAGATTCCGACCGAGATCACCCCGAGCAGGACCGCACAAACCCGGGCGGAGGGCGTGGCCATCAGGCCCACGAGACCCGCGGCAAGGGGACAGAGGAACGACGCGACCATGTATAGATTGGTTGGCTCGTCCGGCCCGACCTCGTGAAGGACCTTCAGCAGACCCAGTGCCGCGACGACAGCGAGGAGGCCCGTGAGTGCCCGCCACGACGAATTCCGCTTCTTCACGCTCCGAAGGAGTCTGATCACGCCGGCGCCAGCCGCGTCGGCCCAGGTCACGGAGGTGATCCCGACGAAGGCCGACGTGGCCCGAATCGCGGCGTATTCAACGTACATACGGATCACCCAGGGGGGGAGCGGGTCTCTGGGACCTCCTGCCAGAGGTCGACGCCGCCGGCGCCATGGCCGCACCCCAACGCTGTCAGCATGATGCAGGCCCCCATCGCGATGCGCATCATCTATGTTCCCTTCGAGGTCCTCCTTCGAGGCCCCCTACCTGGGGTCGTCCTCCAAGAGAAATGTCTGCGAATAGGCTTGGGCAGGCAAAGACGAAGAAGACCAAGTATCGTGGCGACGATCGCGGTGACGATGATCGGCGTGGTAATGAGGAACAGCCAAGGGTTGGCCGTCCGGAAAGGCTGGAATTGCGGTAGGAACGGTGGTAGCTGCCGCGCCTCGCGCGCGTCGTTCACAGCGGGAAGAAGGAACGCGAAGTAGCTCGAGAGGATCGCAACTCCCATGAGTATCTCGGCGATCGATACGACGAAACGTGGCGATCCTGGCTGCTCGTTTTTCATGAATCCATCTCAGCTTGGCCCGTGAAGGACCCGGGGTTCGAGATATCATCACGTACTGCGTAATGGCCCGCAAGACGATGCCGGGGGCCGAGCCGAGATGGTCGTTGCTGAACCTGTGCGCGTCATCGGGCACCGCCCGAAGGGCCGCCTCGGAGGCGACCCGGCCCTCGGCCAGGACATCGATCTCGGGAATTCCCGCCCGTCATGCCGCGGCTCAGGGCGGCGGCGGCGCGGCGTGGACGAAGAAGAGGGAGAGGATCACGCCGGCTCCGATGACGTGGAGCAGGACGATGAGCGTGGCCACGCCGATGATCGTCTGCTTGCCCTCGTCGGGACGCTCCTTGGTGCGGAGGATCTGGGCGGTGACGACCGAGCAGACCCAGTTCCAGTGCAGCATGACGTGGAAGACGACGCCGAAGGCGAACAGGCAGAGCGTCCCGAACTGGATGTCGCGCCACTGGTCGTAGGTCAGGCCGAAGAGCGTCCAGCCCGCGGAGAGCGTCGGGGGGGGCAGCAGGAACTGGAGGCTGGCCGCCTCCCATCCCATCAGCATGAAGACGACCAGCAGGGCGAAGTCGAGCCAGAAGTTGATCACCGACATCGAGAGCTTCTTCTTCCTGGGAGGCTCTCGGTCACTCGTCGCTCGATTGGCGGCCGGCGCGGATTGATTGGATATTCCCATGGGCACCGATCATACACCGCACCCCATCCGAGTTCTCCTGGGGCGAGAAATTTCGGCTTTTCGGGCGCATGTCTCCAGCCTCTTGCAATGCTTCTGAAAGAACGTTAATGTCTGACGCGACCATCAATCGACCGGACGCACTCGGTTCCGGATTCCCGCCGACGCTGGCGACCCGGCCGCCTTGAAAATCTCAACGAGTGAGGGCAACCGTGAGGCAACGAATTGCGATCGGGTTGGCACTCGGGCTGTTTCCCCTCGTCGTCGGCGGTTGTGCTCGCCAACCGGAGCCGCGCTTCACGTTGAGCGCCGCGTCGCAGAAGCTGAAGCCGGAATTCCAGCAGACGATCACCAAGCTCCTGTCCGAGCGGGCCGGCCGCCCCCTGGCGCCCAAGCTGATCGGCACTCCGAATGCGGCACCCGCGTACCTGGCCCGGGGTGCCGAGGTCTATGCTCGCTACTGCGTCCAGTGTCACGGCGTCAACGGCGACGGCAACGGCGTGGCCGCGACCTACCTGGTCCCCCGCCCCAGGAACTATCAGCTCGGCATCTTCAAGTTCACGTCCACCACGTACGGCTCGAAGCCGCTCCGCGACGACCTCCTCCGCACCGTCAAGAGGGGGATCCGCGGGACGTCGATGCCGGCCTTCCCGCTGCTGGCCCCGAGGGACCTCGAGGCGGTCGTCGACTACGTGCTGGCGCTGACGCATCGCGGGGAGCTCGAGTCCAAGCTCGCGGAGCAGGCCGAGTTCGACGAGCAGATCGACGAGGCCAAGGTGCCGGAGGTCATGGCCGAGATCGCCAACCGCTGGGAAGACGCGAAGGCCCACGTCGTCTATCCCGCGACGCCGATGCCGACCTTCAAGAAGGCGAACGTCGAGGCCGGCAAGAAGGCGTTCGAGTCGGTCGGATGCTCCAAGTGCCACGGCGAGGACGGCCGCGGAATGCTGGCGTCCAATGTCGGCACCGACGCCTGGGGATTCCCGACCAAGGCCGCCGACCTGACCTCGGGCATGCTCCGAGGCGGCACGGAGCCGCTGGACGTCTACCGGCACATCGACTCGGGCATCAACGGGACGCCGATGCCGTCGTTCCGCGATACGCTCAAGGCCCAGCCGGAGACGGTCTGGAACCTGGTCTCCTACGTCTTCCACGTCGCCGAGATCCGCCGCGACGGCGCGATCCCCGACTCCGGCGTCCTCGAGGACGGATACCTGAAGCCACTCCCCGGCGTCAAGGCCGGGGGCGCCCCGGCGGCGCCCGCGCCGGCCCCGGCCGCGGCGGCCGCGTCGCCGACCGGACCTCGGACCGGCGACGATCCCGACGTCGCATCCCGATAGAGGCAAGCTCCGGCAGTTCACTCTCCCGTCGATGAAACGCACCTCCGGCTTATCAGGGGGCGATCGATGACCTCGGAACTGGAAGCGAAGCTGAAGGAACTCGAGGCGCTGAAGGCGCAGGTCGAGCGCCTGGAGAACGACATCCAGGCCGTCCAGCTCGGGCCGAGCTGGCGGGCAACGTCGTTCTACGGGGCCTATTACGCCACGGCCGGGTTCCTGCTGGGCAGCCTGGCCGCGATCGTCAGCCTGCTCTTCAACGTGATCGGGGCTCCGCTCGCGGGCAAGAGCCCGCTCGAGCTGATCCGGGTGTACCTGACATTCCCGCTCGGCCAGAAGGCGCTCGAGCTCACCCAGGGCCAGAACGCCTATGCGGTCAACGATCGCGTGATCGTGGCGTTCGGCGTCTGCCTCTACATCGCCACGGGGATGCTGCTGGGCATCCCCGTCACCCTGGCGATCGCGAAGTTCGCCGGCAAGGGGGGGCTGGCCAGGCGCCTGATCGTGGCGTCGATCGCCTCCCTGATCATCTGGGGGGGCATGTTCTACGGCCTCCTGTCGTGGGTCCAGCCGGTCCTGGTCGAGGGGGACCCCGGCAACTGGATCACGAACCAGAAATTCCTCCCCTGGTGGGTCGCCGCGGCCACGCACCTGGTGTTCGGCTGGACGATCGCCCTGCTCTATCCGCTCGGTGAATACCACCCCTACCATCGGCTCGCGGAGCCGGCGGCGAGGGAATAGCCCGGAATGGCCCCGTCGCGGATCCCCGCGCGGACCGCCCAAGACGACCCGATCGATTCACTCCGTTGAACGGCAAAGAGTGAGGAAACGACCTTGGAAAAGGAACACCCTCGCCACGCGGACCTGGTGGATGAGAAGCTGGTCTACTGGCATTTCATGGCCGCCCTGATCTTCATGGGGGCCTCGATGCTGGGGGGGCTGCTCATGTCCCTCCAGCTCCTGCGGATCAACCCGCTCAACGGGATCGAGCTGCTCTCGCCGGGCCGCTGGCGGATGATCCACACCAACGCGATCGCCTACGGGTTCATCGCCAACGCGTTCCTGGGCGTCCTCCAGTGGGTCGTCCCCCGGCTGACGCTCCGGCCCTGCTACAACCCCAGGTTACCCGGCCTGAACCTGAACCTGTCGTGGGCCATCTTCTGGGCCTGGCAGCTCGTGGTGGGCGCGACGGCGGTCGGCATCCTGCTGGGCCAGGCCCAGGCGCTCGAGTGGGGCGAGACCCCGGTCTGGATCGACCCGGTGGCCCAGCTCGGCCTGCTCCTGGTGGCGATCAACTACATCCCGCCGATCGCCAAGGTGGAGGGCCCGCTGTATGTCAGCCTCTGGTACTTCCTCTCCGCGTTCGTGTGGACCTTCCTGACGTACGCCATGGGCAACTTCATGCCCCAGTATTTCGTGACCGGCACGGCGGCCGGGGCCGTCGGCGGGCTCTTCATCCACGACCTGGTCGGGCTCTTCGTCACGCCGCTGGGCTGGGGCCTGATGTACTATTTCGTGCCCATCCTGCTCAAGAAGCCGATCTGGAGCCACGGGCTCTCGCTGGTCGGGTTCTGGGGGATCGCGTTCTTCTATCCGCTGCAGGGAATCCACCACTTCCTCTACACGCCGATCCCGATGTTCCTCCAGTACGGGGCGGTGATCTCGACGATCGCCGTCGAGCTGGTGGTGGCGACCGTGATCTTCAACTTCCACGCCACGCTGCGGGGGACGACGGGCGCCCTGACGACGAACCTGCCGATCCGGTGGTTCTACACCGGGATGTTCTTCTACTTCCTGACGTGCCTCCAGTGCGCCTTCCAGACGACGCTGACGTTCCAGCAGCTCATCCACTTCAGCGACTGGGTGGTGGGCCACGCCCACATGGTGATGTTCGGCGTCTTCGCGATGTGGCAGCTCGGGATGATGACCTACCTCATCCCCCGCCTGCTCAAGACCCCGTGGTACAGCCAGCGGCTGCTGGAGTTCCACTTCTGGTCGTCGTTCATCGGCATCTTCGTGATGGCGGCGGACCTGATCACCCTGGGGGTCTTCCAGGGCCTCTCGTGGTCGTCGCTGATGCCCTGGGAGCACTCGGTCGACATCTCGATCCCCTTCTGGGCGATCCGGGCGGTCGCGGGGGTGCTCATGATCTTCGGCTACCTGGCGTTCATGTACAACATCGTCATGACGTACCTGGCCTCGCGCCCGTCGCACCAGGAAGCCGCGGTCGCCGCGGCCTGACCCCGCCCCCGAGCTCTACGTCGGCAGGCCTAGATACGAGGATTCGCAAGCCATGTTGGAGTCGAAAGCGGGAGTCCTGTTCGTCGCGGGCATCGGCTTCTTCGCCCTCGCGTTCCTGTCCAATGCGCTGGTGCCGGCCCTGATGTACCGCGACCTGCCCGAGCTGACCGTGGAGCAGCTCGTCCGGAACAACGGCAACCTGAGGTTCCAGTTCGAGGACCTGGCCCGGCGGTTCCCCGACAGCTTCACGAAGGCCTATGGCAAGCCGCCGGAGGGGGTCGGCGAGCGCGAGAAGTGGCTCGACGAGAAGACCCAGGAGGCCCTCCGGGCCGGCCACAAGGTGTACGTCGGCGAGGCCTGCTGGCACTGCCACAGCCAGTTCGTCCGGCCGGTCTCCAACGAGGACCGCCGGTTCGGCCCGGTCTCGAAGACCGAGGAATACCAGAACGAGCTCCAGCGCCCGGTCCTGTTCGGGACGCGCCGGGTCGGCCCGGACCTCTGCCGCGAGGGGGGGCGGCGGTCGAACGACTGGCACGCCGTCCACTTCTTCAAGCCGTCGACGCTCTCGCCCGGCTCGCCGATGCCGGAGTATCCCTGGCTCTTCGACGGCAGCCCGGACAAGCCGAACGCCAAGGGCCTGGCCCTGATGACCTACGTTCAGTGGCTGGGCTCGTGGCTCGAGAGCTACCCCTACTACGAGGACTACAAGGCGGCCCCGCTGCCCGGCGACGAGCCCGCGAAGGGAGCGAACCCATGAGCACCGCGACGACCAGCCGGTCCACATCCCGAGCCCAGATGATCACGACGGTCGCCTTCGCGCTGGTGATCCTGGTCCCGAGCATGATCGGCTTCGCCAACAAGTTCCGGGAGTTCATCCTCCTGTACCGCGGCGACGTCGACGGCGTCTTCGCGATCACGCCGATCGTGAACTACCTGCTCGCCAGCCTCGGGTTCTTCTGCCTCTTCTTCTGGGCGATCTACCACGGCATGTTCCGGGACATCGAGGCCCCCAAGTACGCGATGCTCGAGCACGAGAAGATGCTCGACGAAGACGAGTGAGCCAGCTCGAGGAGAGGACCAGCATGTCGCACAGCTCAGCCGCCGTCCCGCCCCAGGGCGGATCCTCCACGGTCGCCAACCCGAACGCGATGGCCGACGACCTCCTGGCCGTCGGCGGCGCCGTGCCGTTCGACAAGACGAGCCCGGAGCAGGAGAACGTCTTCCACACCTACACCGGCAACGCGATCCCCTGGATCATCCGGGGGATCTGGATCGCGTTCTGGTGCTTCGCCATCACCTACTTCGTCGTCTACCTCCTGCCCGCGCTCCAGTCGGAGCTGCTCTCGCCCCCATGAGCCCCGACCGGGCGGAGCCCAGGCCCTGCGATTACTGCCAGTCACCCCTCCCCCGAGGCTGGTGGAGGGCCTCGGATCCGGCGCCCGCCGAGTCGGAATCGGTCTTCTGCTGCCTCGGCTGCAAGCTCGCCGCCGAGATCATCCAGGAGCACGGCGAGGCCGGCGCGGCGCGGTCGCTGTTGACGCGGCTGGGCCTCTCCATCTTCTTCTCGATGAACGTCATGGCGTTCACCATGGCCCTCTGGACGACCGACGTCTACGAGGGCCCCGGCCAGGCGAGCCCCCTCCTGCCCGCCTTCCACGACCTCTTCCGCTACGTGGTCCTGCTCTTCTCGCTGCCGGTCCTCTACCTCCTCGGGCTTCCGCTGATCTCCAACGCGTGGCAATCGTTGCGACGGGGTGTCGCCTCCACGGACGCCCTCCTCTCGCTCGGGGTCATCGCGGCCTTCGCCACGTCGTTCGTCTCCGTGCTCCGGGGCGCGGGGCCGATCTACCTCGAGGTGGGCTGCGTCATCCTGGTCATGACCGCGCTGGGCCGGTGGCTCGAGGCCGCGGGCCGGCTCAAGGCGGGCTCGGCGCTCGATGCGCTCGCGAAGCTGCTGCCGCCGACGGTGCGGCGGCTACGAGACGGCGTGGAGGAGCCCACGCCCCTCGATCAGATCGCGGCGGGCGACCTGCTGCGGATCCTCCCCGGCGAGCGGTTCCCGGCCGACGGCCGGGTCGCCGAGAACGCCGCCCTGGTGGACGAGCAGGTCCTGACCGGAGAGAGCCGCCCGGTGCTGAAGGAGCGGGGCTCGATGGTCCTGGGCGGCACCCTTAACCTCGACGGCGACCTCGTCATCGAGGTGACGGCGACGGGCCGGGACGGGACGCTCGCCCGGGTGGTGGAGCTGGTGAAGCAGGCCCGGCTGGCGAAGGGCAGGTACCAGCGGCTCGTCGATCGGATCTCGGCCTGGTTCTTCCCGGCCGTCGCGGCGATCGCCGTGATCGCCTTCGCCTTTCACAGTTGGCGCGGGTCGTTCGAGCAGGGGCTCATGGCCGGGCTGGCGGTGAGCCTGATCGCCTGCCCGTGCGCGCTCGGGCTGGCCACCCCGCTGGCCGTCTGGAGTGCGATCGGCCAGGCGGCGTCGCGTCAGGTCCTCTTCCGGAGCGGTGAAGCCCTGGAGCGGCTGGCGGACGTCCGCGCGGTGCGATTCGACAAGACCGGCACCTTGACGACCGGGACGGCGAGGCTCGAGGCGATCGAGGTCGAGCGCGACGAGGATCGAGGGCCCGCCATCGAACGGGCTGCCGCCCTGGCCTCGTCGTCGTCGCACGCCCTGAGCGCGGCCATCGTCACGTTCGCGGCCGCGGGCTCCTCGCCGTCCCCGTTACCAGGCCGCGGAGCCGTCGCCTCGGTCCGCGTCATCCCCGGCCGCGGCGTCGTGGGCCTGTACCAGGCCGAGGAGGTCTCTCCGGCGGCCGTGGCGCTGGGCAACCCCGCGCTCATGGCGGAGCGCGGCCTTCACCTCGGTCCCGTGCTCTCCGATCGCCTCGCCGCCGCTGACCGGCGCGGGCTGCCCGTCACGTTCGTGGGCTGGGACGGTCAGGTCCGCGGCCTCTTCGTCTTCTCCGAGGAATGGCGGCAGGACGCCCGGACCGTCCTGGCGAGCCTGGGCCGGGCCGGGGTGAACCTCGGGATCCTCACCGGCGACAGCGTCGCCCGGGGCCGGTCGATCGCGAAGGAGCTTGGGGTGGACGTCCAGGCCGGGCTCCTCCCCGAGCAGAAGGTCGAGGCCGTCCGCCTGGCGCGGCGGGAGCACGGCGCCGTGGCCATGGTGGGCGACGGCGTGAACGACGCCCCGGCGCTGGCGGCCAGCGACGTGGGGATCGCCCTGGGCTGCGGGACCGACGTCTCGCGCGACTCGGCCTCGATCTGCCTGCTCGGCAACGACCTGGCGCGGATCCCGTGGAGCCTGGAGCTGGCCCGACGGACGGTCGTGGTCATCAGGCGGAATCTCTTCTGGGCCTTCGGATACAATATCCTGGGCGTGCTCGCGGCCGCCCTCGGCTGGCTCAACCCGGCGATCGCCGCCCTGCTCATGGTCGCCAGCAGCGCGGTGGTGATCGGGAACTCGCTCCAGTTGCGTCGTCCGATCGCGGTCGAGTCGACACCAGGCGAAGTCGGTGCCGAGATCCGGGGCACCGATCCGGCGGGACGCCGCGAGCATCCGGCCGACGTCGAGCCGGAGTTGGCGGCGGGGGGCGTCCCGTGATGATGGAGCTGCCTCTGGTCTTCGCGGCGGGCCTGCTCGGCTCGGCACATTGCGTCGGCATGTGCGGCGGCTTCGCTCTGAGCATCGGGGTCGGCGCTCGCGACGTCCGGAGCAACCTGCGGCGACAGCTCGTCTACACGGCCGGCCGGGTGGCGACCTACGGGTTCCTGGGCGTGGCCGCCGGCTTCGCGGGGCTCTGGCTCGGGCACCGGGCCGGGGCCCTCGTGAACGTCCAGGCCTGCCTGTCGATCGCGGCCGGCCTCTTCCTCGCGTGCCAGGGGTTGATGGTGCTCGGGCTCTTCCCCCTGGTGCCGAGATCGATCGGCGGGGGCGGGACGGCCTGTCTGGCCGGCTCCTTCGTCGGCCCGTTCCTGAGCGCCCCGGGGTTGGCGAATGTCTTCCTGGCCGGCATCCTGACCGGCTTCCTCCCCTGCGGGCTTGTGTATGGGTTCCTCGCCCTTTCGAGCAGCACCGGCAGCGTGCTCCACGGGCTCCTCACGATGGCCGCCTTCGGGCTCGGCACGGCGCCGATCATGATCCTGACGGGGGCGGGGGGCTCGCTCCTCTCGCACGCGTCCCGGCGTCACCTCCTGCGGATCTCGGCCGTCTGCGTCCTGCTGACGGGGATCATCTCCGTCTCCCGGGGCGTGGTGTTCCTCCATCATCCGGAGACGACGGCGGCGGAGTCGTGCCCGTTCTGCCGATAGCGGGTTTCGCATGCTCCCTTGTCGGGGCGTCGGAATCACCTACCATGTAGCGAGAGGGGCGGGACGTGCCCGCGCCGAGCGTTCGCCGCGGCCCCGGTTGAACAACGATGAACCCCCCTGCCCTGTTCCGGACGGCGCCGATCCTGGCGACCCTGCTCATGAGCCTTGCCCCCGCATCCGGCGCCGAGAGGACGATCCGCGTGCCGCTGGACCCGAAGGGTCGGTTGCCGATCGCCGAGATCGTCTCCGCGCTCGGCGAGGCCGCGGGCGTGGAGATCGATCGCCCGGCGGTGGACCTGGCCCTGCCAACCCAGGGGATCGGCGGCTCGCTCACGAGAACCCTCCTTACCGAATGCCTGGGCGCCGACGTCGCGATCGCGTTCCGATCCGGCGCCGTCGATCTCAGGGTGGACGAGCAAGCCCTGGGCGAGGCCCATCGGGCCGAGTGGAGGACTCGCCTCGAGGACCTCTCCTCGCGGAGCATCCAGGCCAGCCGCCGGAAGCAGTATTACGGGATGTCCGCCCGCCCGTCCTATCGTCCCAACGATCCGGCGCATCCGACGGTCTGCCTCGTCCACGGCCTGAATTCGTCATCGGGCGGGTATGTCCACCTGATTCCCCACCTGGAGAGCCAGGGCTACGGGGTTGTCGTCCACGACTACCCGTTCAACCAGCCGCTCGACGACTCCTGCGCCCAGTTCAGCCGCGACTTGCAGGCGTTCCGGGACAAGGCCGGCGAGAAGCAGCCCTGGGCCGTGCTGGCCCATTCGATGGGGGCACTCGTGGCGCGGTCCTACGTGGAGGGTCCGGGGCGCGACAAGGGGGATGTCTCGTCGTTGATCCTGGTCGCGCCGGTGAACCAGGGGGCGCACGTCGCGCGGGTGCAGCCGCTCTTCCAGACGATCTCGAGCCTGTTCGCGATCAACGGCGGGCAGACGAGCCGGGCGCTTTCCCAGCTCTCCGACGGCATCGGCCAGGCGGCCGACGACATGCTGCCGGGGAGCGCGTTCCTGAGGAAGATCAACGCGGCGGAGCGGAATCCCGCGGTCCGCTACCACATCGTCGCCGGCAGCGCCGGGCTCGTCTCCGCGACGGTGCACGGCCAGGCCAGGGACCGACTGGACGCCATGGCCCGCGACGCCGGGATCTTCGGCGTCGTCAGCCGGGTGGCCTCGCGCGACCTGTCGGCCGTGCTCGATGAGATTTCGGACGACACGGGCGATGGTTGCGTGGCCATCGAGCGGACCCGGCTTAACGGGGTGGACGACCACGTCGTCGTCCGGGCCAACCACGCGGAGCTGATCCGGGCGCCGGTCCTCTTCGCCGACGACGGCCCGGTGCCGTGCATGCCGCACGTCCTCCGCTGGCTTGAGGCGGACATGAAGCCCCGCCCCTGAACCGGACCGGACGCCGTCCAGCCTCGAACTCCGAGGCTCGCGATGGGCTTGGGTTTGTGTCGACGATTGAGTAATCTGGTGCCACCCAGCGAGGAACGGCAACCAGAGGACTAGACATGTCGCAACCGGCGAGCGTCGCGGACGGGGAAGTTGGTACGGCTTCCGGCAAGGAACGGCACCCCTGGGGCCTCTATGCCCTCTTCGCGACCGAGATGTGGGAACGCTTCGGTTTCTACACGGCCGCCGCGATCATGACGCTCTATCTCCAGCGCGGAGGCTTCGGCTGGACGCGAGAGCACGCCACCAACCTCTGGTCGTACTACCTGATGTTCGTCTACCTGACCCCGCTCGTGGGAGGCTGGCTGGCGGACCGATACCTCGGATATCGCCGCAGCGTCCTGATCGGTGGCGTCTTCTTCGTGCTGGGTTACGCGCTCCTGGGCCGAGGGGCCATCGAGACCTATTATCCCGCGCTGGCGCTGATCTTCGCGGGCAACGGCTTCTTCAAGCCGAACATCTCGACCATGGTCGGCAACCTCTACCCGGCGGGGAGCCGGTTGAAGGACTCGGCCTACAACATCTTCTACATGGGGATCAACGTCGGGGCCCTGCTCGCCCCGATCGTGGCCGAGGTCCTCTTGCAGACGATCGCCGGGAACGAGGTGCTGGAGCTGGCCAAGAAGGGGCCGCTGACCGATCCGGCCCAGGCCGCGGCCTTGCGGAGCGCGTTCCTCGCGGCCTTCAACGCCGCGGCCATCGGGATGACCATCGGCACGATCCTGTTCGCGGTCCTCTACAAGAAGCTCGCGATCGTGGAGCGGCATCACTCGGCACCAGATCGGCCGTCGGCGGAGATGGCCCTCTCGGAGGACCTCGCCCCGGTGTCGGAGGTTTCCGAGCTCGACAAGGTCCCGGAGAAGAACCGGATCCTTGCCCTGATCACCGTCTACGGCATCGTGATCGTCTTCTGGATGGTCTTCCATCAAAACGGGAGCACGATGACCTACTGGGCCGACGAGAACACGGACTGGAAGGTCTCCGGCGTGGTCTCGAATTCCATCAACGCGTTCTGGATCGTGACCCTCACGCTCCCGCTGGTCGCCTTCTGGGGCTGGCTGAACCGTCGGGGCCTGGAGCCGTCGACCCCCGTGAAGATGCTCTTCGGCATGCTGCTGACGAGCCTGGCATTCTTCATCCTCTACATCGCGGCGAAGCTGGGCGGCGACCAGACCTTCCTGACCGACCAGGCGGGCAATTTGCTGAGGGACGCCAAGGGGGGCTTCCTGGTGGAGCAGCATCGCGTCTCTCCGGCCTGGCTCATCTCCGCCTACATGGTCATCTCGCTGGGCGAGCTGATGCTCAGCCCGATGGGCCTCTCGCTCGTCTCCAAGGTGGCCCCGGTCCGGATGCGCGGGCTGATGATGGGGGGCTGGTTCGTCGCCACCGCGATCGGCAACAAGCTGACGGCCATCGGGATGTTCTGGGATCCCTGGTATCACTCGTCCTTCTGGCTGCTCTGCTGCCTCTGCGCACTCGGGATGTCGGTCGTCCTCCTGGTCCTGCTCAGGCCCCTGAAACGTGCCATGCCCGGCGTCTGACCCCACCATGGTCTTTCACCGTTCGTGAGGATCTGATTTCATGCAAATGGATCGATGCGGATCGATCGTGCGTCTCACGTCATCCCTGACGGTCGCGCTGATCATCACCCTTGCCCAAGGATTCGCCATGGCTGGAGGCCGGCCCCTGACCATCGACGACCTGCTCGCCGTCAAGGGGGTCGCCGATCCCCAGATCTCGCCGGACGGCGACTCCGTGGTCTACGTCGTCTCCGAGCTCGACCGGGCGACGGACAAGACCAACAGCAGCCTCTGGCTGGTGCCCGCGGCGGGGGGCGAGCCCCGGCAACTGACGACGTCGCCGGGGACGAACAACCAGCCGCGATGGAGCCCCGACGGCAAGACGATCGCGTTCGTCTCCGGCCGGGGGGGCTCGTCGCAGGTCTGGCTGCTGCCGGTGGCCGACGGCGGCGAGGCCCGGCAACTGACGAAGCTGCCGATCGACGTCTCCGGCCCGATCTGGTCGCCGAAGGGGGACCGCATCGCCTTCACGGCCGAGGTCTTCCCCGGGCTCTCGCCCGAGCAGACCGCCGCCAAGGACAAGGAGAAGGGCGAGGCCAAGAGCAAGGTCCGGACCTATGACCGCCTGATGATCCGCCACTGGAACGCCTGGGACGAAGGGAAACGGAGCCATCTCTTCGTCGCCGACGCGGCGACCGGCGTCGCGCGCGACCTGACCCCCAAGCTCGAGGTCAACACGCCCCCCGGCCCGTTCGGCGGCTCCGAGGGCTACGCCTGGTCGCCCGACGGCAAGGAGCTGGCCTTCACGGCCGAGCCCCTCAAGGACGGCGCCTGGTCGACCAACAGCGACATCTGGGTGATCCCCGCGGACGGCGGCGAGCCGAAGAACGTGACGGCCTCGAACCCGGGCGCCGACGCCCAGCCGGCGTACTCTCCGGACGGCCTCTGGCTCTCGTTCGTCAGCCAGGCGAGGGCCGGCTTCGAGGCCGACCTCTGGGTCCTGAAGGCCTGGAAGCGCGACGGCAGCGAGACCCTGGACGTCAGCTCGTACCTGGACCGATCCGTGCAGTCGTACGCGTGGAGGAACGCCACCTCGATCGCGGCCGTGATCGACAGCCAGGGGACCGAGCCCGTGGTCGTCTTCCGCCTCCGCGAGCCGGCCGAGAGCCGGGACCGGATGACGGGCCGGCCGGTGACCGGTGGGGTGAGCAACTCCCTCTCGATCGGCCCCGAGGCGACCCGGATGGCCTTCATCCATCATGCGGCGAACGTGCCCGCCGAGGTCTACCTCTTCGAGGAGGGCAAGCCCAAGGCCTCTGCCCTGACGTCGCACAACGCCGCGCTCGTCTCGCAGCTCGACCTGCCGGCCGCGGAGTCGTTCACGTTCGAGGGGGCCGATCGCGACAAGGTCCAGGGCTGGCTCATCCGCCCCCCCGGATTCGATCCCAAGAAGAACTACCCGGTCGTCTTCCTGATCCACGGCGGTCCCCAGGGGGCCTGGCACGACGAGTGGCACGGCCGATGGAACTACCAGTCCTTCGCCGCTCCGGGCTACGTCGTCGTTGCCATCAACCCACGCGGATCGACCGGCTTCGGCCAGAGGTTCACCGACCAGATCAGCCGGGACTGGACCGGCAAGGTCTACGAGGACCTCATGAAGGGGCTCGATCACGCGCTGGAACATTACCCGTTCCTGGACCGGACGAAGGTCGCCGCGGCCGGGGGCTCTTACGGCGGATTCATGGTCAATTGGATCTGCGGGCACACCGACCGGTTCAAGGCCCTGATCAGCCACGCCGGCGTCTTCGACCTGGTGAGCATGTACGGGACGACGGAGGAGCTCTGGTTCCCCGAGTGGGAATACGGCGGCTTCCCGTGGGACCGGGCGGAGCATTACCGGGAACGGTCGCCGAGCACCTACGCCCGCAACTTCCGGACGCCGACCCTGGTGATCCACGGGGCGCTCGACTTCCGGGTCCCGGACGCCCAGGGACTGGGGATGTTCACCTGCCTCCAGCGGCTGGGCGTGCCGAGCCGTTACGTCTGGTTCCCCGACGAGGGGCACTGGATCGCCAAGCCGCAGAACCGCATCGTCTGGTGGAGAGAGGTCCACGACTGGCTGGCTCATTACCTGAAGTAGGTCACGGCGCGTGAAGAAGCACGTCCTCAGGACCCGAACGCTGCTCCGACGCGGCTGCCCGCGATGCGGCCGGTGCATGTTCTCGGGCTTGCTCTCCATGCCCGTGAACTGCCACGGCTGCCGCTTCCTGTTCGACCGGGGGGAGGCGGGTTACTTCACCGGGGCCATGTCGCTGGGATCGGTGATTTGCTTCCCGCTCGTGGTCTTTCTCCTGGCGCTGGTCCATTGGATCTTTCCGAACTGGTCGCTGATGGCGGCGACGGCGGCGGCGGGCTGCCTCTGCCTCTCGCTGACGCCCTGGATCTGGCAGTTCTCGCGGACGTTCTGGATCCACCTGGACCACTCGGTCGATCCGGTGGACCGCGGGTTCCGCGGGCCCCACGCCAGGCGGCGGCGATGAGATATCTCTTCGACTTACCGACCCTCCTCCGTCGAGGCTGCCCGTTCTGCGGGCACCGGATCTTCGCCGGGCCGTTGTCGATGCACGAGAATTGTCCCGGTTGCGGCCACGACTTCGATCGCGGCCAGCCGGGGTACTTCACCGGCGCCATGTACGTCAGCTATGCTCTGGCGGTGCCGTTCATCACGCTCCTGACCGGGATCGAGTACCTGTTCCTGCGGGACTGGTCGCTCTTCCGGCTGGTCCTCCTGGCGTGGGTGCTCTGCGTGCCGCTCATCCCCTGGTTCTGGCAGTATTCCCGGACGCTCTGGATCCACTTCGATCAGTGGGTCGATCCCGTCGACCGACCGGATTCCGACCCTCATTCCACCCCCTGAGGATGCCCCGCACATGGCTCGCAACGTCGAACACGGACTCCGGCCGATCGGGGACGTGGCCCGCGACCTGGACCTCTCCGAGAGCTTCCTCGAGCCCTACGGCCGCGACAAGGCGAAGGTCCGGCTCGAGGCGGCGGCGGCCGTGGGACGAAAGCCCGGCAAGCTCATCCTGGTCTCGGCGATCACGCCGACGCCGGCCGGCGAGGGGAAGACCACCACGTCGATCGGCCTGGCGCAGGGGCTGCGGCGGATCGGCAAGCGGGTCGCGCTGGCGCTCCGGCAGCCCTCGATGGGCCCGGTCTTCGGCCGCAAGGGGGGGGCCACCGGCGGCGGCGCCAGCCGGGTCGAGCCGTCGAACACCATCAACCTCCAGTTCACGGGGGACTTCCACGCGATCACCGCGGCCCACAACCTGCTCGCGGCGGCGATCGACAACCGGATCCACTTCCGCGACACCGAGATCGACCCGACCAAGGTGATGTGGAAGCGGGTGCTCGACATGAACGATCGGGCCCTGCGTCAGATCGTCCTCGGCCTGGGCGGCCGGGCCCAGGGGATCCCGCGTGAGAGCGGTTTCGACATCACCGCCGCCAGTGAGGTGATGGCGATCCTCTGCCTGGCCGACTCCCGAGAGGACCTCCGGCGGCGGCTCGACCGGATCCTGATCGGCTACACAAAGGGGGGCGAGCCCATCCACGCCAAGGATCTCCGGGTGGTCGGCTCCATGGCCGCGATCCTCAACGAGGCGATCCTGCCGAACCTGGTCCAGTCGACCGAATCGGTGCCGGCGTTCGTCCACGGCGGCCCGTTCGCGAACATCGCCCACGGCTGCAATTCGGTCGTCGCCACCAAGATGGCGCTCGGCCTGGCGGACTACGCGGTCACCGAGGCGGGCTTCGCCTTTGACCTGGGGGGCGAGAAGTTCTTCGACCTCAAGTGCCGGACGGCGGGGCTCAACCCGGCCGCCGTCGTGATCGTGGCCACGATCCGGGCCCTCAAGATGCACGGCGGCGTGGCGCTCGCCTCGACGAGCGAGCCGAATCCCGAGGCCGTCGAGCGCGGGCTCGTGAACCTGGCGGCGCATCTCGACAGCGCCAGCTTCTTCGGCAAGCCGATCGTGGTCGCGATCAACCAGTTCGGGACCGACACCGCGGACGAGCTCGCGGTGGTCCACGCATACTGCCACGATCGCGGCGTCGCCTGCGCCACGGCGAACATCTTCGGCGAGGGGGGTGGCGGCGCGATCGAGCTCGCGGAGAAGGTGGTCGCGGCGGCGAGCGCCCCGGAGGTACCTCTCAAGAGCGTCTACGAGCTCGACTGGCCCGCGGAGAAGAAGATCGAGGAGATCAGCCGCGTCATGTATGGTGCGGCCGGGGTGAGCATCCAGCAGATGGCCGAGTCGAAGCTGAAGAAGGCCCAGAAGCTGGGCTACGGCAACCTGCCGATCTGCATGGCCAAGACGCAGGACTCGCTCTCGGACAATCCCAAGCTCAGGGGCCGTCCCAAGGGGTTCACCGTCCACGTCCGGGACATCGAGATCGCCGCCGGCGCCGGCTTCCTGGTGGCCCTGACGGGCGAGCTCGTGCGGATGCCGGGCCTCCCCGAGCGGCCCGCCGCCGAGCGGATCGACGTCGACGCGGAGGGGCGGATCACGGGGCTGTCCTGAGGTCGGGGCCGTGGGAAGACACCCACCGATCACCGCGACGGCTGCGACGCGGGCCCGACGAGCTGCTTGTCCGGCCCGTCCAGGTTCCAGGGGACCGGGAGGCCGAGGCTCCGGTAGATGAAGCGATCCATGCGGGCGAGGGACTGCTCGTTGGCCCCCTGCTCTCTGCGAATGATCCGACCCTGGCGATCGACGAGGATCATCGTCGGCATGTAATGCACGTCGAGGGCCTCCTGGACCGGGCACGAGCCGTCCATGGTCGTGACCAGCACCGGGTAGCCGATCTTGAGGCGTTGTGCCGCCTCGGCGACCTTGGCGGCGCGGACCTTGGCGGGCGTCCCCTCGCAGGCGATGCCGATCACCTGCACCCGCTTCCCTCCGAGGACCTTCTGGATGTCGTTCAGGTGTGGGATCGCCGTGAAGCAGGGCTTGCAGGTCGTCCCCCAGAAGTCGAGGAGGATGAGATCCGCATCGAAGTCGCGGAGCGATACCATCCGCCCCTGGAGGTCCGGGAGACAGAAGTCTCGGAGCCGATTCTCGGTCGGGTCGAAATCGCACGAGACTCCCTTCGGAGCCGGACGCGCCGCCGCGGCCACCGGCGTGACGGGCCGACTCGGTGCACTCGCCGTCGGCCGGGGCGTTCCGGCGGTCCGGAGCAGCGTCTCGTCGAGCGGTATGGCCTGCTTCCGGAGCGAGATCTCTCCCCACGTGGGGCGTGAGCTGGTCACCGCGTCCGAAGCGGACCGCGAGGGGCGGGGGGGGAGGCTGGCGACCACCTCCGACTCCTCCGCCGGCGGGGCGGCGATCGACGGGAGCGGCCCCGCCCGCCTGATCGTGCTCCTCCTGGGACCGACACCCGGCGCCTGGGCAAGCAGCTCGCGAGCGGGAACGGGCGCCGGCGATACCTGCGCCGGGGCGCCCTGGTCGGCGACGAGCTCGCGCGGAAGCGGATGAGGATTCGGCCCGTCCGGAGTGGATGGCTCGGCTCGGCCGGCGTTCCAGTCCGGCTCGGCCGCGAAGCTGCTCACGACCTGCTTCTCGTTGCGGCTCTCCGCGACGAGATGGCCGGCCAGCTCCACGGACTCGTCCTGCCGGTTGGTCACTGAACCGGCCGCATCCGAGGTTCGATCGCGCGGGTCCAGGGCCGGAGGCAGCGGATTCACGTCGTCGCCCTCGCGGCCCGCCCCGGCGTCGCTCGGGCCGGACTCGACGTCGCTGGGAATGGAGAGGCGCGGCGAGCTGCGCGGTTTCTTCCCGGGCTTCACGGCCTCCGCCTCCGGCGCCGGGGCGTCCAGGTCCTCGCGGCTGGTCCGAGGGGACGACGACTTCGGTTGGACCTCGTCGGCCTCGTCCTCCTGCTCCGATTCCTCCACGTTCGACGCGGGAGCGATGCTCGGACGAGCCGGCCTGACGGTCCTCCCTGTGGCCCCCTGATCGCCGGACGGGCCCTTCAGCGTGATCCGGACGTTGGACTGAGGCGCCTGGACCTCGGCCCGTCCCGACCGGGCCTGGCCGCGATCGTCCTCCGATTTGGCGACCACGGTGTAGCTCGAGCCGGCGCGGACTCCCCGGAGCGTGAAGGCCCCGGATCGGTCCGTGGTGGCCGTCACGGCCTTGCCGCCCGCCTCGCCGCCGACCGCGAGCCGCACGACCGCGTCCGGCACCGGCCTCCCCTGCTCGTCGTACACGCGGCCAGAGATTCGCGGCGTGCTACGTGTGGCCACGATTGGCTCGGATTCTCCGACTCGAACCGCGGAGTCGATCGTCCCTTCACGGATCGGGACGGGCTTCTCGCCCACCGAGGCGACCGTGTGGAAACCGTCATCGGGCCCGGTCCGAAGTCCTCCCATCTGGGAGCATCCGCAGGTCATGGCCGCGAAGACGAGAAGGCAGTATAAGCCCGGCTGAAGGCGCATGGATGAAAACACCTCCTCGTCGTGCCGGTCGCTCGGCGATTTCTTGAGATCCGTGCGGGCGATCATCCTGATCGCCTGTCACGATCGCGCGCCTGGTTCACTCTGGGTGGTCGTAATCCGTGGATGCACTCTCGGCGCGTCAGCGACGGCACTACTCGATCTGCATCGGCGAGATCCGCGGTCCGACTTGAGGAGAAATCAACCGCGATCCGGGTTCGTGCCGATTTCGAGTCAATTCCACCCGGCGATCACCCGCCTGGCGACGCTCAGCAGGGCGGCGACGTCTTCAAAGTCCTCCGCCGCCGGATTGGCGTTCAGGTATGCCTGGAGCGGGTCGATCGCCTCTCCCGGACGGTCGACGTGGATGCAGATCACCCCAAGGTCCCGGTGCTCGATGAAGCTCTCGTCATCGAGCGCGGCGAGTCGTCGCTGCACCGGGAGCGACGAGGCGTAGTCGCTCGTACCCAGGTAGATGGCCTTGAGATTCTGAAGCATCCGGGCGATGGTGACCCGCGGACTGCACGGAGCGAAGCCCTCCTCCGTCAGCACGACCGGAGTTCGCGTCCGGTCCTCCAGCCTGCGGAGGCAGCCGTCCCGATCGAGGAATTCGCCCCCCTGGAAGCAGTCGATGAAAAAGGCCCCTTCCCCGTCGCCATGGCGGAGCATGAAATGGGCCGGGAAATTGACGCCGTCCAGTCGCACGCCGAGCCGTTCCGCGAGGCTGGCATAGAGGATCGACAGGGAGATCGGGATGCCCAGCTTCCGATCCATGACCTCGTTGAGGTAGCTGTTCCTGGGGTCGAAGTAGTTCTCCTGATTGGCCCGGTAGGCGTCTTCCGTGAACATCGCCCAGTTGACCTGGCCGAGCAGCTTCCTGGGCCTGGCCCCCGGTTCGCATCGGGGCCGGATCCGGTCGGCGAGCCCGTCGATCCGCGCGAGATAGGCCTCGATGTCGAGCCCGGGATAGGCGTCTCCAGCGATCTCGAGGGCGATGCGGGCCAGCGACGGACGGGACTCTCCATCGAGCAACTTCCGGAACTCCGGGCTCTGGTCGAAGCGTCTCACGATGCGAGGCTCCCTATCCTGTCGGGTCGGTCCGCTCCTCCCGGATCCGGCCCCTTCGGACGGTGATCCAGGCCGTGGGACCCAGCACGAGGAAGAAGCCGGCGAGAGTGACGGGTCCGAGGACTCGGCCGTCGATCACGATGTCGAACATCATGCCGAAGACGACCTGCGTCAAGCTCAGTACGGCCACTCGTGAAGGGACGCCCGCCGCGTAGGCCATGGTCAGGAAGATCTGGCCGACGGTCCCCGAGACCCCGACTCCCAGGAGCATCAGCGCCGTGAGCGGGTCCACGTCGAGGAGGCCGGAGAGCTTGCCGTGGAAGGGAGCCCAGGCCAGCAGGACCAGGCTCGCCAGCCCGGAGAAATGGGCGACGACCGCCCGGGGATCCACCTGCCGAAGCCGGTGGAGGCCCATCATCGCGATGGCGGTCGTGACCGAGGCGACCAGGGCCACGGGCACCGCGCCGTTGGCCGCGGCCGAGACGTGCGGCTGCTGGATGAGGGCCACGCCCGCGATCCCGCTCACCACGCATGCCAGGTCGAGGAGGATCTCCCGGCGAGGCGTCCCTGCCATCGACATCAGGACGATCCAAAGCGGATACATGTTCGTGAGCGTGAGCACGTCGGCGACCGGGAGTCTCGACAGGGCGTAGAACGTGCAGATCAGGCTGACGGTGCCCGCGGTGCTACGCAGCCAGAGGGTCCTGGGCTTGAGGAAGACCAGCCTCTGACCGGCGAGGATCGCCATCGAGGCCGACATGGTGAACGAGCAGATGATCCGCACCAGCGCGACGAGCAGCCAATCGCAGCGGGGGGCCACCCCGTGCGTGAGCGCCCCCATTGTCGCGAAGCAGAAGGCCGCGGCGATCATCCAGACGGCGGGTCGGGGAGGGCCGGGTTCAACGGTCATGATCGACGCCGATCCGTGCCCTGCTACGCTCGCAATCGCGGGCCATGTCGATTAGTCTGGTTGGGCCGAACTGACGAATTCGACTCGCTACGTGGCTGGTCATCGCGGCCTGGCTTGGGTGGAGGGGTCTACATGTTCTCTTCGATCGGACTCGCGCTCGTCGTCCTCTCCATCGTCGCAGATTCACCGCCTGAAGTCGATTCCCTCCAGACCGTCGCCGAGCGGAGCGGCTATCGCGCGACCGCCCGACACGGGGAAGTCGTGGCACTCTGCGAGGCGCTGGCGAAGCGGCACCCCGAGGCGGCCCACCTGACCGAGCTGGGTCGATCCGCCGAGGGTCGCAGCCTGCCGCTCCTCATCCTGGCGGATCCGCCCGTGAAAACGGCCGTCGAGGCGGAGCGGTCCGGCAAGCTCGTGGTCCTGGCGATCGGCAACATCCACGGCGGCGAGGTCTGCGGCAAGGAAGCCCTCCCGATGCTCGCCCGCGAGATCCTCGAGACGCCCCACCACCCGCTCCTGAAGAACCTGATCATCGCCTTCGCCCCCATCTACAACGCCGACGGCAACGAGCGGGTCTCGAAGGACAATCGCCCCGGACAGGTCGGCCCCGAGGAAGGGATGGGGCAGCGAGCCAACGCGCGGGGACTGGACCTCAACCGCGACTTCGTCAAGCTCCAGGCCCCGGAGACGCGGGCCCTCGTCGAGTTCTTCAACACCTGGAAGCCTCAGCTTTTCATCGACACGCACACCACGAACGGGTCCTATCACCGGTTCACGATCACCTTTGAGGGGCCCAGGAACCCGGCCGGCGATCCGTCGGTCATCGCCTACAGCCGCGACAAGTTCCTGCCCCAGGTCTCCGAGGCGTTCGAGAAGAAGTCGGGACTCCACGCCTATTACTATGGGAACTTCGATCGCGGCCGGACGAAGTGGACCAGCTACGGCGCCGAGGCGCGCTACGGCGTGACCTACGCCGGGCTTCGGAATCGGCTTTCGGTGCTCTCCGAGGCGTACGCTTACGCCCCCTACAAGGATCGCGTCCTCGCCACCCGCGACTTCGTCCGCGCCTGCCTCGAAAAGGCCGCGGCCAGCAAGGACGAGATCCTCCAGCTCATCCGCGCGGCGGACCGCCGCCTGGGATCGGGCTCGAATCGCCCCGAGGCCGTGGCGATCCGCTCCGAGGCCAGGCCGCTCCCGAATCCCAGGCCGATCCTCGGCTTCGAGGAGCGGACCGACGACGGCCGACGAGTGAAGACCGACAAGCCGAAGGACTACGCCATCCCCATCTACCACGACTTCGCCCCGACGGAGAGCGTGGTCAAGCCCTACGCGTACGTCCTGCTGCCGGGATACCCGGAGGCCCTGGCCACGCTCCAGCGGCACGGGCTCGAGATCCAGGAGCTGCGGGAGGACATCGAGCTCGACGTCGAGACCTATCGCGTGGACGACGTGTCCAAGCCGGGTGCCAACGGTTGGGACAGGCTCGACGTGGTCGAGCTCAAGGTCACGCCGCGGAAGGAGAGCCGGCGGGTGCCGGCCGGGAGCTTCCTCGTCCGGACTCGTCAGCCCCTGGGCAACCTCGCGGTCTATCTGCTGGAGCCCCGGTCCGAGGACGGCCTGGGTACCTGGAAATTCTTCGACGGCCTCAAGGCGGGACAGGACTTCCCCGTCGTCCGGCTCCCCCAATCGGCTCCCATCACGGTGACGACGCCCGAGCCGCCGCCGGAGAAGCGGAAGCGGAATCAGCCCATCACGTTCGAGATGTCCCGGGGGACTCGCGGGGCCGGCACGCTCTCCGGGTCGCCGGTCTCGGTCACCTGGCTGGACCGCACGCACTGGCTCCAGTATCGCGACGGACGGCAGCACGTGGTGGAGGCCTCGACGGGCCGCTCGCGACCCTTCGTCGACGACGCGGCCCTGGTGACGTCGCTGATGAAGCTCCCCGGGATCGACGAGGAAACCGCCCGGGGGATCGCACGCGGGACCTCCGTCGACGCCGGACGTAATCCGTCGTTCGACATGGACTCGGGCCACCGCGGCTTCCTCTTCGAGCACAAGGACGACCTCTACTATGCGACGCTCGACGGCAAGACGGCCGTCCGGCTGACCGACCAGCCCGGTAAGGAGGAATACGCCGAGTTCAGCCCCGACGGCCGATCCGTGGCCTTCATCCGCGGCTTCGACCTCTACGTCGTGGACGTGGACAACCCGAAGGAGCGTGCCCTGACGACGGGCGGGAGCGACCTGGTCCGGCATGGCATCGCCGACTGGGTGTACTTCGAGGAGATCTACAACCGTCGATGGCCCGGCTTCTGGTGGAGCCCGGACTCGAAGCGGATCGCCCTCATGGAGTACGACGATACCCCGGTCGGCACGCTGACGATGATCAACGACACGTACAGCCCCCGGAAGGTGGAGCAGAACCGCTACCCTCGCTCCGGCGAGCCGAATCCCAAGGTCCGCCTGGGCGTGGTCGACGCCCTCGGCGGCGCGGTTCGCTGGGCGGACCTCTCGGGATACTCGAGCGATGCCTTCCTGATCAGCCGCGTCGGCTGGTGGCCCGACGGCGGCGCGTACTACGCGTGCATACAGGATCGGATCCAGACCTGGCTCGACCTGGTCAAGGTCCCGGCGGGCGACCCCGCACCGAAGCCGACGCGACTCTTCCGGGACGCGACGAAGGCCTGGATCGCCGACCCCGAGCCGCTCTCGTTCCTCGGCGACGGCTCGTTCCTTTGGCAGAGCGAACGCGACGGCTGGAAGCACCTGTACCAGTACGCGGCGGACGGGACGTGCCGGCGTCAGGTCACCTCGGGCGAGTGGGAGGTCCGCTCGCTGATCGAGACGAACCCTCGCACCGACTGGATCTATTTCACGGCCACGAAGGACAGCCCGACCTCGCTGAACCTCTACCGCAAGACGCTGGACGGCCCGATCGAGAGGCTGACGCCGGGCGCCGGGAGCCATACGGTATCCGTCAGCCCCGACGGCAACCTGTTCGTCGATACCTGGTCGAACCTGGAGACCCCGTCCAAGGTTCGGCTTCATTCCGTCGCGGGCGACCTGGTCCGGGTCGTCGACAACGATCCGGCGCATCGGCTCAAGGAGTTCCGATTCGCCCCCCGCGAGCGGATCCAGGTCAAGACGAAGGACGGGGCGGTCCTGGAGGGGTTGCTCACGCTGCCCCCCGACCTCGACCCCTCGAAGACGTACCCGGTCTGGTTCATGACCTACGGCGGGCCCCACACCCCGATGGTCACCGACGGTTGGCTCGGCGGCCGGATGTGGGACCAGGCGCTCGCCACGGAGGGTTTCATCGTCTTCCACGCGGATCCCCGCAGCGCCAGCGGCAAGGGGGCCACGTCGGCCTGGAAGGCCTACCGACAGCTCGGCGTCCGGGAGCTGGAGGACATCAAGGAGGCGATCGCCTGGCTCAAGCAACGCCCCTACGTCGACGGCGCCCGGATCGGCATGGCGGGGCACAGCTACGGCGGTTACATGACGTCCTACGCCATGACCCATTCCGACCTGTTCGCGGCCGGCATCGCCGGTGCACCGGTCACGGACTGGCATGATTACGACTCGATCTACACCGAGCGGTTCATGGGCCTGCCGCAGGACAACCCGGATGGCTACGACAAAAGCTCCGTGGTCAAGGCCGCCCGGAACCTCCACGGCAAGCTGCTCATCATCCACGGCGTGGTGGACGACAATGTCTCGGTGCGAAACTCGCTCCGCCTGATCGAGGCCCTTCAGGCGGCGAACAAGGACTTCGAGCTGATGATCTATCCGGGCTCCCGCCACGGGATCTTCAGCCCGCACTACAACCGGCTCCAGGTCGACTTCATCCGTCGGACCCTCGGTGGTGGCCCGCGGCCATCCGGCTCCGATTCGCCCTCGTCCTCGGGGCCGCGTCCGGTGACGGCCGAGAGGGCGCCGGGCTCGCCGCCGGACGGGCACGGGGCCGGGGCCGGGCGATGAAGGAGGGCGGGCCGCCGGGGACCTAACCGGGTCGGTTCGCCTCGTCGCCCTCGGAGGCACGGGGGCGTTCCTTGCCCTTGACGAGGGTCCGGGTTTGGCCTTCCTGGACGACCTTGCCTTCCTGGTTGAGGACCTGCCGGTTCCAGGTGACGATGCCCCGTCGCCCCCGGGCCTGGATCTCGATCCCGGCGACTCGCGAGACGACGAGGATGGTGTCGCCGAAATGGACGGGGAGCAAGAATCGCCAGTCCTGGATCCCGAGGAAGGCGAGGGTCTGCACCCGGGGGGCCTGGCTGGCGAGGCCGGTGGCGATCGCCATGCCGAGCAGCCCGTGGGCGACCCGGCGGCCGAATGGCCCCTTCCCCGCCTCGATATGATTGCAGTGGAGGGCGTTGTAATCTCCCGAGAGGCCGGCGAAGATCACCACGTCCGTTTCCGTGACCGTGCGACCGGGGCTTTGCCATTCATCGCCGACGCTGAGTTGCTCGACCGTGAGCGGTTCGGTGATAATTCGGGCCAAGGAGATCGGACCCCTGTCGAAAGAAGGATCGGGAATTCGTCTAATTTGCTGAGGATTGGAATGCGAATTGAAGTAGGCTGGTCGAGGTGGGATTCTGACCGGGCCTCGGGCGGGTGTCAAGGTATCGCTTGACCCCTGGCCCACGGTTGATCGAACATGATCTCGCAGTGACGAGGGGGGACGGCGAGGACCAAGGCCGTCCCGTCCTTCGCCGAAGCAGGCGGGCGCACGCGGCGGCCGATCGAAGTTGCAAGAGGAAGGGACCACGGCGATGCCACGCTCCTATCGATTTGTGATCGCGGACGACGAGAAATCCGTCGCGGCGGGCCTCCAGGATCAACTGGAGTCGCTCGGCTATGACGTCGTTGCGGTGGTGAACGACGGGCAGAGGGCCGTCGAGATGTGCCGGAGGGCGCTCCCGGATGCCGTGTTCCTCGACATCGAAATGCCCGGGATGGACGGCCTGGCCGCGGCGCGGCAGATCGCCGAGGATCCGGGCACGCCGGTCATCATCATCACGGCCCACGGCCACCCCAACCTGATCGATCAGGCCGTCGAGGACGGCGTGGTCTCCTACCTGCTGAAGCCCATGACCAACCAGGGGCTGCACGCGGCCATCGAGGTCGCGGTCGCACGGGCCCGGGAGATCCAGGCGCTCCAGGAAAACGTCGATCACCTCAAGATGACCCTGCGTGAGCGAAAGCTGATCGAAAGGGCGAAGGGGATCCTCATGTCCCGCCGCCACCTCAACGAGAACGAGGCGTTCCGCCTGCTCCAGCGTCAGAGCCAGGACCGGCGAATCCCCATGGCCAAGCTCGCCGAGTCGATCATCCAGACCGACGAGCTCCTCGAGGCCCCGCAAACGGGGACCGTCACCCCCCGGCCGCTCCGTCGGCCCGGCTCGGACCTGCCGACCGAGGAATAGCGTTTGACATCGGCGATCTCGCGAGTGTAGGCTGACGTTTGCTCTGTTCCGGCGGGTCGCATCGATGCCTCCGGCTCGACGGCCCTCCCGGACGGAGTGGCGTACGCCGCCGAAGATTGGGAACAAGGATGGATCGAGGATGCCTCGTGCGGCATCCCCGTACCCAACAACCGGTCCGTTGCCGAGACTCATCCGACCTCCCAGTCCGCTCCGGCATCCGCGTGAGTTTCCGACCCGATCAATCCGATCTTCGCGGGAGCTTCGCATGCCCCTACACCTTGCCACCTCGGAAGCGGCTCGCCTTGCCGGCTGGGGGCCGCTGGATGTCGCGCGCTACATCGAAGGCCACGTGAACCGCGTCGCCAACGGCCGAATTCGCGACCTCCATGTTTCCTACTCGGAGGACCGGATCGTCCTCCAGGGCCGATCGCGGACCTACCATGTCAAGCAGCTTGCCCATCAGGCCGTCCTCGACCTGACCGACGGCCATCCCCTCCTCGCCAACCAGATCATCGTGTCCTGAGGGGCCGGGCCTCCGGGCCGAGCCGACCTGGGATCACGATCGGACGTCTTGGCCGCCCCCGGAGCCGGCTCGAGGCGTCCCCGGATTTGGAGGACCGACGAATACGCCATGGACGTGCACCGAGATCCGACGCGAGCGGGCACCTCGATCCCGACCGCCGATCCCTCCGCCCTCGACAAGGATGAGCTCCGTTCGCTCCTCTCGAGCCTCAGCCACGAGCTCTGCCGTCCCCTGGTCTCGCTCCGCTCGGGCTTCGACCTGCTGATGGACGATTCCAAGTTCCAGGCGTCCCCCGAGCAACGCGTCCATCTCGTGAACATGCTCTCACTCTGCGACGACATGCTCCGGCTGGCGCGCGGTTATCTCGACTATGCCTCGCTCATCAACGGCGCCCGCGCCCCGTCGATGGGGACCTTCTCGCTCGGGGCGATCGTCGCCGAGATCGACCGGCAGTTCCGCGACGAGGCCCGCGGCAAGGGCCTGACCTGGTCGGCCGTCGTGACGTCTCCGGACGCCTCCGTCGCCACCGATGCCTCGCTCTGCCAGAGGATCTTCGGCAATCTCGCCTCCAACGCCATCAAGTACACGCCCGCCGGCGGCCATGTCGAGGTCAGGGGCACGCTCCGCGGCGAGGATTGGCTCGTCAGCGTCTCGGACGACGGTCCCGGCATCCCGGAAGACTCCCTGATCCGCGTCTTCGATCCGTTCTATCGCCTGGCCCGGGATGAACATTCTCGGATCGAAGGCAACGGCCTGGGCCTCACGATCTGCCGCGAGCTCACGGAGCGACTGGGAGGTCGGATCGAGATCTCGTCCTTCGAAGGCGAGGGGACCACGGTCCGTGCCAGCTTCCCGATCTCGGCCCCGACGACCGCTTGTGTCGCCGTCAAGTAGTCGAGGAACTCCGGCGGTGGCGCGGTGAGGATGGGTATGGCCACGCCGGCGCTCTGATCCCCAATCGTGCGCCACGTATTCGGGCTAGCACCTTGTCAGAAGTTGATTTTCGGCTTGCAGGACAGGCAAGAATGCCTGTCCTCCGAGATCTCCGACACGCCTCGATTTGAACCCGGGGGAAACGCATTCCTGCCTGTCCCGCAACCCGAATTCTGGGTGTTCGACAAAGCGCTAGGCTTCGCCCATGGAAGGGGCGAGCAGGCGGATCGTGGTGCCGACCCCCGGTTCGCCCTCGAGCGACAGACTGCCGCGGTGCCGTCGCCAGATCCCGCGGGCGATCGTGAGGCCGATCCCTCGGCGCTCCGGATGGGTCGTGTAGAAGGGCTCCGTGGCGTGCTCCATGACTTCCGGCGCCATCCCGGAGCCGTCGTCCCGGAGCTCCACGACGAGCCAGTTCCTGGGTGCCGGGCGGCTGGAAAGGGCGATCGTCCCGCGCCCCTCCGGCATGGCGTCGACGCAGTTCCCGATCAGGAGCCGGAACATGGTCCTGAGCAGGCCCGGTTGGGTCAGGATCCGGGGCACAGGCGACAGATCAAGCTTCCATTCCGCATTGGGAGCGAGGGCCGGCCCCTCCTCGTCGATGAACCTGGCGATCCAGACATCCAGGCTGACCTCCTCGACGGGGACGATCGGCTGATCGAAGCCGAGCGCGGTGAGGTCATGGCTGATCTCGATGAGCTTCCGGGTGATCGCCGAGGCGTCGAGCGCGGTCCGGACGATCGTCTCGACGCGGTCGCGAATCTCCAGAGAGCCCGATCCCGATCCCGAGGCCGCCCCCAGCGTCCTCAGGATCTCACCCTGGCTCACGACGGTGCTCAGGGCATTGATGACGTGGTGGCCCACCGCCGAGCAGAGATGCCCCAGGAGCGGCTTCAGTTCACGATTCTCCATGGCCCCGTCGGGGAGCATCTCGCTTATTCTCCGGAGAGGGTCGCCGCAGGTCGAGCGAGCGTACGGATCCAGGTGGGTTGGTTACGGTGAGGAATCTCGTGGACGCCTCCGCGCCCGCAGGCCGTTGACCTCATCCCCGTCCGGCCTCCTCATCGAATAATACGCGCCTCGACCCAGTCGGCAATGTCCCGGACGTCCCCACGGTCGCCGAACTCGGTCGCCAGTATGAGCACTTTCGCCCCGGAGACATCCACGTCGATGATGCACGGATCATCACGTGCTGCCATGGGCTGAGATGTGAAACGGACCTGCCCGTCGGCGTAGACCTTGAAGACGATGTTCCCGAGCGGCCCGGCGGAGTCATCCACGCCGACGAGCGCCTGGAACCTCCGGTCCTCGGGCCTCAGCTTGAAGGCTAGCAACGTCCGACTCTGGGTGCCGATGCCGCGCTCGTACGTCTTCCCCTGGAGCTGGAAGCGGCGGCCCTCCGCCGTGCGGTCCGCCCGGTAGGGCCGGGTCTGGCCCACGTAGGATACGTAGCTCTCCTTGTCGGGCTTGATCTCGGACAGATAGGCGACGCGGTCCGTCCTGGGGACGATCTGGACCAACTCCGAGGCGGGGATCCGGATCGCCTGGCCGAATCGGGTCGAGCCGAGGATGTGGCCCTTCTCGAGTCGGGCACCGATGACCCCGAGGCGGGAGCCGTCGGCGATGGAGATCTCCAGGTAGTCGGACGCCGGCCGCGGATACCCCACGACGGCCGGATCGAATCCGACCCCGATCACGCCGGTCCGATCGACCTCCACGGCCTTGCCGTCGACCTGAATCCGGATCGAGCGGTCATCCATCCCGAGGAATCCGCCGCTCAATCGATCGCCGTTGGCCAGCCAGACGACCTCGGACGATCGAGGCTCTTCGCGCACCAGATACCACAACCGGTCGAACGGATCGGGCTCCGCGGGAGAGGCCAGGATCAGCCCCAGGATGGTGTCGAGCGGGATCGACATCTTGCCGAGCGACGATCGCGACTGCACGTCCAGGCTGGTCTCCGTGGTCGCCCCCACGACCACGCGCATGATTCGGTCCCCCCCCGGCAGGAGGACATGGGAGCCGTCGGTGGACTGGGGCGGCGGGAGCGGATCGCGGGTCAGCTTGACGACCTCGCGGTACGGGATCTCTCTCCCCGCGCCTTCCCCCGACGAGAGCTCGATCCCCTTCGGGGTGAGTCCGGTCAGACGCCCTGCGAGTTTCTTGCCGTCGACGCCGACGCCCACCAGGCTGGGAGCGGAGGGGTCGTCGGCGGCCGCCGCCGCGGGCCCGGAGAGGCGGCAGGAGATCAGCGCGATGACGACGATCATCGCCGCCCCGCGCAGGGGGTTCATGCCGATCGTCGAGGGTCGTCCGGGGGAACACCTCGTCGCGCGAACGAGACGCATGCTCACGTCGCCCTCACAAGTCAACGCTGGAAGATGGGTAGGTAATTGTTGGGGATCTGGAGGATGATCAGGGCCATCGCCGTGCCGTACTCGTTGCAGATGGTGTCCGGCCAGAATCCGGCCGGAGACTGGCGGTGGATCAGCTCGTTGCGGATGGCCGGGAACCACTCGTTCCACTCCTCGCCGCCCCGGATCCAGAGGGCCTGGGCCGCGTAGTAGTGGCCGTAGAAGTAGTGATTGAACTGGCTGGCGGACTTGATCTCCCGCATGTATCCCCTGAGATAGGAGATCCCGTCGCGGATCTCCTTGCTGTCGTACTCCCCCGCGCTCTGGAGTGCGACCACGCCCGCGGCCGACCGCGGGAACGCGCTGGTCCCCCCCTGGAGCATGTATCGGAATCCGCCGTCGGCGTTCTGGGCCTGCTTGACGTACCGGATGCAGGCATCGACCGTCTCCTTGGGGACATACAGGCCGGCGTTCCGCGCGGCCCGCAGCGCGTTGATCTGGCAGATGGTGACCGAGATGTCCGCGTCATTTCGGACCGGCTGGTAGCGCCACCCCCCCTCGTTGTTCTGGGTGTCGATGATCAGGCGGACCGCCTTCTGGAGCTTCTCTCGGATCTCTGGGCGATGGGTCATGCCGTAGGCTTCGGCCAGGAAGAGCGTGCCGAATCCGTGCGAATACATGGGGCCGTGGGTCGACGAGGAGGCGACCGAGATGAAGCCGCTGGGCGAGGTGTTCTCCAGGACGTAGGCGAGGGCCTTGTCGATCTGGGTCCCGTAGGGTCCCCGGCCCGGGGTCGATCCGGCGGACATGAAGGCGAGGCCGGCCAGGCTGGTGACGGCGATGTTGCCGCGGTACGTGGCCGTGCCGAACGACCCGTCCGCGTTCTGGGCCTTGGCCAGCCAGGCGAGCGCGTTCTGGATCGCGCGATCGGCCTCCGGGGTCAGGATCTCCGCCGTCCCCTCCGGGACGTCACCACGCCTCGATTCGCCGAAACCGCCGACCGACTTCGGCTTCGGATTGGGCTGGGCCCCGGCATTCCCCGCCAGGGCCATCAGCGCCAGGAAGGCCGCGACACGCCACCCGGCGGCCGGCCGCGGGGCCGACTTCCATCCTGCCAATCGAGTCCCCGGTCCCATGGCTCATTCTCCTCTGACCAGCTTCTGCTTGGCGACGGAGAGGTAGTATCGGCGGATCATGTCGACCTTGGTGGAGAGGGCTTCTTCCTTGAAGACGTTGTCCATCTCCTGGCGGAGCTCCGCGGGGAGGTGCCCCCAGACGTCCTTGCCGCCGGCCATGGCGTGGCGATCCGAGGGCTTGAGCGACTTCTGGAGCGGTGCGCCGCCGGGATTCGTCCCGGGCTCCTGGCCGGGCTTCTGGCCCCCCGGCTGCGACTGCGGCTGCTGCTGCTGGACCATGCGCATCGACTTCGAGCTCGACGACCCGGATTGCTTCATCTGCTCGATCAGCGTCTCGATCTTCTTGACGATTTCCTTCTGCTTGGCCTGGGTCTCGCCGCCCGTCTCCGGCTTGCCGAGTCGCTGTTCGACCTCGCGCATCTGCTTGATGATCTCCGACGTCGGGCCGCTCCCGCCGGAATCATCTCGCTTCTTCTTGCGCCGGATGCCCGCGAATTCCTCGAGCTTCTCGTCGAGCTCCCTGTCCTTCCCCGCGAGGCCACCGGCCCCGGGTCCCGGGGGCTCGTCCTTCCCCTTCCCGCCGCCCGGAGGCCCCGGCTCGCCCCCCTTCCCGCCGCCCCCGGGCTGTCGCTCCTCGGGGGCGGGTTCGTCCTTGGTCTCGCCCAGCTTCTCGAGCAGGTCGTCGATGTCCTTGTCCTTCCCGGAGACCTCCTCCCCGGCCGGCTTCGGCGGGGCAGGCTTCCCGCCCGGGTTGGCCCCGGCACCGGCACCGGCCCCCTCGGGCTTGCCCTTGGGCGCTTCCTTGCCCTTGGCCTGGGACGGATCGGGCTTCGAGGGCTTCGGTTCGGCCGGAGCGTCCTTGCGGTCGGCCTCCTTGAGGTCCTTGAGGAGGTCGTCGAGGGCTTCATCCCGGGGCTTCGCGGCGGGCTCCTGGGCCCTCGCCGGGAATCCCGGCGAGAACAGGACGACGAGCGCGACGGCGAGGATCCCGAGCATCCTCATCGGGCGGCGGTCACGGATCATGGTCATTCCTCCCCATCGTCGTGTTTGGGCCTGGTCATGTCGCGGACGAGGTCCGCCAGGGCCCCCTGGTCCGTCGCCAGACGATCGGCCTCGCGCGCCTGGTCCGGGGTGAGCGGCACGTTGCGGCGGCGAGTCTCATCCAGGGTCTCGGTCCGCTCGATGAGCTCCTGCTGGAGCGTCCTGAGCATCTTGAGCTGCGCGGTCGCGGGGATCCCATCGCCTCCCCCCTGCCCGCCTCCCTGGCCACCTCCTCCGCCGCCACCGCCACCGCCACCGCCACCTCCGGGCCCGCCGTTGGCCTTGTCCGCCTTGAGGGATTCCAGCAACTGATCGAAGCGGCGAGACGCGGCCCGCGAGGCCCTCAGCGTTTCCTCGTCGGTCTTGAGCGCCTGGAGGCGTTCCGCGGCGGTCGCCATGCTTTCGCCGGCCTGCTTGAGGATGAGCGAGAAGACGGGTGCCCCCTCGAGCTGTTCGCCGAGACCGCCGGTCTCGTCCTTGAGGCCCGACTGGACCTGCCCGAGTCCTCTCACCCCGGCCCGCTGGGCCATCGTCAGCTTGCCCGCCTGCTGCTTGCGCAGGTTCTCGTAGTTCTCCGCATCCGAGAGCGCCTTGGCCTGCCTCTCGGCGAGCGACTTGAGCTTATCGCCCATGCGGGCGAGCTGCTCCATGCCCAGTTTCTCCTCCGCCGCCTTGCGGGTATTCTCGAGCTCATCCTGGGCGTCGTTCAGGTCGGCCAGGGCCTCCTGCTCGTCCTTGTCCGCCTCCTCGCCCTGGTCCTGATCGAGATCGCCCTGGGCCTTGCTCATCTTCTCCGCGGCGTTCTCGCCGGCCTTGCCTGCGCGCTGGGCATTCAGCTTGGCGAGCCTCTGGAGCTGCTTCTTGAGCTCCTGCTGGATCTGCTCCTGCTCCTTGGCGAGCTTCTTGAGCTGGTCGCGGCGGGTCTTGGCGTCGGGGTTCTTACGGGCGTCGCGGGTGGCCTTGAGGTTCTGGGCCTGACGTTTCCGCAGGTCGCGGAGGTCCGATTCGGCCTGGCGGAGCTCCTTCACGAGTCGGGAGAGCTCGCGCTCGCGGCGGTTCTGGAGGGCATCGACGAGCTGCTTGAGCTCCTGGCGCGCGGTCTCCTGCCCGGCCCGCGCCTGGCCCATCTGGTTCTTCTCGATCTGCTCCGCGGCCTGGCCCATCTTGGCGGTCGTCCCCTGCGCCTGGCTCTGGCGGGCCGCCTCCTTCATGGCCGAGGCCCCGAGCGGATCGGACTCCTCCAGCCGCCTGGAGAGCTCGTTCATCTTCTCCTGCAAGCCCTGCATCCCCTTGGCCACCTCGGACTGCCGGGAGGCCAGGTTGGCAAGTTCGGCCTTCTGCTCCGGGGTGAGCGCCTCGGCGGACTTGGCCATCAGGTCCGGATTCGTGGCGGCATCCGTGGCCTGCTTCATGGCCTCTTCCTGCTTCTTGAGCAGGGACTGGGCATCCTTGACGACCCCGCGATAGGTCTCGAACTCGCCGAGGCTGTCGAGCATCTTCTGGAGCTCGTCGGCGATCGACTTCTGGTTCGACCGGGCGTCGGACAGCGACTTGCGGGCCTCATCCCTGGTCGAGCCTTCGGGCCTGCCCTTCGACGCGTCGGGCCCGGGCGAGGGCTCGGGGCGAGGGGCCTGGCCGTCGGCCTTCTTCGCCTCCTTGCCGGAGGGCTCGGCCTTCGGCGTCGGGCTTGTTCCCTTTGCTTCCGCCCGCTCGGGGGCCACGGATGCCGCCCGAGGGGGGGCGCCCGCGTCCGGACGGTCGGGCGAGGGTTCCTGCCGTGTCTCGGCGACGGCCTCCTTCGACTCCGGAGCCGCGTCGCCTCCGGCCCGCTCGAGACTCTTGCTCGCCCGGCTGAGGGCCTGTTCCGCGGGCTCCGAGTGCTTGCCGCGGACGGTCTCGAGTCGGCGGACCATGTCCGCCAACTGCTGCTCCGCCTCGGGATTGGCGAGCTTGAAGTCCCGCTGATCCTGGAGGAGACGGCGAAGCTTCTGCTCGAGCCCGTCGTCTCGATTGCTCATCCGGCTCCCGACCTGGCGCTGGATCAGGCCGGCGTTGTTCAGGTTGTCTCGTTGGGGCTTGGAGAGCTTGTCGGTCCTGGCCAGGGTCCGCTCCGCTTCCTCCACCGGGGTCAGGGCCTGTTTCTGCATCGTGAGCAGCCGGGCGATGTCCTCGCGGAGCTCGCGGCGGGCGTCGTCGAACTGGCGCGAGGCGTCCTCCCTGGAGACGATTCGAATCCGGAGCTCGCGGCTCTTGCCCTGGTTCGGGCCGCTCACGACGTCGAAGTCGCGGGCGTCGGCGTGGAAGGCGATGACCGAGCCGACGGGGAGCTTGAGCGGCTCGAGCTTCCACTCGTGAGCGATCTCCTGGTGCCTCACGAAGGGCGTCTGCCCCTGGACGGAATCCGTGCCGGCAGCCGACCAGAGGGGAATGGCCACCTCCTCGCGCGGTTCGGATTCGCCCGCGGAGATCCGGTAGAGGAGCCGCGCGGAATGGAGGCCGAAATCATCGTCGAGCTCGATCTTCACCGGGATCACGGCGTCGGCCGGGACGTCGCGGTCGCTCCTGGGCTCGGCGATCACAACCCGGGGCGCCTCGTCCTTGACCAACCGGAGGTCATAGCGGACGGCGTCCCGGTTCTGGAATCCCTCCTTGTCCCGGAGCGAGAAGTCGAAGGACACGTTCTCCCGGGCCACGAACCGGGCGTGGAATGCCGTCCGGTTCGGATTGAAGGTGGGCGGCTCGGCCGGGACCTTCTCGCCCAGGCGAAGCTCCGCGGATTCGAGCGGCTTGTTGGCCTGCGCGTCGATCTCGACGGTCGTCCCGAGGAGAGCCCGGAAGGTCGTCAACCCGGCGGCGAGCGTCTGGGGCGGCAATCCCGTGTAGGGGGGCGAGACCAGCCGGATCGTGAGGTTGTTGAGCGCAGGCGGCGGGACCACCCGGACCTGGACGTCCCGGATCGAGTCGGCGTCGTCGCCGCCGGCGACGGAGAACCGGAACGGCTGGTTGACGCTGTCCAGGCGACCGAGGAAGCGGCCGGCGTCGGTGGGCCGGAGGGGCTCGGTCGACTCCTCGCCGTCCGCGAACGCGTAGGTGACCCGGGCGTTGGCCGGGACCCGGTCGCCGGGCCGGACCGCCACGGCGAGCGTGAACGCGTCGCCGCGGGCGATCTTCCGCGTGGTCCCCGCCTCATCCAGGACCAGGTGGGTCTGCTGCGGCCACGCGTCGCCGCCCCACGGGAAGAGCAGGCGGCGGAGCGCCAGCCGCGAGGAGGTTGGCGCGAGCAGGCCGATGGCGGCGGCGGCCGCGAGGGCGGAGGCGGCCAGCCCGGCGGCCCGGAGGATCGGCTTGCGGTCGATGGCCTCCCGGAAATCGATGGCTCGCGTCTCCGCGACCGCCTGCTTGATGGTGGCCTCGCGGAGCTCGGGAGAGCCGTACCGGGGATCGTCGCGGCCAAGTCGAAGGAACTGGATCGTGCTGGCCAGGCGGTCATTCAGCCCTGGCCAGCGGCGCTCGATCTTGAGGGCGATGTCGAGGTCGGCGAAGCGGACCAGGAGAGGCCGGAGGACCCCCCGAATGCCCATCCATCCGGCCAGCCCGCAGAGGCAGAGCAACAGGAACGATCGGACGAAAACGTCGAGATGGAAGATCCAGTCGGCCAGGCCGGCCACGATCATCACGGGGACGATCGCGGCGACCATCCAGCTCAGCCCGTGAAAGACGAGCCGGCGGCGCACCTGGTTCCTGAGGGCCGCGATGCGGGACTCGAGATAGCGCTCGCTCATCGACCCCTCCTCGCCGGACCGCTCGTCGCGACGAACTGCAAGAGGATGGGAAAGAGGCCACGCGAGAAGGGGACGCCGGGCGGGGGGTCGCCCGGACGGGTCTGGCCGCGATCGGCTCCGTCCATCATACCATTTGCCTCCGCTTTCGGAGAACCCATTCCAGCGCGAGCAGGCCGAGGAAGAGGCCCAGCACGGGCCAGGTATTCCAGAGCTCCCGGGGCGGATCGGTGTCGAGCGGGACCTTGGCGGGGCTCGGGAGATCCTGGAGGAGCGTGTCCGCCGTCAACGGCGTGTAGAATTTCCCCCCGGTCGCCGCCGCGACCTTGCGGAGCTCCGGCTCGTTCATCTGGGTCCGCTCCAGCTCGCTGGCGGGGGTGTCGACGCGGAAGCTCGTCGTCGGCAGGGGCCCGTCGAGGATGGGCTCCGTGAGCCGGACCTGGTATTCGCCCTCCGCGACCTGCGGCAAGGCTCCCTCGAAGACGTTCTTGTTGCCGGCGACCGGGCCCAGGCTGAGCTTCCGGGTGATGACCCGGTTCCGCTCGACCTGGACCGTCACCACCCCGCCCGGAGGGACGAGCGCGGGGTTGGGGAACCGGACGCGAATCTGGATCGGCTGGCCGCGGTCGTACCGGCGCCGATCGGTCTCCACCTCGGCCTTCCTCTGGCCGGCCAGCTTCGACCGTGCCAGGAATCGGATCGCCTGGACCCAGAACCGCCCGAAGTAGCGATCCCCGGAGCGGAACCGCCATCTCCACGTGTCGTCGAATGCGTGGAACATCGACTTCCCGGCGCCCGAGAACTGGTAGAGATCGAGGGGGATCTTTCCCTCGCTTCCGACCACCCCGGGATGCTCCGCCAGGACCATGGCCGCGGGCTTCTTCCGCGGTGCCTCGAAGTACCAGTAGAGCTCCGGGAGTGCCTGCCAGATCTGCGCGCTCGCCGCCTCGGTCGCGCCGAACCGGTAGATCGGGCTCGATCGCCCCTCCGCGGTCAGCTCGGGGCGGAAGGAGGCGATCGCGAGGCCCTGGGCCGAGGGATTGCGCGCGTCGTTGAGCTCGATCGGCAGGAGCGTCTCGAGTGGGGTGCCCCGATAGGAAAGCGGGTTGAACGCGTCGCCGGCGACGAAGAGGATTCCCCCCCCCTTCTCGGACACGAACTCGAACATGTTCTGCATCTGCGACGTGCTCAGGAAGCTTGGGTCGGCGTCGCCGACCAGGATCACGTCGTACGCAAAGAGCTCGTCCTTGGCGGCCGGGAAGGTCGGGATGGCCGAGCGGTCCTGCTCGTTGTACTCCGGATCCGAGGAGAGGAGCACGACGTTCAGGTCGATCGTCTCCTCGCGTTCCAGGAAGTTCTTCAGGTAGCGGAACTCGAAGCGTGGCTCGCTCTCGACGAAGAGGATCCGGAGCTTCTCCTTGCGGACGGTGACCGGGCGCTCGATCCGGTTGTTCTCCGCCTGCAGCTCCCGGGGCTGCCTGTCGATCTCCAGGATGTAGGTCCGCTCCCCGGTGGCCTTCGGATGATGGACCAGCTCGACCCGGCGGGGCTGGCCGTCGGGCGGGACCTCGACCTCGGTCGACTCGATCTCGCGGGCCGAGGTCGGATCCGTGCTCGTCGGATCGCGCTCCTTGAGCGAGAGCCGGACCTTCTTCCCGGCGAAGCCCCGCGAGAGGAGCTTGGCCTGGAAGCGCACGGCGTCGTCCACGAACACCACGTCGTCCACGAGCAGTTCGGTCAGCTCCAGGTCGCGGTTCGGCTCCGAGTTGCCCAGGCCGATGGGGAAGATGGGGACGCCCTTGCGGGCGGCAAGCTCGGCCGCCTTGGCGAGCGGCTCTCCCTCCGTCGTTTGCCCGTCGGATAGGAGGATGATGGCGGAGGGCGGGGCGCCCCGGAGCTCCGTGAGGACCTGCCGCGCGCCGTCGCCGAGGCGGGACTGGCTCCCCGTGGCCTCGATCTTCCGCAGCTTCTCCACGGCCGGGGCGATCTCAGCCTCGCCGTCCACCTCCGCGAGCGGGCGGGCGGAGTTGGAGACCAGGTAGAGGCGGACCTTGTGCTGCTTCTGTAGCTCGCGGATGAGCCGGGCCTGATCGCGGAGGATCAGGCCCTTGGCGACGTCGAGTCGGCTCGGCTCGCGGGCCGCGCCCGGGGCCGAGGTCGAGGCCGCGGTAGGGGCCTTGTCGGGGCCGTCCGACAGCGCGGATGCGGCCCGGCCGGCGAGGCTCTCGAGGGCTTCCCTCGCGTCGGGATCGTCGTACTGGTCCGCGATCGCGTCGCTCGCCGAATCGTCGACCATGATGGTCAGGTACGGCAGGCCGGTCCGCTCGACCGAGAGGACGGTCTCGGCGATCATCAGCACCAGCATGAGCATCAGGACGATCCGGATCGTCGCGAGCATGGCCTTGTACGCGGCCGACGCCCGGCCCTCGCGGCGGTAGAGCCAGATGATCAGGGCCGCCCCCCCCGCCACGACCGCGATCAGCATCCACTGGGGCCAGGGACGATCGAAGCGGAGATGCGGAGAGATGGCCTCCCCGGCCGCGGGCGGGGCCACGTCGAGGGCGTCGGCGAGTCTTCGGAGCAACCAGTCCATGAACGTGCGGATGCCTCAGGCAGAGGGTTCGTGATGGCCGAATCGCCAGGCCAGGAACGATTCCAGCAGGAGCAGCATGAGGGCACCGATCAGCAATGAGCGATGCAGCTCCCCTCGACGGTTCATCGATGCGGCGCTCCGGCTGAGCTCCCTCCAGTTGTCCAGGAGGAGGAAGTTCCAACCGGGAATTCTCTGCGCCAGGGCGGCCCGGTCCAGCTTGGCGGGATCGCTCTCGGCGGGGTCCGGGCTGGCGGCGAAGGTGCTCTCGTCATTCAGCGGCGGCCCGACCCGCACCTGGTAGGCCCCGGCGAGGTCGGTCTGCTCGAAGTGGAGCAGGCTCAGCCCCCCGGCGGCCTTCAACCTGGCATTGAGCGACCCACCCCGGGGGGTAGATACCGTGGCGGTCGAGGCCGCCCCGGTCGCCGGATACGAGCGGTCGTAAGGCTGCCCCACCCTGATGTTGCGGTCCTCGAGCTTGCCGGCGGCGGCCAGGAGGAAGAGCTGTTGCATCACGGGCAGGTAGCTGTTGTGGAGCGGCCAGGAGGTCCAGCCGGCGTCCGCCGAGGTCGCCACCTGGTAGACCCTTCCCCGGGATCGGGTCGCCTCCACGATCGCCGGATCTCCGTCGTCGAAGGCGATCGCGACCCTGGCGGCGGAGCCCTTCGGCAGCACGAGCTTGTGGTGTTGATACGTGAGCGCCCGGGTCAGGCCGGCCGTGACCGGATCGGACTCGCCGCGGAAGTCCGCGATCAGGGGATGGCGGAAGCCCAGGGGATTGAGGCCAATGCCCCCCTGCTTCCTGGCCGCGACCGCGTCCCCGATCGTCGGGCCGATCGCGGCCGGGAGCAGCCCGTTCCCGTCGGCGTGGAGCAGTCGATTGTAGTTGTCGGCGATCACCTGGTCGCCGCCGAAGACGACGATCCCTCCTCCCTGCGCCAGGAAATCCTCGAGCGCCGCGACCTCGGGCTGGCTGAACTGGGCGACGTTGCAGAGCCCGACGACATCGTAGTTGTTCCCCAGCTCGCGACGCGAGAACTGGGATTCGGGGATGACGTCGGCCCGCATCAGGGCCGCCTCGCTCGCCGACCCCTCGGTCGGGGCCAGGGCCTGGGCCAGGTAGTCGGTCTCCGCCTGGAACGGCTCCGACTTGAACTGGCCGTCGACCAGGAGGACCTTGACGGCGTCGCGGACGGGGACGGCCATGGTCCGTCGGTCGTCGAGCGGCAGCGCATCGTTGTCCATGCTCAGCTCGAGGACATGGTCGCCGGCCGTCAGGAATTGCTCGTTGAAGAGGACGGCCACGTCCTCGCCGACCGGGAGGTCGACGGACTGCTCGGGCCCGACCCGGCCGTCCAGGCTGAGCCGCACGAGCACGCCTTCGGCCCTGGACGGCCCGTAGTTGTGCAGGGTGCCTCGCACCGGGACGGTGGCGCCCGCGGTCACGACCGGCCGCTCGATCTGGAGCCCGGTGACGGCACGGTTCTCGGACCCGGCCCGCCCCAGGTCGATCACCACGGACCTCGGCTGTCGGGCCTCGATCCGCGCCACGACGCGATCCAGCCCGTCGTTCGCGGACCCTTCCTTCGGCCGCCAGCTCGTCGCCTGGAGGTCGGTGAGGAAGATCAGCTCCTTCTGGGGGATGGACGAGACCTCGAGCACGCGATCGACGGCCTCGAACGTCGCCACCAGGTTGGTCGCCCCGTGGGTGATCGGCAGCTCCTGGATCTCCTTCTGGACCTCGGCCTGGTTCGGCGTGGGGTCGCCGATCAGGATCCGGGGCGGCTCCCCCATTAGGATCAGGCTGATGGCGTCACCGGGCCGGGAGTCCTTCACGAGCTGCGCCGCCAGGACCTTGGCCTGGTCGAACCGGGTCGTGCCGGCCGTGGCGTGGCCCATGCTCAGCGAGCCGTCGAGGACCAGCACCCGATGGGTCCGACGGCCCGAGACCACGTTCCCGAACGCCTCCAGCAGCGGCTTGGCCATCGCCGTGACCACCAGCACGATCAGGAGCGTCCGCACGGCCAGCAGGAGCCACTGCTCGATCCGGATCCTCCGCTGATTCTTCCGGATGGCCGCGACCAGGAACCGCATCGCCGCCCACCGCGTCTCGCGGAACTTGCGGCGATTCAGCAGGTGGATCAGGATCGGGATCGCCGCCGCCGCGAGGCCCGCGAGCATCGGGAGGTTGCCGAAGGTCAGCGCCAGGAGCGGCGGGAACGAGGCGGGGGGCATGGAGCGGTCTCCACGGCGAGTCGGCCGGCACCCTCAGAGGGCCCGGGCGGACCGTGATGCGAGGTAACTGGACAAGGGCCCGTCCAGGCTTTGGTCCGACCGGAGGGGGACATAGTCGATGTTGATCAATCGGCAGCCCGTCCGGAGCGTGTCCAGGAACGACCGCAGCTCGTCCTGATACGCCCTCCGCAGGGAATGCGGCTCGGCCATCACGTCGGGCAGCCCCTCCATGCCCCGGAAGAGCGTCGGATCCCGGAACGGGAATTCGACCTCGGCCGGGTCCAGGATGTGGAAGACGATCACCTCGTGACGGCGGTGCCGGAAGTGCTTGAGGCCGGACAGGATCTTCTCCGGGTCGTCGAAGAAATCGGAGAAGATCGCGACCACCCCGCGGCGCTTGAAGCGCTCGGCCAGGTCGTGGAAGACGGCGCCCATGTTCGACTTCTCCCGCGCCGGGGTCACGTCCAGGACGTGGAGCATCTCCTTCAGGTGGACGGGCTGGCCCGCCGGCTTCAGGTAGCGCCGGACGGCGTCGTCGAAGAGCGCCAGGCCCACGGAATCGCGCTGCTGGATGACCATGTACGACAGGGCCGCGATGACGAGCTGCGCGTACTTGAACTTGGAGATGTTCCGGCCCGACGCGTAGGACATGGACTCGCTCGAGTCCAGGAGCATGTAGAGGAGGAGGTTCGTCTCCTCCTCGTACTGCTTCAGGTAGAGCTTGTCCGTCTTGGACCAGACCTTCCAGTCCACGTGGCGGATGTCGTCCCCGGGCACGTACTCCCTGTAGTCCGCGAATTCCACGGAGAAGCCGTGGTACGGGCTCTTGTGGGAGCCGGCGACGTAGCCCTCGACGAGCAGCCTGGCCTGGAGCTCCAGGCCCTCGAGGCTAGCCAGCGTTTGCGGATCTAAATAGTTTGGGGATTCGTCCACTGTGCTCGGCCTCGTGATCGTCTACGGGGATGGCGTCGATGAGCCGCCGGACGATGTCGTCGGGCTTCAGCCCCTCGGCCTCGGCGTTGAAGTTGGTGATGATCCGGTGCCGCAGCACCGGGATGGCCACCGATCGGATGTCCTCGGTCGACACGTGGTAATGGCCGTGGAGCACCGCCCTGGCCTTCGCGGCGAGTACCAGGTACTGGCTGGCCCTCGGGCCGGCGCCCCAGCTCACGTAGTCGCGCACGAAGTTCGGGACCCCATCCTTCTCGCGCCGGGTCGCCCTGGCGAGGCGGACGGCATAGCGGGCCACGTGGTCCGCGACCGGGACCTTGCGGACGATCTCCTGGAGGCCCAGGATCTCGTTGCCGGAGAGGGCCTTCGAGATGGTATGCCGCTGGATGGAGGTGGTCATCCGGACGACCTCGAGCTCCTCGTCCTCCGAGGGGTAGTCCACCAGGATGTTGAGCATGAACCGGTCGAGCTGGGCCTCGGGGAGCGGATAGGTCCCCTCCTGCTCGATGGGGTTCTGGGTGGCGAGGACGAAGAAGGGGTCGGGCAGGCGATGGCGTTCGCCGCCGACCGTGACCTGCCGCTCCTGCATCGCCTCCAGCAAGGCCGCCTGGGTCTTGGGGGGAGTTCGATTGATCTCGTCCGCCAGCACGATGTTCGCGAAGATGGGCCCGCGGAGGAACTTGAAAGCGCGGCCGCCGGTCGCCTTGTCCTCCTGGATCACCTCCGTACCCGTGATATCCGAGGGCATCAGGTCGGGCGTGAACTGGATCCGGTTGTAGGTCAGGTTCAGGGAATCCGCCAGGGTGTGGATCATCAGCGTCTTGGCGAGCCCGGGCACCCCGATCAGGAGGCAGTGGCCGCGGGCGAAGATGGCGACGAGGAGCTGCTCGAGCACCTCGTGCTGCCCCACGATCACCTTGCCCATCTCCGCCTTGAGCTTCTGGAAGGCGTCCCTGAGCCGCTCGACCGCCTCGAGGTCCCCGGCCGGGAGGGGCTCGGCCGGTTCTTGATCTGTGTCGCTCACTCCATGATCTCCTCTTTATGAGTGGATGTGCCCTGTCGTCGGCCATCCGTTCGCCCCGCGGAGGCGGCACACGCCCCGGCCCGGCGGCCGGAGGAGACGTGTCTCATCGCCGACTCCCGTCGGGGGGTGCATCGGGGCGTGGGGCCTTGATCCGGTCCCTCCCGGCGAGTGCCCAGAGGGCCTGGTTTGTCGACACGAGTGCACCTCCGGGATCCAGTCGCATCTTGACGTCCGAGATCGCGACCGGGAAGACGAACCGCTGGACGAGCGCCCCGGTATCCTGACGGCGAACGATGACGGGCAAGCTCCGGAGCTCATCCTCGGCGAGGATCGGATAGGCGACGACGCAGCGGGCGGACAGCGCGATGGACCAGGCGGCATTGTCCGGGCCGCTGAGCTGCTGGCTCCAGAGCGGAGTGCCGTCCTCGATCGAGAACGCGCGGAGGCTCTTCCGGCTCACGCAGTAGACCCGCCGATCGTCGCAGGCGATCGCGTCGGGACGCCCGCTCAGGTCCTCGATCCCCAGCGTGATCGACCATCGCCGCGAGCCGTTGACCGGGTCCAGCCGGATCAGCAATCGGCCGTCGTGGAGGACCAGCAGCCGCTCCGCGTCGACCATGGCCCGCGGGGGCCCGTTGACGGGCATCTCGGCGCTCTCGCGATAGTCCCAGATGAACTGCCCCCGGCTCATGTCGAACTTCTTGACGGTCCTCCTGTCCGGGACGACCAGGACGTGGTCCTCGTCGATCGGGACCGGGGGCCGCTCGAGCTGCTCACCGTCGGCCAGCGGCGTATGCACCACGAGGCGGCCGCTCTCCGTCTCCAGGACGAGCAGTTGCGAGGGGCCCTGGACCTGCAAGACGATCCGATCGGTGCCGATCCAGAGATTCTCATTGATCGGCCCGCCCGGCGACCGGAAGACCCACTCGGTGGCCCCGCTCTCGCCGTCGAGCGCGACGAGTTCATGGTCCCCGCGAAGGCAGAAGAGCCGATGCCCGGACAGTTGGAATCCGTGGAGCGAGGCGGACGCGGCGGTGGCGCCGGCCTGGGCTTCCGGCTTCGGGCCGGGTTTGGCGAAGGGGTCCGGCCCGCGCCGCCCGCGGCTCGACGGCTGCTGGGAGAACCGCCACTGTTCCTGCCCGGTGGTCGGATCGACCGCGACCACCCGCTGGGTGTTGCCGGCCAGGAGCTTGTCGGACAGGTAGCCGATCCAGGAGGCGGACGCCTCGAGATCCACGGTCCATCGTCCTTCCCCGCTGGATGGATCCAGGGGGCTGATGCGCGAGCCGTCGAGGACGAAGGCGCGGCAGGATTGCAGCCCCGGCAGGACGCCGGCCGCGGTCAGTACGCGTAGGGGCTGCGTGTCCGGCGATTCGCGGTGCCACGTCCGGGAGAGCGGCAGCGGCAGCGGCGGCCTCGGCTGGCCGGCGGAGATCTGCGAGAGCGCAGGACTCGCCAGCTCGGCGGCCGCGATCTCGCCCAGGGTCAGATTCGGCATCACGTCGGGGAGCCGGAGGCGGCCGTGACGCGCCTGGAGATCGAGGTAGGCGTCACGCGCCGCGACCAGGTAGTTCTGCGCCTGGAAGACGCGAGCGAGCCGCAGGAGCGCCCGCCCTCGATCCGCGTCCGGGATCGTCCCGAGCGTGAGCAGCCGCTTGTAGGCCCGGGCGGCCTGCGCGGGCCGACCCGCGGACTCGTGCAGCTTCGCCAGCTCGAAGATCGATTCCGGGACGATCAGCGCGGCCGGATACGCCTTGGCGATCTCGTCGAGCACCCTGGCATCCTGATCGCGGCGGCCCTGCTCCAGCAACTCTTTCGCCTTCTTGTCGTACGGCTCGTAGATCGGCCGGCCGCACTTCTTCAGGATCGCCGAGAGCCGATCGCCGATCAGCAGGTCCGCACGGACCGCCCGATGCCCGTCCTCGGAGTCCACCGTCAGGCTTCGCAACGGCTCGTCGGCCAGGACGGAGCCCAGGATGGAGACGGCCTGGTCGGGATGCCCGCCCTCGAACTGGACCTCGGCGAGGGAGAGCCGGGCGCGGAGTCGATCCGCGGCCCCGCGTGCCAGGCGGGAAGCCTTCTCGAAGCTGGCGGCCGCCCCGCCGTGGGCGCCGGCCCCGCGCTCCTGCTCGCCGAGTCGGATCAGGAGCTGATACTCGTGGTCGACGGCCACCTCGGCGAGCGGCTGGCCGTCGACCGTCTCCGAGGCCCGGGCATGGCGGACGGCCAGGTCGTAGGATTCGAGCGCGAGCTGGTCCCGGCCTACGGCCTCGGCGGCCCGCGCGAGCCGGTAGTGCGTCGAGGCCTGGTTCGGGTCGCGGACCAGCTCCTCGCGATACCGCTCGATGAGACGGCTGTTCTGGCAGAACACGACCAGCGCATCGGCCTGGGCGATGATCAGGAAGCCATCCCCGGCGACGAGATTCCCCCCGGTCGTGTGATAGCTCTCCATCAGCCTGATCGGCGGCTCGGCCCTCAGCCCGCTCGACTGATCGAGCACCTCGATGCGGTCCTTGGTCGGCCAGTAGATCCGGTCGCCGGCCAGCAGGCCGCGCCCATACCCTTCCGACTTGCCGGAGTCGGGCCAGGTCGAGACCAGCTTCCCCGTCCGGGAGTCGAGCAGCAGGACGCGATCTCCCGTGGCCACCAACCGTCCCTTCGCCACCCCCAGGAGGTGGGTCACCTTGACCTCGTCGGGGATCGGGTCGGACTTCCACGCGAGCCGACCGTTGTCGGCGTGGAACGCGAAGATGGCCGACGCGTCGCTGGGGGCGACGAAGACCAGGCCGTCGTGGACAATGGCCGGGTTCAGGTCGCGGTCGCTGCCGTTGGACCTGGTCTGATCCTGCCGGGGATAGTTGGCGATCCAGCGGATCGAGCCCGTCTCGGCCTCGAGTGCGACCACGGCGCCGAGGCTCGTCTGGTAGTAGAGATAAGGCCCCTCCAGGGACAGGAGCCGATGCCCGAAATCGCTGGGCGGGGGCGGGTTGAAGGGCATCCCCATCCCCATGAAATTGTCCGTGTCCGGGGAGGCCGCCCCGAGGTATCGCACCCAGCGGCGCACGCCGGTCTCGGCGTCGAAGCAGGCCACGTACGTCGAGGTCTGCTCGCGTCGATCCGTGACGGCCAGGTACACGTTCCTGCCGTCCGCGACCGGCGTCCCCTCGAAGTTCACCGACCGATTCGGGAGCGTCGGCCCGCGGTTGGGCAGCGCCAGGTCCGCGGCCCGCTGGATCCAGAGGAGCTTGCCCTGGGCCTTCCAGTCGAGGGCGATGATGTAGCTGGAGGCGCCGCCCGACCCCCGGCCCACGGGGACGAAGGCCGACGGCGTGGCCGGGCCCATCCGCGCGTAGATCCGGTTCCCGACCGCGGTGAGGGTATACCTCGGGATGCTCGTGCTGTTCTTGTAGGCTTGCGGGATGATCGTCTGCGGGTCGTGCTTCCAGACCGGCTCGATGGCCGTGGGCGCCGAGCCGGGACGGCCGGCGGGGCGATCGTTGAGGTTGTAGGCCAGGACCCTGGTCCCGTCCCCGACGATCACCTGGTCCCCGAGCACGATCGGATGATAGGCGAGCAGCCGCTCTCCGGGAGGGCCCTGGGGGCTCGCGGCCATCCCGCGGATGTTCCCGTAGGAATTGCCCGCGTGGCCGCCGCTGACGCGATCCAGCGGGACCCGCCATTGCTGGGAACCGACGTCGACCGCCTCCGGGATGACCCGCTGGCGCCGTAGGCTGCCGGCGAAGGTCGGCCAGCGGCCGTCGGGCTCGGACCTCGGCGCCAGATGATCGGCCTGGAGGGCCTCCTTGAGGATGGTGGCGTAGGCCCCTTTTCGTCCGGCCAGAGAGCCGCTTGCGTCCCGGTATCGGCCGGAGTACTCGGCGAGCTCCGCCGCCACGTCGAGCGTCTCTCCCGCGGCGGCCCGGCAGAGGATCGCCTTGGCGGCGAGCCGCGCGACATCGACGCTCGGGTCGGGATAGACGAGGTGATAGCCCGCCCCTTCCCGACCGGGGACGATCTGGCGATACGCGGCGAGGGCCTCGCCGAAGCGGCCGTCCTGGAAGGCGATGTCTCCCAGCAGCTCGAGCGCGTCGTCTCCCCAGGTGCTGCAGAAGGCCAGGTCGACGATCCTCCGGAGCGTCGAGACGTCTCGCCTGGCGGAGCCGTCCCGGAACCACCCTTCCGCGACCGGATCGATCCGCCCCCGATAGATGGCCCGGGCCTCGGGCGGGAGCAGGGCCAGGGACCGATGGCAGAACGCGCGGAGGTCGACGAAGACCTGGAATTCCGCCCCCGGATCCGAGGCGGGATTCGCGGCCGGATCGCGGGGGAGGCTCGCGACCTTGTCGCCGTACTGGTCGATGATCCGCTGATAGATCCCGACCGCCTCGGCCCACTGGCCGGCTTTCGCGTGGTTGGCCGCGTTCCGGAGCAGGGTCTCGGCCGGCCCGCTCGAATCGGGGATGAACTTCGCCGCCGTCCGATTGATCCCCTGTCCGAGAGCAGTCGGCGGGGGCGCCACCGAGATAACCGCCAGGACCAGCAGGACGACGACGCGTACGAGCTGGACCACGCCCGCGAGCGCCCCCGGCCCATCACTCCGTCGGTCGATCGAGATCCGGCACAGAGGTCCGCGGTCGCCGGACCTGAGGACGGGCGACGACTCGGGCCGGGGCGAACGAAGGGTGCCTTTCAACCTGGTCGATCTCCCTTCCTGGAATCAAGATCGATCGATGTCAGGGCTGGTCGTCCAGCCGTCCCATGACCAAGCCAGGCTCGCGGAGCGGTGTCCTCCGGACGCTGCCCTGGAAATGCTCACCAGGCCACGGACGTCAGTGCATTGGAAACGATCCCGGCGGGAACATGCAATGGCAAATCTGATACCAACCCCCCGGCTTGCACCGGGCTCGCGGGAGGGATGCCGACGGGCCCGGCTGGATCCAGCGGGCTTGCCGGGAGCTTGTGCAAGGCCGCCTCGAATCAGAGCGATGCTCCCATGCCATCGGGCCCTCGGTTCTCGGGAACCCGAGTCGGGTCGGACACCATCGCCGCGGCCGGTCCTCCGCGCGGCTCAGGAGGTCCGATCCTGGAGGACGAAGCCGGCGTAGAAGACGACCATCCCGCCGGCCGCGATCAGGAGCGATTGCCCGAGGCCGACCTTGCCCATGAGCTCGGAGGCGATCCCGAACGGGAGAATGAGCATCCCGAGCATCTGGAGGAGGCGGGCGATGCGGTATCTGGTCATGGCTCGCGGTCGGTTGGGGAGGCGGGCCCGCTCGTCTAGGCGGCGAGCGAGCCCGACCAAATTCACTTCACCTGCGACGGCTCGATCTTCACGTCGCCCAGGTCGGTGACCTCGCCCGCGGTGACCGTGACGGGGATGCCCTTCGCCTTCGTCTTGGTGTCGACGTAGCCCACCTTCTCCTGCCAGAGCACGACGTTCTGGGTGCCGGCCGGGACCCCCTTGATCTCGAACGAGCCGTCCTTACCGGTGACGGCGAAGAAGGGATGGTCGAAGACCATGAGATAGCTCTTCATCCAGGAATGAATGTCGCAGGCGACCACGATCGGACGCTTCTCCGCGACGAGGCTGATCTCGACCTGGCCGTTCGGGGCGAGGATCTGGTTGAACGGGGAGTTGGCGAAGGCGGCATACCGCACGTTGTGATTCACGGGATCGCTCGACTTGATCACGAGCTTTTGATCCTGGTGGAAGCACTGGGCATAGGGGAGGAACTCGCAGCCCTTCTGATCGAGCTCCACCTTAGGGGACTTGGTGAGGAGCGCCTTGACCGCCTCCGGGTTGCTCCCGTTCGGGCGGGCCAGGTAGACGAATCCGTACGAGATCCCCTTCGTGGCGGGGTCCACGACGAGCTCTCTCGAGACGATCGGGCCCGAGTTCCCGCAGGTTTCCGCGTCCTTGGGGGCCTTCCCTTTCTCGATGAGATTCTTCTCGGGAGGGACCTCGGAACCACCCCAGACGAGGCGGCCCTTGATGGTTCCGTATTCCGACTGGGCCGATGCGGCCGACGTGGTGGCGACGACGCAAGCCAGGGCGAGTCCGGGCATGGCCCAGCGATGAAAGACCGATCTCATGACGTACCGAACCTCATGGGGTGGGGATGAACCGAGGCCACCCGGAGGACGATGGTCCCCGGAGGGGCAGCCTCGGCCGGGCACGCGGCCCGTGGGGGGGAAGTCAGGGGGATGGAAGGCGGAATTACTGAGCTCGAAGCCGCGAGGGCTCGAGCTTGAATTCGTGAGAGACGGTGTCGTTCGCCTTGATCAGGATGTCCTCTCCGGACGGTGCCGTGAGGAAGCCGTTCTTGTCCAGCGATTCCTGCCAGACGACGATCTTCTGCGTGCCGGCGGGGACGTTCTTGATCTCGAAGTTGCCCTTGGCGTCGGTCACGGCGAAATAGGGATGATCAAAGACCATCCACCAGGCTCTCATCCAGGAATGGATATCGCAGATCACTTCTCCCGGCATGCGCTCCGCGGCCGTCGGAGTGTAGGGCTGTTTGGCTCCCGCAGCCAGAATATTATTGAATCCGTTGTTCTTCAATTTTGAATCGACGTTGTGCTGTACGGGATCGCTCGACTTGATCGTGATCGGGACGCCGGCCATCAATCCCAGGACGTGGGGCTCGAAGATGCACTTGCTCTGGTCGAAGACGACGTTGGCCGAGGCCGCCGCCTTCTTGGCATCGTCGCTGACCGCCGTGGGCTTGGTGATGTAAACCAGGACGTTCTTGACCCCCTTGCTGCCGCTGTCCACGACGAGCGCCTCCGAGAGGAGCGGCGCGTCCTTGGCGCAGACATCCGGATCCTTGGCGGCCTTGCCCTTCTCGAAGAGGACCTTGGACGGGGGCGGATCGCCCGCGAAGACGACCTGGCCCTTGAGCGTGCCGAAGCCCTCCGCCTTTACGGGCGCGGCGGACGCGGCCGGCGCCGGGGCCTCCGTGGCGGCCGAGGTCGGCGCGCCCGAAGCGGCCGGGGCGGCGGGCTTGGATGTCGAGGCGGCCGAGGGCTTGGTCGGCGTGACCACGGCGCTGTCGGTTTCCGTCGCGGGACCTCCGCAGCCGGAGGCCGCGGCCATCAGGGCTGCCGCCAGGCCGGCTCGGAGCACGACCCGATTGTCGGTCCAGGTGCACTTCATGACTTTCTCCTGATCTCTCCTCGCAAGAGAAGGCGGGATTGGGGGCGGGCCGGCGGGGCGGAACGCCGCCGGGTGGATCGCCCCTGAGCGGCGATCTCGCCGGATGCGTTCATTGTCGGCCCTCGGCCGCCTCCGCACAAGGATGCGGCGGCGGCAACCATCTCCGGCCGGGGCTATTCGCCGCCGCCGGTGGGCTTCGGGGCCGGAGCGGCCGCCGCGGGGGCGGGCGGCTTCACCTCGGCCGGTGTCGGAGTCGGTGACGGCGCCGGGGCCGCGGGGGGATTCGCCGCGGCCGCCACGAGCTGCTGCTCCACGACGCTGCCGAAGTTCAGGAGCGTGTCGCGGATGGCGCGGACCATCTCCAGCGGCTGCTTCTCGAATGTCTTCGGCACCGGGAGCTGGACGTCCCCGTGGGGCGCCACGTTCTGCGGCATCGCCGTGTAGGGGACCAGCCGCTTGGGGTTGGCGATCCAGGTCTCGAGGAAGCCCGGCCGGAACCGAGACGACACCTGGCGCAGGTCGGGGCCGTTCACCACCTGATCGCCGCCCGTCGGCTTGAACGCCCCGATCGCATGGCACTGGATGCACGGCGAGCCCTTGTTGGCCATCATCGTCCAGCCGGATCCGAGGTAGTCGGGGTGGACCTTGTTCCGCTCCGCCACGTACCCCGCCTGCTGCTGCACGATCGACTGGTACGGGAACTCCGCCCCGTCGCGCGCCGCGAAGTAGTCGGCGATATCCTCGGTCTCCCGGCTCTGGTCGCCGTCCACCTTGCCGTAGTGGAACCTCGGCATCCGGAGCTGGGCGGCGGGCCGGATCGCGTACGGGTCCTTGAGGAAGAGCGCCAGCCACGGGGTCTGGACCTTGTTCCCTTCCCGGAGCAGAGGGGGTGGCAGTCGATTCCAGAACGCCTCGAAGCTCGAACCGGCCTTCTCCTGGGCGACGGTCGCGTAGAGCCAGGCGAAGTCGCCGCCGACCGAAGGGGACTTCTGGATCTTCTTCTGATCGAGGGTCACGTTGTCGCCGATGTTGAACGTGTAGCCGCGGATGGTCACCGGCTTCCAGAGCTGCACCGTGAGCTCGTCCTCGAAGAGCCCGATGGGCATCCCCTCGATGATCACCGGGGCCTTGCCGTCGTCGGGGAGGAGGGCCATCTCCTTCTCGATGCTCTCCGCGTCCAGCTTCTTCGCCGGATCGAAGGTCAGGTTGGGATAGAGCGAGGGGATGAAGTCCCCGTTCCTCGCCGTGTAGGACGAACGGACGTTCGTCTTGAAGTCGGTGAACGCGTCCGCGACCGTGGTGCCCTCCGGGATGGTGTACTTCGGCATCTCGAGGACGTGACAGGCCGCGCAGTTGAAGCGATTGAGGACCTTGGTGCCGGCGGCGAGCGCGTTCTTGGCCAGGTTGTACTTCGTCTTCGCCAGGTATCGGGAGCCGATCCTCTCTCCGGTCAGGCCCAGGATGAAGGTCATCACCTCCTCGACGGCCGCCGGGTCGTTGGCCCAGGCGAACTGGGGCATCCGCAGGCGGTCGTCCCAGGTCTTGTACCGGTCCTTGTTCTTGAGGTAATCGTAGCTGCGGGGCCGGTGCAGCTTCTGGTAGAGGAAGCCGATGCGGGTCTCGTGGCCGAGCTGCTCCTGGTAATACCGGTCGGTGCCGTCGCGATCGCCCCCGGATGCGGCCTGCTTGTCCTCCAGATATTCGAGGATGTGGCCGAAGTCGAGCCGCGCGGGGCTCTTGATGCCCCAGTCGTTGAGCGGCGTGCCGATCGGCTTGGCGTTCTCGAACCCGGGGATCGAATGGCAGCCGAAGCAGCCCAGCCGCCCGATCGTCTTCTCGCCGATGAAGTAGAGCTTGTCGTCGGTGCTCAGCTTGCCGACGAACGCGTCGACCTCGCTGAGCGGGACCGCCTCGAGCTTGGCGTCCTTCGCCTTGCCCTTGAAGCCCCCCTTGGAGACGTAGAGCTTCACGAGCTCGTCGAGAGCGGGGCCGACCTCCTTGTCGGAGACGGGAGCGACCTTGACCTCGACCGGCCAGTCGGCCGGCACGCTGATCAGCCACGCGGCGATGTCCGCGGCCTCCTGGAACGTGACCTGGAGGTTCGGCATCAGGCTCTTGGTGTGGTACTTCTCCGGGTTCTGGATCCAGTTGGCGAGCCAGTTCTGCCCCTTGTCGGCCCGGGCCTGGAACTTGGCCGCGATGTTGCCGAGGTTCGGGCCGTAGTCCGCCTTCGCGTACTCGCGGACCGCCTCCGGGAAGCTCCCCGGCTCGTACATCGTCGAGGGGTCGGGCTTGTAGGCGGGATTCAGGTGGTCCCGATCCGCGGGCTGGACGGACGCGGCGTCGTAGGGGCGATGCTGATGGCAGGCCAGGCAGCCCTTCTGGAGGAACAGCTCCTTGCCACGCTTCGGGTCGGTCGAGGCCGGTGTCGCCTCGAAGTTCTCCGGCGGCGTGCTGCGGGCGAAGAGGTAGTGGGTGACCGCCTGGATCTCGGCGTCGGTCTTCGCCCGGTCCTCCGGCGCATCGTTGTTGGTCACGCCGTAGAACCGGGGCATCCGGGAGTCGGGCCGGAAGGCGTGCGGATCCTTGATCCACCTGGCGACGAACTCGGGGGTGACCTTGGAGCCGATGTGGCCCAGGTTCGGGCCCACGGCCCGCTCGTCGGTCAGGTCGGGTCCGAAGGAGCCCTCGCCGCCGATGGTGTGGCAGCCCGTGCAGCCGAAACGGACGATCCGCTGGTAGCCGGCCTGGAGCTTCTTCGCCTGGGGGACGTCAGTGACCTGGTGGTGGCACTTCAAGCAGCTCGACTCCGTGAACCGGGCCGGCAGCATGGGGTAATCCCAGTGGTGGATCTCCTGCCACCCGTACTGGGACTTCCAGTGCTCTTCCTCCTCAAGGTCCGCGGGGGTGTGCGAGGAGAAGGTGAAGTCGGTCCCGGACCCCTGCCCCCCGTGGCAGATCGTGCAGCCGAAGCTGTTGATCGGGTGGGGGCCGTTGGGGTCGAGGTAGAGACCGGCGGTCACCTTCCGGCCCTTCGTGTCGGTCGTGATCGCACCGTTGGTCAGGAACGGGTGGGCGGCGAAGACCTCGGGCATCGGCTTCCCCTCGGCGTCCTTGTCGTAGCCGAGGCGGTCGATGCCCTGGTGGCAGGTCGTGCAGCGGTCGTAGCGGGGGACTTCCTTGAAGTTGTAGTTGATGGTCAGTTCGGGGAGGCTGATCTGCTGGATCTTGGTCGGGGGCGCCGCCATGTCGATGCCCGGCAGGCCGCGGAGCCAGGCCCGGAGGCCGAAGTGCTGGGCCTCCTTCTGCTCGAGGACGCGTCTCGCCCGGTCGTAGTCCCGGGTGTACTTGTCCCGGTCCTTGGTGAGGCGGTCGACGTAGCCGAGCAGCTCTTCCTGCTGGGCCTCCTTCTTCTTGAGATTGTCCTGGGCCGCTTCCAGGTCCTTGGAGAGCTGGGCGAGCTGCTTCTCGGCCTCGGCGATCGTGGTGTTGAGGTAGCGGCGGGCCTTGGCCTCCTCGCCGCGCTCGATCATGCCGTCGTAGAAGCTCCGGAGGCTGTCGAGCTCGGCCTTCTTGAACTTGCGGGCGGTGTCGAGCTCCTCGGCCTTGGCCTTCAGGCCGCTCAGCGCCCCCTCGACCTTCCGGAGCTCCGACCTCCGATTCCCCGCGTTCGCCTCGGCCTGCTTGATCTCCGCGTCGATGGCGTCGATCTTCGCCTGGGCGGTCTCCTTCTGCTTCGTGAGGGCTTCGTTCTCCGAGGCCTCGAGCTTGGCGCGCTCGACCTGCTGGAAGTCACGCTGGACCTGCTTCCACGGGCGGAGGTGGTCCGCCATGATCATCCAGACGATCGACAGCGTCATCGCGATCGACGACACCGCGAAGATGATGTGGAGGACCGGCTGGGAGCGATACGTTTCCTCGGATGCTGGCATGTTCTCGGTCCTGTCCTCTCGGCCTCTGAGCCCAGGGCCCGCCGGTATGCTGCCGCGGAGGACCTTCGCGCCCGCCGCGAGGGTCTCGGATCCATCAGATGTTGAAGAAATATTCGGGGATGGCGACCACGTACTTGAGGTTGAACGTCCACCTCAGGACCATCTTGATCGGCAGGCTGGCCATGAACAGCAGGAGCACGGCCAGCGTCATGTACCGGACCATCCCCGCCTCGGCGGAGTACTTCTTGAAGAAGAGCCGACGGAGGAGCTCCGGCGTGACCACCAGGTAGAGCAGCGTGAGGACGATCCCGGGCAGCTCGCGGGCGAGGAAGTTGGACGGCTTCGCCGTCCCCATGATCTGGATCCAGAAGACGTCCGAGAGGTTGACGTTGTTGAGCGGGATCAGCTTGTGCAGGTCCCAGTATTCGTACGGCCCGAAGAAGTTCCAGTTGGGGCCGCGGAGGAAGGTCCCCAGGAGGATCAGCACGACCCAGAGGACCAGGTAGCCGAACTGGAAGGTGATGTAGGCGAACTTCCGCTTCTCGATCGTGTAGTAGCCGTTACCTTCCCTGTTCGTGTCGATGTACGGGATCGCCATCAGGCCGACGATGATCAGGCTGGGGAGCACGACGCCGGCCATCCACGGGTCGAAGTAGACGAGCATCTCCTGGAGCCCGAGGAAGTACCAGGGGGCCTTCGACGGGTTGGGGGCGACGGTCGAGCTCGCCGGCTGCTCGAGCGGCGCCTGGAGGAAGATCCCCCAGAGGACCAGGACGATCGTCAGCACGACCATGCAGATCAGCTCGGTATAAACCAGGTCGGGCCAGGTCAGGGTCTTGTCCGGATCGAGCTGTTCCAGGTTGGGCAGGCCGCGGGCCATCCGGGCGTCGTTGATCACCGCCCGCCGGAGGCTGAGCCAGGTGAAATAGCCGACCAGGACGATCAGGCCGACGATCGGGACGTTGTCCGGCTTGGTGACGATGTCCCGGAAGTCGTAGTCGGTCATGCTCAGGCCGAAGTAGAGCAGGAAGAGGTTGACCATCCCCCAGGCGAAGAGCCCGGTCGCCACGAACCGCCGGAACGCGATCAGGGCGATGAAGGCGATCGTCGCCCCGATGAAGAACGTGGTGGGGCCGGAGACGTTGTCCATCGCGTCGCGGAAGAGCTGCGGCAGCACGATCTTACCGCCGAAGAGGTAGGCGAGGCCCATCGCCTGGAACATCACCGCCGCCACCGCCCAGATCAGGGTCCAGAGGGTCCGGCTGATCGGCCGGCCAAGGCCGACGGCCGGGACGTGGTCGTCGAGCGTGGGGGCCCGCTCGAGCACCGCGCCGGGCTGGTCGGTGGCCCCTTCGTGGAGCTCGGCGAAGTGGGCCGCGTCGGCCCCGGCGGCGAGGGCGATCATGGCGTTGGCCAGGGCGCACAGGCAGTAGGCCGCGAGCATCGAACCCGGCAGGGCCTGGCGGAAGAGGACGAAGCCGATCGCCACGGCGTAGAGGCCGAAGAACGACGTCGTCAGCCAGCCCGGGAGGTGCCGGGTCTTGGGCGCCAGCCCGACCCGCGACGCCCCCTCGGAGACGAGCGTTCCGTACGCGAGGTACGCGGCGGCGGCCGCGTTCAGGAGCGCGGCCAGGAGGTAATACCAGGCCAGGCCGAACATCACGCCGGAGGTCAAGTCTTGGTGCATGGGTGCTGCTAGACCCCGTTGCCTCGGATGACTGGTGGAGAGAATCGGCCTCGCCGACCCCCGACTCGGAGAATCCCACGGCTCACATCGGCCCGCTGATCCCGCCGTCCTTCCGGACCCGCCAGAAGTGGATCATGATCAGCAGCGAGACGGCCAGCGGGATCGCCACGCAATGGAGGACGTAGAACCGGTTGAGCGTCATCTCGCCCACGGCCCGGCCCCCCAGGAGGGCGAACTTGGCATCGGATCCGTTGGTGATCAGCTTCACGCCGTTGAGGTTCAGGAGCGAGGCCCCCGGGCCCTCCACGCCCACGCCCGGCGTCGCGCGGGCCATGTTCGAGCCGACCGTAATGGCCCAGATCGCGAGCTGGTCCCAGGGGAGCAGGTAGCCCGTGAACGAGAGCAGGAGCGTGAGCACCAGGAGCAGGACGCCGACCACCCAGTTGAACTCGCGCGGGGGCTTGTAGCTGCCCGTCAGGAAGACCCGGTACATGTGCAGCCAGACGGCGATCACCATCGCGTGCGCCCCCCACCGGTGGAGCTCGCGGAGGATCCCCAGCGTGGTCACGTCGCGCAGGGCCAGGATGTCGTTGTAGGCGTGCTCGAGCGTCGGCCGGTAGTAAAACATCAGGAGGACGCCGGTGACCACCTCGACGATGAACAGGAAGAACGTCGTCCCCCCCATGCACCAGGTGTAGCTGAGGGCGATCCCCTGCTTCCGGACGCTGACCGGATGGAGGTGGAGGAAGAAGTTGGTCAGCATCACCACGACGCGATTCCGCCGGTCGGTCGGCATCGGGTGGCGGAAGACGCTCTTCCAGAGCTGCGTGTCGGTGATCTTGTCCAGGAGTGGCATGGGTCTCTCGTCGGTACGATCGCGTCGAGCCGGGGAAAGTGACGACCAAGAGATCGGCAGCCTCCGGCCGACGTCGGCCGGAGGGTCGCGTCAGACGGCGATGAAGCTATCGGGGTCGGCCCACTGCCCGAGCTCCTGCTGGAACTTCTGGCTCTTGTCGACGATGATCTGGCCGTCGTCGGCGAGGCTCACCTTGAAACGCTCCAGCGGGCGCGGGGCGGGGCCTTCGAAGTTGATCCCGGTGACATAGAAACCGCTCCCGTGGCACGGGCACTTGAACTTCTGCTCGCCGGCTAGCCAGTTCGGCGGGCAGCCGAGGTGGGTACAGATCGTTGACAGGGCATAGATGATGTCCTGCCCGTCGTAGCGCGTGGAACGGACGATCCAGAACCCCCACTCCGCCTTGAACCGCTCGTTGACGTCCTCGGGGTCGAACTTCCCCGGCTCGCCGACCTTGATCGTGCTGGGAGGCTCGGCGAGGACGTTCGGGAACATGAAGCGGCCGAGCATGCCGGTGAAGGCGAGGACGCCCGCCGCGAAGGAGGTCCAGGCCAGGGCAATCCAGGTCACGAAGAGCGGGCCCAGGAAGAAGCCCCGGCGGCTCGAGTGGTCGGGCGCCTCGGCGGTCGCGGCTCCCGGCTTCCCCGGCTTGGGGAGGACCGTGGACGGCTTGGGGGGCGCGGCCTTGGCCGCCGGGCGGGCGGGCGCGGCGGCCGCCTTCTCGGCCGCCACCTCCCTGTCCTTCCGGGCGCCGGTCTGGCGGAGCGCCTCGGCGAGGTCCTTCGGGTCGGTGATCTTGTCGAGCGGGGGGAGGGTCCGCGGCGCCCCGGCCGTCGTCGCGGCGGCCGCCTTCGCCGCCGGGGCGGCCTTGGCGGGACCAGCGGCCGGGGCCGGCGCCGCGCCGCCTCCGCCCCCCCTGGCCGCGGCCAGCTTTTCCGCCAGCGTCAGGGGCCGGCCCAGCGGCTTCGCCGGGGGCGGGACGGCCCGCGCCGGCGTGGCCTCGGAACCCGCGGCCTCGGCCGCGGGGGGCGGGGCCGAGGGTGTCGGCGGCGGCGACGGGGCGGGAGCCGCCGCGGCGGCTCCGCCGGCCCTGGCTGCGGCGAGCTTCTCCTTGAGGGTCAACGGTCGCCCGAGGCTCGACGGCGTCGGGCCGGCCGGCGCCGCGGGCCTCGCCGGGGCGGCCGGGGCGGCGGGGGCGACCTCGGCGGCCTCGGAGTGCGTCGGCTCCTCGATCGGCGCGGCCGCCGGGGCCGATTCGGGCACCGCGGCCGGCTTCGCAGGGCCCCCCCTCCGCGCCGCCTCCAGGATCTCCTGCACGCTCGGGCGTTTCGCCATGGCTCTGTCCCAGCCTCCGCAGCTCCGTCCGTCCACGGCGATTCCCCGGGCGGTCGCCGCGCGGCACGAATTGCCGCGGGGTGGGCCGGGAGGAATCAACGGACATCTCTTGGAAGAAAAGGGCTTGCGATTGACCCGACACACCCCGACGACGACCGGAATTCCCAGAACAGGGAACGCCTCGCGAAGCTCGTCGTCAATCGAGAAAAGTGATCAAGGCGCGTGGGGTCGCATGCGATGGCTGCCTCGTATTCGAGCCGGAATCCGCGGCGCTCACGACCAGCGCCGGGCTCGGCTCGCTTAGCCTAGCAGGCGCGCAACCCCATAGCAACTCCCCCGTTCGACAAGTTGTTCCGCGGCCCTCGACGCCCGCGTCGTCGCGAGCTCAGACCGCGTCGAGCACCTCCAGGGTGCTCGAGACCTCCCTCAATCGGGCGGACAGGTAGGCTCGGATCTCGTCGCTCGTGGAGAGCTGGAGGACGTGGTGGGCGAATCGCTCGGCCTGGGCGGTCGTGACCGCGCCCAGCAGGTTCTTGACCGTTGGGATGAACGCCGGGCTCATGCTGAACCGCCTCAGTCCCATGCCGAAGAGGACCAGGGCGGAGCGGGGCTGGCCGGCCATCTCGCCGCAGAGCGTGACGGGCGTCCCGGTCCGGTTGCAGGCGTCCAGGATCATCTGGAGGACCCGGAAGATGGCCGGGCTCAGGGGCTCGCAGAGGTGGGCGACCTTGGGATTGTCTCGATCGGACGCCACCAGGTACTGGATCAGGTCGTTCGAACCGATCGAGATGAAGTTCGTCTCCCGGAGGATCGCGTCGATGCAGATCGCCGCCGCCGGCACCTCCACCATGACCCCCGTCTTCACGTCGTCCGCATAGGGGACGCCCTCGCGCTTGAGGTTGTCCCGGGTCTCCTGGACGATCTTGTTGACCCGTTTCAGCTCCTCCAGCGTCGAGATCATCGGGAAGAGCATGGAGACCTTCCCGTACTTCCCCGCCCGGAGGATCGCGCGGATCTGGGTCACCATCAGCTTCGGATTCTCGAGGAAGATGCGGATCGACCGCCACCCCATGAACGGGTTCGGCTCGTACCGCTTGCCGAGATAGGGGACCGTCTTGTCGCCCCCCAGGTCGAGCGTGCGGATCGTCGCCGTCTGATTGGGCGAGTTCAGGACGATCTGCTTGTAATACTCGAACTGCTCCTCCTCGCTCGGGACGTTGTGGTGCGTGAGGAACAGGTACTCGGTCCGGAAGAGGCCCACGCCCGTGGCCCCCACCGTGCTGGCCGAGTGGACGTCCGCGAGGTTGTTGATGTTCGCCAGCAGCTCGACGCGGGTCCCGTCCAGGCTCCGCGCCGGCTCGTCCCGGTTGGCGATCAGGCTGTCCTTGAGGTGGAAAAACTCGCGCTGGATCTTGCGATAGAAGGAGGTTTCTTCCGCGTTCGGCCGGACGATGACGTGCCCTTCGCGGCCGTCGACGACCACGGGATCCCCGCTGGCGACGACGTTCATGATCCCCTCGACGCCGGAGACGGCGGGGATGCCGCGGCTCCGCGCGAGGATGGCCGCGTGGCTGGTCGTCCCTCCCACCTCGGTGACGATCCCCGCAATCGGCATCTCGCCCAGGCTCATGGCCTGGCTGGGGAGGATCTCGTGCGCGACCAGGACCACCGGCTGGTCGCCGTCGCGGGACTCGGTGCCCTCGCCGCGGGCCGGCTCCCGCGAACCCGTCAGGTGGGAACCGATCCGCGAGATCACGTCCCGGAGGTCGTTGAGCCGCTCGCGGAAGTACTCCTGCTCGATCCTCGCGAACTGGGAGACGTACCCCTGCATCACCTGCTGCAAGGCGGAGAGGGCCGTCAGTTGCTGCTCCTCGATCACGGAATGGACCCGCGAGAGGAGCCCCGGATCGTTGAGGATCTGAAGATGCGTCTGGAAGATCTCCGCCGCCGACGGCCCGAGCTCCTGGGCGACCCGCCGGATCAGACCCTCGAGCTCACCCGCCGCCTCTTCCACCGCGCGGTCGAACGCCGCGATCTCCGCCCCGGCGTCCTCCGGTCTCTCGAGATATCGCGGTTCGGCCTGGCCCAGGGCCGACTCCACGCGGAAGGCCACACCGACGACGACCCCGGGACTGACTCCGACGCCTTTGTGCATGACGAGCCCACCGCCGAGGTTCGGTCGATCCCGGGCGCTCCCCGGCCAGAATCACGGAAGTCTCACATCAGGAACGCGCGTTTGCCAATTATAGCGTCCAGCCAGACCAATTGGACGCGATTGGGGATGAATCTCATCGGGGACGCAAGGAAATAGCGTAAGATCTCCCGCACACGGCGTCTACCTCAGCCACGGCCGATCCGGTCTCGGCATCGAATCCATACGGTTTCTACCACGGATTGCGCGGAGACCACGGATGGAAGATCACGAGAATCATGTGGATGGGTTTCGAGGGTCTGAGCCTGTCGTCCGAGACGACGCACAGATCCCCCTCCCCTTCTCGATCCACCTCTCCCGATCCGAATTCCTGGCTGTCGAGTCGGTTGCCGGTGACTTCTCTTTATCGTTGTGTCCGCCTTCTCGTTGTCTGTTATCCGTATCATCCCTGGTCGAGAAACGATCCGTTCATCCGTGGTAAGGGCGGCAGCATGGCACTCGTGAGCTTATCGGATGTGAGCCTCTCGTTCGGCGGCCCGCGGCTCCTGGACCGGGCGCAGCTCCAGGTCGAGGTCGGGGAGCGGCTTTGCCTCCTGGGCCGGAATGGCGAGGGGAAGAGCACGCTCCTGCGGCTGATCGCCGGCGAGGTCGAGCCCGATGAGGGGACGATCCTCCGGCGGCAGGGGCTCCGGGTGTCCCACCTCGTCCAGGACGTGCCGGCGGGGGACGACGTCACGGTGGCCGGCGTGGTGGCCGACGGGCTGGCGGAGCATGACAACCATCTCGGGGGCGACGACCATCGGGTCGAGACGGTCCTGTCACGAGTCGGCCTGGATCCGGCGGCCATCTTCACCCACCTCTCCTCGGGGATGAAACGCCGCGCCCTCCTGGCGCGGGCGATCGTCGGGGAGCCGGACCTGCTGCTCCTGGACGAGCCCACCAATCACCTGGACATCGACTCGATCCGATGGCTCGAGACCTTCCTCCTCCGCTATCCGGGGACGCTCATCTTCGTGACCCACGACCGCGTCTTCCTCGAGCGCCTGGCGACCCGGATCGTCGAGCTCGATCGGGGCCGGGTCTTCGACTGGGCCTGCGACTATCCCACCTTCCTGAAGCGCCGGGATGAGCTGCTGGCGGCCGAGGAGCGGCAGCGAGAGCTGTTCGACAAGAAGCTCGCTCAGGAGGAGACCTGGATCCGCAAGGGAGTCGAGGCGCGCCGGACCCGCAACGAGGGGCGAGTCCGGGCCCTCGAGGCGATGCGCAAGGCCCACAGCCAGCGCCGCGATCGCCAGGGGACGGCGCTGATCCAGGCCCAGGAGGCCGAGCGATCCGGCACCCTGGTCGTCGAGGCCGAATCGGTCACGTTCTCCTACGAGGGCCGGACGGTGATCCGCGACCTGACGACCGCCATCGTCCGGGGCGACAAGGTCGGGATCATCGGCCCCAACGGCTCGGGCAAGACGACCGCGATCCGCCTCTTGCTCGGTCAGCTCGAACCCGCCGAGGGGACGGTCCGGCGCGGGACCAACCTGGAGATCGCTTACTTCGAGCAGCTCAAGTCGTCACTCGACGACGAGAAGACCGTGCAGAAGAACGTCAGCGACTACGACACGATCTCGATCAACGGCCGCGACCGCCACATCCTGGGCTATCTCCAGGACTTCCTCTTCCCTCCCGAACGCTCGCGGACCCTGGTGAAGTACCTTTCCGGCGGCGAGCGGAGCCGGCTCCTGCTGGCGAAGCTGTTCACGAGGCCGTCCAATGTCCTGGTCCTGGACGAGCCGACCAACGACCTGGACATCGAAACCCTCGAACTCCTCGAATCGCTCCTGGTCGAGTACGGCGGCACGGTCCTCCTCGTGAGCCACGACCGGGCCTTCCTGAACGACGTGGTCACGAGCACCCTCGTCATCGAGCCGGATGGCACGGTCCGGGAGTACGAAGGGGGGTACGACGACTACCTGCGACAGAGGCCCAGCGACCCGGCCCCCGAATCGAAGACGGCGACCGAAGCGGATCGAAAGAAGTCGTCCCAGGTCGCTCCCAGGTCGACCCAGGGCCGGAAGCGGAGCTTCAAGGAGCGCAGGGAGCTGGAAACGCTCCCCGCCCGGATCGAGGAGATGGAGGCTCGGATCGCGGCCCTCCACGAGGCCATGGCGGATCCGGCATTCTATCGCAAGGACCGGGAAGAGATCGCCAACGAACGCAGCCGACTCGAGGACCTCGAACGGGAGCTGGCCGCTTCGTACGAACGGTGGCACGCGCTCGAGGAGCTCGAGGACTGAGCCTCCGGCGCTCGAACCGCGAGGACACGGGGTCGTTTTCCGACTCCCGCTCTTGTTAGAATCTTGATGTAACCAATCCGCCCGCGGCGTCGGCCCCCCGGCTCGGCGCGGCCTGTTAACCCCAGACGACGAACGTCCATGCCCGACCCTCAAAAGATCCTGACCACGGTGAACCGGGCCGCGGAGCTGATGCGAGCGACGCCCGGGCGGACGGGATCGATCATTCACCTGGCCGATGCCGACGAGGTCATGGTCGTCGGCGACCTCCACGGGAATCTCGGGGCGTTCAAGAGCACCCTCCAGGTCGCGGCCCTGGACCGCCATCCCCGACGGCACCTGGTCCTCCAGGAGCTCGTGCACGAGATCAACAAGTACGACGAGGACCGGCCCGACCGCTCCCACCGCCTGGTGGACCTGGTCGCGGCCCTCAAGTGCCAGCACCCCGAGCGCGTCCACCTGATCCTGGGAAACCATGAGCTGTCGGAGCTCACCGGCCGCGTGATCGGCAAGGACGGACAGACCCTCAACCTGCGGTTCCGCCTGGGGATCGAGCAGGCGTACGGGCCCCGGACCAACGACGTCTATCAGGCCTACCTCGCCCTCTTCGCCTCGCTCCCTGTGGGCGTGAAGACCTCCAACCGCGTGCTCGTGGTCCACTCGCTCCCGGATGCTCGGTATCTCGATTCCCTCGACCTCGAGGTGCTGAGCGCCGACCGCTGGCCGGAAGAATCGATGAAGCGCGGAGGCACGATCTACGCCGTGACCTGGGGCCGGGATACCACGCCGGAGACGGCCGATCGCTTCGCCGAGATGATCGACGCCGACCTGTTCATAACCGGCCATCAGCCCTGCGACGAGGGCTTCCGTCGGGCCAGCCATCGTCAGATCATCGTCGATGGGACGTATCCCTATCCCGCCTATTGCCTGTTCAACAGCCGAGACCCCGCCACGGTCGAATCGTTGCTGGCGTCCTGCCGGCTCTTCGACCTCCACGAGAACGACTGATCGATTCGCCCTGCGCGGTGGAATCTTCCCCGCCTGCTCGACCCGGCCTTCGGGGAGGTGTAGCCTTGATGATGCGGGAGCCCGCCTAGGGGATCTCCCCAGCCTCCCGCTCTATCCCGCCTCCAACAGGAGTCTGATCGATGTCCGATCACGTTCCGACCCCGATGCAACGTCGGGCCTTCATCCAGACCGGCGCCGCGACTGCCGCCGCCGTGACGCTCTCCTCGACGGGCACGACCTCGGGCCAGGAGCCCGCCCCCGCACCCGCCCCCGGAAAGGCGATCCTGCCGACGCGCCGGCTCGGCAAGACGGGGGTCGACGTCACGATCCTCAACGCCGGCACGCTCCGGATCGCCGGGTTCATGGACCGCCTGCTGCGGCTCTCATTCGCCCGGGGGGTCCGCTACTACGACACGGCCAAGGTCTACGGCTCGGAGCCGGCCTTCAAGAAGTGGTTCGCCGAGCAGCCCGACGTCCGCAAGCAGATCTTCCTGGCCACCAAGCAGCCCGTCCGCTCCTTCGGCGAGGTCCTCAAGAACATCGACGAACGCCTCTCCGAGCTCGGCACGGATTACATCGACCTGCTCTACTATCACGGCCTGGGCAAGAACCAGGTCGACTGGCCGAAGAGCAAGGAGATGGCCGCCGAGATCGAGGCCATCAAGAAGACCGGCAAGGTGAAGTACGTCGGCTTCACCACCCACGACGCCACCATCGCCCAGCAGCTCGACAACGCGGCCGCCGGCAACTACGTCGATGTGATCATGCTGGCGTATGCCCCCTGGCTCAAGAAGGACTCGCCGCTCAACAAGGCGCTCGATCGCTGCCACGAGAAGAACATCGGCCTCATCGCCATGAAGCTCTTCGCCGGCCGCGGCGCCCTCGACCGGGTCAAGGAGCGCATGCCGACCCTCAAGGAGCGCGGGCTGACCCCGCACCAGGGGCTACTCCACGCCGCCTGGAGCGACGAGCGCATCGCCAACGTCTGCATCGCGATGACCAACACCGATCAGTTGCGCGAGAACGTCGAGGCGGCCGAGAAGTTCCAGCCCCTGAAGGCGGCCCAGATCGAGGAGCTTCGCGACGCCGTCCTGGCCTCGAACCCGATGATGTGCGCCAATTGCGACGGGAGCTGCAGCCACGCCGCCGGCACGAAGGCCGAGCTCGGGCAGCTCACCCGCCTGCTCACGTACCATGACGACTTCGGTGCCCGCGTCCTGGCTCGCGAGGAGTACGCCGCGCTCGCCGACGAGCAGAAAGACTGGCGCGGCGCCGACCTCGAGGCCGCTCGCAAGGCCTGCCACAGCGGCCTGAACTTCGCGAAGCTCCTCCCCGAGGCCGACCGGCTGCTCGGCTGAAACGCATCGAAGATCGTCGATGCAATGGTCGTGCCGGCCACGGGCGGCCGGCCCTTGAGTCCCCCTCCCGCCCCGGTACGATGGTTGCCGACGGCCCGCCCGACGCGGGCCGAGGCACCCTCCGGGAGGAAGCTCATGACGCCGGCGACCGCTGCGCCCGCCCGCCGTTCAATCCCCGTCGCGATCGCGGCGTTCGTCTTCTCGGCCTTCACCATCGTGGCCTCCCCCCCTGCCGCGGTCGCTCAGCTCTTCACGGCCGCGGATTTCCCGGCACTGGCGGAAGGCATCACCCCGACCGCCTCGGGCGAGATCGCCGTCCGGGTCTGGTCCACCCCCGGGCTCCGCTGGAGCCTCACCCAGGACGGCGACGCCGCGACCCTTCGCGCCGCCGGCAAGGGGGATGACGCGGCCCCGGCCTGGCAGACCGTGGGGAAGGTCCAGTCGAGGACCGGCCAGCGGCTTCGCCTCGTCGTGCCCGCTCCTGATGGGGCGACGAAGGAGCCGTCGGCCCTCCCCACCCTGCTTTTCCTCGGCCCCGAGGACGTGAGGCTCGATCATGCCCTGGATCTCATCCGCGGCCGCAACGACTCGGGCTCGCCCTCGCCGGATCGCCGCCGCACCGAGATCCGGACGAACCGCGAAGGGGCCGATTTCCAGCCGCCAGCCTCCCTCGAGGCATGGCGCGACCGCGCGGAGCACCTTCGCGAACAGATGCTAGTGGCGCTCGGGCTCTGGCCGTCGCCCAGGAAGACGCCCCTCAATCCGAAGGTCTACGGCAAGCTCCAGCGCGACGGATACACCATCGAGAAGGTCGTCCTGGAGACGCTCCCCGGATTCACCCTCAGCGGCAACCTGTACCGCCCGGCGAAGGCAGAAGGCAGGCGGCCGATCGTCCTCTGCCCCCACGGCCACTGGGAGGACGGCCGGGTCAATCCGGAGGTCCAGCCGCGGTGTAGCCGATGGGCCAAGCTCGGCGCGGTCGTCTTCCTGTACGACATGGTCGGCTACAACGACAGCAAGCCGTTCACGCATTCCTTCCTCAATGATCGACTCCGCCGCTGGGGGCTCAGCCTGGCGACGCTCCAGACGTGGAACAGCCTCCGGGTTCTCGACTGGATCACCACCCTGCCGGACGTCGACCCGGAGCGGATCGGCTGCACCGGAGAGTCCGGCGGCGGCACTCAGACCTTCCTGCTGACCGCGCTCGATCCGCGGATCAAGGCGGCGGCCCCGGTCGTCATGGTCTCGGACTCGTTCCAGGGCGGATGCGTCTGCGAGAATGCGGCCGGCCTCCGGCTCGGGACCGACAACGTGGAATTCGCCGCCCTCGCCGCGCCCCGGCCGATGATCCTCGTCGGCGCCTCGGGCGACTGGACGAAGTTGACGATGACCAACGCCTTCCCGACGATCCGCGGGGTCTACTCTCTCTTCGGGTTGGCCGACCGCATCGAGGCCTCGGTCTTCGATTTCCCCCACAACTACAACCAGACGACTCGGAACGCGGTCTACGCCTTCATGGGCCGGTGGCTCCTCGGCATCGAGGACAGCGCCAGCACCCGCGAGGGGACCGAGGCGGTCGAGAAGCCCGAGACCCTCTGGACCTTCGACAAGGAGCACCCCGCCCCGGCCAATCGAAAGACGCCGGCCCAGCTTGAAGAGGCCCTGATCGCCACCCTGACCAGCGAGATCCAGGCCCTGGCCCCGTCGCGCGTCGACCCCGCCCGCTGGCAGGCGGCTCGCCGGTTCCTGCGAGTCGGCCTCCGGAACCGCCTGGGGCTGGTCGAGCCGCCGGCCGACCGGATCGCCCATCGCGAGGTGCGCCGCCTCTCTCGCGAGGGCTTCACCGCGGTCCACGGCGAGCTCACCCGCCGCGGCAAGGGAGAGGCCGTGCCCGTCGTCCGGATCGTCCCGACGCGTCCCAACGGCCGGCTCTGCGTGCTCGCCGACTCCCGAGGCAAGGCCGCGCTGCTGGGCTCGCGCGGCCAGCTCGATCCGCTCGTCCGGGCCCTGCTCGCCCGCGGTGTGGGGGTCGTCGCCTACGATCCCCTCTTCGTCGGCGAGTCGCTCGACGCGCTCCATCCCGCGACCGCTCGGCCGGACACGGCCCATTTCGCCACCTACAACCCGTCGCTTGCGGCCGATCAGGTCCAGGACCTGGCCACCGTGATTGCGTGGGCTCGATCCCGGCCGGACGTCCGCGAGGTCTCCCTGGCCGGCCGGGGCCTGGCGGCCCACCAGGTCTTGCTCGCCCGGCCGCTGCTGGAGGGTATCTCTCGAACGGCCGCGGACCTGGAAGGGCGAGACCTGGTCGACGATGGTGCGGCCATCCCCCCGGCGCTGGACCTCCCCGGCGTCTTCCAGTTCGGCGGGCTCCCGATGGCGATCGCCGTATCCGCCCCCGCGACGATCCGGATCGACCGCCCCGGCCTGCACCTGGAGAAGTCCTGGGCCGAGGCGGCCTATGCCCTCGCCGATGCGCCCCAGGCCCTGAAGTTCGCCGGCGAGCGGCCCCGGGCCGAGGAGCTCGCTCGGTGGCTCGACTCGGGGGCGGATTGATCCTTCCCGATCTGGCGCGGCATCCCGTCAGGAGCCGATTCCCGTTCGAAACGCCAAGGGGCGGGATCCATCCCGCCCCTTGAGGCCGACCGAGGTTGAGTGCGACCGGCGCCGGCGTTCGATGTCGCCGGCCGGGATCAGGCCTTCTGGGCCGTCCAGGACGTCCAGGAGCCGGTGAAGGAGGGCGTGGACGTCGCCTTCGCCGTGGCGAACGGCTTGGCGACCGGGATGCTCACGGTCTTGGCCGCCGTCGGGATGAAGAGCGTCACCGGAGCGGCGGTCGTCTGCACCACGGGAGCGGCGGTCGTCTGCACCACGGGAGCGACGGTCGTCTGCACCACGGGAGCCGGGGCCGGGGTGGGCGGCGTCGTCAGGGAGCTGATGACCGCGTCGCGGGAGCGACCGTCCCAGGTCTGGTTCAGGAGGAAGTCCTGCTCGACGTTGTCGGTCCCGATCGTGACGGCGACCGACTTGACCACCTTGCCATTGACGCTGGAGGTCACCTGGTAGCTGCCCGGATCGAGGGCCATCTGGTAGCCGCCGGCGCTCCAGGTCTGGACGCTCGTGGTCTTGCCGGTGGAGAGGTTGGTGGCGTCGACCTGGACGTTGCCCTGCCCCTCGCCGATCCCGTAGGTGCCGCTGTTGTCGCTGTCGTTGTAGGCGATGCCCAGGAGCTGGGCCTTGTCGCTGGCCTGGCTGCCGAAGTCCTGGGTGATCACCAGCGGGCCGACCTTGGAGCTCGCGGACGTGGAGGCGATCCCGATCCCGACCTCGCGATAGGCGTCCGCCGACGAGACGTTCCCCTGAAGGAGGTTCCGGCGGTGCCCCTGGTCGGAGACGCCCCAGTCGATCAGGAAGGCCTGCATGGCCTGGTCGACCGAGTCCGCATAGGCGTAGGCGTTCTCGCCCGTCGAGCTCGCCCCGGTGTAGCCGGCCTGCTTCATCCGCTGCTCGGCGGTGCTGCCGTCGGAGCCGGTGTGCGACTGGTACTGGTTGTTGACCATGTCCTGGCTGTGCCCCTGGGCGGCCGTCGCCAGGTCGGAATTCCAGGCCAGGGGGGGCTTCGCCGGGGTGCTGGCGATGGCCTGCGCCGTGGCGTTGAGGTCGACGTGGTAGTAGCTGAGCGTCGACTGAAGGTCCGGGGTCACGCCGTTGCTGATCTGCTCGGCGGTCGCGGCCGGATTCATCCGGGCCCGGTTGATCAACGACAGGGCGTACTGCTGTTCGGCCGTGGGGGCGGTCATGCCCGAGAGGAGCTCGCGGGACTCGAGGCTGTCGAACCGGAGCGAGCGATGAGTGCGGGGCCGAGACATCAGATACCTCCCTGTCCATCTATGGTCGCGGTCGTCGCCAGGCTTCCGACCGATTGGCTGCGGACCCCCTCAACCTTGAGGTCCGCGTCAGTGGCCCTTCGTAACTTGAGGAAATTCCCGGGTTTCCGGGGCGTCACTCTCGGGCCGACGGTCCCCACATAAGGCAACCAACGTGCCACGAGTGCGCAGGCGGCTGCCCATTTTTCTCCGCCCCGTCCTAAGTCAAGACGGGGAGGCGATTTTCCTCGTTCGATTTCGGAGGCACCGTCGAGGCGGAATTTCTTCGGGGATCGGGCAGCCCTTACGCGCACCGGGCGGGACGTCAAGACGAACTTACAAAAGGCCCGATTTTACATCCCCTGACCGGGGCATGAACTTTGCGAATCTTGGTCTAAAGTCCCGACTTGCGGAAACCGACAGGGGACTCCGACCGGGCCTGCGGGATGCCCCGGATCTCGCAATTGAGACGGTGGCGCGATAGCCTTGGGGGCCGTTGTTTCCGTCCGCCTCCGGAGCATCCGTACCATGATCACGGTCGACGACGCACAGGCCGCGGTGGGCCAGGCCGAAGCCTCTCAGCAGTTGTCCGCACCCGCCGCCGCGGCGATCCGCCGCTGGCTCGCCGAGAGCCCCTTCGCCCAGTATCGCCCCCGCCTCCTCGAGGACATCGAGGCGAAGCGCTGGAAGACGCTCGATGACGCCTTCTTCGCGGTCCTCGAGTTCGGCACGGGCGGGCGCCGGGGCGTGATGTATCCGGTGGGGACGAATGTACTGAATGCGCGAACGATGGCGGAAAGCGCGCGCGGGCTGGCCGATTACGTGACGGGGCGGAAGGGCGAGGGCTCGCCGCGGTCGTGCGTGATCGCCCGCGATTCCCGCCACAACTCGCCGGAGTTCGCCGACCTTTGCGCCCGGGTCCTGGCCGCCGCCGGATTCACGGTCTACCTCTTCCCCGAGGCCCGATCCACCCCCCTGCTCTCGTTCGCGGTCCGACACCTGAAGTGCGACGCCGGGATCATGATCACGGCCTCGCACAACCCCCCCTCGGACAACGGCTTCAAGTGTTACGCCGCGACCGGCGGCCAGGTGATCCCGCCCGACGACGCCGGCATCATCGCCTGCGTCAAGTCGGTCTCCGACGGCGAGATCCCGGAGATGCCCCTCGACCGGGCGAAGGCCGAGGGCCGACTTGTCCTCGTCGGGTCCGAGGTCGACGACGCCTACATCACCGCCGTCGTGGGAGAGTCGGTCGGCCACGCGCGAGGCATCTCGATCGTGTACACCCCGCTCCACGGCGTCGGAGAGACCTCCGTGGCGGCGGCACTCGCGGCAGACGGCTTCAAGAAGGTCAACATCCTGGCCTCGCAGCGGACGCCGGACGGCGACTTCCCCAACGTCCCCAACCACGTCGCCAACCCGGAGAACCCCAGCGCACTGGAAGCGGCGATCGCCGAGGCGAAGGCCACCGGCGCCGACCTCGTGCTGGCCAGCGACCCGGACGCGGATCGCATCGGCGTGGGCCTGCCCGCCACGGCCGACAAGGCCGGCCCCTGGGTGACCCTGGACGGCAACCAGATCGGCGTCCTGATCACGGCCTTCGTGATGAAGGAGCTGGAGGCCCAGGGCAAGCTCCGCTCCGATCAGTACCTGATCACCACCCTGGTCTCCACCGGCATGACCGCCGCGCTCGGCAAGCGGGAAGGGATCAAGACCGAGGGGGACCTGCTCGTCGGCTTCAAGTGGATCGGCGAGCGGATCGACCGCGAAGGGCCGGCCGGCTTCCTCTTCGGCTTCGAGGAGTCGCACGGCTATCTCAAGGGGACCTACGCCCGCGACAAGGACGCGGCCGTGGCCTCGGTCCTCTTCGCGGAGCTGGCGGCGACGGTGAAGGACCGCAAGCAGTCGGTCCTGGAGTACCTGGACGACCTCTACATCGACGTCGGCCACTACGGCGAGCACCTCATCAACAAGACCTACAAGGGCCGCGAGGGGGTGGAGCAGATCAAGGCCCTGATGGCCGCGTTCCGGAGCACCCCGCCCCGGTCCGTCGGCGGTGCCGTGGTGACGGAGGTGTACGACTACCAGGCCCATGAGATCCGCACCCTGAAAGGCTCGGCGCCGGCCCGTCCGCTCCCCGAGCCGTCGGGCGACCTGCTGATCTTCCACACGTCGGTCCCCGGCGTTCGGTTCGCGGCCCGGCCCTCCGGCACCGAGCCGAAGATCAAGTTCTACCTCTTCGCCCGCAGCGAGGTGAAGTCGCCGGAGAAGCTCGCCGAGGCGAAGGCGGAGACGCGGACGCGGCTTGACCACATGGCGAGGGATATCGAAGAATATGTGACGTCCGCCCTGGCTCGCTCGGGTTGAGCGGAAGACTCCGGCTCGGCGGGATGCCGTCCCGGGGACCTCGGCGAGTCGCCCAAGTGTCAACCGCTCCGCCACGGGTCGGATCCCGCGAGGCATCCATGTCCGAATCCCAGGCGCCGGCGACCGCCGTGCCGGCCGAGAAGGTGAAGTCGTTCCCGACCACCCCGGGCCTCTACCTCATGAAGGACGCCCAGGGCCGGGTCATCTACATCGGCAAGGCCAAGAACCTCCGCGCCCGTGCCGGCTCCTACTTCCACCGGACCGCCCACCAGGACCGCCGGATCTGCGACTGGATCGACGAGGTCGCGGACATCGACTTCCTCGCCGCCGACAGCGAGGTCGATGCGCTCCTGATGGAAGCCCGCCTGATCAAGGACATCCAGCCGCGGCACAACAAGGACCTGAAGGACGACAAGAGCTTCCCCTACCTCCAGGTGACCACCGGCGAGGACTTCCCGCGGGTCAACTTCACCCGCGAGCCGAAGGACTCCGGCGTCAAGCTCTACGGCCCCTTCCCCCGGGCCAAGAGCCTCCGCGGGGCGATCCAGGTCCTCCAGCGGATCTTCAAGTTCCGGACCTGCTCACTGGACATCGACGAGGACGACCCCCGGTGGCGCTGGTTCCGCCCCTGCCTGCTGGCGTCGATCAACCAGTGCACCGCCCCGTGCAACCTGCGGATCGATCGCGAGACCTACCGCCGCGACATCCATCGCCTGCGACTCTTCCTCGACGGCAAGAAGGACGTGGTGCTCCGGGAGATGGCCGAGGAGATGCGCGAGGCCAGCAAGGCCCTCCAGTTCGAGAAGGCCGCTCGCCTCCGCGACGAGATCAAGGCCCTGGAGAACCTCAACCTCCGCGGCGACCTGGCGAAGCACGCCCAGCCCGAGGTCTTCTACGTCGATCCCCGCAAGGGCCTGAAAGGGCTCCAGCGCGTGCTCGGACTCGAGTCGACCCCCCGGACGATCAACGGCGTGGACATCGCCCACCTGGGCGGCAGCGAGACCGTCGGCTCGCTCGTGACCTTCGTCGACGGCCTCCCCTTCAAGCCGGGCTACCGCCGCTATCGGATCAAGACCGTCCCGGGCATCGACGACTTCGCCTCGATCCGCGAGGTGATCACCCGCCGCATCCAGGGCCTCCAGGAACGCGAGGAGCCCTTCCCCGACATCCTGCTCATCGACGGCGGCAAGGGGCAACTGAATGCCGCCATCGACGCCTTCGAAGCCCTGGGAGTGCCGGTGCCGACCGTGATCTCACTGGCCAAGCGCGAGGAGGAGATCTTCGTCCCGGGCCGCCCGGATCCGATCGTGCTCCGCCGCCGGTCCTTCGCCCTGCGGCTGCTCCAGTACGTCCGCGACGAGGCGCACCGGTTCGCCCAGCACTATCATCACATGCTCCGGAGCAAGAAGACTCTCGGAGAGGAGAGCTGAAGCGTCCATGATCCTGATCTCCGCCCAGGGACTGGGCCGCCAGTATGCCGGCGATCCCATCTTCCTCGACCTCTCCTTCGAGGTCCGCGCCGGCGAGCGCATCGGGCTCGTCGGGCCCAACGGCGCGGGCAAGACCACCCTCATGAAGCTGCTCGACGGCCTCGAGCAGCCGGAGTACGGCCGCGTCTACGTCCGGCCGGGGATCCGCGTCAGCCTGCTCCGCCAGCACCACGACTTCGGCCCGACCGAGACGCTGATGGACGTCGCCCGGTCCGGGCTGGCGTCGCTCCTCGATCTCCAGCGCGAGATGGAAGAGGCCGCCCAGGAGATGTCCGAGGCCGAGGACGCGGCCGATCGCGACCGCGCCACCCGCCGCTACGACGCGATCCACGAGCAGTTGCTCCACCAGGACGCCTACTCGATCGACCACCGCGTGGAGGAGATCCTCTACGGCCTCCGCTTCACCGAGGCCGAGTTCGACCGACCCGCCCGGACCTTCTCCGGCGGCCAGCAATCCCGGCTCATGCTGGCCAAGATCCTCCTCGAGAGCCCGGACGTGATGCTCCTGGACGAGCCGTCCAACCACCTGGACATCGAGACCACGGAGTGGCTGGAGAACTACCTGTCCAGGCAGCCCGTCGCCATGGTGATCGTCAGCCACGATCGCTACTTCCTGGACCGGGTCGTGAACAAGGTCTGGGAGCTGCACGAGGGGAAGCTCGAGGTCTACCCCGGGAACTACTCGCAGTACTGGAAGCTCCGCCAGGAGAAGGCCAAGGTCCTGGAGCGCCAGGCGGAGCGGTTCGAGGAGCAGACCGAGAAGCTGGAAGCGTACATCCGCAAGTACGGCGCGGGGCAGCGGGCCAAGCAGGCCCACGACCGCGAGCGGAAGCTCGAGAAGCTCCAGGGCGACCGCGTCGAGACGATCCGCGAGATCGTCGGCCCGGTCATGGGCTTCGAGGAGGTCGAGCGCTCCGGCGACATCGTCATCGAGACCCGGCACCTAACCAAGGCGTTCGACAGGCCCCTCTTCACCGACCTGAACGTCGCCATCGAGCGCGGCGAATGCATCGGGATCATGGGCCCCAACGGGTCGGGCAAGACCACCCTCATCAAGACCATGATCGGCCGCGAGAAGGCGGACCGCGGCGAGGCCCGGCTCGGCCACAAGGTCCAGATCGGCTACCACGACCAGGGCCTGCACTCCCTAACCCCCACGACGACCGTCGTCCGCGCCGTCTGGCCCGAGGATGACCCCGACTGGGTCGAAGGCGAGGTCCGCAGCCTGCTGGCCCGGTTCGGCCTCAGCGGCGAGATCGTTTTTCAGACCGTCGGCCAGCTCTCCGGCGGCGAGAAGTCCAAGGCCGCTCTGGCCCGGCTCTGCGCCACCGGGGCGAACGTCCTGGTGATGGACGAACCGACGAACCACCTCGACATCTGGTCGTGCGAGTCCCTCGAGCGCTCGATCCGCGAGTTCGAGGGGACGGTCCTGGTCGTCAGCCACGACCGCTACTTCCTCAACGCCGTGGCCGACCGCATGCTCGTCCTGGGCGACGGCCGCGCCCGGGTCATCGAGGGGGACTACGAGACCTACCAGAACCTGATCCAGCGCGAGAAGGAGGCCGCGGCGGAGAAGGCCCGCCCCAAGGCCGTCGCCGCTCCTGCCGCCCCGTCCGCGTCCACGTCGACCTCCTCCGCACCCAAGAAGAAGTTCTCCTACCGCAAGGCCGCCGACCTCGAGCAGGACATCGCCCAGGCCGAGGCCGAGCTGGCCGAGGTGGAGGACCTCCTGGGCCAGCCCGCGACCTATCGCGACGCCATGACCGCCGTGAAGACCCAGGAACGGCACACCGCGCTCAAGGAGAAGCTCGAGAAGCTCTATCCCCACTGGGAGCACGCGATCGAGGCCAACTGGTGACGGGTTGCTCGCTCGTCCGGCAAGAACTTCAGAACCGGACGTTGAGCTGGGCGAGGAACTCGCAATCGAAGGGGATCGGCCCGACCGTGGGCACGACCAGGCCCATGCCCAGCGTCGCCCGGTGCCAGAATTCGAACGTGCCGCCGAAGGTCAGGTTGAACTGGGTGTTGAAGGGAAGGCCGGCCTGCTCGAACACCCACGCGGCCCGCTGAGGGCCCTGGAGCGGTACGTTCAGGTGGGCCTCGAAGGTCGGCGCGAATCCCGTGAAGAACGCGGAGGGACTGTCGCTGCGATAGGCCCAGAACCCGAATCCGATGTCCTGGAACATGATCATGGACTGGACCGTGACCAGGGGGAGTGTAAACGAGGAGAACCCCTGGAGGAAGAAGCGATCACGCGTGACGATGTAGCCGAGGAACGGCTGGAGGATCGACGCGGTCGACGGCCCGGGGTCGATCGTCTGGTTGCTCGCGGTGGGGAAGCTCAGCGACGCCCCGCCCGAGATCATGTAGCCCTGATTCAGGTCCTCGACGAGCTTGAACTTCACGATTCCGTTCATGTTCCCGAAGATCGTCGAGTTGTAGGTGGGCGGTGCGGGGCGTGGGATGGCTGGGCCGCCGGGGATCGGATTCTGGACGTAGTAGGTGCCCCGCGACAGGGCCTGGATGCTGTTGATGGGCATCCGGAACCCGAGCGAGAACCATTCGCCGAAGGTCTTCTCGAATCCGAACGTGTTGAGGAAGAGGTTCACCCGCTTGTAAGGGGTCGAGACGTCCTGGAAGTGGCTCGGCTCGAGGTTGCTGTAGAAGTTGAAGCGGTAGAAGACGCGGTCGAGGGGACGAGGGCTCTCCCCCACCCCGACCTTGATGTCCGTCATGGGGTTTGCGAGCGGACCGATGAAATCGCCGAGCATGTAGGGGACGAACGGCGGATCGACGCGGGGGGAGTTGAGGATCGGGGCGACCGGCGAGACGGCGATCGGCGGGCATGCCTCGGACGCCGGGTCCACAGTCGCCGTCCGGCCCGACCGCGACCCCGCGCGGATCGGGGGGACGTCGAGGCTGGGCGTGACGTCGTCCGACCCGTCCTGTGCCGCGAGGGTTCCGGGCACGATCGAGACGGTCAGGATCAGCAAGGTGCCAATCCGGAGGATGGGTAGGCCAGGCATCCGTGCCCCTCTCAGCGTCCGCCCCCGACCCTCAGTGAGAGACGTGCTGCCGCGAATCCATCGCGGTCACGGAGTCGGCAATTGAAGACGTGACTCAAATAGCGGATCGTCGCACCTTCGCTCGATCCCGATGGCGGGACTTTTACTCGCCTGTCCCGCGGCTGTCAACAGGGACTGACGGGCCGAGGGCGGCGCCTCCCCGTCGATGGGGATTCCTGATGTGGACGTCGGGATTCGACAGCCCTGGGAGAGGTAGGGCTGTCGCAACCGGGGAAGGACGCGACAGCGGGGCCGACCAGATGGCTCCGTTGGGCGGGCCCTCTGGTGCTCTCGACGTGAAAAGCGGCCCGCCCGACGCTCAGATCGCGATCGCCTCGTCTTCCTGCTCGGCCCGCGTCGGCGCAATCCCAAACCTGCCGAGGAGACCGATGGTCGCGGCCATGGCCAGGTAGGCGGCGGCCCAGTGGTAGGGGGTCTGCTGGGCGGACGCCGTCGCTCTCCCCTGCTCCGCCAGCTTCTTCAGCACGGCGCCCGGCATGTTGATCTCGCCCGACGGCAGGGGCGAGTGGATCACGCCGAACCAGGCGCAGACGGCGGCGAAGACGAGCGTGATGACGGCGGGGCGGATCTTGGCATCGATCAGGTGGGACAGGAACGTGCCCCAGAGGAGGGACGTCACGATGAAGCCGCCCGAGAGCATGGTGACCGTCGCGATCCAGCCCTGGGTGTCCGGACGGAGCTCGCCGAAGGGCTTTCCCAGGTCGGAGAGCAGGTTGTTGGTCGCGATCAGGGCGAGATAGCCGAGCGCCGGGACGCACGCCAGGCCAACGGCCGGATAGTGGCGGAACGTCGTCGCGTGGAAGGACTGGGCGGTGATCTCGAGGCCGATGAAGACCAGGATCGGGAACACGACCGACCGGGGGAGGAGGAAGAAGATCCAGTCGAAGTAGCCGAGGATCCCGGCCGCCCCCACGAACAGCGCGGTGGCGAGCGTGTACCCCGCCCGTGCCCCCATGGCCTTGTAGGCGGGATGGCCGATGTAGGGCGTGGTCTGGATCACGCCGCCGAAGAGGCCCGCGACGATCGTCGCGAGGCCCTCGACCGCGATGATCGATCCGGTGTGATAGTCGTCCCCGGCCGCCGCCGCGCTCTCGGTGCAGTCGATCCCGCCGACCACGGTCGCCAGGGCCAGCGGGATCGCCACCGGCAAGAAGCCGACGACCTCGGGCCAGGACTGGCTGATCCAGGCCCACCAGGCGTTGTGGGGCATCGGCAGGGCCATCCGGAAGAGGCTCGACGGCGCGGGGCCGCCTTCGCCCGCCCCGGGACCGAGGCCGACGACGTGCATCCCGTAATAGACGGCACAGCCGGCGACGACCGCGGCGAGGGCCCCGGGGATGTGGCGTGGGAGCTTCCATCGCGCGGTGAGCGTCGCCAGGATGATCGCCAGCGAGACGAGCCCGGCCACCGGGTGCGCCGTGATGTCCCGGAGCGGCAGGAAGCTGATGATGACGAGGGCGATCGCGGCCAGCGAGCCGAGCAGGCCCGCCCGCGGGACCACGTTGCGGACCCAGCCGGAGACCGCCGCGCAGACCAGCTTGAAGATGCCCGAGGCCAGGAGCATCGACAGGCCGATGAACCAGGCGTGCTCCGCCGCCGCGGCCGGCTCGAGCCCGCGCGCAAGGGCCGCCGTGTAGGACGGGCCGATGATCAGGATCACCGAGCCGAAGGTGCTGGGCGTGTCCAGCCCGAGGGGCATCGCCGTCACGTCGGATCGGCCCGTCTTGCGGGCCATGTACCAGGCCATGGCCGTGAAGATGAGGTCGCCGACGAGGACGCCGACGGCCGTCCCCGGGATCATCCGCGAAAGCACGAAGTCGCGCGGCATGCCGAACCCGACCAGGAGGCTGGTCATCAGGATCATGCCGCCGATGTTGTCGATCATCAATCCGAAGAACGCGTTGAGGTCGCCCCCGTGGAACCAACCTTCACGCGCCGGTGCACCCGCCGCAACGTCCGGAACAGAGCTCACGAGCCGAGCCTTTCGTCATGAGGGAGATTGTCCTTGTCGCGGGAGAGGGTGTCGGCCTCGGCCACTCCGGCCGCGGCGAGCGCGAGCAAACCGACCAGCAAGTAGACCAGAGCCGTGGACGCGATCGCCACGTCAAGGCCGAACGATTTCGAGGCGGCCCCCACGGCCAGGGGGGCGAGGAATCCCCCGGCCCAGCCAAGGGAGTTCATCAGGCCCGCGGCCGTCCCCCGATCCTCGGGACGGACCACGTCGAAGAGCGAGGCGAAGATGTTGGCGTCGTAGATCCCCTTGCAGAGCCCCGCCGCCGCCAGGGCGGAGACCACCAGGCCCCAGGAACCCGTCCATCCCGACAGGAACACGAACGGGGCGCCCAGGATCAGACCCAGGCTCTGGACGCGGATCCGCCCCCCGCGCCGCGATAGGGCCGCGAGGTCCGCCAGGTAGCCCCCGATCAGGGCCCCGAAGAGGCTCGCCAGCGGCCAGACCGTGGACGTCAGGGACGAGCCAGCGATCCCCATCGAGAACTTCCGGAAGAGGAAGGTCGGGAGCCATGTCAGGAACGCCGACGCGACGAAGTTGGCACCGATGAAGACGCACAGAAGGAGGATCGCCGCCGGGTTCCCCAGGATCCTCCCCGCCTTCGACCACATCGGCTCGTGGATCCGGAGCGCCTCGAGCTCGTCGATCCCGAGATCGTCCTCGGCCCGCCCCTTGGGGTCGTCGGACTGCCCCCGTTTCGGTTCGATGAGCAGGAACCCCAGGGCCAGGGCATAGACCAGGCCGGCCGCCCCGAGCACGTAGAAGGGCGATCGCCAGCCGTAATGTTCCGAGAGCTTCCCGGCCAGGGCCAGGCCGCCGGCCGTGCCCAGATAGACGCTCGTCTGGTGGATCCCGAGTGCCTTCGACCGCGTCCCCTTGCCGTGGTAGTCGGCCAGGAACGAGAGCGAGGCCGGGAAGTAGAACGACTCGCCCAGGCCCTCCGCCCCCCGAAAGAGGACGAGCTGCGCGAAGGAGTTCGACATCCCGGTCGCCGCGCAAATCAGGCTCCAGAAGGCGAGCCCGGCCGGGATCAGGATCCGGCGGCGGACCCGGTCGACGAAGTAACCCGCGAAGGGGGAGGTCAACGCGTAGACGACCATGAACGCGGAGCCGATCAGGCCGAGTTGGACGTCACTGAGCGAGAACTCCGACGCCAGCAGCGGGAAGACGGAGTTCACCGCCTGGCGGTCGGCATAGTTGAAGAACCCGCAGAACCAGAGCAGGCCGAGAACGACCCACGGATAGGCCCCGCGCGTCGGCGAGGCTTCGTCGCCCCCGGTACGTGTCACTCCTGGCATCTCCTCTACCGGCCGCTCGCGGGGGAATCACCCTGGCGGAGCCATGCCTCGTTGAACCGCGCGTACTTGATGGTGGAGCCCTTCCCCTTGTCCCGGTACGTGTAGGTGGCGTGGAGAGAGCCGTCGGACCCCTGGAACATGGACGGGTAATGATACTGTCCCGCCCCCGGCTCCCGTCGCTCGAGATGCCGCGTCCACTTCCAGGTGGCGCCTTCATCGTCGGAAAGGGAAACCGCAAGTGTGTGCCTGCCCGTCTCCGCGTCGTTGTAGATCAGGGCCCAGTCGCCGTTACGAAGCCGGGCCGCCTCGATGCCGGCGCCGGGATTGAGGAAGGTGGTATCCGTGACGGGCCCCCAGGTCTCACCGCCGTCGCGGGATGCGCTCACGCGGATGCGCCGGTGCGGCCCGTTGTCCCGCATGTAGGCGACGATCGTCCCGTCCTTCTTCTCCACGAGGCTGGGCTGGATGTTGCCGAAGCCGACCATCGGCCGGCCCGCCTTCCAGGTCACGCCGCCATCATCGCTGATGGCCATCAGGGACAGGGAGAACGTATCGCAGTAGAGCGGCAAGAGCCAGCGGCCCGGATGGCCCGAGGCTCCGTCCGGGCGGAGCACCACGGCGCGGACGCGGGGCATCCAGCCCAGGCGCTGATAGATCAGCTCGCGGGAGCGAGCGGTGAACGGGGCGAGCTCCTCGAGATAGCGCGACTTCTCCTCCGCAGTGAGAGACGCGAGCCCTTGCCGCACGACCTCCTCGAACTCCTCGCTCGCGGGAGTCAGGTGGAGGACGCCGAAGCGGCTCCATGAAATGGGCCCGGGCGGCAGAGACGGGCCCGCGACCTGGAACTTGAGGAGGGCGGTCTCCCACCGGTGATCGAGGATCGTCGGCCAGAAGAGCCAGACCTGGCCCGCCGGGCTGGGGAAGAGCGCGGGGTTGCAATCGGGATAGCCCGGCGTATCCGCCATCTGGAAACGCGGCCCCCATTCCGTCCTGCCCGGCTCGAGCCAGGCCCCCTGGATCACCACGTCGTCCGACTTACGCTCGCCGCTGCCGGAATACCAGGCGGCCAGCAGCCGCCCGGGCTCCGTCTCGATGACGCAGGAGGCGTGGTTGTGCTTGTCCTCGGGGGCGAAGAGGATCGTGGAGGCGGACTGCGGCTCCTCACCCCGCCCGGGGCTCGCCCCCAGGATGAAGAGAACCTGGGCCCCCAGCAGGATGCGGAATGCGGAATGGCGCATGGAGTCTCTCGTTGCGTTCTCGAGTGGCGGGATCGACGCAAGAGTGTATCCCGGCCGTGGGGCGCCCTCAAGGGAGGACGCGTGCCCGCCCCGATCAGGGGATCCCGCCGGACGGGGCGTCCGACATCAACGAATTATCTCGGGCTGGAGATAGGGCATCAGGTCGAGGAGCTTGACGGGCTTCACGAGGTGGCCGTCGCAGCCTGCGACCCGGGAACGCTCTCGGTCCGCCTCCTGGCCCCAGCCGGTGAGGGCGACGATCACGGCGGACCTGGCCCAGGGACGCTCCCGGATCCGCCTCGCGGCGTCGTAGCCGTTCATCCTCGGCATGCCGACATCCATCAGGATGATGGACGGGTGGAAGTCCTCCGAGCAATCGACCGCCTCATGGCCGTCGTGCGCGACGCGGACTTCGTGGCCCAGCAGCTCCAGCATCGACGCCATCGAGTGCGCCGAGTCCCGATTGTCATCCACCACCAGGATCCGTCGCAGCGGGCCCCGCGGCAGGGCCGCATTCGAGCCCCCATCCGGGGCGGAGACCGCCGGCCGCTCCGCCAGGATCGGCAGGGTGATCGTGAACGTGGAACCACGCCCCGGGCCCTCGCTGGCGGCGGCGACCGTCCCGCCGTGCATCTCCACGATCCCCTTCACCAGCGCCAGGCCGATGCCGAGCCCTCCGGTGGATCGTTCCATGGATCGATCGACCTGGGAGAACATGTCGAAGATGGAGGCGATCGCCGCGGCCGGGATCCCGATCCCGGTGTCACGGACGGCGACGACGACATCCGTTCCCCGCGTGGCCGCCGTGATCCAGACTCGACCTCCGCGCTCCATGTACTTCGCGGAGTTGGTCAGGAGGTTGCTGAAGACCTGGGCGAGGCGGGTGAGATCCCCCCTGAGGTGGATCGGTTCCCCGGGCAGGGAGACGTCCCATCGGTGCCCGGCCGCCTCGAGCGCGGGGCTCGCCGTCTCGACCGCCGCCGCGATCGCGTCCGAGAGGAGTATCCGCTCCCGCCTCAGCTCCATCTTGTCGCGGCTGATCCGGGACACGTCCAGGAGGTCGTCGATGAGCCGCACCATGTGGCCCAATTGCCGCTCCATCATCTCCCGGGCCTGAGCGCTGAGCGTCCTGTCCTCGCCCGCGAGCCGCATGACCTGGAGGCCGTTGCGGAGCGGGGCGAGCGGGTTGCGGAGCTCGTGCGCCAGCAGAGCCAGGAAGTCGTCCTTGCGGCGATCGGCCTCCCGGAGCGCCTCCTCGGCTCGCTTGAGCGAGGTGACGTCCACGGTGACGCCGTCGAATCGGATGGGAGTGCCGTCGTCGCGATAGGTGGTACCGCCCAGGGCGCGGATCCACTTCGCGTCGTGGGTTGACGGGTCGACCGTCCGGTAGATGACGTCGTACGGCTTTCGGCTCCGGATCGATTCCTCGATCGCCGCGCGGGTCGGCCGGCGATCGTCCGGGTGGATTCGGCCGTAGAAGGTGTCGATCGTGACCCGGGCGTCGGCGGGGAGCCAGAAATGCTCCTTGACCTGCCGGTCCCAGACCAGCTCGTCGAAGGGAAGGTCGCAGTACCAGAAGCCCACTCCGGAGAGGCGGACGGCGTAGTCGAGGCGGGCCCGGTGCTCGTCGAGTGCCCGCGCCGATGCAACGCGCGCGGTCACGTCGCGGGTGACGGCGAGGTGGAGGAATCCGCCGGCCGGGGAGGCGAGGGGGACGCCGGTCGTCTCCATGTGCCGCCGCGTCCCCCTTGCGCCGACGATGTCGAATTCGAAGGTCCCGCCTTCGCCCCGGCAGACGGAGTCGTGGAAGGCCCGATAGGACTCCCGGAAATCCGCCGCGATCACCTCATAAATGCTGCGGCCGATTGCCAGCGATCGGTCGGCCTCGATCATCCGGAGCCCGGCGTCATTGATCTGGAGCAGCGTGCCGTCCGCGGCGACCAGCTTCACGCATTCGGGAGTCGTCTCGACGATCGCACGGTAGCGGGCCTCGCTCTCCCGCAGGCGATCGTCAGCCTCCCGCCGCTCGATCGCCAGCGCCGCCGTCCGCGAGAGCACCTCGATCAGTCGTCGTTCGCCCGCGGTCGGCTCCCTCGCCTCGAAGAAGTAGGTCCCGAAGGTGCCGAGCACGCGCCCTTCCGCCCCGAGTATCGGCATCGACCAGGCGGCCCTGAGATTCAGGCCCAGGGGGAGGTGCCCGAGCGCGGCCCAGCCTGGAGCCGTCGCGAGATCGGGCGTGACCACGGGCTGCCGGAGGGCCGCCGCCGCGGAGCAGGTCCCGATCCACGGATCGATCGGCCCGCCGTCGATCGCCCGCAGGTACTCCTCGGGAAGGCTCGGCGCCGCGCCGGTGACCAGCCGACTCCCGTCGGGATCGACGAGGAGGATAGCCGCGCGGACGGGTTCGGCGGCGTTCGCCTCCACGATCCGGCAGAGGGCATCGAGTACCATCCTGAGTGGCTCGCCGCGTGCGATCCGCTCCAGGACCTCCTTCTGGCCTTCCAGGAGCGAGTCCGCCCGATCGTGGCCGCGAGCTTTCTCCGGCGGGCCGGCGGCGGAGTCGGGATCGTCGCTGGCCACCTTCTTCTCCTTTCTGTCCTGCTCGAGCATCGCTCGACGTGCCTCGTTCGGCGACCCAACCCAACGTCCCGGTCAGTTTCCGCTCCGGCCCCTGATCCGCTCGAAGAACTCGACGATCGGGCCGGGATCGGCCAGGCCGTGCGGGTGGTGATCCCCGCCCGGCTTGATGATTCGCTCGACGGATCCGCCCAGCTTGCGGTAGCGATCGTACAGGATCTCGGAGTTCTCCTCGGCCGGGAGGGCCCGGTCGCTGTCCCCGTAGACCAGCAGGATCGGGACCTTCGATCCGACGAGCTTGCCGAGGTTGTCCAACGGGTTCCCCTTGAAGGCGACCGCCTCCGAATCGTCCTTGAAGCCGTAGGCCGAGAGTAGCTTCCGCCACTCCTCGAGCGAACCCGGTCCGCGGCCCAGTCCCTTCGCCCGGCCGCCGGGCCAGCTCTTGAAGTCGCAGACGCCGTTGTCGAGGTAGACCAGGAGCGTGCGGTCGGGATGGGCGGCGGCCCACGCCATGCAGTAGAGGGCCCCGCGGCTGAGGCCGATCAGGGCCGGCCTGGGCGACAGGCCATGCTCCTTCACGAGCAACTCGTGTACCTTCTCCCATGCCCTCATCGCCCGGGGCGAGCCGAACTGGTCGGGAACTCCGACGTAGGCCAGGTGCCATCCCTTCCGGACGAGCTCGATGTCGGCGTTGGGGAAGGCGCCGAAGAACTCGCCGCGCCACGCCCAGGGCCGTCCGGGCAAGGGCTTCTCCGGCTCGACCACGATCACGTCGATTCCCTCCACCTGGAAGTCGTGCCGCAGATGTCCCTCCCACCGGCTCTCCTTGCCGGGAAACGGCTTCCGATCCGCTGCGGTTCCGGAGGCGTTCCGCCGGGGTCCTCGGCCGGGACGGCGGCTCGCGCGGGCCTGCCGGTCGTCCCGAGCCGGGCGATCCTTGGGCGCGCCGATCGACGCCAGCCACTCTTCGTTCAGGGCGTCGATCGTCTTCCCGGTCAGCCGCTGCCAGGTCCCGGCGTCGTAGGTGCCGTCCCTGAGGGTCCTGTCCAGCTTGCGGACGACATCCGGCTCGTGCTTCGAGGTCACGAAGTTAAGGAACGTGGCGGTGGTCCGATAGCTGCCGTCGTAGTTGGCGGTCAGCGGATCGACGGGCCCCGCCTTGCCCGGCTCGTAGACGAAGAAACGGATGTAGTCGTCGATCCCCTCCACGAGCCAGGAGGGGCATCTCGGGCCGCCGTATCCCCGGTAGCCCTGGATCAGGTGGACCGTCTCGTGGATGATCGCCCCCCGGTCGTCGCGATGGGCGCCGAACCAGGCCACCGAGGCCGTGATCCGATGGCCGCCGGCCTCGGCGACGCCCCGGTAGTCCCCGCGGAGGAACAGGGTGGCCGTCGTCGGCGGACTGCACTTCCCATCGACGAGGGTGCGGACCAACGAGTCGTACCACTGCTCGCAGAGTCGCGCCGTCTCCTCGGCCCAATCCGAGAGCTCGGGCGCATCATCGCAGACGACCCTCAGCTCGAACGGGTGCTCGAAGGGCTTGACGCGGTCGGAGCCGAAGACAAGCTCCCGGACCTCGAGCGGATGCCCAAGGTCGGCGCCGACCGCGATCCGGAGGGCCCGGATCGTGCCGGCCGGGATGGACGCCCCGGCGATCCCCGCCGCGTCGAATGCCGCGACCGGTTCGAAGTTCGTCCCGTCCCGCGAGACCTCGAGGCGGCCGTTCGAGAGGGGCTCGCTCCCATCGGGCCGACCGGTCGTCACGGAGACCGACGCGACCGGCTCGGCGACCTCGAACGTCATCGTCAGGAAGTCCCCCTTCCGAGCATCCTCGCGGGAGCGGAACGAGGTTTCCGGATGGCCGTCGAAGGCACGCTGGCGGATGTGATCGCCCGCGGAAGCCAGCGAGCTCGTCATCGCGATCCGGGCCCGCCCCAGGCCGGTCGCCGGCTCGGCTCCCAATGCGTGGGAACAGGCCGCCACGACACATCCGCACCACAGGAGATTCCAGCGAGAGGCCATCGGTCGTCGTCCTCGAAAGGAGTAGCTTTCTCCAGCCTTCAGGATAATCGGCCGGGGCTGGGGCTGTCGTCCCGGTTCCGTCCTCGAGGAACCCGATCGGCGCCGCTGCGGGCTTTCGGCGGCGGCCGTTCTGCCGTAAGCTGACGGTCCCCCTCCGGGGGGAATCATGGTGATTCAGGCGCTCTGGCGGCGAGGCGGGACGGGGATGAAAGACGACGACAAGGCCGTTTATCTCGGGACGGATTGTGGCGCGACGACCTCCAAGGTGGGGGCCGTCTGGGGGGACGGGACGGTCGTCTCGACCAAGCTCCTCCAGCGTTCGACGAGGAGCCAGGACGGCCCCGCGGCCGTGGTCAAGAGCTGGGTGGACGCCGCCAGCGAATTCCTCGAGCAGCATGACCTGTCCTGGGACCAGGTCCGTGGCGCCGGGCTGGCCATCCCGGGGCCCTACCAGCGATACGGGGTGCTCGACAAGTCGCCGAACCTGCCGGATAGCTTCACGGGGTTCGACGTCCACAACGGCTACGCCGGGGCCCTCGCCGATCGCGCCGGCCATCCCATCCCCCTGACCGTCGGCAACGACGGCAACCTAGGCGGCGTGGGAGAGGCCCAGCACGTCCGCGGGCGGGGCCACGGGACGGTCCTCCTCCTCGCCCCGGGCTCCGGCCTGGGTTGTGCGTTCGTGGACGATCGCGGGCTCCCCCTGGACGGCGACACCCTGGCCGGGATGGAAGGTGGGCACGTCCCCCTGCCCCTCCACCTGCTGGACGCGAAGCCCTACCCCTGCGGCTGCGGCCGGACCTGGGGCTGCGTCGAGGTCTACACGACCCTCTCCGGACTCCCCTACCTCCTGGCCGAACGCCTGGAGAAGTACCCCGATCACGAACTGGCGAAATCCGACCGGCCGATGAAGGAACGCGTCTTCGGCCTCCGGACCCTGGCCCAGCAGGGGGACCCGCTGGCCCAGGAGATCTTCGACTTCCAGGCGAAGGCGCTGGGGATCCACGTGGCGGTCCTGGCGATGGCCGTGGATCCGAAGTACGTCGTCATCGGCGGCGGCCTGATGGATCCTGAGGCCACCTCCGACGCCTTCCGCGAGCGCTACCTCGGCCTGGTCCGCGAGGCCGCGCTCCCGCTCCTGTGGCCGGCCCAGCGGGCGACGCTGACGATCGTCCCGGCCTCGCTCGGCGACCTGTCGCAGTCGATCGGAGCCGCGCTCGTCGCCCTCTACCGCAGCCGCTCCTGATCGGGACGAGCATCGCCGCTCGGCAGGGATCCCGAGGGTGCAGGACGTTCCCCCGGGACGGCGCACGGCAGTCGCGGGTCTCCGGTGATCAGCCGGGCGCCCCGGCTCGCCGTGATGAGCTGCCAGAACCAGTTCATGAGCACGGCGAATCGATTGCGGAAGTTGACCAGCGACGCGACGTGGACCACGGCCCAGAGGAGCCAGGCGAACGGGCCCGCGAACTTCAGGCCGCCGATCTGGGCGACGGCCCGCCAGCGTCCGATCGTCGCGAGCGAGCCCTTGTCGCGATAGGCGAACGCCCGGTCCGCCGCCGCTGCGGGAGTCCCCCGGGCCTCGGCGGCGATCAATCGGGCGGCGTGGCGTCCCATCTGGATCGCGGCGGGGGCCACGCCCGGCACCGGCATGCCCCCTTTCGCCCCGTTCGAGGCGGCCATGTCGCCGATCACGTAGACGGCCGGGGCCCCCGGGACCGTGAGGTCCGGCGCGACCGAAACGCGGCCGGACCGGTCGAGCGGAACGCCCAGGCTCTTGCCCAGGGGATTCGCCTGGACGCCGGCCGCCCAGAGGATGTTCCTCGCCGGCACGAACTCATCCCCGACCGTCACTCCGCCGTCGGCCACGCCGGTGACCCTGGCCCCGAGGCGGACCTCCACCCCCAGCGATTCCAGGTCGCGCCTGGCCCGATCGCCGAGCGAAGGGTCGAAGGCGGGGAGCAGCCGATCGCCCCCCTGGAGCAAGAGGACGCGGGCCGTCTTGGTGTCGATGTTCCGGAAGTCGGCGGGGATCGAGCTCGCCGCGATCTCCTTGATGGCGCCGGCGAGCTCCACGCCCGTGGGCCCGCCGCCGACGACCGCGAACGTGAGGGCCGCGCGGCGGGCCTCCTCGCCGACCTCATACTCGGCATCTTCGAAGGCGAGCAGGAGCCTGGTGCGGATGGTCGTGGCATCCTCGACGGATTTCAACCCCGGCGCCAGCGTCGACCAGTCCTCCCGGCCGAAGTAGGAGTGGGTGGCCCCGGCCGCCAGGATCAGCCAGTCGTACGGGATCTCACCGCCCTCGAGCTGGACGACCTTGCGCGTGACGTCGACCCCCGTGACGCTCGCCAGGGCCACGCGGCAATTCTTCTGCCGATAGAGGATGTGTCGGATCGGCGACGCGATGTCGGCCGGGGAGAGCGCCGCGGTCGCGACCTGGTAGAGCAGCGGCTGGAACGTGTGGTGGTTCTTGCGGTCCAGCAGGAGCACGTCGACGGGGGCCCGGGCGAGGGCCCTCGCCGCCGCCAGCCCCCCGAATCCGCCCCCGACGATGACCACCCGCCTTCGATCCATCATCGGGGTGACTGCGGCCTCGCCTGAAAGGGAAGAGTCGGTGACGGTCTCTCGCCGGTGCAACTTCAGGATGATCGTACGGCGCTCGGGTTTCAAGTCAACCGGCAGGCCCTGGAACCGCGATCGCCCCGGTGGCATGATACCCGATGCCCGCTCGGGCAACGGCGCGACTCCCTCTCCTCTCGACCGGGCCCATGAGCCATGTTCATCCTCGCTCTCGATCAGGGGACCACGAGCTCGCGGGCGATCCTGTTCAATCAGGCCGGCGGCGTGCACGGCGTCGTCCAGCGCGAATTCCGGCAGATCTACCCGAAGCCCGGCTGGGTGGAGCACGACCCGCAGGAGATCTGGTCGACGCAGATCGGAGTGGCCGTGGAAGTCCTCGGCCAGTACGGGGTCTCGCCCCGGGAACTGGCGGCGATCGGCATCACCAATCAACGGGAGACGACCATCGTCTGGGACCGGGCCACCGGCCAGCCGATCCACAATGCCATCGTCTGGCAGGATCGGCGGACGGCCTCGCTCATGGATCGGCTCAAGCGTGACGGCTCCGCGGAGCTGCTCCGCGAGCGGACGGGCTTGGTCGCCGATCCGTATTTCTCGGCGAGCAAGGTCCGCTGGATCCTCGACAACGTCCCCGGCGCCAGGGCCCGCGCGGAACGCGGCGAGCTCGCCTTTGGGACCGTGGACTCCTGGCTGGCCAGCCGCCTGACGCGCGGCAAGCTGCACGTGACGGACGTGACCAACGCCAGCCGGACGCTCCTCTACGACATCCACGCGAGGCGGTGGGACGACGAGCTCCTGAAGCTCTTCCAGGTCCCTCGCGCGATCCTCCCGGAAGTTTGCGATTCCAGCCACGTCTACGGCGAGGTGACCAGCGAGCTGGGCCCCGCGAGCGTCCCGATCGCGGGGATCGCCGGGGATCAGCACGCCGCGCTCTTCGGCCAGCAATGCACGGCCCGCGGCATGGTCAAGAACACCTACGGGACCGGCTGCTTCATGCTCATGAACACCGGCGAGGCCGTCGAGTCGTCCCGCGGGCTCCTGACGACGCCGGCCTGGAGCCGCGGCGGCGAGGTGACGTATGCCCTCGAGGGGAGCGTCTTCGTCGGCGGGGCGGCCGTGCAGTGGTTGCGTGACGGCCTCCAGATGATCGAAACGGCGGCCGACATCGAGCCCCTCGCCGCCTCGGTCCCCGACGCTGGCGGGGCGTACCTCGTCCCCGCGTTCACCGGCCTGGGTGCCCCGTACTGGGATCCGCACGCGCGAGGCGCCCTGGTGGGGCTGTCCCGCGGGGTGACCCGGGCGCACCTGGCCCGCGCCGTGCTCGAGTCGATCGCCCACCAGTCGGCGGACCTGGCCGAGGCCATGGGGGCCGACGCCGGCCTGGGGACCATGGCCCTTCGGGTGGACGGAGGTGCGGCCCGCAACGACCTCCTCATGCAGATGCAGGCCGACCTCCTGCAGGCACCCGTCGAGCGACCGGTCGTCACCGAGACCACGGCGCTCGGGGCGGCGTTCCTGGCGGGCCTCGCCGTCGGCTTCTGGAAGGGGGATGGAGACCTCGCCGAGAGCTGGGCGCTCGATCGTCGGTTCGAGCCCGTCCTCTCCGCCGACCGCGCCGACCGGGAGCGGCGACAGTGGCGCCGCGCCGTCGAGCGTGCCCGAGGCTGGGCCGAAGACGAAGGACAGGCCGTCGCCGGGGATGAGGAGTCCCCGCGATGAATCGCGCGGAAACGATGGCCAGGCTGGCGGATCGGCGGACGACCTGGGACGTGGTCGTCGTGGGGGGCGGCGCGACCGGGATGGGGGTCGCGGTGGACGCCGCGGCCCGGGGATACCGCACCGCGCTGCTCGAGCAGGCCGATTTCGGCAAGGGGACGTCCAGCCGGTCCACCAAGCTGGTCCACGGGGGCGTCCGCTATCTCCAGCAGGGGAACGTCAGCCTCGTCATCGAGGCCCTCCGGGAGCGCGGCCTCCTGATGAAGCTGGCGCCGCACCTGGTTTCGAACCTCCGGTTCGTCGTCCCCAACTATGCCTGGTGGGAAGCCCCCTTCTACGGCATTGGGATGAAAGTCTACGACCTGCTGGCCGGGCGTTTCGGATTCGGGCCCTCGAAGGTCCTCTCGAAGGAGGACACGCTCAGGGCGCTGCCCACCATCAAGACCGATGGTCTCCGCGGCGGTGTCCAGTACTACGACGGCCTCTTCGACGACTCCCGGCTCCTCGTCAACCTGGCCCAGACCGCCGTCGAGCATGGCGCCGCGGTCGCCAACTACGTGAGGGTCGAGCGGCTGCGAAAGAACCCGGAAGGCCTGGTCACCGGCGTGGTCGCTCTCGACCTGGAAGGGGGCGTCGAGCTCGAGCTATCGGCGCGGGTGGTCGTGAACGCGACGGGTCCCTTCTCGGACGCGTTGCGCCTGGCGGACGATCCGTCTCTCAAGCCCATTATCGCGCCCAGCCAGGGGGCGCATATCGTCCTGCCGAAGTCGTTCCTGCCCGGCGATTCGGCCATCATGGTCCCCCACACGGCCGACGGCCGGGTGATGTTCGCGATCCCCTGGCACGACCACGTCGTGGTGGGCACGACCGACGTCGAGATCGATCATGTCCCCCTCGATCCTCGTCCGATGGCGGACGAGATCGATTTCATCCTCGAGACGGCGGCCGAATACCTCGCCCGTCCGGCGACGCGGGCCGACGTCCTGAGCGCCTTCGCGGGCATCCGCCCCCTGGTCCGCGCCGGCGACGGCACCAGCACCGCCGCCCTCTCGCGCGATCACCACCTGGAGATCGCCCCGTCAGGGCTGGTCACCATCTGCGGCGGCAAGTGGACGACCTACCGGCACATGGCGGAGGACACGGTCGACCAGGCGGCGATCGTGGCGGGCCTGCCCGAGCGACCCTGCCCGACGCGAGAGCTCTCGATCCACGGCTCCGCGGAATCGCTTCCGCCGGAGGATCCGCTGGCCGTGTACGGAGCGGACGCCATCGCCATCCGGTCGCTCGCGGGGACGTCGGGGCGACTCGGCCGGCAACTCGATCCTGCGCTCCCGATCGTCGCCGCCCAGGTCGCCTGGGCGGCCCAGCACGAGATGGCCCGGACCGTCGAGGACGTCCTCTGCCGCCGGACGCGGGCGGCGTTCCTGAATGCAAGGGCCGCGCTCGCCATGGCGCCCGAAGTCGCCGTCCTCCTCGCGAACGAGCTGGGCAAGGACCAGGCCTGGGCCGCGGCCCAGGTCGAGGCCTTCCGGCCGATCGGGGAGAGCTTCCTCGTCTCCTGAAACCCGAGAAGATCGATCGTCATGAGAACTTCCGTCCTTTCCGCTCTCGTGCTCTCCCTCCCGATCGCCTCGACTGCCTTTGCCGCCCAGGAAGCGCCCGGGCCCGCGGCGGCCGATTCCAGCTTCCGGACTGCGGTGGCGGCCTGGTCGATGGCGAATGCTCGGGACGTGTCCGGGAAGGACGAGCTGCACGCCGTCGGGGCGGCGACCCTGGGGAAGACGCTGGACGGTGAGGATCTTCGGGCCTCGCTGGCGGCCGGAGAGGACAGCAAGGTCGCCCAGCTCGACGGCGGATACCTCGACGCCGGCCAGGGGGACGGCGGCAACCTGAATCTCGCCAGCAATGCGCTCACGGTCAGCGTCCGGCTCCGATGCCCCTCGGGGGCCTGGGACGGGCCCATCTTCAGCAAGCACGGCGGGCACGACCAGCTCGTCTACAACCTCTATTCGAGTCGCTCGGAGGTCAGTTTCGAGATCGGCCTCCGCGATCGGCCCGGGATGACGGCCGTGATCGCCCCGCTCGAAAAGATCGGTCCCAGGGACTGGCACGTCCTCACCGGCCGCTACGACGGCAAGGCGGTCCAGCTCTTCGTCGATGGCGTGCTGATGGACGAGTCGCCGGCGGAGGGCCCGGTCCGCGGCGGCAACCGGGCCCCCTGCCTGATCGGCGGTGAGCCGGCCGGGGAGGGCGTGAAGACCGGCTGGAAAGGGCTCGTCGATCACGTCGCGCTCTGGGACCGCGCGCTCCCGATCACCGAGATCGAGCGGCTGGCCGGGGGCGCCGAGGCGGTCGCGGCCCGAAAGAAGCGGTACACCGAGACCGTCCTGCTCCCCCCGGCCCCGGACCTCTACCGCGAGAAGCACCGGCCCCAGTTCCACTTCACGGCCCGGCAGTGGACGCTCCGGAAGCTCAATCCGGGGATGCGCGAGGAGGGCTGGATGAACGACGTCAACGGCCTCATCCATCTCGACGGTCAGTATCACCTCATGGCCCAGCGCTGGGCCCGCTGCTGGATCCACGCGGTGAGCAAGGACCTGGTCCACTGGACGGAGATCCAGCCCGCGTTCTGGGACGACAAACGATACGGCAGCGGCGTCCAGTCCGGCACCACCGTGCTCGACGCGAGGAACGTCTCCAAGCTCTCTCCCGATGACCACAATCCCCCACTGCTGGCCTTCTGGTCGGGCTTCGACAACCACAGCCAGTGCATCTCGTTCAGCCTGGACCGCGGCCTGACCTGGGCGAGGTACGCGGGAAACCCGATCTTCCACCACCCGGAGCGCGATCCGAAGGTCTTCTGGCACGAGCCGACGCGGCGGTGGGTCATGGTCCTCTCGTGCGTCAACAGCTACCTCTTCTTCACGTCGGAGAACCTCCTCGACTGGCACGAGGAGAAGGAGCCGGTCACCGACTGCTTCGAGTGTCCGGACTTCTTCCCGCTCCCCCTCGATGGCGACCTCGCGCGGCAGAAGTGGGTGCTCGTCCGCGGCAATGGCCAATACTCCGCCGGCTCGTTCGACGGCAAGGCGTTCCATGCCGAAACGCCCGTCCGACCGGGGGACCTGGGGCCAAGCTTCTACGCGACCGGATCGTGGGGGGACATCGCCGGCCAGCCCGGCCGCCGCGTCCAGATCGCCTGGATGCGCGGGGGCTCCTACCCGGACATGCCCTTCAACCAGCAGATGAGCTTCCCCTGCGACCTGAGCCTGAAGACGGTTGGCGGATCGCCCCGGCTGTTTCGAAAGCCGGCCGCGGAGATCGCCACGCTGCATGGGCGGGAACACACGGTCGGTGACCTGGATCTGGCCGCCGGCCAGTCCCGGGCCCTGCCGCAACCGCCCGATGGATTTCGGCTCTTGGCCGACGTCGAGTGCCCCGAGGGTTCGACGTTGACCTTCTCCTTGCGCGGCACTCAGGTCGTGCTCACTGGGGGATCCATGGCCTGCCAGAGCGGGCCGGCGACCGTCTCGGGCCGCGTCCGCTCGGTCGAGATCCTGGTCGATCGCGCCTCGATCGAGGCCTTCGCGAACGACGGCGAGGTCTCGATCTCGGGGTGCTTCCTGCCGAAGCACGATCGGCTGGACGTGGCCGCGGCCGGCGGGCACGCCCGGATCCGTTCGCTCCGGATCATCGAGCTGAAATCCGCCTGGCCCGCCCGGCCGGAATGATCATCGCCGTGTCGGGTCGCAGGCATCGCACTCGACCGCGGGAGGGAAGCCCTGCGAGGCGTTCATCGTCCGGATTCGCGCGACCCGATCCGTGGCGCATCGAGGACAATCCGCGACCTTCTCGATGTCCCAGTCGTCCGCCATGACGATCGCACGCTTCGCATGGAGGCCGTATTCCAGGGCCAGCTCGAGGGACCGAAGCGACGGGGGCGAGAACTCGCCCGAGGCCGCCAGCTCCTCCATCGCCCCGTTCCCGCCGCGCGTCGGGATCAGGCAGGCAACCGCCGCGCCGCAGTCGAAGGCGAAATCCAGGCTGCGGCGGGCCCATTCCAGGCCTTCCGCGTCCCCCAACCAGGGCGGGCGGACCAGGATGAAGACGCGGAGGCCGATCTGGTTCTGCCCGAGGAACTCGGCGGCGCGGCGGAAGCGGTCAAGGGTCATCCGCTTGTTGAGGCGTTTCAGGACCTCGGGGTGGACGGTCTCCAGGCCCATCGCGATCTCGAGTCGCCCGGGAAGGAGATGGCGGAAATCCATGACCCGATGATCGACGAGCGCCGGGTGGCACTCGACGATCGTGCGGTCGAAGGGTGCCGCGAGCCGAGCGACGGCCGGATACTCCGCGGTCGGGATCGCGTGGGGGTCGAAGAAACTGCCGGCGTTGTAGAGCTTGATCGCGGAGCGTCCGGGGGCCGGTGGCGGCAATTGCGCCAGGCCGTAGGCGACCTGGGCCGCGATCGCGCCCGCCGGGACGGTCGCCTGGAGCGTGTTCCGCCAGAGGTCGCACATCAGGCATCGCCAGGGGCACTCGCGGTTCGTCAGGAAGATCGTGGCGACGTCCACGGGCCGGCCGTCGAGCCCGGGCTCCGTTTCGGCGAGGACGGCGTACGGTCGCATCGGATCGAGCGCGTTCCTCGCCGGACGTCGCTCGAGGATCCACTGGGTCCGCGCGGAGGCCGAGCTCGGATAGGCCGAGGCTCCGGGCTCGTTCGTCGGTTCGGTCACCGGGCCTGGCCTCCGGGTTCGGTCAGGCCGTGATGGCGTTGCCGGAGACGCGCTCGGCGGAGGGATCCCAGGCGGTGCGGAGGCGGTCTTCCCACTGCCTGAGGAAGACCTGGCGGCACCACGCCTTGCTCAGCTTCCACCGCCGGTTCGCCCCGCCGGCGCCGGCCTGGAATCGCCGCTTGGCGAAGATCGGCATGCGGATGCCGGTGACCGCCTCGACGCCCGCACCGACCACCTGCCCCTTGAGCGCGTAGAGCCGCTCCGGATCGCCGGCCAGGAGCGGCTCGAACGGGATCGCCATCGCCGCCGCGATCACCGACCGGGTCGTATAGGGGCTGAAGGCCGAGAATCCCAGGTGCTGGGCCGGGGCGAAGGTCCTCGCGTAGGACCGCGAGAGTCCTCCGGAATAGGTCTGGCTGTGCTTGATCGCGTCGATCCCCCAGCCTTCCTGGTAGAGGAGCGGATTCTTGAGGATGCTCGAGAGGGTGAGGTCCGAATCCTCCATCGGGTAGGCTTTCAGGTTCTCGTCGCCGCCGTCGCCGTCGAGAAGGTGGCGGACGTCGGGATACATCTCGCGGATCGCCCTCAGCAGGATCAGGCTGGCCGCGGCACATTCGACGTCCAGGGGATGATAGTCCTCGATGACCGCGATGGCCTCCTCCATGTCGGGGATCACCCGCGGCCGCGCGATCCGCTCCCAGGACGATTCCAGGCCCATCGCGCGGACCCACTGCTCCGCCTGGGCCGCGTCCTCGCCGCCGCCGAGGTCGAGCGTGAACGCGCGGACGAGGTCCGGATCGCGATCCAGGTTCTTGAGGGCCTGACGTGCCAGCAGCAGGATCGAGCCGCTGTCGATCCCGCCGGAGAAAAGGACGGCGATCGGCTCATCGTCGGGGACCCGGGCAATCCAGCCCTCGATCGATTTCAGGGCCGCCCGGACGTACGCCGCGCCCAGCTCCCGGATGTCCTCCGGCCCCTCCCCGACACGAGCGTCGAAGAAGCGGTGGTAGCGGGGGTTCGGGTCGGGACATCCCACCTGGTCGATCTCCACCATGTAGTGCGCCGGGACCATGCGCGTGTAGAGGGGATCGAATTGCCAGCCGATCTTCTCGCGGCAGCAGTAGTCGTAGATGCGGTCCATGCGGTCGGAGACCACGAGGTATGGCCCGTGATAGCGCTTGGCGACGAAGTACCGGAGCGGCAGCCCGATCGTCCGTGCCAGCCGGACGGTCTGGCCGTCGCGGATCGTGGCGGCGAAGTGCCCGTCGGTGGCACTCAGGGTCTCGACCTCCCCGGCGCGGAGGGCCCGCTCGATGTCCGCGGTCGCGGCCCCGGTCAGGGCCGACTCCCGGATACCGACCAGGTCGACCAGGCGTTCCATTCCAGCCAGCATGATGAGCTCCTTGTCTGTGTCCTGCGGGCGCTCGGCCCGATGTACGGATCAGCCAGGTTGGGCCGCGGCGGGACCGCCGACGGGTCGCCGCTCCCGCCACCAGATGTCGATCACGTTCGCCGCGGGGCCGACGAGGAAGAGGGCGTAATACGGAGCGTGGACGACGCGATTGAGGCGGAGGAACGCCTCCATGGCCGCCACCAGGAAGGCCACCAGGACCTGTCCCCGCTTCGATCTCACCGTGGTCGGCGGGTCCGTGATCATGAAGAAGGTGAAGAGCTGGTACATCGGCCCGGTGATGGGCGAGACCGCCGCCAGCCACGGGTCGCCGGTTAAGAGGCTGCGAATGCCGGAGAAGCAGAGGAACGAAAGCACATACGTCGCGCAGATGTGAAACCGCTTCAGCCGCCAGATGATCACCGAGCCGAGGAGCCAGATCACCAGCATCGGGTAGACGGCATTGCCCCACTGGACGCTCAGGCCCGCCACGGTCGCCGGGGCGAGGAAGAGCAAGGCGCTGACCCCCAAATTCGACGGATTCCAGATGTGGCGACCGTGCCAGCGGATCGCATACTTCGAGGTGATCGAGATGACCGCGCAGAGCACGTAGGGCCAGTAGAACGGCGACCGGACCAGGATGCCGACGCTGATGCCCGTGATGTAGGCGCTGGCCAGGTGGGGCCACTTCCCCAGCAGCAGGCGGCTGAGGATCACCTCGGCGAGGATCGAGGAGCCGATCGCCAGCAGGGTCCGCGTGTAGCTTTCCAGGATCCCGAAGCTCAACTGCCCGACCAGGAGGATCGAGGTGATGAGCACCGGCGCGAGGTAGCGGTTGTTGAAGCTGATCAGGTGCCGCCAGCCCTTCGGGGGGGAGGTCCTGACGACGGGGGGCGGGCTCGAGAGGGTCGTGCTCATCGGGGCTCCTCGATCTGGTGGACCTGTCCCGGGGCCGGGGCCTCCAGGGTCTGGACGGTGCCGGACGGCCAGCGGATGACGGCCTTCTCGATCGCGTCGGCCTTGCCCAGGCCGAAGTGCAGCCGCCGCTGATTCTGCGCGGAATACCCCATGCTGCCATGGACTTCCTGGAGCTGCTCCTTGCCGTCCCAGTAGAGCCGGACCTGGGCGCCGATGGCGCCCCGATTCGACCTCGTCCCGCGGAGCTCGAAGTCGATCCAGCGGCGATCCTCCGGGACCGTGTTCCGGTAGATCAGGAGCGGCCCGCGCTGGTTGGCGACGATCACGTCGAGCACGCCTCGGTTCCAGAGGTCCACCAGGGCCACGCCGCGGCCGTCGTGCGTGTCGGTGTAGCCCACCGCCTGGGCGACCTCGCGGAAGTGGCCGGCACCGTCATTCAGCCAGACCTTCTTCTGCTGATACCCGGAGAGGCTCTTGCCGTGCATGGGGGGCCAGTTCTTCGCGTCCGAGATGATCGAGCTGTTGCCGCCCGCCACCATCGAGAACTCGTACCAGTAGCTCGACCCCTTCTCCGCGGAGACGTATCCGTTGGTCAGGATCAGGTCCTGCGTGCCGTCGTTGTTCAGGTCGCCGAACTGGGCTCCGAAGCTCCATCCCCCGAGCTCGACGCCGAGCGAGCTGGCCAGGTTGTCATACTGGATCGAGTCGCCCGAGGTCCCCTCACGCGGCACCCAGAGGTTGTTCCCCTGGATCAGGACCCCTTCCTCGGAGATGTTGGTGACGTAGGCCGAGAGCTTGCCGTTGTTGTAGATGTCCCCGAAGCAGACGTTCATGCCGCTCTTGGGCGCCGCGCCCACGCCGGCGGACTTGCCGATCTCGCGGAAGCCCTTCCCCTGCTGGTTGGCGAACAGCTCGGAGACGCCATAGTCGTTGGCGATGAACAGGTCGGGATAGCCGGTGCCGCGAAGGTCGGCCGCGCCCACGCAGAGCGCCCAACGGTTGCTGTCGATGCTCGCGGCCTTCGTGACGTCCTCGAACGTCCCGTCTCCCCGATTGCGGAAGAGGTATTTCCGCCCGCCGTTCTTCGCGTACTCGAAGCTCTCCGGCATCATCTTCGTCGTCTTCAGGTCCCAGAGGTTCAGGTGGTCGGCCCAGTAGCCGGCGACGAAGAGGTCGAGCTGGCCGTCGCGGTCGTAGTCCAGCCAGGCCGCGCAGCCGGAGTTGATCCAGGCGGGGAAGCCCGCCCGGTCGGTCACGCGCGAGAAGCCTTTGCCGGCCTCATTATGGAAGAGCTCCTGCCTGCCCCACTTGTAGACGAACAGGTCTTCGAAGCCGTCGTTGTCGTAGTCGGCCCAGAGCGACCCCATCGAGACGCCCGTTCCGACCTGATTCAGGTCTGCGAGGCCGAACGACTCGGCCACGTCCTGGAACTTGCCGTCGCCCAGGTTCCGATAGAGTCGGTTCTTCCCCCCTTCGGAGCTGTCGGTGACGTAGAAATCGTGCCAGCCGTCGCGGTCGAAGTCGGACACCGCCACCGACGCGCCCATGGAGGCGATCTGCGGCATGATGTGGTCGAGCTTCGGGTCAAGCGTAGGGGCCTTGTGCACGAAATCGACGCCGCATTCTTTCGCGACCTCGGTCAGCTCGACCCCGTACCGCGTCGGCTTCCGCGCGTCCGTCTTTCGGGAGACGTCGGGGCCATTCCGTCCCATCGACATGCCCGCCATGGCCGAATCGCCGCTCGAGATCCCGTTCAGGAGCCGGAGCGTGAAGAGCTCGACGACGAGGAGGCCGGCGGCGATCCACTGGGCGTATCTCTTCATGGGCTGGGCTCCGATCTGCCGCCGATTTGCGATCCGAAGGAGTGACGAAGTCCCCTCTGAAATCCCGCGGGGGTGACGAATCGCGTGTGGAAGTTCCGCCAGTCGTCGGCATGGGCGCGAAAGACCGGGTCGTCCTCGAGTGCGCCAGGAGGTCTGTCGTAACCACTCGCCGCGTGCGTCGGCAGGGGGAGGACCGTCCGGGAGAAGGCCGTGTTGTAGTCGCCGTCCTTGTTCCATCCGTCGCCGATCATGACGAAGTCCCGCACCCATCCGGCCTCGGGCGGGGGCCCGGCGGGAAACCGAAGCCGAAGCTCGTCCCCCGCGTTGGCGATGACGTAGCGGTCGTCGACCTTCTCGAGGAGCTCCCGGACGTCGCCGAACCTCGTGTAGAAGCCGACCAGGTCTCGCCAGGGCTGGCCGACGGCCGCGAGTCGCCCATAGTCGGGCAGCTCCGGAGCCGAGGCGTCGGCCTGGAGCATCCGCGAATAGCCCCGGAACCTCAACTCGGCGGATTGCGGCGCCAGCCGTTTCGGCTCGAGATGGAGCTCGGGGTGCGCGTCGGCGATGGCGAGCATGTCCCAGTAGATTTCCAGGTTCGTCCGCAACCGCAGCTTGCGAGGCCCCCTGGGGGCGAAGAGTCCGTCCAGGTCCACCAGGATCGTCTTGTTCTTCCCGGCCGGGAATCCCAGGTCATCGCGGACGACCTTCCAGCCGCCGTCGCCCGTCGGAACCTCGAGGATCAGCCCCTGCGGCTTCACCACGCCTCCCTGACCGATGGCGACGTTGATCGAGCTGTCGGTCGGGTGGATCCACCCCCTGGCGACGAGTAGGAGGGGCCGGTTGCGGGGCAGGTCCTCTCCGATCTCGACCTGGACCCAGTGGTCCCGGGCCACCCCCTGATACCGGCCTCGTCCGATGTCGTCCAGGTAACGGCCGTCGCGCCTCGCGATCGCGCTCGTGACGACGTTGCCGTTGTTGTCGCGGGCCGACGCGGGCACGTGCAACGGTCCGGTCGCCTGGACGGCCAGCCGGGGGGGCTGCCTCGCGAATCGCTCGTCGACGAAGACATCGGTCCCGGGAGGATGATCGACGACCATGAGCGCCACGTGATCCCAGAAATGGGTCTCCCAGAGCTCGGCGGTGATGCGGATGTCGTAGAATCCATCGCTCGGGGCGAGTTGATCGCCGCGGATCTTCACCCAGTCCTCTGTCTGGGCGACGCCCGCGGTGTCCTGGGCGTTGATCCGGAGGCCCAGGGGCGACCGCCAGATGAAATCGGTCACGAACCGGACCTCCTTGCCGTCGAAGGCGTAGAGGAAGGGGCACGACCCCTTGAGTCGCTGCTCGGCGACGAGCTCCTGATCGGCCTTGGCTTCGAACTCCGCCTGGGTGGTCCCGTTCGGCCAGACGATCCGCGCGACGTCGGCCTTCTCGTTCTCTCCCAGGCCGAAGTGGAGGATCGGCCCGTCGATCACTTGCTTCTGGACCAGGAGGTTGGCGCGGACCTGGACCTCGCCCCCCAGCCCGAAGGAATTGATCCGGCCGTCGCCGAATGTCTTCGCCCCCTTGGGACGGATGACCTGCCAGTGGTATCCCTTCGACCCGCGTCCGAGGGCTTGAGAGGGGACGCCGGCCTCCGACAGGCCGGCCAGGTCGAGCGTACCGTCGGCGTTCAGATCCGCGACCGCGGCGACCTTCAGGCCGGAGGGGGGCGAGAGCGGCACGAAGCCCCCCTTTCCGTCCGCGAGCCGGACCCACTCGCCCAATCGTCCGGAGGCGATCAGATCCGCCCCCCCGTTGTTGTCCAGATCCGCGACGATAAGTTGAGCGTCCTCCCCCACCGCGCCGGCGTCCTTGAGGACTTCGGTCCGGTCCCACGCCCCCCCCTCATCCCGGTCCGAGAGGAGTTGGACCGAACCATCGCCCTTCAGCGTGACGAGGTCGAGCCGACCGTCGCCATCCAGGTCGGAGACGGCGACGGCGGCCAGCGGGCCGAGGTCGGATGGCAACGGACGGTCGCGGAACTTGCCGGAGCGCTCGTTGGCCATGACCCGAAGCGTCCCCTTCGCGTCCAGGAGCACGGCGTCCGGAGCACCGTCGTTGTCCAGGTCGGCCCAGGCGAAGGACCGCAACGCCGAGGTCCCACCGAAGAGGTCGAAGGGGGTGAAGGTGCCGTCGCCGTTGTTCCGGAGCGAAACCGTCTTGCCTTCCCTCGCCCCCAGGATGAGGTCGAGATCACCGTCCATCTCGAGGTCCGCGGCCCACGCCCCAGCATAATCGCCGTTCCGGACGCTCGGCTCGAGGCGGCATGCGTCCGTCCTGTCATCGAAGCGGCCATCTTCCTTCTGGTGGAAATAGCGGATTCCGCCGGCGCCGGCGAGGATGAGATCGAGCCGATAATCCGAATCCAGGTCGGCCGCGAGCAGGCCCTGGCGCGTCGGAGGCGAGCCGGGGCGGCCGGGGAACGGAAGCGGGTCGCCCCCTTGCCGGTCCAGCCGCATCACGGTCGCTTCATCCCCGGCGATGATTGCCGGCTTCTCGCCCGCGGCCAGCGCGACGGCCAGGATCCGGCCCCCCTTGCCCGGGCCGGGCCCCGGGACAGCCTCGACCGAGTACGTCAGGCCCGCGTCCGGAGGCGCCAGGGTCAGCGGCGGAGGCTCCAGCCGCAGGAACCGCTCGATGGGCTGGCCGACGGTGCCGACCGGCATGTCGACGGCGGCCATGTCGCGGCGGAATGCGACCGTGGGGAGCAGCAAGTTGCGCAGCGAGATGACCCGCGTCGCCGCGCCCCGCGGGCCGGCCTTGAGGGCCTGCCCGAGCTCCTTCTGCACCTCCTGCGCGCGTGACGGCCAGTCGGGGGCGAGCTTCGCCAGCCTTTCGACCGCCCCGGCGAGCGATGCGGCGTCTTCCCGCTTGGCAGCGAGGCGTGCCCGCTCGAGGAGCACCGCGGCGTTGCGGGGCACGAGATCGGAAAGCTCGTTTGCCAGCCGGAGGGCGTCGGCCTCGCTCCCCTCCTCTCCCAGGCGTTCGACCTCACGCATCAGGGCGAACCGGGATCGGTAGTCCTTCGGGTCGAGCTCGACAGACCGCCTTAGGTGCGACACGGCCTCCTCGTACCGGCCGCGGCGGCTCTCGAGCAGGCCGAGCAACGCCTCGATCGCGGCGCTGTCCGGGGCGAGCGACCGGGCCCGCTCCAGGTCGACCGCCGCGCCGTCGTGGTCGCCCTGGCGGAGCTTCAGCAGGCCGAGGTCGGCCCAGGCCGCGGGTTCCTCCGGCACCAGCCGGGTCGCCCTGGTCAATGCGGCCCGCGCCCGATCGGCCGCGTCGGCGTCGAGCGCCGCGACCCCCTCGTGGAACGCGGAGACCATCGCGCGATACGCCTCCGAGCCCGGGGCCGGCAGCCCGCCGGCCGACTCCGGCGCCGGGGCCCGTCGCCGGACCAGGAACAGGCCCGCGGCCAGCGTCACCAGCAGGACGACGGCGATCAGGACGATCAGGGGACCGCGGAGACCCCGCGTTGAACCGGCGGGTTGGCTCATCCCTCGCCTCCGTCGGCACGAGATCGGGTCGCCGCGGGCTCTCCGCCCGCGAGGTGCAGCAGATCGAGGATCTCCGCGCGGAGCTGCAAGAACCGCGAGCTATTCCGGTGCCTTGGGCGTTCCAGCTCGACGATGATCTCCCGCTCGATCCGACCCGGGCGGGGGCTGAAGAGGACGATCCGGTCGCTCATGTACAGGGCCTCATCGATATCGTGAGTGACCAGGAGCATGGTCGTGCCCCGCGCCTGCCAGAGCCGAAGCACCTCGTCCTGCATCCTCATCCGCGTGAACTGATCGAGCGCCCCGAGGGGCTCGTCTAGGAGGAGAACCTTGGGGTGATTGACGAGTGCCCGGGCGAGCGCGGCCCTCTGGGCCATCCCTCCGGAGAGCTGATGCGGATAGTGGTCCGCAAACTCCTCGAGCCCGACGAGACGCAAGATCGCGTCCACGTCCGGTTGATGCTGGCTCAGGACGCCCCGCGCCTGCGGCCCGAACCGGATGTTGCGTCGTACGCTCAACCAGGGAAAAAGGTTCGGATCCTGGAACATCAGCCCGCGCGAGGCGCTGGGGCCCGTGATCGGCTCTCCGGCCACGCTCAACTCGCCCCGGTCGGCCCGATCGAGGCCGGCGATGAGCCGGAGGAGCGTGGACTTGCCGCACCCGCTGGGCCCCACCAGCGCGACGAGCTCGCCCGGGGCGACCGCCAGGGACAGGTTCGCGAGGGCCCTGGTCTCCGATCCGTCCTCCGCCCGAAACGACCGGGAGACGCCGGAGACCACGAGGCTGGCCCCCTCGTCGAAGGCCGCCGTCGCCTGGCTGCGCGCGGTCACCATCGGATCGTCCCTTTCTGCCAGGCCAGGACGCGATCGCGGACGGCGAAGAGGAGCGACATCAGGCTCGAGAAGAATGCCGCCATGATGAGCAGGGCCGCGTAGACCTTGGCGTATTCCACATAACCTTGCTGCCACTTGAGATACCAGCCCAGCCCGGACCTGACGCCGACCGTCTCCGCCACGATCAGCGTCAGGAACGACGCCCCGAGTCCCATGAAGAGGCCGAGGAAGACGCTGGGCATCGCCGCGGGGATGGCCACGCGGAAGACGAGATAGCGACGGCTGGCCCCGAGCGTCCGCGCGACGTCCAGATACGAGTTGGGCACGTTCGCGATCCCGGAGCTGGTCAGCATGGTCATCGGGAACCAGACTGCCATGGCGATGAGGGCACTACCGGAGACGAACGCATTGCTGAAGAGAGCCATCGCCAGCGGCACGTAGGCCGTCGCGGGGATCGGCCCGACGAGCTTCATCAGCGGCATGCCCCAGTATCGGACCGTCCGCGACCAGCCGATGAGGACCCCGCTGACCAGCCCGGCGGCCACGCCCGCGAAGTAGCCGGTCAGGAGCAGGAGGAGCGACCGGTAAGCACTCTCGGCGAGGATCGCCCGATCCTCGATCATCCCGGTCAGTACCATGTCCGGGCCGGGGAAATACGGCAGGGCCATCACCGCGAACTTGAGCGTCACGAGGTCCCAGGCGGCGAGCAGGAGGATGCCCGCCCCCAGGAGCGGCCCCTTCTCGCTCAACCATCCCCGGAAAATCGGGTGGATGCCCCGGAGCAGGAAAAGACCCAGTGAGGCGGCCAGGAAGCCCGAGAGCAGCACGGGGTAGGGCTTGGTCGGCAGCGGTGACTGGTGGTTCGGCAGGAGCAGATGGGCGGCCAGCGCGGCGGCCGCGGCCAACGCGGGCGCCAGCGACGACAGCACGGCCGTCGGCCCGCGGCGGGTCGCCGAATCGCGGAGCGATCCGGAGGCAGGCGGACTATCGAGGATCGCCAGGGACAAGTTCGGAACTCCCATCGAGGTCGAGCCGTTCGGCCGGGCTTCGCGTTTCCTGGTGCCGCAATCAGGGGAGGCCGGCCGGCCGCCGGCAGAGGTCGTCGGCGAGCATCGATCCGCAATCGTCGCACGAAAGCCTCAGATCCGTCGCTCCCGCGTACAGGGACACGAGCCGTTCGGCGTCCAGCGGCGGGGGCGGCCCTCCCCCGGCGACCTTCTCCACCTTGACCCCCTTCAGCCATTCGTCGTTGACCCCGTCCAGGTCCAGCCATGCCGTCGAGGCCAGGGTCTCCGGGCTGGTCGAGGGGCTGATCAGGCCGATCGCCTGCATCTCGCGCGAGGCCATCATCACGCTCTCGCGACACCGCGACACGCCGGGCGTGTATTTCAACTGGGAGAGGGCGTGTGCGTTGACCTCTAGGGAGGACGCAACGTACTTCTTCTCGACGGCCAGCCGCGCCGCCGCCGTCGGATTCGCCTCCACCCAGGCCGCCCCCTTCAGCAAGGCGCGGGTGACCTTGGCCGCGGCGGCGGGACGCTCGCGGGCGAGCTTCCCGCTCACCACGACCGCGCAGCAATACTCATCCTTGTAGGGCGCATCAACCGCGGAGTCGGCGATCGTGTGCACTTTCTTCTGGGAGAGCAGTATCGAGCCGATCGGGTCGGCCGTGCAGACGGCCTCGACCTGGCCGTTGTCGAGCGCCAGCCCCAGGACGTCCGGAGCCATGGCCACCCATTCGACGTCCTTCGCGGGGTCCATGCCGGCCGCCCGGAGGACCCGGCTGCTGAACAGGAAGGGCGGGCTGCCCAGGGCCGTGGGCACGCCGATCTTCTTCCCCTTCACGTCCGCGACGGACCGGATCGAGGATTTCACGCCCGCCTGGAGCCGGAGGCAGCCGGAGTGGATCCCCCCGGTGATCTTCACGTCCAGCCCCTTCTCGATCGGCTTGAGAAGGTACATGATCAGGTGATAATTCGCATCGAACCGGCCCAGGCCCAGGCCGTCGCGGAGGCTGTCCCAGTCCGTCTTGACGAACTCGACGTCGAGGGCCTCTTCCCGGAAGAACCCGTTCTCGAACGCCGCGACCATCGCGGCCTCGCAGGTCAGGCCGAGATAGCCGATCCGGACCTTGTCGTTCCCCGCTACCTGGCCCGGGCCGGGAGGGACCGGCGAGCTCGCCTCGCGCCCGCAGCCCCCCAGGCCGACAAGGCCGAGGGCCGGTGGGACGGACGAAAGGGCTGCCAGGAAGCGTCGCCGCGTTGATCGAGTCTGCATCGTATGTCTCCGTGTCGTGCGGGAGCGGAGCGGATTACCAGGTTGCAGCGGTGAGCCGCGTGGGGAGCGCAGGGACACCATGGCCATCCGGCGGCGCAGCTCGTGAAGTCTCGCGCCGGGCGGAAGGACGCGGGGGAGCCGACGGAAGGTACGCGAAGGCTCCTGGCCGCGTCATCACTGGGAATTCAGCGCGTACGGCACGAAGCGGAGGGGGGGTGGAAGATGGATGGGGACTCGCCGATCGGCTTGAGGCACGGTTCCCGTTTCACGGGGAGCCATCTCGGGTCGGCGGCATCGAGGGCCTGGGACGCCAGGTCGCTCCACCGGTCCGGATGCTCGAGCTCCGGCGGGATCGTCGAGAGCGGCGAAGGTGCGGGCTCGGAGCAACCCGGCCCCGAGCAAGGTGAGGATGGCGCGTCGACCGGTCGGGCCTCTCCATCCGGGATCGCCAGGCTGGGATCGTCGATCGCCAGGTGGTGAAGCCGGCCGACCTCGGTCCATCGATCGAGACGAGCGGAGCCGGATCGGTGGCAACCCGCCTCCGCCGATCCGGCCAGGACCAGGCCGTGGAGCAGCAGCGCGAGCGCAACGACGGCCCGTCTGCTCCATCCTCGGCTCTCGGCAGGATGCATCAACGAACCGTGCCCCGACCTCAGTGGCGACTCACCATGGATTCGAGCGAACGATGTGCGGACGGGAGGAGACTCACCGCCCACTGTGGCCATCAGGATACCTGGGACCGTCGGTCCGAGACAAGCCTTGAAGCAATCGAATGACAGGCGTTATCCGATCGTATCGGCGAGCGACGCCATCCGGTGGATCGGCACGGGCCGCCCGGGACGGAAGCTGCGTAGATCCCGGATGTCCACCCCGAGCGAGAGGTCGTCGCAGGCTTCCACCAGCGCCTCCCGCACGACGTCCGAGAGGACTTCGGGGTCGATCGCGACCCGCGCGTTGATGGTGATCTCGGCCGACTCGACGTCTCCTCCCGCGGCGATCGAGAGGAGGGTTTTCCCTCGCCCATCCACCAGATTTGCCACCGCCTGGAGCGGGCCGCTCGAGCCGCTCGCCTTGAGGTGGGCGACGGGAGAGCCCTCCGCGGAGACCCTCTCGCCGATCCGCTGCACGACGGACAGGACGAGGCCGTCGAGCGAGAACGGCTCTTCGCCCGACACCCGGGCCACGGCGTTGAGCCACCCGAGCTCCGCCTCACCGTCCGCATAGCGGTCGTAATCGACCTCGAGGCCCTTCTCGCCCACGCCGGAGGTCGTCTCGAGCAGCTCGAGCAGGGACTCGAACCCGTCCCCCGTCCGCGCGGAGATCGGCAGGAGGGTCGCGCCCGGGTTCGCGGTGCGGGCCAGGTCGGAGAGGCGTTCCAGATCCTCCTCCGTGAACGCATCCACCTTGTTGAGTGCGATGATGTCGGCCTCCTCGAGCTGCTTGCCGAAGATGTACGAGGTCCCCGACCGGAGCGTCTCGGGGTCCCCTTGGAGCACGAGCTTGCCGTATTCGGGCTTGAGCAGGACACAGAAACGGCCCACCTCGAACTCGCCGCCGAAGAGCTTCATGAGGGGGCGGACGACCGTCGCGACCAGGTCGGTGCAACTGCCGACGGGCTCGGCGAGGATGACGTCCGGCCGGCCCTGCGCGACGAGCTGCCGCGCGGACCGGGTCAGGACGTCGAAGTTGCAGCAGAAGCAGGCGCCGGCCACCTCGCCGACCTCGAAGCCCTGGGCACGGAGGGAGAGGGTGTCGACGAGGTTATCCGTCTGGTCGTTGGTGATGATCCCGACCTTGAGCCCGCGATCGCGGTACATCCGGGCGAGCCGCGCGACGGCCGTGGTCTTGCCGGCGCCCAGGAAGCCGCCGACGAGGAGGAAACGAACCGGGCCCTGTCCCATGATGGACTCCGCGGAGGATGGGTCGTGGAGGGTGTCACATCAGGCTAATCGGCGTCCACGTCGGATGCAACGATCGGAGGCCGCTTGCCCGCGATGACCACGGCCGCTATCCTCGCGTCCTTCGTGCGCCTCGATCGAAATCGGGAACCGACGCAGGTTCCTCTGGCTCATCCGGAGCTTCGTGGAATCATGAGACGGAAAGCGATCGCGGAGCTTGCGGCGACCTTCATCCTCGTCTTCGCGGGGACCGGGGCGATCGTGGTGAATCAGGAGCACGGCGGGGCGGTGACGCACGTGGGCATCAGCCTGACCTTCGGCCTGGTCGTCCTGGCGATGATCTACGCCGTCGGCGACGTCTCGGGCGCCCATCTCAATCCGGCCGTCTCGATCGCGTTCAACGTCGCCGGGAAGATGCCGCTCGGTGCCCTGGGAGTCTACGTGGCCTGCCAGACGGCCGGCGCCCTGCTGGCGAGCCTGGCCTTGCGGGTCCTCTTCCCCGCCAATGACACGCTCGGCGCGACCCTGCCCGCGGGATCGGTCTGGCAATCGTTCGCGTTCGAGGTCGTGCTCACCTTCATCCTCATGTTCGTCGTGCTGAGGGTCTCGACCGGGGCGAAGGAGAAGGGGATCACGGCGGGGATCGCGGTCGGGGCGGTCATCGCGCTGGAGGCGCTCTTCGCCGGGCCCGTCTGCGGCGCCTCGATGAATCCGGTCCGCTCGCTGGCGCCAGCCCTGGTCGGAGGCCACCTCGAGCACCTCTGGGCCTACCTGACCGCGCCGACCCTGGGGGCGCTGGTGGCCGTCGGCTTCGACAGGCTGATCGAGGAGCCTGAACAGCCAGCCGACGTCAGTCCCGGAATCTCCGCATGACGAGGGTGGTGTTCTGGCCGCCGAAGCCGAAGCTGTTCGACATCGCCACCTCGACGGCGGCCTCGCGGGCGGCGTGCGGGACGTAATTCAGATCGCAGTCGTCGTCCGGATGGTCCAGGTTCACCGTCGGCGGGACGACCCCGTCCCGGATCGCGAGCAGGCAGACGATCGCCTCGACGGCCCCACCGGCCGCGATCAGGTGGCCGGTCATGCTCTTGGTGCTCGAGATCGGCACGCGCCGGGCGCGATCGCCGAGGGCGCGCTTGAGCGCGAGCGTCTCCACCGAGTCATTCACCTTCGTGCTGGTGCCGTGGGCGTTGACGTAGTCGACGTCCTCCGGATCGAGCCCAGCGTCGGCGAGTGCCCCCCTCATGGAGGCGACGGCGCCCCGGCCCTCGTCGTGGGAGTCGGTCAGCCGGAAGGCGTCGGCGGTGGAGGCCTGCCCCGCGATCTCCCCCAGGATCGAGGCGCCTCGAGCCCGTGCGTGATCGAGCGACTCGAGGATGAGCATCCCGGCCCCCTCACCGAGGACGAACCCGTCGCGGTCGCGATCGAAGGGCCGGCTGGCGTGCCCGGGATCCTCGTTCCGCGTCGACATCGCCGTGAGCAGGACGAAGCCGGTCAGGCCGAAGGGGTGGATCATGCTGTGGACGCCGCCGGCGAGCATCGCCTCCGCCTCGCCCGACCGGATCAGCTCCGCCGCCTCGCCGATGGCCTGGGCGCTCGCGGAGCAGGCGGTCAGGCAGGACACGTTCGGCCCCCTCGCGCCGAAGGCGGCCGCGAGGTGGCCCGCCGGCGTCCCCGGCTCCTGCTCCGTCTCCAGGAGCGGCTCCAGCAGCGCAGTCCCCTGCGCGGTGAACCGCCCCGTATCAACCCGGCCAACCGAGGAGGACCTGCCGATCAGCTCGACAAACCGCGGGAAGTTCGCCTGCCCCTCGCCCGCGCCGAGGTAGACGCCGAAGGAGGAATGATCGAGGCCGCGGCGCTCGAGCAACCCGGACTGAACGATGGCCTGCTTGGCGGCCGCCAGCGCGAACCGCGTGCTCCGGCTGTGCCGCGACCATCGGGCGGCTTCCTCGCCCAGGTCGTCCTCGAGGTCGAACCCCTTCACCTCGGCGGCGATTCGCGAGGCGAACGTGCTCGCGTCGAAATGCGTGACCGGGCCGACGCCGCCGCGCCCCTCGCGGAGCGATTCCCAGGTGGATTCCACGTCCAGGCCGACGGGGGTCACCATCCCCACGCCCGTCACCACCACCCTGCGACCGTTCGCGACCATGAGCAGCTCCCCCCGGGAACGACGCCAATTGTTGCAGCTACAACAATTGCGGCAAACCCTCACGCATTCGATTCGAGCGACGATCAGTCCCTTGCCGAGCCCAGCCCGAGCCGCTCGGCGATCGACCGGAGTGCATCCACCCCGGGGGCGCCGATGAGCCGGCCGCATTCCTCCTGGGCCCGGTTCCAGTCCGGCTCCGCCCGCTTGAGGATGGCCGTCCCCTCCGCCGTCAGGCGGAGGATCTGGCTGCGCCCCCCGCCGGGCGGATCGGACTCCAGCCAGCCGTTCCGCTTGAGCAGCTCGACGTCCCGGCTGAGCGTCGATTTGTCGATCCGGAGCGCGCGGCAGAGATCCACGGGCCGGGCGCGGCCGGCCCTGGCGACGCCAACCAGCAGGTTGGCCTGGCTCACCCGTAGCCCATGGGGCCGCAGCGCCTCGTCGTAGATGGCCGTGACCACGCGATTGATCAGCCGCACGCGGACCGCAATGCAGTCCGCGGCGATGCGGTCGATCAGCTTGCTCGCGGCGGGACTTTTCATGCCTTAGTTGTATATCCAACATGGGTCGGAGTCAAGGTGGACGGCGGCCATTCCGGGTCGGGTCATCCGGCCCTCGTGGCTCATCGTCGAGCGGCCGGCGTGCTCGCGGCCGAGCCCCCCCTGCCCGTCCCGGGCTCGGCGGAGAGCGAGTACTTGCGATTGCGGAGCTTCTGGCCGTTGTAGTCGGCCGCGTCGATGATCAGGCTGGCGCCGACGTTGACGCCTCCCGGGGCCTCCAGCCGGTTGCCCGAGGCTCGGACGAGCAGCTCGCCGGGATCGTGGGACGGCAGCTCGCCGAGGACCAGCCCGTGCGGCCGGGCCTTCTCGGCCGCGGAGCCGATCCGCTCGAGGAATCCCCCGGTCCAGCGGACGACGTTGTCCTCGAGCGTAAGCGACATGTAGACGCGGCCCTGGTTGGTCTTGATGTACCGGGCCGAATGGTCGACCGTGAAGCGGGCGCCCAGGTCGTTGTCCTCGAGCGTGTTCTCGCGGACGACTCCCCCCAGGAACGGGGCGTGGGACCATCCCCAGATCACCGGCGTCTCGCTCGGGTAGGCGGCCAGCTTCATGGCGAGGTTCCCCCCTGAGATCTGATTGCCGGAGACCACGGTCGCGAAGTGATTGCCGGCCAGGATCAGCCCGTCCGAGGCGAAGCCGTCGCTCCTGCGCCCGCCGGTCATGGCGATCCGATTCTTGCGGAAGGCAGAGTCCACGAACCCCCGCGAGACCGACACGACCTCCGTGCCCGCCGGGATGGACGAATCCACGACGTAGGTTTCCGCGTCGATCACCTGCGCGATCCGGCGGAACTCGCCCGCCGCCGGCCCGGTCAGGAGCGAGACCACGTCGCCGGTGACCACGGGATTCCCCTGCCTCCGATGGGTCCGGAGCACGAGTCCGTCCGGCGACAGGGCCGCGACACGGCCTTCGTAGGTGACGTGGTAGGCCTCGGTCAGGATGATCTCCGGGTCGTTCGCCCAGGGGATCGTGTCGTCCGCCCGGGCACCCAGGCCCTCGATGATGTTCTCGTCGACACGATCGCGAATCCCCCGATGGGTGAGGACCAGGAACCGCCAGGTCTTTCCGGCCGGCTCGACCGACCGGGCCCGGTTCCCCTGGAGCCGGAGGTCGTGCGAGCTGTGGGCGGTGAAGATGCCGTGGGAGTAGGTGCCGACCGGGGTCCCGCGGTAGTCGTTGTTGAGGACCTGCCAGGGGCCGTCGAAGAACTCGATCGAACCGCCGCGGAGGGTGTTGCCGGCGATCATCCCGCTGCGGGCCCCCGTCAGGCGGACCAGGCGGATGGCCTCCGCCCATTTCGAGGGCTCGTCGGCCGCCGGGGACTCGAGATCCAGCCGGGTCAGGCTGACGTTGAACTTGGGCGCATCTCGCCCCTGATCCCTGTTATCGGTCGTCCCGATCACGGCCGGGCCGTAGCTGACCTCGCGGTCCCATCGCGGCCGACCCTCGAAGCGGACCGCGAAGCCGTTGAGGGTCGTGTTGCCGGCGTGGATCTTGATCGCAGCCGTCCAGGGTGGCTCTCCGGATCCCTGGGCGAAGACCAGCGTCGCCTTGCCCGAGCCGTCAATCGAGACAGGCCTCTCCAGGACGAGTGGGCGCGTCAGCCGATACGTCCCCGGCGTGAGGTCGACGGCCCCATTCTGATTGGCGATCTCATTCAGGTCGTCGCCCGGTCGCGCGGACGCCCTCGTCCCGATGGGCCGGGGCGACCTCAGGCCCGGATCGCTCGCGCCGCCCTCGAATCGGATCAGGGACATACGTCCGCCCGGCTCGGTCAGCCGGAGCGTCATAGTAGCCTTCGTCTCATCCCGATCGGGCCCGAAGAAGAGTTCCAGGGAGGATCGGTCCTGCCCCGAACGGACGACCAGTGGCGCCAGCTCATTGCCATCCGGATCGCGAAGCCGGTTGTCAGGACCCTGCCGATAACCCCAGGTGGAGCCGACCGCGTCGGTCAGCACCGCCTCGTCGAAGGCCGGCCATCGCGTGGGGCCGGAGAGCCGGACATGGACATCGCCGGGGCCCGTCGCGTCCTGCCCGTCCTGGCCGAGCCACTCGGCACTCGCCTCGAGCGTGGACAGCCTGGGAAGAGTCGCCTCGGACATCTTGAGCTTCGGGTCGCATCGCCCGGCGATCAGCGTGGCGGAGTCCTGCGTGTCATTCTCGTGAAGGACGACCACCTTGAGCTTCTGACCCTTCAGGTCCTTCACGGGCTGGACGTGGATCTCTCCCTCGCCGGGCTTCTTCGGATCGGCCCAGTATTCCGCATTCGGGAGGAGCTCCGGATTGGCACCCGACTGCCACTTCGCCCCCCCTTCCCCTTCGATCCGGATCGACCGGACCGGGAACTTCGTCGAGATTCCGGACAGATGGATGCGCACATCCTGGAGCCCATCCGGTCCGACCGCCGGCCCCGCCGCGACGCGATCGTGGCGATCCTGGCCCAGCCACCTGGCCTGAAGGGCCAACCCCGGCATCCTCAGGTTACGATTGACCTTCCGTCCCCGGACGTCGAACTCGTGCTTGCCGCCCCCCTCGTACTCCACCAGGAAGTGATAGCTACGCGCCGCCTCCTGATCGCCGGGCTCGATGAATAAGTCCGCGGACTTCGAGCCGGCGGGCCGTTTCAGCTCGATCTTCCACGCAAACGAGCCGCGATTGTATTCCCACTCGTTCCAGGGCGATTCCGCCTTGATGTCCACGTGAGAGATCTCGCGGCCGGGATCGAGTCCCTCCAGGACGAGGTGGACGTCCTGGACTCCACTCGGCTCCTGCCGATTGTTCGGAGAGACATAGTCGTGCCCGTCCTGGCCGATCCACCGGACCGTGGGGCCGGTCCCGGCTCCTCGACGCGCGGATTGCTGGGCGATCGCCGTCTGACCCGCGAACAGAGACGCAATCAGGATGGCATGGACAGGCCGCATCGTGACCTCCCTTGTCGTAATGCGATGGGGCATCCTCGTTGCACCAGGGCGAGCATACCATACCATGCCGGGTCACGATCTGGCCTGCGCTTCGGCGCCGTTCGCGTGGTAGAATGTGTACGCATTGCCACTTAAGAAAGGGCGTCCGCGGTGACGAGGGCCGTTGTGATGGGAAGGGAAACGCCGAGAGGGCTCTTCGACGAGATCGACGACGGGGCCGATGACGAGCCGGCCGAGGATCCCGATGCGCCCCTGGCGGAGCGGATGCGGCCGAGGACCCTGGCCGAGTTCGTGGGCCACTCTCGGCTGATCGGCCAAGGCTCGCTGCTGGGCCGAGCGATCCGCGCCCAGGGGCGGGTGCCCTCGATGATCCTCTGGGGTGCTCCCGGCACCGGCAAGACGACCTTGGCCCGGCTGGTCGCGAACGCGGCGGGCCTCCGCTTCCTGCCGCTCTCGGCGGTCTTTTCCGGCGTCAAGGAGGTCCGGGCGGCGATCGACGAGGCGAGGCGGCTGGGGAGGCGGGGGACGCGTGTGCTCCTCTTCATCGATGAGATCCACCGCTTCAACAAGGCCCAGCAGGACGCGCTGCTCCACGCCGTCGAGCAGGGGACCGTCACCCTCTTCGGCGCGACGACGGAGAACCCGTCCTTCGAGGTCAACGCCGCCCTCCTCTCGCGGTGCCGGGTGGCCGTCCTCGACCCTCTCTCGTGCGAGGACCTCGAGACGATCCTGAACCGAGCCATCGCGGGCGAGGGCAACGGACTGGCACGGCTCTCCCTGCGGATCGCGCCCGAGCTCGTCCGCAAGCTCGCCGGCTGGGCCGAGGGGGATGCCCGGGTTGCGCTGACGACCCTCGAGCAGGCCGTCGTGGCCACGCCGCCCGGCGAGGACGGCGTGCGAGAGCCCACGGAGGAAGCCCTGGCCGAGGCCCTCGGGCAGGCCCGTTATGCGTACGATCGTCAGGGGGAGGACCATTACAACCTCGCCTCGGCCCTGATCAAGAGCCTGCGAAACTCGGACGTCGATGCGGGACTCTACTGGCTGGCCCGACTGATCGAGGGGGGGGCCGACCCGCTTTTCATCGCCCGGCGGCTCTGCATCCTGGCCTCGGAAGATATCGGCCTCGCCGATCCCCAGGCCATGGTGCAGGCGGCGGCCGCAGCCCAGATCGTCCATCAGATCGGCATGCCCGAGGGGCTCTTCCCGCTCTCGCAGGCGACCATCTACCTGGCCAGGGCTCCGAAGTCGGGCGCGGTCAAGACGGCCTATCGCGCCGCCGCGGCCGACGCGGCGGCATCGGCCAGGGAGCCCGTGCCGCTCCATCTCCGGAATGCCGTGACCCCGCTCATGAAGCGGGCTGGATACGGCGAGGGGTATCGGTACGTCCACGACGACCCGGCGGCCCGGGAGGAGATGCCCTGCCTGCCCGAAGCCCTCCGAGGACGACATTACTTCGAGCCGCCCGCCGAGCCGGACGGGGGCGACGGGCGTCAACCTTGATGGTCGGGGCCGGGATCTCCGCTCGCCTCCCGGGTCGTTGCTCCGCCTCCTCGGCGGCCCCTATACTGAGGTCGCCTCGACCTTCGCCGACCCCGCAGCACTCGCGAGATCCACTCCCATGGCTGATCACCGCAGACGCATCCCCCGGATCGGATCGTTGGGCCTGATGGCGGCCCTGGGGGGCCTCGCCTTCGCCGCCGCAGACGACCCGGGTGTCCCGGGCGTGACCGCCCCCCGCTGGAAGCAGCATGACATCCATCGGCCCCGTCCCCAGGTCGTGGATCCGGGCCCGGCGCCGGCCGCGCCGATCGCCCCTCCCGGCGACGCGGTGATCCTCTTCGACGGCAAGAGCCTCGACGCCTGGGAGACTCCGGACGGGAAGCCCGCCGGCTGGAAGGTGAGCGACGGCGCCATGGAGATCGTCCCGGGCACCGGGGCGATCCGCACGCGGGCGAGCTTCGGGGACGTCCAGTTGCACGTCGAGTGGGCCTCGCCGAGCCCCGCCCGCGGGGTGGGCCAGGATCGCGGCAACAGCGGGATCTTCCTCATGGGCCAGTTCGAGGTCCAGGTCATCGACTCCTACAAGGCGGACACCTACGCCGACGGCATGGCCGGGGCGATCTACGGCCAGTACTCGCCGCTCGCCAACGCCACCAGACCCCCCGGGGAGTGGCAGGTCTACGACATCGCCTTCCGCCGCCCCCGGTTCGATGCCTCGGGCAAGCTGGTGCGGCCGGCCGGGCTGACAGTCTTCCTCAACGGCGTGCTCGTCCAGAACAATGAGGAGCCCTGGGGGCCGACGAGCTGGCTCGAGCCTTCTCCGAACGACCCCACTCTGAAGAAAGGTCCCATCGAGCTGCAGGATCACAGCCATCCGGTCCGTTACCGCAACATCTGGATCCGGGAGATCCCCGAGCGATCGAGCCCGCCGCCGGCCCGCGCCGGCATCCCGGTGGCGGTTGGCCTCAGCGACCGGGTCCTCGACGGCTACGTGGGGGCGTACTCCACAGGCTCCAACCCCGGAGAGCTAGCCTGGAAGATCTCGAGGGACGGCGATCACCTGCTCCTGAAGCTCCCTTTCAAGCCGGTCCCGCTCCAACTGATCCCGGTGTCCGAGTCGGTCTTCGTCCTCCCCCATACCGACGCCGAGCTGACCTTCCGGAAGGACGATCAGGGGCGGGTCACCGGCCTCTTCCGCGTGGGCGACGGCGAGCGGCCGCTCACCCGCCAATGACCCGACGGGCTCGTCGCGGCGGGCGATTCGTTCGACGCGACGAGCCCTTGCGGGTGCCCCATTTCGGCGGGATGCTCGGTCAATCGCGGCTCATCTCACCGACGCCCTGCCTTCGTCGTCTGGATCACGCCATTGCCGCTGGAGTCTGCGACCAGCGGGACGATCAGGCCGTCGAGGTTCGCGGTCGGCTTGGAGGCCGCCGCCGCGACCGTGGAGGTCGTGGTCGCCGCGGGGGTTACCGTGGGGATCTCGAAATCCACCTCATTGACGCGGGCGCCCGGCAGCAGCGAGACCGAGCTGCCGCCCGCGATGACCGCCCCATTGCAGGTCCCCGTCAGGATGACCTGTCCGTGCGGCGCCAGCAGTGTGCCGGCCGTGACGCCCGGCGAGACGATCGTCAGCGTCGATCGGCTCGCCGTGAAGTTGTAGACGACGTGGTTTGGGGTGACACCCCCGGCGAGCTTCAGCCCCGAGCCCCCGGTCAGCGTGAGGTTGCCGGAGACGTTCACGATGAAGATGTCGGCCGAAGTGCCGCTCAGGGTCAGCGAGCTGCTGATGTTGCCGTTGACGTTCACCACGTTCACCCCGCCGCGGCCCGCGACCGTCGTCGCCTGGACGATGCTCCCGAAGGTCTGCCCGGCCGGCAGGCACGCGTACTGGGTGGAGGCGTTGAGTGCGGCCGAGGTCGCCACGCATACGGCGGCCGGGTCGACGGTCACCGCGCCGAGGACCTTGCCGGTCCCGCTCATTTGGCCGGCCGCCGACAGGGTGACGTTCCCGGTCACGGTCGACCCCGTTGGGTTCCAGAGAGATCCGCCCGGGGAGACTCCGACATTTCCCACGATGGTGGAGACGCTCGTGATCGGCGTACCCTGAAGGCCCAGGATGGCGAAGTGGGCCGCGGCTCCCAGCCCCGTCGGCGAGGCCGTGAGCGCCAGTCGCCTCTCAAGGAGCTCCGGTGCGGGATGGCTCGCCCGGATACGAGTTCGGGTACTCCGCGTGCTCGGCGAGACGAGGATCGCGCGGCCGAGCGCTCCGATCGGTCGAAACAGTCCAGAATAACGCATGCTTGGACTCCTCTTCGAGTCGGGATCTCATCCGCCTCTCAGTACCCTAGAACCGGTTCCGGGCAATGCAAGAGAAAGGAGGGCGTCGCGGCCACGCATCGTCGCCGCCTCCTCTGCTTGACAGTTTTCGATAATTGCCAAGATAATCAGACATCGCCCGCCTCTCGCGGCGACCTGCGGTGGACTCCGCGCGACTTATCCTCCTGTCGAGCCACCCCCGTCGATCCGATCGACTCCGCTCGACCTACCTCAACCCAGGGTGGTGATGGCCACGACTCGCAGCTCAACGCCGTCCAGCGAATTGCTGGAAGAGATCCTGTCTCGCCGGATCATGGTCCTCGACGGCTCCATGGGAGCCCTCATCTACTCCTATGAGCTGACGGAGCAGGATGTCCGCGGCAGCCGCTTCGCGAGTCACCCCGTCGACCTGAAGAACTGCACCGAGGCGCTGGTCCTGACCCAGCCGAAGCTCATCGAGGACATCCACCGCGCCTACCTGGACGCCGGCGCGGACATCATCGAGACCGACTCGTTCAACGGCACGTCGGTCTCGCTCGAGGAGTTCGGCCTCCAGGACCTGGTCGGCGAGCTGAATCGCGCCGCGGTCGAGATCGCCCGCAAGGTCGCCGACGAGTACACGCGGAAGAACCCGGACAAGCCGCGGTTCGTGGCGGGCAGCATCGGCCCGACCAAGAAGCAGCTCTCGATGGGCATCCACGTCGAGGATCCGGGCCGCCGCGACGTCACCTTCGACGAGATGGTGGGCTTCTACAAGGAGCAGGTGAAGGCGCTCGTGGAGGCGGGCGCGGACATCCTCCTGCCGGAGACCTCGTTCGACACCCTGGTGATGAAGGCCTGCCTGTTCGCCATCGAGTCGTACTTCGAGGAGACCGGCACTCAGGTCCCGGTCATGATCTCGGGGACGATCTTCGACAATCACCGGACGCTCTCGGCGCAGCCGATCGACGCCTTCTACTACTCGGTCTCCCACTTCCCGGCGATGTCGGTCGGGCTGAACTGCGCGGTGGGCGTGGAGCAGATGAGGTCCTCGATCGAGTCCCTGGCCGCGATCAGCCGCACCCGGATCAGTTGCTACCCCAACGCGGGCATGCCCGACGGCTTCGGCGGATTCCTCGGCACCAAGGAGAAGACGGCCCAGGTCCTGGGCGAGTTCGCCCGCAGCGGCTGGCTGAACATCGTCGGCGGCTGCTGCGGCACCCGGCCGGAATGGATCGCCGCGATCGCGGACGCGGTCGACGGCGTGCCGCCGCGGAAGGTCCCCGACCTCCCCCACTGGTCGACCTACAGCGGGATGGAGCCGCTGGTCGTCCGCCCCGAGACGAACTTCGTGATGATCGGCGAGCGGACGAACATCACCGGTTCGAAGAAGTTCGCCCGCCTGATCCGGAGCGGCGACTACGAGTCCGCCTTGGTCGTCGCCCGCGAGCAGGTCGAGAATGGCGCCAACATCATCGACGTCAACATGGATGAGGGGCTGATCGACGGCGAGGCCGCCATGACCCGGTTCCTCAACCTGGTGTCGGCCGACCCGGCCATCGCCAAGGTGCCGATCATGGTGGACAGCTCCAAGTGGAGCGTCATCGAGGCCGGCCTGCGGTGCGTCCAGGGGAAATCGGTCGTCAACTCGATCAGCCTCAAGGAGGGGGAGGCGAAGTTCCTCGAGCAGGCCCGGCTCGTCCGCCGCTACGGCGCGGCGGTCGTCGTGATGGCCTTCGACGAGACCGGCCAGGCCGTGACGAAGGACCACAAGGTCGCGATCTGCAAGCGGGCCTACAAGCTCCTCACGGAGGAGGTAGGGTTCCCGCCCGAGGATATCATCTTCGACGCGAACATCCTCACGGTGGGCACGGGCATCGAGGAGCACAACAACTACGCCATCGAGTTCATCGAGGCCGTCCGGACGATCAAGAAGGAGCTGCCGGGCGCGAAGACGTCCGGCGGCGTGAGCAACGTCTCGTTCTCCTACCGCGGCAACGACACCGTCCGCGAGGCGATGAACGCGGCGTTCCTCTACCACGCCATCAAGGCCGGGCTGGACATGGGGATCGTCAACGCCGGCCAGCTCGAGGTCTATGAGAACATCCCCGCGGACCTGCTCGAGAAGGTCGAGGACGTCCTCCTGAACCGCCGGCCCGACGCGGCCGATCGGCTGACGGAGTTCGCCGAGACCGTGAAGGCGGCCGGCAAGAAGGACAAGGGGAAGGACCTCGCCTGGCGCGAAGGGCCGGTCGCGGAACGCCTGAAGCATGCTCTCGTCTCCGGGACGCTCGATTTCGTCGACGAGGATGTCGAGGAGGCCAGACGGCAGTTCGCGCGGCCCCTGGAGATCATCGAGGGCCCGCTCATGGACGGGATGAACGTCGTCGGCGACCTCTTCGGCGCCGGCAAGATGTTCCTGCCGCAGGTCGTGAAGAGCGCCCGCGTGATGAAGAAGGCGGTGGCCTACCTGACCCCCTTCATGGAGGAAGAGAAGGCGAAGGCGATCGCCGCCGGCAAGACGGCGGACGAGCACCACAGCCGGGGCCGCATCCTGATGGCGACCGTCAAGGGGGACGTGCACGACATCGGCAAGAACATCGTCGGCGTGGTCCTGGCTTGCAACGACTACGACGTCATCGACCTCGGCGTCATGGTCCCCTGCGAGGACATCCTGAGCAAGGCGCGGGAACACAAGGCCGACATCATCGGCCTCTCCGGGCTGATCACGCCGTCGCTCGACGAGATGGTGAACGTCGCCAGGGAGATGGAACGCGAGGGCTTCGCGACCCCGCTCCTGATCGGCGGCGCGACCACGTCCTCCAAGCACACGGCGGTGAAGATCGCCCCCCAGTTCCACGGGCCGGTCCTCCACGTGAAGGACGCCTCCCGGAGCGTGGGGGTCGTGGACCGTCTCAATCGGCCGGAGACCCGGGAGGAGTTCGACAGCCAGAACCGGGTGGCACAGCAGAAGGAGCGCGAAGCATTCGCCGTGCGTCGGGAGCGGAACCTCGTCCCGCTCGAGACCGCCCGCGAGCGGCCCTTCGCGACCGACTGGCAGTCGGTGGGGATCGCCGAGCCGAGCTTCCTCGGCACCCGGACGCTCCGCGACTTCCCCCTCTCCGAGCTCGTGCACTACATCGACTGGTCCCCCTTCTTCATGACCTGGGAGTTGAAGGGCAAGTACCCGGCCATCCTCGACGACCCGACCTATGGCGCGGAGGCTCGCGACCTGCTGGCGAAGGCCCGCGGCCTCCTCGAGTCGATCGTCAAGGATCGGTCGCTCCAGGCCCATGCGGTCTACGGCTTCTTCCCGGCGAACTCGGACGGCGACGACGTCATCGTCTACACGGACGAGTCGCGGAGCCAGGAGCGATGCCGGTTCCATTTCCTCCGCCAGCAGTGGGAACGTCAGGGCCAGCGCGACTTCCGCAGCCTGGCCGACTACATCGCGCCGGTGGGCTCGGGCCGGAAGGATTACATAGGTGCCTTCGCCCTGACCGCCGGCCAGGGGATCGAGCAACTCGTCGACAGATTCAAGCGCGAGCTCGACGACTACAACGTCATCATGTCCGAGGCTATCGCCGACCGGCTGGCCGAGGCCTTCGCGGAAGCCTTGCACAAGCGAGTGCGCAACGAATGGGGATACGGACTCAATGAGGGCCTCTCCGAGGAGGACCTGATCGAGGAGAAGTACCGGGGCATTCGCCCGGCCGCCGGCTACCCGTCCAGCCCCGACCATACCGAGAAGGCGACCATGTGGGAGCTCCTGGGCGCGGAAACCGCCGCCGATGTCCGCTTGACCGAGAACTTCGCCATGTTCCCCGCCGCGTCTGTGAGCGGCCTCTACTTCGCACACCCCGAGGCGCGATATTTTGCCATCGACATGATCACCCGGGATCAGGTCGAGGACTACGCCGCCCGCAAGGGCATCTCGGTCCCGGTCGCCGAGCGGTGGTTGGCCCCCAATCTCGCCTATGACCCGGATTGATCGGAAGGCGCGGATCGCCAGTCAGTGGACAGGCCCCGCCAGCTCGGCTACGCCGGCGGGGCCGCGTCTCGCGCCAGCGAGTCGGGCTCATTCCTCCTCGACGCCCGCCCGCGACTTCATGTACTTGTCCACGATCTGCTGCTGGACGTTGGGCGGGACGGGCTCGTAGCCCTTCAGCTCCATCGTGAACGAACCCTGCCCGCCGGTCATGCTCTTGAGCTGGGTCGCGTACGAGAGCATCTCCGCGAGCGGCACGATGGCCTGGATGACCTGGACGCCCCCCGGCTGGGTATCCATGCCGGTGATGTGCCCGCGCCGCGTGGACATGTCCGCCGAGATGTCGCCGAAGTTGGCCGCGGGGACCGAGACCTCCACCGCGACGATCGGCTCCAGGAGCACCGGCCTGGCCTTCTCGAACGCCTTTCGAAGGGCGTGGGCGGCGGCCGTCTTGAACGCCTGCTCGGAGCTGTCGACGGGGTGATCCTTGCCGAAGTAGACCTCCACTTCCAGGTCGACGACCTGGTTGCCGGAGATGATCCCCTTGTCCATCTGCTCGCGGACCCCCTTCTCCACGGCCGGGATGTACTGGCCGGGGATGGTCCCCCCCTTCACGGCGTCGACGAAGCTGAATCCCTTGCCGCGCTCGTTGGGCCGGACGCGGAGGTGGACCTCGCCGAACTGGCCGCGGCCGCCGGACTGCTTCTTGTGGCGATGATCGGCCTCGGCATTGGCCGAGATCGTCTCGAGGTACGGGACGTGGGGGACGTGGGTGGTCATCTCCAGCTTGTGGCGGTTCTTGAGCCGCTGCTGGATGACGTCCAGATGCAGGTCGCTCATGCCGGAGATGATCAGCTCGTGGGTCTGGGTGTCGCGGCGGATGGAGAACGTCGGATCTTCGTCGGCGATCCGGGCCAGCCCCGCGGACATCTTGGCCTCGTCCTCGCGGGCCTTCGGCACGACCGCGCGGGGGACCATCGGCGAGGGGAAGTGGATCGGGGTGACCCGGAGCTGGCTGACCGCGGTGTTTCCGCCCACGTTGCTGACGGTGTCGGAGACGTGGAGGTCGTCGAACTTGGCGATCGCCACGATGTCACCGGCGATCGCCTCAGGGACCTCCTCCTGCTGCTTGCCCTGGAGGACGTAGATATGCCCGGCCTTGGCGGTCTTGCCGCTCCGCAGGTTGACGAGGTTCGTGTCGGGCGCGATCCGGCCGCTGAGGATCCGCAGGTAGCTCATCTTGCCCATGAACTGGTCGTTGGCCGTCTTGAAGACCTGGGCCACGAGCGTGCCGTCCTCGACGGGGGTGATCTCCTCCTCGCCGTCACCCTCGGCGCCTTCGCCCCGGGTGCCGAACCGGTGGACGTCCGACGGGGAAAGGCCGCATTCGGTGACGAGGTTGAGCAGCTCCTTGATCCCCAAGTCCTTGCGGGTGCAGACGCAGAGGATCGGGACGAGCTTCCCGGCCGCGATGGCGTCGTGCGCGGCCTTCCGCAGCTCCTCGAGGCCAATCGCCTCCCCCTCGAGGTACCGCATCATCAGCTCCTCGTCGGACTCGACGATCTGCTCGACGACCATCCGGTACGCCTCGGTGGGCGGGAGCGGGCACTCGGCCGGGTCCGAGTCGTGCTCCTGGAGGACGTCCACGACCCCCTGGAACGAGGCCCCCTGGCCGATCGGGACGTTGAACGGCACGCACTGGGTGCCGAACGTCTCGCGGATCGCCTCGACGTCGGCCCGGTAGTCCACGTTCTCGGCGTCCATCTTGGTGATCGCCAGGAACCGGCCGAGGCCGAGCTTGCGGGCCTCCTGGAAGATCCGGCGGGTGTTCACCTCGATCCCCGACGGGCCGGAGACGGCCAGGACCACGTTCTCCACCGCCGCGAGGGCGCTCAGGGCGTTGCCGATGAAGTCGGGGTAGCCGGGCGAGTCGATCAGGTGGACCTGCTTGCCGTTCCAGGCGAGATGGCCGAGGTGGCAGTCGATGGTGAAATGGCGGCGCTTCTCCTCGTCGTCGATGTCGAGGGTGCTGGTGCCGTCGTCCACGGACCCCTTGCGAGCGATCGCGCCGGCGGCGAAGAGGAGGGCGTCGGCAAGGCTGGTCTTGCCCGACGCCCCATGTCCAGCCAGGGCGACGTTCCTGATATCGGCGATGTGATAGGTCGTGGTCATCGGTCGGGTCTCCGTGTCGGAGTGGGACTTTGCCGCGAAGCGCCTCGATGTGCAGGCCGGGCGAAGACCGCGGACGCGCGGGCCGACCCGGCCCGCCGGAGCCTCATGCCGGATTTCGCGACGATCGGGCCGGATCGGCCGCGTCGATCGCCTCGGGCAGCGTGAAACGCCCCTCGTAGAGGGCCCGCCCCACGATGACTCCGGCGATCGGCAGCGCCCCGAGCCGTTCCAGATCCGCCAGGGTCCCCACGCCGCCGGACGCGATCACCGGGGTCCCGGTGCTCTCCGCCAGGGTGCGGGTCGCCGTCAGGTTCGGGCCGTCGAGCATGCCGTCGCGGGCGATGTCCGTGTAGATGATCGCCGCCAGGGGGAGGCCGTCGAAGCGTCGGGCCAGGGTGACGGCGTCCACCGAGGACGTCTCCAGCCAGCCCTCGGCGGCGACCATCCCGTCCCGGGCGTCCAGTCCCAGGACGATCCGCCCCGGGTAAGCCCCGATCATCGTCCGGAACCACTCCGGATCGCGGAGCGCCTGGGTGCCGACGATCACGCGCTCAAGGCCGGCGGCGAGCCAGGCCGAGATCGTCGCCTCGTCGCGCACTCCGCCGCCGAGCTGGCAGGGCACGGAGACCCGCCCCAGGATCTCGCGGACCGCGTCCACATTCACGGGCCGGCCGGCCTTCGCCCCGTCGAGATCGACGAGGTGAATCCGGCTCGCACCGCCGGCCTCCCAGCGCGCGGCCATCGCCGCAGGATCATCGCCGAAGACCGTCTCGCGGTCGTAATCGCCCTGCCGCAGACGCACGCACTTGCCGCCCCGCAGGTCGATCGCCGGGATCACTTGCATGGATCTTCACCAAATCCAAAAGAGCCTTGCACTCGCCCCACTGTAAACCCGGCGCAGGGCCGCCGCAAGGACCGACCGCAATCGCGCGGATCGGCCGGTCGAAGCGTCAGGCCCGCACTCCCGGAGCGGTCGACGCCCTCACGACAGGGCCGCGAAATTCGCGTACATCCGGAGCCCGACCGCCTGGCTTTTCTCGGGGTGGAACTGGCAGGCCATCAGGTTCTCGCGCCAGACCAGGGCCGGGAACGGATCCGGGTAATCCGCCTCGGCGGCGACGTCCTCGGCCCGGCCGGCGACGGCGTGGTACGAGTGCACGAAGTAGACCGAGGGGTCTGGCCCCAGCCCCTCCATCAGCGGCACCGGCCGGCGCTTCCGCAAGGTGTTCCAGCCCATGTGCGGGACCTTGAGTCCCGGACGAGCCGCGAACCGGACCACCCGGCCGGGGAGCAGGCCGAGCCCTCGATGTTCGCCGTCCTCCTCGCTGACGTCGAAGAGGAGCTGGAGGCCCAGGCAGACGCCCATGCAGGGCTTCCCCGACCGGACCGCCTCCACGAAGGCATCGCCCAGGCCGGTCCGCTTCAGCTCCGCCATCGCATCCTCGAACGCGCCGACGCCCGGCAGGATGACGTGGCTCGCGCCTCGGATCGTCGCGGGATCGGACGTCACCTCGGCGTTGGCTCCCACGGCCTGGACGGCCTTCTGGACGCTCCGGAGGTTCCCCATTCCGTAGTCGATGATCGCGATCATGCGGCGTGCCTGCGTCGGTGGATCATGGTGCCGAAACGCTGATCGTAGCATGGCCGCGCGGACGGCCGCAATCAACGGCGAGGCGTGGACTCCGGCGGGCTCGCGGCGACCGGCTGCCAGCGGATCGAATCGTCGTCGTCCGGGGTGAGAGACTCGCGGTCGCGGGTCCGGGTTCGCTCGCGGCTCGAGGGCTCGGTGCGGAGCGGGGTCGGATCGCGGAGCGAGATCGTCTCCTCCTCCGCCCTGTCTCCATCCGAGGCCGTCGGCAGGTCGTCGAGGTCGCCCGGGATGCTCGCCGACGGGGGCTTGCGCTTCTTGACGGTCTTGCGGCCGGCCGGCTTCGTGACCGGTCCGGTCAGGGCCTCGTCGGCATCGTCCCGCGTCGAGGGCGACGCCGGCCGGGCGCTCAACCGCGTCCCGCCGTCGATTCCCCGATCCTTGATCAGGTTCCGGGCGTCGTCGAGCCGAGCGGTGAGGTCCCCGTTGTGGAGGCGCTCCTGAACGAGCTGGTCCTCCAGCCCCCGGTTCTCTTCCTTGAGCTTGGCGACCTCGGTCCGGAGCTTCTCGTTGTCGTACTGGAAGTGGCTGAGCGAGGTCTTCATCTGGGCCGGCGGCGGATCCCCCGTGAGGATGTTCCCGCGGTCCGCGCAGCCGGACATGGTCAGGATCGCGGTCAGCGCGACCCCGATTCCTCCCCGCCGCCCACGATTTCGTCGGGTCGAGTGTGCTTTCACGACGACTCTCGTCCCAGGAACTGGTCCAGCGGCCCGAGCCTCTCCCCTCTTACTTCGACCATTCCACGGGCGGATCTTTGATCTGTCGGCAGAATCCAAATTGGGTTTGATCGTCCCCCGCCGTCCCCACTTCGTCCGCCATAAGTCACTATTCTATTTGAACTTCGATGCAAAAATCGGATTGGCTTCGTTGGTCGATCTCATGCAGATTCCGGCCACCTTCGACTTAGCCGCCGGCTGGTGCTCCTCTTGCTCCTCGGGCCGTCTCGCTGGCGATTTATCGCGGATCGATCGAAAGTCCTCGCGCACCGCTCGAGGCGCCCACGTACCCTGCGGCGCAAGATCCCCTATACAGAGAGTGCGCCAGGTTCTGGCTTTTCCGTCAGGCTCTCGGCAGATTTCCCAGGCCCCGCGCCGGGAGCAATCCGGACAACTCCTGCGATCCTCAGATTCCGCCGGTCGACCCGTGACGATCGGTCCTTGTGGGCCTTCCTGGAAATCTCGATACTGGGCTTCTGTTGACTGGAAATGCATGAGGCTCTTTTGACCGCACCCGGCGACGGAGGGAAGGAGATGTCGACGACTTCGATGATCGGACGGGCCGAAGCGACTCCGCGCGCCGGCCGGGTGCGATTCACGGTCCCCGAGTTCGAGGCCATGCTCGACGCCGGCCTGTTCGCCGGCCGGCATGTCGAGCTCCTGGACGGGGAGGTCTATGAGGTGGTCAAGAATCCGCCGCATGACTTCGCGGTCGGAGCATTGGCGGACTCCCTGAAGAACATACTGCCTCCCGGTTACCATGTCCGGGAAGAGAAGTCGATCGCTTCTTGGGGACGCTGGAGGCCGGAACCAGACGTAGCGGTGGCTCGCGGGGACCGACGTCGGTATCAGGCGACGCACCCGAAGCCGCGGGACCTCGCCCTCGTCGTGGAGGTCACCGACACGTCCCTCCAGGACCGGACCAGGAAGCGGTCCGGCTATGCGAAGGCCGGCATCCCCGCCTACTGGATCCTCGACCTGAACGCCCGCCATCTCGAGGTCTACACCTTGCCGTCGGGTGCAATCCGCTACCCGGAGCCGGTGATCGTCCCCGCGGGCGACTCCGTCGAGCTCGTCCTGGACGGGACAACCGTCGGCCGAATCGCCGTCGCCAGCCTCCTGCCGGAGTAACCCGGCCGGGATCGAGTTGCAGACCAGCGGGTGGAACCGGGCTCACCGACCGTCTATCCTGCCAGGATGGTCGGGCGGGCCGGAGTGGTCCATCGAGCGACGGCTTGCCCAAAACCGGGAAACACCATCGCCTTTCGAAGGAAAGTCTCTCCATGCGGATTCACTGGCGAACGTACCTCGCAACCCTGGCCCTCGTCAGCTCCGGCGTGATGGCCCGCGCCCAGGCCCCCTCCACCGCCACTCCTTTCAACGGGCTGGACACGCACCTGGGCAACCTCTCCCGACTCTCGGACGCGAAGTCGCGATCGATCAGCCCGGAGAATTTCCAGGGCGAGAAGGGGAAGGCCGGGATGGCCACCGAGGGGACGGGCAAGAACGCCGCCCGCGAGCTCGGCCAGACCTGGAAGGTCTCGCCCTCGGTCCGGATTGCGGCCAAGAGCACCTACACCATCGCCGACATCGACGGCCCCGGCGTGATCCAGCAGATCTGGATGACGCCGGCTCCCCTCGACAAGACCCGCCAGTACATCCTCCGGTTCTACTGGGACGGCGAGGACGAGCCCTCCGTGGAGGTCCCGATGGCGGATTTCTTCTGCTGCGCCTGGGGCAAGTACTGCCAGATCAACTCGCTGCCCGTCTGCGTGAACCCCGGCAGCGCATTTAACTCCTACTGGTCCATGCCCTTCCGCAAGAAGGCCAGGATCACGATGGAGAACCTGGATGCGAAGGACATGGTCCTTTACTACCAGGTGAACTACACCCTGACCGACGTCCCGGCCGACGCCGCCTATTTTCACGCCCAGTTCCGCCGGGTGCACAAGCTCGAGCCGAAGACGAACTACACGATCCTCGAGGGGGTGAAGGGGAAGGGCCATTACGTCGGGACCTACCTCGCCTGGGAGGTCCGGAGCCCGGGCTGGTGGGGAGAGGGCGAGATCAAGTTCTTCATAGACGGGGATAACGCGTTCCCCACCATCTGCGGCACCGGAACCGAGGACTACTTCTGTGGCTCGTACAACTTCGAGAACCAGGAAACCCACAAGTATCAGACCTTCAGCACGCCCTACACGGGCCTCGCCCAGGTCCTGCCGCCGGACATCATCTACGTGCCCGGTCAGCGGTTCGGCCTCTATCGCTGGCACATCGCCGACCCGATCCGCTTCGACAAGGACCTGAAGGTCACCATCCAGGCCCTGGGCTGGAAGTCCGAGGGCCGCTACCTGCCGCTCGAGGACGACATCGCCTCGGTGGCCTTCTGGTATCAGGCCGAGCCCCATGCCAAGTTCCCGGCCCTGCCCGATAGCGAGGCCCTGACGGTCAAGCCCCAGGTCCTCGTCAAGCCGGCCGCGAAATAGCTCCGCTTGCAGGGGGGCAGACGGCATACGAAGCGTGCCTGCGACATTCGCGTAGCAGGCCCATCCCCTGTGCCGTCTCCCCTCTCCGTCCTGCGGCAGGCACATTCCCCGTGCCGTCATCTCATTTCAATCCGTCGTCGGCAGACTCCGTGTTGCCCCGGTTGGCGCATGTTC
>NZ_JAALJH010000049.1 GCF_011064615.1 Aquisphaera insulae | reverse complement strand
TGCATCCGCTTTCTTGCGGTTCGATCTGGGCATGGATGATCCCCCCGGGATCGAGAACAACGTCCGGATCGGTAGCTACCCGGGGGGATTTCGAGGTCGATGAGGACAGGAATGGTGCGCCGTGGACCCTCAGGCAGGCCGCCGGACGCGGGCCCGCATGCCAAGGACCAGGGCCATCGGCCCCGCGCAGCCGAGGAGGGCCAGGGTCAGCGACGCCGGCTCGGGGATGGCGGCGGGGTCGAAGCTCAGCTCGATGATCCCGCGATAAGGGCCATTCACGCTGCCGCCATTCGTCGTGTCATTCCACGTCCCCGGCGTGCTGCCCTGGTTCAATCCGTAGTGGAAGTTGAACGCCGTATACCATTCGTTGCCGGTGTTGTTGTTCGGCTCGCCGGGGTTCCAGTCCGTGTAGGTCACGGCGGAGCCGTCGGTCCACTGGAAGTTCCTGTTGGCCGCATTGGGCGAAAAGTTGGTATCGACGAGCCCGATCCAGAAGGGCTGGCGTTCGCCCCCCGGCACGGAGGCGGTGACGAAGTTCGCGACCAGGAAATCCTGCTCGCCCTGACTGGTGATCGAGGCCAAGTGCCCGCCGTCCGCCACAGCTTCTGCCTCCGCGGCAGTCCAGGTTTCCCTCTGATCCGTCAGCCCGTACCAGTGGCCGGTGCCCGCGTAATAGACGAAGCCCGCCTCGGCGGGAGGGGCCAGGTCAAGGCCAAGGACCAGGAGCGTCACAACGATGGAGGCGACTCGAAGCATGTCGGTAATCCCTTAGTGTGAAAATAGCGAACGGCCGCGGGCGGAAGAACGGCGACCCAGGGCCTCACCCCGAGTCCGACCGGAAGGAGGCCAGGAAGGCCTACTGCAAGTCGTCAGATCGACGCCGGTTCATGGACCAACTTGAGATGCGCGTCTCTGGCTGTGCTGTCGTAGAACTTGTTGGAATTCTCACCGAATCCGACGTGGCGGCCTCCACGACGGCCTTCGGCCTGAACGCTGCCGATCGCCGCTTGGCGGTCCGACCCATATCGTGACGTCGATGCGTTTCCCTCGGGGGATAGCTTACCGAGAGGTCCGAATCCGGGGGTCCACCATCGACATCATGTCGACCCGGCGGACGGAACCGAATCCGAGCGCCATCATCAGGGGCGCGGCGTCACGAGGTCGCCGCATGATCCACGTCTCGATCGTCTTGGACATCTCCTTGAGGTGCATCGTTCGGGTCGCCGGGCAAGGCGCCGAGCTGCGCGTCTCGATTCGGGGAGAGATGGACTCCCAAAGGGGAAAGACGCTCACACGCGAGCTTCATAGCGCGCGTGACGGCATTTTCTTCAGGGAATCCGCAGTGACGGCTATTTCGGGATGAATGAAGCCGATGCGGGACCGTGCCGTGAGGGGGACTCAAGGTCGCGTCGATGGGACGGCCGGGGCCGCGGCGAGGATCTGAGCCAACTCGCGATCAAGGAAATGGAGCTCGAAGTCGCCGTTGCGGTAGCGGCGCATCCATCGGACCGCCCGGTCGCGATAGGTGAGTGCATCCTCACGCCGCCCCTGCTTCGCCAGGACCATCGCCATGACGAACCACTCGTGAGCGTCTCCACCGTCGCGCAATTGCATCGATCGCTCCAGGTCGCGTCGAGCGGCAGTCAGGTCGCCGGCGCGGTATTCGGCGAGGCCGAGGGTGAAGACCGGACGGCGGCCCCTGGACAGATGGGCGCGGTTGTCGCGGGCCTCAGAGGTGGCTGCGACCAGTCGACGGGCCAGTTCCAGGGCGAGCTGCGGGTCGCGGAACTCGGGATCTGGGACCAGGCTCAGGAACCAGGGGGCGTAGCTCCATCGGATGGGCTCGTCCTTCAAGAGCACGAGGATTCGATCCATCGCGGAGCGAGCGGTCCGAAAATGGGGACCGGCTTCTTCCCGTCGCCCCACGTCCCAGAGTTCCATACCCAGGTGCGCATGCGCCCCCATCACATCAAGATGATACTGGCCTTTCGACACATACGAGGCCGCCTGGCCCTCCGCGACGGTGACCGCTCGTTCATACGCGACCAGCGCCCCGGCATGATCTCCGGCCACGGTCTTCAGCAGGCCGATGTGAATCATCACCCCGATATCGGCGGGCATGTCCGGGAAGCGTTCCGCCGAGGTCCTGAGGAATTCTTCGTAGACGAAGACGGCCTCGTTCACCACGTCGCGTCGTGCCTCGACGAAGCCCGGCCCGACCTCCAGGTCCGGGTTGGCGAGCTTCTTGAGCGGCTCGGTAACCCCCTGGAGGACGAAATCGGCGTTCTCCCGTGCCCGGCTCGCCTGCAAGGCGGCTTCACGTTCCTTCGCCGTCATGCGCTCGAGGGCCACGGCGGTCAGGTCCCGCTCGCGCCGGATCATGCCCGCGGATACCGCCAGGACGATGACCCCCAGGAGGAGTGTCAACAGGCTTCCCGCGACGAGCTCGGGCCGCCGTCGCCCCCAGGCCACGATGCACTCCCGGACCGTCGGCCTGCGGGCGCGAATTGGCCGATTGGCGAGGAATCTCTTCAGGTCCTCGGCGACCTCGCTCGCCGTCCCATAGCGGGCATGCGGATCGACGGCCGTGGCCTTCAGCACGATGGTCTCGATATCGCGCGGGATCGCAGGGTCCAGGCGGCGTGGAGGCGTGATCGACCCCTCCGTGACCCGCCGAAGCACTTCCAGCCTGTCCGTCCCGTCAATCGCGGGGCGGCGTGTCAGCATCTCGTACAGCGTGACCCCCAGCGAGTAGACGTCCGTACGATGATCGAGGCAGCCTCGCTTCGCCTGGGCCTGCTCGGGGCTCATGTATCGCAGCGTGCCCAGGGCGTGGCCCGTAAGAGTGAGCTCGCCGGCACCGTGGAACAGAGCCAGGCCGAAGTCGGTGACCCAGAGCTTGTCGTCCCGATCGATGATCAGGTTCGCCGGCTTGACGTCGCGGTGGATGATGCCCAGCCCATGCGCGTGGTCGAGTGCCTCCGCAGCCTGGATACAAAGCGTCGCCGCGTACCGGCAGGATTCGCGGTCCAGGGGCCGTCCCGCGCCCCCTTCCGCGTCGCGCCGCCTTTGCTCGGCGATCCACCCAGCGACCGTTCGCCCCTCGATGAGACGCATCGCGTAGTAATGCCGGTCGCCCTCGCAGCCCACGGAGTAGACCGGGACGATGTTCGGGTGTCCCATGTGGGCGGCCATCTGCGCCTCGGACTGGAACCGCCTTTGCACGGCAGGATCCATCGCGGCGACGTGCGGGAGCACCTTGACCGCCACCCGGCGTCCCAGCGATTTCTGGATCGCCTCGTAGACGATCCCCATCCCCCCGCGGCCGACCTCCGCGAGCATGACGAAATCGCCGAGCGTCGAGCCACGGAGGCTCTCGTCCCGAGCGACGGGCGCGGACGACTCGCCGAGCGACGTGGGCGCGGGACGCAGCGTGGTCGTCTCGCGATGGAGTCGGTCCTGCTGATCGAAGAAGGCCCGGAGCGAATCGGCCAGATCGGGATGATCCCGGATCAAGGACTCGATATCGGCCTCGCCGCCGTCGGCGACCACCGAGTAGTACGCGCCGATGACCTCATAAAGGCGGCGATCGCGATCGTCCGCGACCTCCATCGCATCGAGCTCCATGGGATCAGGCCTCGCTATCGAGGAGTTCGCGGAGACGCTTGACTCCGCGATGGAGGAGCCCGGCGACGGCCGGAAGGCTCTTGCCCATCTCGCGGGCGACCTCGGGGACGCTCCGCCCCTTGAGGTGTCTCAACTCGAGGGCCCGCCGTTGATCCTCGGGGAGGCGACTCATCGCATCGACCAGGTGGAAGCAACGCTCCGTCAGAACCAGCCGGTCATCGGGGGGCGAATGCTCTGCGGCGAGCCACGTCGCGAGTCGTACGGAGGACTCACGGAGGGCCGCGTCGAGCGACCTCGCGTGCTGACCGCCCTGTCGCCTGTGACGGCGAAGTGCATCGGCGATCTGGCTGGCGAGGATCGATCGCAGCCAGGCGGCCCGCTCGGCCTCGCTCCCGCCGCGAAACTGATCCTTCCGCTCATGGGCCCTCAGCAGGGCCTCCTGGACGAGATCGCTCGGGTCGACGATCCCCAGGAGCATCGTATCCACCTGGAGTCGGGTCAGAGTCAGGAGGTAGTTCCTGTAACTCTCCAGCGATCGTGTCGGCTCTGCGTCGAGGGACATATTCCCCCTTTCGGTAAGACGCCGGCGCCGCGTCGGGCGCGCGCCGAAAGTCAGGAATTCCCCGACCGAGGCGACCACACACCGCCTCGATGACCGACCAAGCCGGGTTGGAATCGACCCGACCCAAGGGATGCACCAGGTTGCTCCACCGGGTACGAAATGTCGGAGACCAGGTTATCCCTCGCTCCGAGCGACGTGCTCCCTGGGGAATCCGGGCGAGAGGGACTGCCGAAGTCCCTCACGAGCCCGGGCCCTGGAATAGGAATACCTGGGATCGATCCCCTGAAACGATTGCGTTCGATACGGTCCGCCGGGGAGCGGATTGAACCGGGGCTCCGCTCCATGACTCGGCGGGCTTACCAAGAGGCTTCGGCTCAGCCGCTCTTCCGCCCGGACTGCTTCATGAAAGCCAGGCCCTCCTTGCAGAGCCCCATGGCGTCCGCGAAGAGGGGCCGCCAGACCTTGGTCGCGGCAGCCAGCGCGGGGAGGGCCGTGCCGAAGGCCTCGATGGTCGTATATCCCTGATAGCCGGACTCCTTCAGGCCGCGATAGAACGACTCCCAGTCCACCTGGCCGGTTCCGGGTGTCCCGCGATCGTTCTCGGAGACGTGGACATGGATCGTCTCCGAGGCGCACGTTCGGATGGCCTTCGCCTGGTCCTTCTCCTCGATGTGCGCGTGAAAGCTGTCGTACATCATCTTGCAGGAAGGATGGCCGACCGCCTTCACGAAATGGACGGCCTGCTCCGCCGTGGTCAGGAAGTAGTTCTCGAATCGGTTCAGGTACTCGAGGGCCATACGGATGCCCCGCGACTTCGCCTTCTCGGCCGCTCTCTGCATCGACTCGACGCCGTGCTCGAATTCCTCCTCGGTGGGCCCGGCGCCGGAGAAGACGCCGAGGGCCGAGTGGAGCGGGCCGCAGAGGATCTCACAGCCGAATTGCTGGCCGCATTCCAGGACCCGATCCAGGTAGGCGACCGCGGCACCCCGGATCTCGCGATCGGGGGAAATCGGATTGGCGTTGGCGGGCATCACGGTCACGGCCGTGGCCCCAAGGCCGAGCGCCTTGAGCCGTTTGCCGAGCCGAGCATACGGGGCCAGGTCGGCCGTCTGGAAGATGGGGATCTCGACCGAGTCGAAGCCCATTTCCCTGATCTGTTCGATGATCGGATCGTGCGCCTCGGAGACGAAGTCGGTCCAGAGGAGCAGGTTCATGCCGGTCTTCATGCGCGTTCTCCGTGTGCAATGACCGCGTCCCGTGGCCCTGTCAGATCGGGACGACGGTCTCCCACTTGTGGTGTTCGGCCGAGTCGAGGACGGCGTCGCAGACGGCCTGGGTGGCGAGCGCATCGCGGAAGGTCGGCCCGGTAGGCTGTCCCTTCGCCAGGTTGTCCAGGAAATCCGCGACCTGATGGACGAAGGTGTGCTCGTAGCCGATCTGCAGGCCGGGGACCCACCAGTGCTTCATGTAAGGCATGTCGCCGTCGGTGACGTGGACGGACCGCCAGCCGCGGATCAGCGAGTCGTCCCCGTGGTCGAAGTACTCGAGCCGGTGGAGGTCATGCAGGTCCCACTTGATGGACGCCTTCTCGCCGTTGATCTCGAACGTGTAGAGCGCCTTGTGGCCCCGGGCGTATCGCGTCGACTCGAAGAGGCCGAGGGATCCGTTGTCGAACCGGCAGAGGAAGGCGCAGGCGTCGTCGATGCCCACCGGCTGGACCTTGCCGGTGAGGTTGTGCCGCCGCTCCTTCACGAAGGTCTCGGTCATCGCGGCGACCGAGTTGATGTGGCCGTTGAGCCAGAGCGCCGTGTCGATGCAATGGGCCAGCAGGTCCCCCGTGACGCCCGACCCGGCCACCTCGGAGTCGAGCCGCCAGAGACCCGTGCCCCCCTGCGGCAGGTCCGCGGAGATCGTCCAGTCCTGGAGGAAGTTGGCGCGGTAATGGTAGATCCGGCCGAGCTTGCCGGAGTCGATCAATTGCTTGGCCAGGGTGACGGCGGGGACCCGGCGGTAGTTGTACCAGACGGTGTTGGGGACCCCCGCCTTCTCGATGGCGTCGACCATCTGGTGCCCCTGCACCAGGTTCATGGCCAGCGGCTTCTCGCAGAGGACGGCCTTGCCGGCCTGGGCGGCGGCGATGGCGATCTCGGCGTGCATGTTGTTCGGGGCGCAGATGTCGATGGCGTCGATGTCCCGGCGGGCGATCAGCTTCCGCCAATCGGTCTCGATCGACTCGTAGCCCCACTTCTCGGCGAAGTGCATGGCGTTCTCCTCACTGCGGGCGCAGCAGGCCTTCAGGACGGGCCGGTAGGAGACGTCGAAGAAGTCATTCACGCGCTTGTAGGCGTTGCTGTGCGTCCGGCCCATGAAGCCGCAGCCGACGAGGCCGATGTTGAACGGTTTCTTCTCTGCCATGGGATCACCTTCTCGCGTTTCGGAGATTCGTTTGGAGTCGTCGATCATCGGCCGGGTCGGCCCGAGCCGCCGCAGGCCATCGCGTTCACTCGTTCCAGCCGTGGGCGTCTCGGACGCTGATCATCGCCGCCAGGACTTCGTTCCAGGTCTCGGGCCTCATCATCACGGAGTTGGGGAACATGCAACCGTCCCAGCAGATGTGCCGGAGCTTCTTCGTCAGGTAGCCATCCTCGTCGCGGAGCCAGAAGCCGGCATGGCGAGGGATGTCGAGCTTGCCGTTGGGGTCGTTGGCCAGGCAATGACGCCCGGTATGGTCGTGCGAGCCGGAGCCGAAGACCGTGGCGTCGTTCTGGGCGACGTGGAAGTCGGTCGTCCAGGGCCGCAAGGCGGAGGTCAGCGTCTTCAGGGCCTCGTCGAGGACCGCGGGGTCCTTCCAGTCGTAGTCCTTCGGCAGGATCCGGTCCTCGGGGGCGTTCTCGCCCAGGGTGTACAGGAGCGTATGGGCCATGTCGGCCTGGAAGCCGACAGTCCCCGGCTCTCCCACCCGTTCCAGGAGGTCGAGCATCGCCTTCCAGGAGTGCATCCCGCCCCAGCAGATCTCCCCCTCGGCGGCGAGAGTCTCGCCGTGGTCGCGGGCGATCTCCGCGGCCTGCCGGAAGGTCTCGGCGATCTTCGCCTGATTCCCGGCCGGGTCGGAGAACCAGTCGTTGGGGCTGCACGCGGAGTCGAATCGAACGACCCCGTGCGGGCGGATACCCAGCTCGCGGAGCTTCCTGGCGATCCGGCAGCCGTTCCGCACCTGCTTGAGGAAGTTCTTCCGCCCCTCGCCCTCATCCATCGCCGACCCGCCCCCCGTCGCGCCCCAGACGGGCGCGACGACGGAGCCGATGACCAGGCCCCTCGAGGCTGCCTTGTCGGCGAGCGCCTTGATCTGGTCGTCGGTGGAGTCGATGTCGATGTGGGGCGCGAACAGGAACAGGTCGAAGCCGTCGAACTTGATGCCGTCGACCTCGGCCGCGGCGGTCAGGTCGAGCATGGTGTCCAGGCCGATCGGCGGATCGGCGCCGTCGCCTCCCTTGCCGACGACGCCCGGCCAGGCCGCGTTGTGGAGCTTGGGGAAATTGTGCGGATGGCTGCCGCTCATGGGTGCTCGTGCCTCTCGTCGGATCGGATGATGGAACGGTCGGGAGGGTTGATCTGTCTCGATCGCCGTGCGGCGATCGGGCCGCACTATCCGAGGTCGGGCTCCCAGTCCTCGGGGGCCCCGTCGATGAGCGTCTCGCGCGCCAGCGCCTCCACGAGGCCGACGCTCGGGACCTCCGTGAATCCGATCGGCAGCCAGTTCTCGAGCCCATGGCCCAGGAAGAAGAGGTCGCCGGAACCGTCCGGATTTTCGAACCGGCGGGTATCCGCGACGCTGCCGCGCCAGAGCGAATGGGCCAATCGGTCTCCCGGCGAGGCATCGATCCGGCCGATGATCGCGCGCTGATCGGTGACCGCGTAGACCAGGCGGGAGAGCAGCCTACGCCGGAGGAACGACCGGATGGCCCGAACAATGAGCTGCAGGACGATCAGGCCGCCGAGCACCGCGGGGCCCAGCCCCATCGCCACCGCCAGGAGCCGGGTGTCGATCATGGCCTGGTTGGCCAGGCCGAACATGCCCGCCAGTGCCAGCCCGCTCAGGCCCGCCATCGCGGAGATGAAGACGAGCGGAACGGGCGGGATCCGGATCGGCGGGGGGCAACCCGGCCGATCGGCCCAGAGGAGATATTCGGTCGGGGAGATCTCCTCCCGGATCAGGCCGACGAGGGCCTCCCCCGGTCGGTCGGTCGGATCCTCGCCACCCCAGCCGTACGGATCGAACATCGCTCGCTCCGCGTTGAATGCCGCGACGGGTCTCACTCGGGGTTCGGCCCCGTGTCGCCCGTCGCGGCCTTGACCTTCTGGCGGAGGTAATCGACCTCGCGCCGGGCTATCGTGCGCCGGGAGCCGGTGAGCCGGATGTACTCCTCGACCGCCTCGGGGACCTTGCCATCGCGGACCAGTTGGACGACCCGCTCCGGCACGTGGTCGTCGTGGCCGATCCCCATGTTGGTCAGGATCAGGTCCACCTTCCTCTCCAGGCGGGCGATCTGCCAGTCGACGTCCCCTCCGGCCGCCGAACGCGACAGGCCGAAGAGGACGAGCACCGCGAACAACCCGCCCAGGACGAACACGAGGGCGACGAGAAACGCGATCCAGAATACCATGCGATCTCCCCGGGAATCACGCGGCCCCGCCGCTCACGCCACGTCGTTGCGGGGGCGGCCGCGACGGTCGAGTCGACGCGGACGCTCAGCCCTTGCGGGCTGACTTCAGGTGGTCGCCGACCGCGGGCAGGTCCTTGTGGGTGTCCGGCCCGAAATAGCGAAGGCTCACGAACGGCTCGGCCCCGGTGTTCTTGAACGCGACCCCCTCGCCGGCTCGTTTGGCCGCGACGAAGACCTCGTCCTTGGTCACCTCGCCGAATCGGATGAAGTTCGGGCTGTCCACCTCCAGCGACCCGATCTTGCCGCTCCCTTGGGTGACGATCAGTCCGTACGCCCCGGGGTCCTTGATCGTGGCCGAATGTCCCGGCAGTACCGTCAGCTCGCAGGCGCTGAATAGCTGCTTGCCGTCGACCGTGCCGTAGACGATCCACTTGTCGACGAATCCGTCCTTCTCGCCGCCGCTCCGGACGATCGGCTCGAGGTAGTTGTGGGCCTTGAACTCGGGATCGACGTTCTTCTCCCAGTCGAGCTGGTTGACCAGGTAGTCCAGGTCGTGCTTGTACGGCTCCGGTACGTCCTTGACCAGCAGCTCCCAGGGGACCCTGCGCCCCTCGACCATCGACTGGTACATGCCGAAGACGTCGGATCCCCATTGGGGTTCGAACGTGACGAGCGACCCGGGGGCATGGAGCACGTCGGGGGGGACGAGCCAGCCGGTGCCCGGCTTCAGGCGGTACGCCTTGGAGTGGTCGAGGATGCCGTTGTCGCCCTGGTTCCACCGCTCCAGGCAGCGGCGAATGTCCTCCTTCGTCGTCCCGGGCTCGAGGCCGAAGAAGGTGTAGGGGAAGTTGTTCCCCGTCCAGTTGAGCTGCGGCGGGAAGTAATAGCTCTCCGGCTTCCCCTCGAGGCCGAGCTTGGCCGCCTGCTCCTGGTTCTGGTGCATGTGGTGGGGGATCGGGCCGAGATTGTCGAAGAACTTGCTGTAGACGGGCCACTTCTTGTAAGTGTCCCAGAGGGACTTGCCGATGATCTCGCCGCCGAGGGCCTGTATCGCGTCGCGGAGGGTGAACTTGTGGCCCTCGTGGACGACGTAGCTGAGGCCCTCGTCCGGCGGCGCCCCCTCGTTCGCGGCGGGAGTCGTCGAGCCGAACCAGCGCTCGTCGATGCCGCCGCGATGGGTGCCCAGCGCGTAGAGATCCTCGCGCGAGAGCTTGAGACGCCCCCCCGGCATCAGGAAGGAACGGGGCACCCAGGTGGGCGCGAGCCGAAAGATCCCCTCCCCGGCCTCGAGCGCCGCGCGGGCTTGCGCGGCCACGTTCGACTGACTCATGCTTTCCTCTCCCGGCTGCTCGGCGAATGGTCCGCGAGCCGCCCGTCGCTCGCAGGGGATCCGGTCGGGACCCCCATTCCTTGCGAGCGGAGGGCTTGGTCGCGGCGGGCTCGAAAAGAAACGTTGTATGACCCCGCCGGCCTGGCCGCAAGCCGCGACCGGCCACCTCCGCGGTGCACACGCGGCATGGCCCTATTCTGCCCGTACCCGGGACCTGGCGAAAGTCCCCGGGCCCGATTCGGGACCGGCGGCGGTTGAACCTCAGAGGGCGAGCCCGGCGGCCCCGGCGGCCGCCGCCGGACCGTCGCGGAAATACTCGACCACATCGCCGAGGATCGCGTCCAGCGACTTTCGCGGCCGGTAGCCGATCAGGTCGGCGATCTTGCTCACATCGGGGACCCGGCGAGGCATGTCCTCGAAGCCCTCGCCATACGCCTGCTCATAGGGGACGTGGACGATCGTCGAGGAGGACCCCGTCAGGGCCTTGACCCGCTCGGCGAGCTCCTGGATGGTCACTTCCTCGCCCGACCCGATGTTGAAGACCTCGCCAACCGCCCGCGGGTGATCCATCAGCCCGACCAGCGCCCCGACCACGTCGCCGACGTGGGTGAAGCAGCGGGACTGGCTGCCGTCGCCGTAGATCGTGAGCGGGCGGCCCGTGAGGGCCTGCTTCACGAACGTCGGGACGACCATGCCGTATTGCCCGGTCTGCCTCGGCCCGACCGTGTTGAAAAGGCGGACGATGATCGTCGGCAGCTTCCGCTCCCTCCAGTAGGCCAGCGCCAGGAACTCGTCGATCGCCTTGGAGCAGGCGTAGCTCCATCTACCCTTCGTGGTCGCACCGAGTACGAGGTTGCCGTCCTCGCGAAACGGGACGTCGGCGCTCAGGCCGTAGACCTCGGACGTCGAGGCGATCAGCACTTTCTTCTTCTTCTTGTTCGCCGCGGCGAGGACGACCTCGGTGCCGTGCACGTTCGTCTCGATCGTCCTCACCGGGCTTTCCACGATCAGCCGGACCCCGACCGCCGCGGCCAGGTGGAAGACCGCGTCGCACTGGTCCACGAGCTCCGCCACCGTCGGGGCGTGGTGGACGCTCTCGATGGTGTAGTGGAATCCCTTGCGGCCTCGGAGGTGGGCGATGTTGTCGATGCTCCCCGTAGACAGGTCGTCGAGGACAAAGACCTCATCCCCGCGCCCGAGGTAAGCCTCGGCGAGATGCGAGCCGATGAAACCTGCTCCACCCGTGATCAGCACTCGCATCGCGCCACGCCCCTCGTCGGACCGCCCGTCGTTGCCTCGATCGCCTGATTGGACGATTCTATTCCATCCGCCCGGCGATGTCGCGGCGAGAGGACTCTTTCGCCGGTAGCGGGCCTACGGCGCCCCTCCCGCGCGGTCGAGGGAGGGACGCCATCGGGCGGTCGACCGCCCTCGCGAGTTCGCACCGCGGGCTACTTCTTCCCCACCTCCTTCACGACCGCCGTGGAGCCGGGGACCTTCTCGCCCGCGATCGGCTCGACCCGACCGCCGAGGTTCTCGGCCAGGAACGCCTCGGCGCGGGCGTTGAAGTCGATGCGGTTCTCCGGCCTGGCGAAGCCGTGGCCCTCGTCCGGGTAGAGGACGTAAGAGACGCGGCCGCCATTCTTCTCGATCGCCGCGACGATCTGTTCGGACTCGGCCTGCTTGACGCGGGGATCATTGGCCCCCTGCCCGATCAGCAGCGGCCGGCGGATCTTATCGGCCTTGAAGAGCGGCGAAGCCTCGTGAATCAACTCGGCGTCCTTGGGATCGTCCACGTTCCCCATCCGCGTGTCGAACATCACCCGCATCGGCTTCCAGTAGGGCGGGATCGTCGCGATCAGGGTCTTCAGGTTGGACGGTCCCACCATGTCCACGGCGCAGGCGAAGAACTCCGGGGTGAACGTCAGGGCGGCGAGCGCGGCGTATCCGCCGTAGGAGCCGCCGAAGACGGCGACCTTCTTGGGATCGGCGAACCCCTTGTCGGCCGCCCACTTGCAGGCGTCGATCAGGTCGTCGTGCATCGCCCTGCCCCACTGCTTGTTGGCGGCATTGAGGAAGGACTTGCCATACCCGGTGGAACCGCGGAAGTTCACCGACAGGCACGCATAGCCGCGATTGGCGAACCACTGGGCATAGGGGTTGTATCCCCACTGGTCCCGGGCCCAGGGGCCGCCGTGGACCATCAGGACCATGGGCAGCCCGCGCGGCTCCACTCCCACCGGGAGCGTGAGATAAGCGTTCAGCGTCAGTCCGTCGCGGGCCTTGATCTTCACGGGCTTCATGTCGGCGAGGGCGAGCCCCTGGAGCTTCGGCTGGTGGACGAACAGGAATGTGCCCTTCTTTTCCTCGCGATTCCATGCGTAGTAGGCCACGGGCCCGCGATCCGCCGTGAAGGCGACCAGCCAGGTCCGGTCGGCGTTGTCGCGATTGACGATCGAGAAGTCCCCGTCGTGGAGCTTGCCGATGGCCTCGAAGTCCGCCGCGATGCTGGGGTCGATGACCTTCCAGTGCGCCCGGCCGGGCGCGAACCTCACGGCCTGGACGACGTGCGTCTTCGGGTGGATCAGCACGCTGTCGGCGTCAGCCTCGTCGGACGCCGCCAGGAGCGCCTCCTTGCCCCCGGCGATCTCTCGCTGGACAACGGCCGCGGTATCCCGGCCCAGCGAGGAGAGCAGCGTGAGCGACTTGCCGTCGGCGGAGAAGTCCAGGGCGCCGAACGTGAGCGCGTCTTCGGGGCCGACCTCCAGCCAGGGTCGGAAGGTCGATGAGCCGTCATCGCGGACGCGGATCGCCGCGCCGCCCGACGGGGTCATCGTCTGCGCCGCGCGGACCTGCAAGTGGGGATCGGCAACCCAGCCCACCACGTCGCCCGGGTTCTCGGTGTCGATCGTCAGGGCACCGGTATTCAGGTCCAGCCGGTAGACGTCGAAGAGCGCCCGATTGCGGGTGTTGAGCGAGACGAGGACCGTGTCAGGGTAGCTCGGGTCGGAGGCCGTGATCTGGGCCTTGACGCCCTGGAACGGGGTCAAATCTCGGACATTGCCGTTGGCGAGGTCCACCCCGTAGACGTGGAAGTTCTCGTCGCCGTCGCTGTCCTGCATGTAGAGCAGCACCCGGCTATTCTCCGCCCAGGCGAACTGGCGGATCCCGCGCTTGGGGTCGGCCGTGACGACTTTCTCCTCATCCTTGCCGATCGTCTTCACCCAGACCTGGAGGATGTTCTTCTTGTCCGGGGCGATCCACGCCATCTTGGTCCCGTCGGGAGACAGCTTGGGCCCCATCCGCTCCGGATTGCCGAAGAGGACTTCGCGGGAGATCAGCGGAGGAAGATCGGCTCGGGTCGACATGGGGATCCCCACGAGAAACGCGGCGGCGAGGACCGCAACGCTCGGCGTCCTCCGAGCGCGGGTCCGCATCTGAGATCCGTACATCAATAGGTGCTCCCTGATGGATTGGTTCCGGCTCGACATCGGCTCGCGGGACCGCTCCCGCGGAGGCATCGGCCAGGTGCGAGGGGCCGGAATCGTATGTTCTCCGGGACGGGGCGAATATTGGATCGGAGGAGGTCTGCTCGCGAGGTTCGGGCCGTCAAGCGTTCCGGCCCGGGCGTGGACGGGACCTCGATTCAGGGGGAAACCTCAGCCCCGCCGATCGATCGCGATCAAGCGACCTTCTTCCCCAGAATAACGGCGACTTTCCGCTTCAGTTCCGCCTTCATCCCCGAGTCCACCTGGAATAGTTCACCCTTGATGAAGATCCGACCCGTCGGTCCGCCCGCAGGCAGGTTGATCAGGGAAACGACATGCGGATACACGACGAACGGATCCTCACCGGATTCGCTCATCCGAGTGCGGAGGGATCCGGGGACCAGCTCGTTGACCGGCACGTTCGGATATCTGGCTCGATCGATCCCGGGCGCCATGCACCTGTTCAGGAAGGGGCTTCAGGAGGCTGCGGCCGTTGTCGTCGTCATCCAGCGGATCCGGCGTACCGCGAACCTCGTAGAGACGCTCCGCCTTCTCGTAGTAGGAGAGGAACTCGTCGTATGAGATCGGCCACCCACCGTGCCGCCGCCCATGCCGGCATCGATCACGGCCACGTCCCATTCTTCCTCTTACACGCCCATTCATCACTCCCCGACGTCCTGGCCGTGTCGAAACACGCATGCACGCCAACGTCGTTTCAGGTCGGGCTCGATCTTAAGGAGATCGCGCGAATCAAGTCAAGCATGACTCGATTAACTTACCATATATAGCTGTTTACAGTATTCTTGTCCGTACTCCGTGATCGTCGAGCCGGTCGCGCGTGCCGGCCCCAGGTCCCGGAACGGCCCGCGTGCTGGATTTCCGGCGCGGGCCCGGGCATGCTGAGAGCATCGCGCCGGGGGACGACATCGAGTCCGACGCGACGGCGTCCGACCTGGCCGGATGAGTCCTGGATCACAACTCATGGGAGGTCGTCGGGGAGTCGCGCGATCGGGGACGACGGGCGATCTCCGCCCCGCACCCGGACCATGAGGCGGCTGGGGTCAACAGGCTGGCGCTGGGACTCGTCGCCGTTCCGGGTACGGACGGCACTGAAGAACCATGTATCGTGAACAGCCACGAAAAGGGGCCTTGATTCACGTTTCGACTCAACGTCGCGGCCGGTGTGTGAGCGCGTAGCCGTACCACTTGAGGTAGTGGGGGAGCCAGGCCCTCAGCCGGAACCGCGACGTTCCGGCGGAGCGGTCGTGCCAGGTCGAGGGGATCTCGGTGATCCTCCGGCCGGCGGCGTGGGCCTTGGCCGTCAGCTCAAGCGAGTAGGCGAAGCCCCCCTCGCTCTCGATCGGCAACCCCTGGAGCACGTCTCGCCGGTAGGCGCGGAAGGCGTTGGTGGCGTCGTGGGTGGGCAGGCCGGCTAGCCAGTGGAGCGACAGCCCGGCGGACCTGGACAGGAACTTCTTGAGGCGAGGTCCGCCGACCTGGCGCCCTCCCTTCATGTACCGCGAGCCGACGACGATGTCGTAACCCTCGTCGCGAATCAGCTCCACCATCCGGGGGATGATGGCGACGTCATCGGAGAGGTCGGCCATCGTGACCACCACGACCTCGGCCCGGGCCGCCGCGATCCCGGAGCGGATCGCGTTCAGCACGCCGCGGCCCAGGGTGTTGCGGACCAGCTCCAGCCCAGGCATCCGCGGGATTCGCTCCCGGACGACGGGGAGCGTGTCGTCCTCGTCGAAGTCGTAGACGACGAGGATCCGCTTCGGTAGCGGGACCTTGGCCTCGATCTCGTCCAGGGCTCGAGCGATGTTCGCCCCCTCGTTGTAAACAGGCATGATCAGGTCGACGACAGGTTCCGGTTCCAAGCGGCTCGCCTCCATCCGATCGAATCAGATCCCGCCGGCGGCGATCTGGTCGCGGACCCAGGGGATGATCTCGGCCAGGGCCTCTTCGAGGGGGGTTTTCGCCTCGAAGTCGAGAACGCGACGGGCCTTGTCGACCGAGGGGACGCGGCGGCGGACGTCGTGGGGATACGGCGGGTCGTGCTCGATCCGCAATGGGTCGCCGCCCCGGATCATCCGCCAGATCGTCCCGGCCAGCTCGAGCACCGTGGTCGAGCTGGCGGTCGAGAGGTTGAAGTCCTCGTTCAACGCCGCGGGCGACTCGACGGCCAGGCGGATCCCCCGGGCGAGGTCGCCGCCGTAGGTGTAATGCCGAACCTGACTGCCATCTCCGAGGATCCTCAGCGGGTCCTGCCCCTTGAGCACCTTCTGGACGAGGTCGGGCACGACGTGGCTGAGGGCCAGCCGGACATTGCCGGAGCGGACCTCGCGGTCGTACTTCGCCCGACGTTCGCCGATGCCGATGCAATTGAACGGGCGGACGATCGTGAAGGGCAATCCGTACTGCTGATGGGCTCCCCTGGCGAAGTACTCGGTGGCCAGCTTCTGGAAGCCGTAGGTCGACGACGGCGGCGGACAGCGCTCCTGCTCCCCTTCCGGGGTCGGGAAGGTCCCGGCGTTCTCGAACACCATCGACGAGGAAACGACCGTGATCTTCTTGAGCGAGCCTCCCCGGTGGGCCCTGATCGCCGCGTCGAAGGCCGCGGCGGTGATCCGCTCGTTCTCGGCGAGCAGGTCGTACGCCAGCTCGTGGAAGAGTGAGATCCCGCCGATGATCGCGGCGCCGGCGACGAAGTGGTCGCAGCCTTCCAGCAGCTCGCCGACCAGGGCCGGATCCTTGGCGTCGCCGGTCACGGCCCGGTAGCGGGGGTCGGAGTCGAACGTCCGCCCGACCGGTCCATACTTCGACAGGTTGTCCAGCCCGACGACCTCATGGCCGTGGGCCAGCAGCTCCTCGATCAGATAGCCGGCGATGAAGCCCGAGGATCCGGTCACGAGGGTCTTCATGCCAGGCCCGTCCCCTTGCCCAGGAAGTTCCAGAGGTCGACGACCGGTGTCGAGATCGGGACGGCGATCGCCCGATACTCGCGGTGCGGAGCACCGATGATCAACAGGTCCGATCGCTCGACGACCTCGGCGAGCGGGCGAAACGTCGGGTCGGCGATGTAGGCGTCGGTGCAGAGGACCTCTGCGGCCTCGGCCTCGATGACCTTTCGGAGCTTGTAGGAGAGCGACTCGCGGTGGTCGTCGCTCTCCGCCTTGAAGGCCATGCCGAGGATCCCGATGCACATCGACTCGAGCGGATAGCGGGCCCGGAGCCGGCGGGCGATGAAGCTGGGCAGGCCCTCGTTGATCAGCATCGCCGCGTGGCCCAGCGGCAGGTTGTTGTCGCTCGAGGCGGCGAGCTGCATCGTGTCCTTGAACAGGCAAGGGCCGGCGGCGAAACCCCCCTTCGGCAGTCCGGCCATCCTCGGATAGTCGCGGGTCATCGCGTCGAAGACCCGGTAGAAGTCCACGCCCCGGTCGGCCGCGATCATCAGGAACTGGTTGGCGGTCGCGAACTGGATGTATCGCCACGCGTTGGTGAAGATCTTGGTCAGCTCTGCCTCGAGCGGAGAGAGTCGGATCAAGGACGGGGCGACCTTCGCGAACAGCTCGGACGCCATCTCCACGGCACGTTCGCCGCAGCCGGAGACGATCTGCGGCAGGGTGGCGAACTCCTCCAGGGCATAACCCTCGGCGACACGCTCCGGGCAGAACGCGACGTGGAGGTCCAGCCCGGTCCTCGCCAGGAGCGAGTGGATCTTCTCGGTCGTCCCCGGGGCCACGGTGCTCCGGAGGATCACGCACTGGCCGTCGGTCAGGTGCGGCCGAAGGTCCAGGAAGAACCGCCGCATCGCGTGGAATTTCGGGTTCAGGTGCTCATCGACGGGCGTGCCGATGATGACGACGAGGTGTCGCGACTGCGTCACCAGCCCGGGGTCGTCGGCGACGATGAGGTTTCTGCCGATCACCTGGCGGAGGATCGGCTCGGCGCCCCGCTCCAGGAACGGCATCCTGCCCGACCGGACGAGATCGACGGCCCGATCGTCGATGTCGTGGACCGCGACGTCCAGGCCCGACCGGGCGAACGCCAGGGCCAGCGGCAGCCCGACGTGCCCGCAACCGCCGACCACGCAGACGTCGTACCTGAACTGGCCCAAGGCGGCATGCTCCCCGCCGCGCCGCTACCCCGACGGCCGGCGGCGCTGATAGAAGAAGAGTGTATCATGGGCCCCCACACGGGTATACCGGGCCCTCAGCCGTTCCACCAGGAGCATCGGCAGGCCGAAGTCGTACGTTTCATACGTCGGTTCCTCGAGCGGCGAGAGCGTCACGACCAGGTCGAAATACTGCGAGTCGATCCGATCCTGGAGGACGGTCAGGTCGAGCTGGTTGGTCTCGGCGAGCATGCGGAACAGCCAGGGGTCGCCGAACACAGCGCGATCCCCCTGATAGAGGTCGATGAGCCCCGCATCGGTGAGCAAGCGCGACCGGGGATCGGCGGCCATGCGGCAGAGGTCACGATAGGCCCCGAGCATCCGCGAGCCGGGAGGCGCCTTGAGGAACGCGGTGACCTCCACGGAGCGCCGATAGTACTGGAGCATGATCATCAGGCTCGGGACCACCGAACATGCCCCGATGATCAGGAGCGCCGCCAGGCCGGCCGACCGGAGTCGCGTGCCGGACTGCCTTGCTGACTGCCAGAGGGCCGCGACGGCCAGGCCTTCCAAGAGTCGAAGGCTGAGGTAGTAGTTGACCGCGGCCCCTTGCTTGGCCGCCAGGCCGACGCTCGAGGCGAGCAGGACCGCTGCCAGGACCGCCAGCGCGGGATCCCGACGCCCTGTCGCGCCGACGATCCACGCGACCAGCCCGGCGACCCCGAAGATCAGGAGGTCGGGCGACTGACTCCAGACCTGAGAGAACGTCTTGACCAGGGTGGCGGCATCCCAGGGCGTCCGAGACTCGCCCATCAGGCTCGAGACGAAACGAGGCTCGATCAAGAGCGTGACGAGCCCGACGACCACCGCGAGGATACCCGCCGTGGCCCCGAACAGAGCGAGAGCCCGGCGCCATTCCCGCTCGGCGACCAGCCCCAGGCATGCGGCGAACAGGAAGATCAGGGTGGTCTGCTTGGTCAGCACGGCGCAGGCCAGCAGGATCGCCGCCGCGACCAGCCCGACGGTGGACTTCCTCCGCGCCAGGAAGAAACCCGCGATCCCGAACAGCTCCGCGGTCATGTCCGGCCGGACCATCACCGAGAATCCGGCCATCGGGATCGCCCCGAGCGTCGCGATGCCCGCGAGCACACCGGGCGCCCGACCATACCGCTTCCAGGCCACCACGGCGACGATGGCCGAGGCGAGCAGCCCGGACGCGAATGCGATCGATCGACCGATCCGGAAGAGTCCGGGTATGTCGGCCCCGGCCAGCCTGCCGACCAGGCCGACCGATCCGAAATAGACCGGCCCGAAGAAGTTGGCGACGTGCGGATAGTCCCGCCAGGCCGGGTAGAGCGTCTTCCCGAGGACGACCCGATCCGCGAGCAGCACCATCTTCGCTTCGAGGTGGAAGCTCTCGAACGGCGACGGCAAGGTCTCGACCGCATAGGCGAGATAGAACACCGCCCTGGCGAGGCCCAGCGCGAAGAGCAGGCCGAAGAGGGTTCTACGAAGGAAGGTGTTCACGAGGGAGATTGAACGGGAGGGGAAACCGCGGCTTCGACTTGTGCTCCCGCAGCCTCGTCGTGGCGGGATCGATCAGGGGGCGGCGGGGGACGATTCCCTCGCCGCCCTCGGGGAGCGATCAATAGCGGTAATGGTCCGACTTGTACGGGCCTTCCTTCGGGACGTGGATGTAGGCGGCCTGCTCCGCGGTCAGCTCGGTCAGCATCACGTTCAGCTTCTTGAGCTGGAGCCGGGCGACGTGCTCGTCGAGCTTCTTGGGCAGGACGTAGACGCCGACCTCGTACTTGTCGTTGTGCTGCCAGAGCTCGATCTGGGCGAGCGTCTGGTTGGCGAACGAGGAGCTCATGACATAGGAGGGGTGGCCGGTGCCGCAGCCGAGATTGACCAGGCGGCCCTTGGCCAGCAGGATGATCCGCTTCCCGTCGGGGAAGATGATGTGGTCGACCTGCGGCTTGATCTCCTCCCACTTGTACTTCTCGAGCGACGCCACGTCGATCTCGTTGTCGAAGTGGCCGATGTTGCAGACGATGGCCTGGTCCTTCATCCGGACCATGTGGTCATGGGTGATGACCCGGTAGTTGCCGGTCGTCGTGACGAAGATGTCGGCCTTGTCGGCGGCATACTCCATGGTGACGACGCGATAGCCTTCCATGGCGGCCTGGAGGGCACAGATCGGGTCGATCTCGGTGACCCAGACCTGGGCCGAGAGGGCGCGGAGGGCCTGGGCGGAGCCCTTGCCGACGTCGCCGTAGCCGCAGACGACGGCGATCTTGCCGGCGACCATCACGTCGGTGGCCCGCTTGATGCCGTCGACCAGCGATTCGCGGCAGCCGTAGAGGTTGTCGAACTTGGACTTGGTGACCGAATCATTGACATTGATGGCGGGGAACTTCAGCTCGCCGCGCTTGTGCATCTGGTAGAGGCGATGGACGCCGGTGGTGGTCTCTTCGGTCACGCCCTTGACCGCCGCCAGCCGCTCGGAATACCAGCCGGGCTGGGACTTGAGCCGCTTCTTGATGGCGGCAAAGAGGACGCGCTCCTCCTCGCTGCCGGGCTTGTCCAGGACCGAGGCGTCGGCCTCGGCGCGGGCGCCCAGGTGGAGCAGCAGGGTGGCGTCGCCGCCATCGTCGAGGATCATGTTCGAGTAGCCGTCGTCGGCCCACTCGAAGATCCTGTGGGTGTACTCCCAGTACTCCTCGAGCGACTCGCCCTTGTAGGCGAAGACCGGGATCCCCTCGGCGGCGATGGCCGCGGCGGCGTGGTCCTGGGTCGAGAAGATATTGCAGGACGCCCAGCGGATCTCGGCGCCCAGGGCCTTGAGGGTCTCGATCAGGACGGCCGTCTGGATGGTCATGTGGAGCGAGCCGGTGATCCGGGCGCCCTTCAGCGGCTGGCGGGCCGCGTATTCCTCGCGGATGGCCATGAGGCCGGGCATCTCGGTCTCGGCGATGGCGATCTCGCGCCGGCCCCACGGGGCGAGCGAGATGTCGGCGACGTGATAATCCTTGGTGGCAACAGGCTTTTCAGCGACGGCGGCGGTCACGTTCAAGGTCTCCTCTAACGATGAAAGGGCGCCGTTGCAGTTCTGTTGGATCCGCCCCATCGAGCCTGGCAGGTACGCCCCGGCGTACCGTCGCAGCGCCCCTCAATGGAATGGCGTTCGCATCAGGATTTGAGGTAGGTCTTCGGTCCCGGGCCGGGTTCCGAAGGCATTCCTTCATACCAAAACGAGTCGGCCCGAGACAAGGTGTCGACCGGTCGTCCCTCGCCGGGGCTGGCCGTTATGATGCCCGGAAGGAACTGTAGGTCACGATCGGAAGAGGTTGTGGCGGCTCTCCATCCCATTTCCTCGGTCGTCCCCGCTTGACCCCGGTGAATCCGTGATGCACTCTCAACCTGGGGCGTTGCGGTCACTTCTGCGGCACGAACTGGGGCGCGGGGCATCCATGAGTCCGGAATCTTCGGCCGATGCCGGCCTCGTCCTGGTGACCGGGGCGACGGGGCTGCTGGGGAGCCATGTGGCGGAAAAGCTCGTGGGCCAGGGGCATCGCGTACGGGCCCTGGTCCGGCCGTCGAGCCGGACCGGCTTCCTGGAGTCCCTGGGCGTCGAGATCCATCGCGGCGACCTGACCGACTCGGCTTCCTGCGCGGCGGCCGTGGCGGGGGCCAGGTGGATCTTCCACGCGGCGGCGAAGGTCGGAGACTGGGGGCCCTGGCGCGAGTTCCAGCTCGGCTGCATCGACGCCACCCGGACGCTTTCCGCAGCCGCGGCCGCCGAGAGAGTCGAGCGGTTCGTCCACTTCAGCTCCACGAGCGCCTATGGCCACCCACCGGACCAGACGGAACCGATCGACGAGTCCTCGCCCCTGGGCCAGAACGTCTGGCTGATGGATCCCTACACCCGCAGCAAGGTGGAGTCCGAGCAGCTACTCTGGGCGATGTCGCACGCCGGACGACTTGCCCTGACCGTGATCCGACCGAGCTGGCTCTTCGGCGAGCGCGACCGGACCACGATCCCCCGGCTGATCCAGGAGTTCCGATGGCATCGCGTCTCCGTGGTCGGCCCCGGGGATAACCCGCTGAGCGCCGTCTACGCCGGGGTCGTCGCCGACGCCGCGATCCTCGCGGCCCGTGACCAGGGCTCCGCAGGAGAGGCGTACAACGTCACCAGCCACGGCCCGATCACCCAGAGGCAGTTCCTGGACATGCTGGCCGATGCCACCGGCGCTCCCCGCGTCACCTGGCATTACCCGTTCCTTTACGCCTACTATGGCGGCTTGTCACTGGAGTTACGCGACCGGCTTCGCCGACGGGCCAGGCCTCCCAGGGTCACTCGCTATGGGGCCTGGCTCCTCGGCCGGTATCTCTCGTACAGCACGGAGAAGGCCCGCCGCAGACTCGGATGGTCGCCTTCGTTAACCTACGAGGAGGCGATCTCCCGAACCGTCCGCTGGTTCTTCGAAGATCCGTCGGGACGAATCCCCCATGATCCGCCCCCTTTCTTCGTCCGTCTGGGAGATCTTCGGAGGCGATTGACCGCCGCCGGGCGCCCGCAGGTGGGCGCGGAACGGTCGTGAGGACGGGCGGCAAGTGCGACCAGGAGACTCTTGACATGAACCGCATCGGGGTCGATCCGAGGGCTGGGTTGCGCGTCGTGATCGGATTCGTGCTGATCCTCGCCGGGTCGCCGCGAGTGAGCCTTGGCGACGGCTGGAAGCTCGGCGTGGGTCGGGTCGCGATCACGCCCAAGGAGCCGATCTGGCTGTCCGGATACGCCGCGAGGAACCACCCGTCCGACGGGGTCGATCAGGATATCTGGGTCAAGGCCCTGGCACTCGAGGATCCGCTCGGCAAGCGAGCCGTCCTGGTCACGATGGATGTCTGCGGGATCAGCCGGGACCTCTCGGCACGGATCCGGGAGGCCATCGGCAGGAAGCATGGACTGGAGCGAGACCGGATCGTCCTCGCGTGCTCGCACACCCATAGCGCGCCGGTGCTCGGCAGGAATCTGCTCACGATGTACACGCTCGATGACGCGCAGAAGCAGAAGGTCGGCGATTACACGCGGCTCTTCGAGTCGGTCGTCGCGGACGTGGTCAGTCAGGCCTTCGAGACGCTCTCCGTCGCGCGGCTGGACTGGGGCAACGGCCGTTGCGACTTCGCCGTCAACCGGCGGAACAACCCGGAGGGCGAGGTGCCGGCGCTGCGGGAGAAAGGTCACCTCAAGGGGCCGGATGACCACGACGTCCCGGTGCTCGTGGGCAGGGACGTCGATGGCAGGCCAAGGGCCGTGGTCTTCGTCTATGCCTGCCATTGCACCGTCCTGGACGGCTACAAGGTGAGCGGCGACTGGGCCGGGCACGCCGCCGCCGCGCTCGAGAAGCGATTCCCGGGTGCCCAGGCGATGTACGTGGCGGGCTGCGGTGGCGACCAGAACCCGATCCCCCGGCGTTCCGAGGCGCTCGCCGAGACGCACGGCCAGGCGATGGCCGCCTCGGTCGCCGCGGTCCTCGAACGGCCGATGAAGCGGATCGAGGGCCCGCTCCGGAGCGCATACCGGGAGGTCAACCTCGCCTTCGGTTCCCTGCCGACGAGGTCACAAATCGAGTCCGACGCAAAATCCGACAATCGATTCGCCGCGTCGCGGGCCCGCAAGCTCCTGGGGCAGATCGAGGAGCTCGGCCAGCTCCCGCCGGACTATCCTTATCCGGTCCAGGCATGGGGCCTCGACGAGCTGCGATGGGTCTTCCTCGGTGGCGAGGTCACCGTCGACTACGCGCTCCGGATCAAGAAGGAAGCGGGATCGTCGCCGACCTGGGTCTCGGCCTACTGCAACGACGTCATGGCGTACATCCCATCGCAGCGGGTCCTGAAGGAAGGCGGTTACGAAGGCGGAGACAGCATGGTCTACTACGGCCTCCCCTGCCCCTGGTCGGACCGGGTCGAGGAGTCCGTGATGTCCGGCGTGAACGGCGTCCTGGGCCTGATCGCACCAGCGTCCATCAAGGGCGGCCCATCGACCGACGTCGTGCCCTGAGCCGGCCGGCTGTTCAACCTCGGCCCACCGCGCCAGGCTCCGTGGGGGTTTCGGTCCGGATCGGGATGATCGGCCGCTCCCACCCCAGCCGGGCGAGGATGGCATAGGTCGCGGCCGATACCGCGAAGGCATAGAGCGATGCCGGCTGCAGCCTCCGGAGGGGTTCCCCCGCCGGAATGACCGCCCCCACAATCGGGATCAGGCCGATGGTCAGCCCGAGGCCCCAGGCGATCACGCCGGGCGGATTCACCCCATCCCGGATCCCCCGGACGTGTCCCTCCGTGCGGGTCAGCTCGACGAGGAACGTCCCGGCCACGGGTGCGAAGAGAGCGCCCAGGATCTGGATCAGGAGCATCGAGTCACGAGCGACGCCCGATGCGATCATCGCCAGGGCGAGTCCGCCCCCCAGCCAGGTCCATGAGGAGACTCGAAGGACGCCCCAGTGGTCGGCGAAGCGTCGCCCGAAAAGCCAGATCGCGTAGCAGGCCGGCGCCAGGGTCGCCAGTCCCAGGAGCATCAGCAGGATGCCGCCGACCTGGCCGCCGATGCCTTGATAGATCGCGGAATGGAAGCTTCCGCGGATCAGGAGCGGCGGCGAACCGCCGTCCGGAGGCATGCCCGACGCGTCGGTCCGGAACGCCAGCGAGACGGTGCAGGCGGTCATCACCAGGCCGAGCATTCCGGCCAGGTTGATGCCAACGGCGCCGCCTCGCATCACATCGAGGCGGTCTCGGGCCATACGGCCCCAGTCCGCCCCGAGGAGCCCGGAGAAGGCAAAGGCGGAACAGACGATCTGGATCAGCAGCGCGAACGCAGGGAGGACCGTGACAGGTTCGCGAGCGACCGCCACTCCCGGCCCGCGAGCGGCCAGGATCGCCGCGACGACCAGGAGCGCGAGAGCCACGGGGGTGTAGACCTGCATCATCGCCCGGACGACGCTCGCGAGGCGGAGGAGGATCGCGGTCCCCGTCACGTAGATCCAGAAGGCCGCGGTGATCAGGGTAATCGGCGCGGGGAACTGCGCGGCACCGATCGAGGATCTCTCCAGGCTCGCCGGACCGACCAGGCCGCAAAGTGTGAGTCCCAGCATCGTGAGTCGTACCGAGGAATCGATCGAGATGGCGTAGACCAGAAGTCCCCCCAACCCGCCGAGGATCCCGACGATCCACTCCGCGCCGATCGTCCCGAGGGTCGTCGAGGCGACGACGCCAAGTCCCTGTCCCGACTGGCACCCGAGGATGGCGGCGGGATAATAAAGGAGCAGGGAGCAGGCGAGGAGCGCGAGGATCGAGCCGAGGAAGACGAGCCTCACGTCGAGTCCGCCGGCGACGAGTAATCCGACGAGGTCGAGCAGCGGGATCCAGATGAAGAGCCCGGCATAGGCCGGTGCGATCGTCCAGGCCCAGCCGCTCCGTGTCGGAAAGGGCTGGGAGAGCTCGGCGCGGAGGATGGGAGGAAGGTGGCCGGCTGGCTCGCCGGCGGGTGGCGGCAGGTCGCTCACGGGATCACGGGTTCCTGGAAGGATCGTGCGGTCGGCACGCGGCAATCTCGCATGCCAAACCTACCACACGTGCGGGGAGGATTCAGGCGATGGGGCGTAATCGAAGGCGACGCCCGACGCGGCAGCGGGAAAAGGGCCCGCATCGTCGCCACGTTCGTCGCGACCCCACCCAGGCGGCGATCCCGAGGGCGCGGAGCGTCGGGGATCGCGGGCGTGCCGATCAGCAGGCCGACCGTGGGCGGAGCATTCCGGGGCGGATTGCATGCTATGCCTGGGCCAGCCCAACCACGTTGCTGGGCCTGATTGCCGGCGTGCTGACCCTGGGTTCTGGCGGCGGCGGTCGCGTCCGTCGCGGCGCGCTCGAGTTCCACGGCGGATTCGCCCGCTGGTTCGGTGACCGGATCGGCTTCAACGCGATGACTCTCGGTCACGTCATCCTGGGTCGGTCGGCCTCCGTCCTGGACGACCTGAGGGATCACGAGCAGGCCCACGTCCGCCAGGCGGAGCGATGGGGGCCGGCGTTCATCCCCGCCTATCTCGTGGCCAGCTATATGGCCCATCGCCGAGGGGGCCACTACTACCGAGACAACTGGTTCGAACAGGACGCACGACGGGCGGCCGGCGAGTCCATCTGAAGGCTCGTCCGGCCCCCACGGGTCCCCCCTTGACACTGGTCCCGGCGCGTTGTCTGATGCTCCCAGCGTACCGGCCGAAACCCCTGCCTCTCCCTGTTTTCCGCATAGACAGACACCATGAGCACACCGACCACGACCGCCCCCGGCCCCCTCCCGGATTACATCGCCAGCGCGACGCCCAACCCGCCGTCGAATCGGGCGCCCTGGTTCAAGAACACCGCGCCGACGTACGCGGGGATCTTCCTCTGGTTCGCCTTCTGGAACTCGAATGCTGCGGCCGGCCTGCTGGCCGGTGGCTTGCTCCCGACGCTGCTCGGAATCGTCCTCGCGGCGCTCATCTGCCACTTCCTGTTCTACGTGGTGCCCGGGCTGCTGGGCTTGAAGACGGGATTGCCACTTTATGTAGTAGGGACTTCAACCTTCGGGACATTGGGCGGCCTGCTCATGCCCGGATTCCTCATGGGTCTACTCCAATTCGGATGGCTGGGAGTGAACACCTACTTCTCGGCCGAGGCCCTCAACACCGCATTCGGCGGCGGCCCCAGCTTGTTCTACGCGTTGTGCGTCATCTGGGCTGCGCTTGCGGCATTCGTAGGGCTCAAGGGGATTCAGTATGTCGCGAAGGTCGCGACCTACCTCCCGCTCATTCCGCTTGCCGTACTGATCATCGCCCTTGTACTCTTCGCCGGCTCCGCCTTCAGCTACAAACCTCCCGCGACGGAGGGCTCTCCCGGGGCCCTGGGAGCGATACTCTTGACGGTCACCATCATCGTCGGTTTCTTCGCCACAGCCGGAGCGGCCGGCGTCGACTTCGGCACCAACAGCCGTGACGCCGAGGACGTCCAGAAGGGCGGCTATGTGGGGATCATCGGGGCGATCATCCTCACGATGGGCATCGCAGCGATCGCCTTGGCTGGTGCCTGGGCGAGTGGCGCGGTTCAGCCGGATGCGCTTGCAGGTAAGGGAATGAACGTCACCGACGGCCTGGAAGCAAAGCTGCCATCGGCGTTCTATAGGGCCATCATGCTCGGCCTCACGCTCGCCTCGTTCCCCGGTGCGTGCTTCTCGTCTTTCATCGCGGCGAACAGCTTCAAGACGGTCATGCCGAAGGTCAATCCGTTTATCTCGGTCGGGATTGGAGCCATCGTCAGCATGACGCTGGCGATCACGGGTATCGCGAAGAACTTGCCCGGGGTGTTCGGGATCATCGGGGCCTCGTTCGGCCCAATCTGCGGTGCGATGGTCGCGGATTACCTGCTGGCGGGCAAGCGCTGGAGCGGCCCGCGGGCCGGCTTCAACCCGGCCGGCTGGATCGCCTGGGCGCTCGGGTTCCTCGTCGGCGTGATGCCCAACCTGCACGCATGGAACGCCGCGATCCCGGATGTTCCCATCGCGCCGGTCTCCGCGTTCATCGTCGGCTTCGTCGTCTACTTTGCGACGGCCAAGATCGGCCTGCTCTCCCCGGTCGTCCCCATGCCCAACCGGATCGACGCCTGAGCGGCGAATCGATCACTGGGCTAGCAGAGTGGAGATCAGGCTCGGCGGCTTCGTCCCGGGGACGACGATGCGGTCCCCGGGGAGGAGCTGATAGTTCGTCATGGTGTCACCCCGCTCGCGGATGGCGCACCAGTCGATCCGGAGGACGGTGTCGGGCTCGCCCGGGGGATGGGGTCGGACCAGGTAGCTCTTCTCCGGCAGGCTATTCGATTTGAGGCCGGCCAGCAGGATCGCGTCCAGCACGGTCTCGTTCCCCTTGATCGGGAAACGGCCCTGGGAATTGACGGTGCCCATCACGTAATAGAACTTGCTCTGCGGATTCGTCACCCGGACCGAGACCTTGTACGGCTGCTCGGGCTTCTGTCCCTGCTTCACGGCCGCCGCATTCACTTCCTGGGCGATCCGGTATTCCGCCTCGCCCACGGTCAGCCCCGTGACGTAGATTTCGCCGGCAAAACCCAGGTCGATCATCCCGTCCTGCTGGACCACGATGGTGTTCTGCACCCAGTCGGTCGGCGCCGGGCGGATCGTGACGTCGAGCTCGTCCGGCGGCTCGATCACGTAGCGGGGCATGGTCGTCTTGTCGAGCTCACGTGGTTGGGCCGGATCGACCATCCCCCGCGTCGGGATCCGATCGACCTCGCGGCGGCGGGCATGATCGGCGCATCCCGTTGCCAGGCCAAGGGTAAAGGCCATCCCGACGAGGCCGGTGAGCGACCGCCGGAGGAGGGCTTGGGGCATCCCTGCGATCATGAGCCGGGCACCTCGATGTAGGGGACTGGTCCGGCCTCCATGGCTCGTCCCGAGTGCGCAACGTGCCGGGAAAGGGCGTACGGGCCGCCTTGCTTACCTTACGGAATCGGCAAAGCAGGAGGAGAACATCAGCGAAACCCGAGATTGACCAAAGCGGCAGGATTGTATAACGTGCCCGGCCCCGAAAGCGCAGGGACCTGCGCATGTCCCGGACTCCGGCCCAGAGGGTGTCATGGAAGGTATCGCGAAGACCCTGCACGCCTACATCCTCGACGAGTTCCTCCCCGGCGAGGATCCCGCCGAGCTCACCGACGAGACCCCGCTCATCACGGGGGGAATCCTCGATTCGATCACCACGCTGAAGCTGGTGACCTTCCTGGAAGATCATTACAAGATCACGGTCGAGGCCCACGAGGCCGGCGTGGATCATCTCGATTCGATCCGCCAGATCGCCGATCTCGTCGCCGAGAAGACCCGCGCCGCCTGACCGATGGGCCCCTCGCCGCCGCGTGCTCGGGGCTCAGCCCGCGGCGATTTCCCGGTCCACCAAGTCCCGACCGTGAAGATACTCCACCAGGTCGGCCGTGAGTTTCCCCGTGGCATCCATCCGCGGCACCTTGTTCTGCCCGCCGAGCTTCCCTCGATCGCGCATCCAGGATTCGAAGGATCCCGGCCTGGCCACCAGGAGCGCCGGGAGCGGCAGGCCGACTTTCTCGGCACGATGGGCGAGGTAGTCGGCGTTGCGCCTCGAGAGGTCCGCGTCGAGCCGTCGCCGGAACTCGACGGGATCGGGCCCGGCCCCCTGGAACTCGACCACGTATTGATGGAAACCGGGGGTCCCCCGGAAGACCGGTCCGACGTGCCAGTCGCCGACGGCCGTCTTGCAGGCCAGCGACGCGGTGGCGATCGCGCCCTCGACCTCCTCATTGATGAGGTGCTCGCCGAAGGCCGAGAGCGTGTATCGCGTCCGACCTGTGAAGGTGATCAGGGGTGGATCGACCGACTCGAATCGCAGCGTGTCGCCGATGACGTGGCCCCACAGCCCCGCACAGGTCGTCACGACGATTGCGTAGTTGACCCCGGGCTGCACGTCGCCCAGCCAGTGCCGCACCGGCGAGGGCGAATCGAGCTCCTCGACCGGGACGAACTCATAGAAGATCCCGTGATCGAGGGCCAGGCGGAGGTGGCCCGTGGCCGGGTCGCCGAAGGCCACGAAGCCCTCGGAGCAGGCGTAGGCGTCCTGGAGCCGGATATCCGGCCTGCCCAGGATCCGCCGGAACGACTCGGCGTACGGGTCGAACTTCACGCCCCCGTGGACGACCAGCTCCAGGTCGGGCCATATCTCGCCGATCGTCGACTTGCCGCCGATCTTGAGGACGCGGCGGAAGAGCATGAGCAGCCAGCTCGGCACGCCGCCGACGAGAGTGATCCGCTCGCGGACGCTCCGCTCCGCCAGCCGCGAGAGCTTCCGGTCCCAGTCGGATTCCAGGGCGAGATCGAGCGGCGGGTACGTGTAGGCCCGCGCGGCCGGCTCGACCTCGAGCGCGGCGATCCCGCTCAGGTCCCCCTGGCGGACCCCCGGCGCGGGCTCCTCGAGCTTCGTCGTCCCGCCCAGGAAGAACATCCGGCCGCGGAAGAGTCGCGAGGATCCGCGGGCCGCGACGTGGAAGGCCAGCATCGTCTCCGCGGCCCGGCGGTTCGAGGCGACCATCGCGCGCGAGACCGGGATGTACTTCGTCGCTCCCTGCGTCGTGCCGCTGGTGAGGGCGAAATAGGGGATGCGGCCCGGCCAGGTCAGGTCTTCGAGGACCGGGTAGCGGTCCCGGAGATAGTCGTTCCAGAGCGCCTCATAGGTCCGCAAGGGGACGGCCGCGCGATAGGCGGCGATGCCGTCGATTCGGCGGAATTCGTGGTCGCGGCCGAAGCGGGTGTCGCGGCCGACACGGACCAGATCGCGGAGCGTTCGTTCCTGGACCCGCGCCACTCGAAGCGAGGCGACCGCGGCCGCCCGACGCCGCGAGCGGCGATTGAAGCCGGCATTCACGAGCCAGCGGACCGGCCCGGAGCCCATCAAGGACGAGAGCCGTGCCGGCGGGACGTCGGCAGTCGAGGTAATCGCCATCGTCGATCAATTCACGGGTTTGACGCCGCGGCAGAAGTAGGCCCCCGCGGGCGGCAGGTTTCGCGGCTCGAGCACGAAGCGGACGTCCTGGAAGTAGCGGCGGTAGAATCTCCAATACGCCCAGGGGATCTCCGTGATCTGATTGTAGCTGCCCTCGCCCGTCAGGACCTTGCCGACGACCCGGAAGAGCGATTTCGTCAGCTCGGTCGGGAACGAGGGGACCGGTAAGCCGGAGACGATCGAATCGACCCGGGCGAGCCCCCGATCGTCGAGGATCGCCGCCAGGTCCCGGACGTCCCCCTCGACCACCTCCAGGCCGGGGCGATCCGCGAACCGCTCCCGGAGGAGCCGGGCGAAGTCCGGGTCGCGCTCCAGGACGACCAGGCGGCATGACTCCGGGGCCCGCTCGGCGAGGACCCGCGTGATCGGTCCGGTGCCGGCACCCAGCTCCACCACGACCCGGGCGGCGGCCCAGTCGATGTTCCCGACGGTCAGTCGCGCCAGCCAGCGACTGCTCGGCGCCAGGCTGGCAATGGCCGTCCCATGGCGGAGGAACTTGCCGAGGAAGAGGCTGAAGTCGCTCATGAGAGGCCGGCTCGAGCGTACGCCACGTCCTGCCCCGCCCGATCCGACCGGGCCAGGTATCGACGCGGGTCGAGGTCCGGCGGGATCGCCCCCAGCCGCTCCCGGAGGAAGCGATCGACGAGCTGGTTGACCAGCCCGGCCCTCTCGATCTGCGGGGCATGGCCGCAGCTCGGGATGACGACCTGCCGGACCTGCGGCATTCCGGAGGCCGCGCGAATCGCCCCAGGGACATCCGAGAGGACCCGGTCCTCCGCGCCCCAGATCACCAGCGTCGGCTGCGTGATGGTCGGCAAGAGGTGGGAGACCGAGTGCCCCACCGTCCCGCGGAGCGTCCGAAGGACTCCCCGCTTCCAGGCCCGGTCCTGGAACTTCCGCTCGAAGGCGCGGACCAGGTCTTCCGAGGCGAACCGGCCGCTGTGGAAGACCGACTTGACCAGCGTGTCGTACCGGCTCCGCCGCACGCCCTCCATGGTGGGGAGGCTCTCATCCCCGTGGAAGCCGGACGGGCAGATCAGGACCATCCTCGCCACCCGCTCGGGGTGGCGACTTGCGTAGGTCAAGATCACCTGACAGCCCAGGCTCGAGCCCACCAGGTGGTAGGGAGCCCGCTGGACGAACTCGTCCAGGAATCCGCCGAGCCGGTCGGCCAGGTAGTCCACCGTGATCTCGCCCCCCGCGTCGATCTGGCGATGGAGAGCCTCGCCGTCATAGACGAGGATCTCCGGGACCTTGAGATCGAAGTTCCGGCTCAGATGGCGGCGATTGGCGAACCAGCTCTCGGGCTGCTCGGCCAGGCCGTTGACCAGGATCAGCGGCGGGCGACGCTTGTAACTGCCGAGGAGGCGGGCCAGGTCGAACCAATCGCGGACGTTCGTGCGCATGATGGGCGGGGGCTCCCCGTGCCTTTCGTAGACTGGACGAGCCGCGTTCTGCCGTCGCCGGGACGGTATTCGGAAGAGGGCGTCGCACCCCTCGGCCGTCGCGTCCCGACATTACCATGAAGGCGTCGAAGGGCCAACCACCGGTCCCGCGAGTTCATCGTAACTTCACGGGCAGTAAGGCCATCGGCTGTTTGCGCCGATTTCGTCGAAGTTTCACGAGATCCTTGACGAGGCAGCCAATCGGCCTAAATGATGAGAATCCAAGGGACGTCGAGGGGCTCGGGGACATAGCGAGAGGGGTCACCATGAAGGTCTTCATCACGGGGGGCTCGGGCCTGATCGGCCGGGGGCTCGCCGCGCAGCTCCTGGAGGCTGGGCATCAGCCAATCATCCTCTCCCGCCATTCCAACGAGGTCCGGCGGCGACGCGAGTACCGCGCCTATCGTGTGATCCAGGGAGATCCGTGCGCGGCCGGTGACTGGCAATCGGAGGTGGACGGCTGCGACGTGGTCGTCAACCTCGCGGGCCATAACCTGTTCCAGGATCGCTGGAACGCCGCCGTGAAGGCACGAATTCGGGACAGTCGGGTGCGGGGGACCGACCACCTCGTGGAGGCGATCCGGATCGCCCGGACCCGACCGCAGGCGCTCGTCCAGGCCTCGGCGATCGGCTATTACGGCCCGCGAGGCGACGAGGAGCTGACCGAGCCAGCTCCCTCGGGCACCGACTTCCTCGCGGTCGTTTGCCGCGAGTGGGAGCACGCCTCGGACCCGGTGGAGGACCTTGGCGTCCGCCGGGCGATCATCCGCATCGGGGTCGTCCTGGCGGCTTCCGGGGGCGCCCTGGCGGTGATGAAGCCGATCTTCAAGGCCCTCCCCGGGACGCCGATCGGCAGCGCCGGCCAGCTCGGACCGGCGACCGGCCAGCAGTGGATGAGCTGGATCCACGTGGATGACATCGTCGGCCTGTTCAAGCTGGCGGTGGAGAATCCGCAGGCGACGGGCCCGATCAACGGCACGGCGCCCGAGCCGGTGCGGAATGCTGACTTCTCGCGGGCGCTTTCAAACCTGCTCTGGAAGCCATATGCCCCCTGGCGGTTCTTCTTCCCCTACGGCCCCCCCGACGCCGTCCTCCGGCTCCTGCTGGGCGAGGTCGCCTCGGTCGTGGCGTCCGGGCAGAAAGTGCTCCCGAAGAGGGCACTGGAGCTGGGATACCGGTACAAGCACCCGGACCTCGCCGAGGCGCTGAAGGACGTCCTGACGGAGCGCACGATCGCGACGACGGCCGAGCACAAGCCGCTGCCGGAAGCCTCCAGGTCCCATGCACATCATTGAAGCGGAGCGGACGGGACCGCCTGCTACTTCAGGAGGCGACCAACGCCCACGCCCGCCCCGAACGCCGCCGCCAGCGTCGCCACGATCCCGAGCAGGAGCACCGCCGGCCTGCGCTCGGCCAGCCGAGAAATCGGGACGAACCAGGCGGGAAGGCTCCGCGATGGCGTCCCGAGCGGGACCGAAACGCCGACGGGGGAGACGTCGATCGCCACGAGAGGCGCCGGAATCGCCTCGGCCGGCGGAGGGGCCTGACGACGGGGAGCCTCCGCGACGGCACTCGCCGACGCTCCCTTCGAGGGCTGGGGCGGATCGCTCCGCTTCCGGGGCCGGATCACGGCCTGGAGGGCCTCGGCGGCATCCGCGGCCGAAGGGAACCGATCCTGGGGCTTGAGGGCCAGCATCCGGTCGAGCACCTTGGTGGCACTCGAGGGGAAATCGGGCAGATGGTCGCTGATGGGTACGGCCTTGGAGTTGATCCTCCGGCCCAGGCGGTCGATCGGATTATCGCCCGGGAAGGCGAGCTTGCCGGTCATGAGGTGATACATCGCGCAGCCGAGGCTGAAGACGTCGCTCCGGCCGTCGACGTCGCGACCCAGGGCCTGTTCGGGCGACATGTAGTCGACCGTCCCCACGGCGATCCCGTCCGCCGTGGCGAAGGTCGCGCTGTCGTCGGCTTCCATCAGGACGCCGAGTCCCAGGTCCAGGATCTTCACGCGGCGATCCTCGGTGACCAGGATGTTGGAGGGCTTGATGTCGCGGTGGACCATCCCCTGGCCGTGGGCGTGCGCCAGGCCGAGCGCCGCCTGGGCGGCGTAATCGAACATCTCTGGCGCCGGGATGCGGCCCTGGCGGAGCCGCTCTCCCAGGCTCTGGCCGGGGACGTATTCCATCACGATGTAGAGGACCTTGTTGATCTGATCGGCGTCGAAGGCGCGGACGACGTTGGGGTGGTCGAGACGGCCGACGAGCTTCATCTCGCGCTGGAACCGGGCGACCACCTTCTCATTCGAGGCGATCTCCGGCGCGATGATCTTGAGGGCGACGACCCGGTCCATCATCTGATGGTGCGCCTTGTAGACGCGCCCCATCGATCCCGAGCCGATGCGATCGAGGATGATGTACCGGCCGACGAGCAGGCCGTGAGGCTTGCCGGCGAGGAATCGCCGGGCCTGGTACTGGGTCAGATACCCATCCTTCATCAGCCGGTCGGCGAGGGCCACGGGATCGGTCGGATACTCGCCCCGGACGAACCGAGTTCGAATCTCGTCGAGCAGTCGCTCGGGCAGGACGCCGGAGGTGCGGACGACCGAGAGGAGGTCGGCGGGGGGGCTCTCCCTGGACTTCGGCCGGTCGGATGTCGCCATCGATTGCCCCTCCGCCGGTCGGCGACGTCGCGGATCGCCCCGGAATCCACCCGCGTCCTGGCACGCCGGCTTCTCGACGGCGAGTCCCCGAGAAGAGAATACCGGCCATCCTAGCAAAGGTGACGCCCCACCTCAATTCGTCCGGATGTGCCCAATCCGTCGCCCCCCAACGCGGTTGCGCCCGCGGCTCGCGATCGAGCACCGCCATCCCCTTGCGATGGGGGCGACCTGGAAGTCAGGATGGAGTCCTCGGCGGAGCGACCGGATCGGCCGAGCTGAAGTGACCGGAAAGGACGCAGAGATGGCGACGCCGCACGACCCCCAGCAACTCCTCCGCCAGTTCTCGAAGAACCACGAGTTCTTCGTCGGCATCGACAGCGACGGCTGTGCCTTCGATACGATGGAAGTGAAGCACAAGGAGTGCTTCATCCCGAATATCATCCGGTCCTATAACCTGGCCGCCGTCTCCAAGTATGCCCGCGAGGCGGCCGAGTTCGTGAACCTGTATTCCCGGTGGCGGGGGATCAACCGCTTCCCGGCCCTGACGATGACGTTCGACCTGCTGCTGTCGCGGCCCGAGGTCCTAAGGCGGCGGCATCCGATCCCGGACCTGGCGGGAGTCCGCGACTGGATCGGCCGGGAGACGAAGCTCGCCAACCCGACCCTCAAGGCCGAGGTCGCCGCCACCGGCGACGCCGACCTCGCCGCGGCGCTCGCCTGGAGCGAGTCCGTCAATCGGACCATCGGCGAGATCGTCCACGACGTCCCCCCCTTCCCCTTCGTCCGCGAGTCGCTCGAGACCCTCAAGGGCAAGGCCGACGTCATGGTCGTCTCCGCGACCCCGGGCGAAGCCCTGGAACGCGAGTGGGACGAGCACGGCCTGAGGCCCTTCGTCGGCCTGATCGCCGGCCAGGAGCTCGGCAGCAAGAAGGAACACCTCGCGCTGGCCGCGGTCGGCCGCTATGAGCCGCACCACATCCTCATGGTCGGGGACGCGCCGGGCGACATGAGCGCCGCCACGGCCAACGGCGTCCTCTTCTACCCGATCGATCCCGGCTTCGAGGACGAATCCTGGCAGCGGTTCTTCGAGGAGGCCCTGCCCAAGTTCCTGAACGAGGACTACGCCGGCGCGTACATGGACAGGCAGGTCGCCCGGTTCCAGTCCCTGCTCCCCGAGACGCCCCCGTGGAAGCCGCGTTGACGGTGCGACCCGGGATCCCACGCCAAAGAGGACCGAGAGAACCATGGCCGCTCGGAACGTCGTCGTCGCCCAGTCGGGCGGCCCCACCTGCGTCATCAACAACTCGCTCCGCGGGATCGTCGAGAGCTGTCGGAGCCGGCCGTCCCACTTCGGCCGCGTCTACGCCGGGCACTTCGGCATCGAGGGCATCCTCAAGGAGGAGCTGCTGGATCTCTCCGCCACACCGGCCGAGGAGATCTCGCTGCTGCGTACCTCGCCGGCCGCGGGCGGGATCGGGACCTGCCGCTACAAGCTCAAGCAGGGGCAAGATCAGGACTTCGAGCGCGTCGTCGAGGTCTTCCGGGCCCACGACGTCGGCTACTTCTTCTACATCGGCGGCAATGATTCACAGGACACCGCCCACAAGGTGAGCCGGCTGGCGCAGGAGCGGGGCCTCGACCTGGTCGCGACCGGAGTCCCCAAGACCATCGACAACGACCTGGGCGACGGCGAGTTCAAGCTCCTGGATCACTCCCCCGGGTACGGCTCGGTCGCCCGCTACTACGCCCACTACGTCCGCCAGGCCAACGAGGAGAACTCCGGCTCCGCTCCGGCCGATCCCGTGCTGGTGATCCAGGCCATGGGCCGCAAGATCGGCTTCATCCCGGCCGCGGCCCGGCTCGCCGATCCCGAGCGGGCCATGCCCATCCAGATCTACCTGACCGAGTCCGGCCTGACGCTCCCCCAGCTCGGCGAGAACGTGCTCCGGCAGCTCGAGACCGACGGCCGCTGCATCGTGGTCGTCAGCGAGGGCTTCGACGTCGGCGAGCTCGGGACCATCCGCGACAACTTCGGCCACGTCCAGTTCAGCTCCAGCCAGCAGACCGTGGCGCAGATCGTCGTGAACTACCTGAACACGCTGAAGTTCCCCGTCCCGGGCAAGGCACGCGGCCAGGTGCCGGGGACCGACCAGCGGAACGCGATCGCCTACGCCAGCGTGGTCGACCTGGACGAGGCCCACGCCGTCGGCTGCCATGCGGTCGAGATCGCCCTCAAGGAGGGCAACGGCTGGATGGCGACGCTCCTCCGCGATCGCGGCCGGGCCGGCTACAGCGTCCACCTGGACAAGGTCCCGCTGGCCACCGTGGCGAACTCCGAGAGGTACTTCCCGAAGGAGTGGATCGCCCCCTCGCGGATCGACGTCACCGACGAGTTCCTCGACTACGCACGGCCTCTGATCGGCGAGGACTGGGTCAGCGTCCCCACCGTCGCGGGCCTGCCCCGATTCGCGCGGATCTCCCGCGTCTTCGCGGAACGGAAACTGCCTTCGTACATCCCCCAGACCTACCGCAAGAGCTGAATGAACCTCAGGAAACCCCAGGGATCACACGCCATGAGCACGACGAACGGAACCGCGGATATTGGCCTGGTCGGTCTGGCCGTGATGGGGGAAAACCTCGTCCTCAACATGGCCAATCACGGCTTCACCGTCGCCGTGTTCAACCGCACGACGTCCAAGGTGGACGACTTCGTCGCCGGCCGGGCCAAGGGCAAGACGATCATCGGGACTCACGACGTCAAGGAGCTGGTCGCGGCGCTCAAGAAGCCGCGGAAGATCATGATGATGGTCAAGGCCGGTTCGCCGGTCGACCAGGTCATCGACGAGCTGGTCCCGCTGCTGGAGCCTGGCGACATCCTGATCGACGGCGGGAACTCGCACTTTCCCGACTCCACCCGCCGGACCCGGGCGCTCAAGGAGAAGGGGATCAGGTTCATCGGCACCGGGGTCTCCGGCGGAGAGGAAGGCGCGCTCAAGGGCCCGTCGATCATGCCCGGCGGCGACCCCGAGGCGTGGCCTTACGTGAAGCCGATCTTCCAGGCCATCGCCGCCAAGGTGGCCGACGGCACCCCCTGCTGCGACTGGGTCGGTCCGGAGGGCGCGGGGCATTTCGTGAAGATGGTCCACAACGGCATCGAATACGGCGACATGCAGCTCATCTGCGAGGCGTACGACGTCATGCGGACGATGCTCAACCTCGAACCGGACGCGATGCACGACGTCTTCGCGAGGTGGAACAAGGGGCCCCTCGACAGCTACCTGATCGAGATCACCGCGGACATCCTCGGCTACAAGGACCCGGAATCGGGCAAGCCGATGGTCGACCTGATCCTGGACACGGCCGGCCAGAAGGGGACCGGAAAGTGGACCGTGATCTCGGCGTGCGACCTGGGCGTCCCCCTGACGCTCATCGCCGAGGCCGTCTTCGCCCGCACCCTGTCCGCCCAGAAGGACGAGCGCGTGGCCGCATCCAAGGTCCTCAAGAGTCACACGCCCCCCTTCAAGGGGAACCTCCAGACGATGGTCGACGACCTGGAGCGGGCGCTCTACGCCAGCAAGATCATCTCCTACGCCCAGGGCTTCTCCCTGATGCGTGCCATGGCCGTCGAGTCGAAGTGGGAGATCAACAACGGCGCCGTCGCCCTGATGTGGCGCGGCGGCTGCATCATCCGGAGCGCGTTCCTGGGGAAGATCAAGGAGGCCTTCGACAAGGACCCGCACCTCGCGAACCTGCTCCTCGATCCCTACTTCCGCGACGAGATCACCCGGGCACAGGAGGGCTGGCGCCGCGTCTGCGCGGCGGCGATCACCCACGGCATCCCCCTGCCCGCCATGACCTCCGCCCTCAGCTATTTCGACGGCTATCGGAGCGCCCGGCTCCCCGCCAACCTCCTCCAGGCCCAGCGCGACTACTTCGGCGCCCACACCTACGAGCGAGTGGACCAGCCGCGGGGTAAGTTCTTCCACACCAACTGGACCGGCCGGGGAGGCGACGTGACGTCGACGTCGTACAACGTCTGAGCCCGCGTCGATCCCGATGCGAGCCCGTCCGCCCCGGTCGCTCATCCGAGTCCTGTCCAGGCCGCCACGCCCCTTGAGGGACGTGGCTTTTTTAATTCCCTTACTGGAAAGGACTTGCGCGGACAACGGGCCGTTCGCGACGCGACATTGCCGGGTTGTCGACTATAATAGTAAGGCAGAGAAGGTCGATGAGTCGGCTGAACCCACCCCACTCTCCCTCCCTTGCCGAGCGGTCGCCCGACCGCGCTGGATTCATCCACGTTACCGAAAAGCGGGAACCTGCGAAGAGATCGCAGGTCCATGGTCATGTCGCAGGGCCTGCTCCCTCAATCCGTCCCCCTCCATTCGTTGCCTCTCGCCCCGCCGGCTCGCGGCGGCGGAGAACGGCCCTCGGCGCGTCCGGAGTCTCCGGCAGGCGTCGTTAGCCGGCCCGTCGACGGCGAGGAGGTCGACGGGTTCGATATCCTCAGCATCCACGGCACGGGCCAGTTTGCCGCGCCGGCGGAGACGGAGACCGCGCCCGCGGGGCCGGATGCCGAGTCGGAGGAGTTCTGGACTCCGCTGCTGGACAAGACGATCGCCAACTACCAGATCCTCTCCGAGGTCGGGCGAGGGGCCATGGGCCGGGTCTATCGGGCCCGGCACCTCGGCCTGGGGCGGGTCAGCGCGCTCAAGATCATGAGCCCGCGGGTGATGGCTCGGCACTCGACGCAGCGCGGCCAGTTCTGGGCCGAGGCGCGTGCCGCGGCCAACCTCATCCACCCCAACGTGGTGATGATCCACAATCTCGGCACGGCGCGGGGCTACTACTTCATCGAGATGGAGTACATCGAGGGCGCGATCAGCCTCCGGGAGTGCCTGATCCATAACGGACCGTTCCGGCCGGTGAGGGCCGCCCGACTGGTCCGTCAGGTGGCGCTGGCCCTGGACGCGGCCCATCGGTCGGGGATCATCCACCGCGACGTCAAGCCGGCGAACGTGCTGCTGACGCCCGATGGGCAGGCCAAGCTCGCGGACTTCGGCCTGGCGCAGAGCCTCGTCGGGCTGGCGACCGACCGCGTGGCCGGCACCCCGACGTTCATGGCGCCGGAGCTCTTCCGCGGGGAGACGGGGAGTCGGCAATCGGACATTTATGCGGTCGGCGTGATGCTCCATTACCTGGTCTCCGGCCTGCTGCCGTTCGCATCCGGGAACATCCGCTCGCTCATCCGTCTCCATCAGACGCAGCCCGTGCCCGACCTCCGGTCGGTCGTGCCCGGGATGCCGGAGCCGCTGATCGCCGTCATCGAGCGCTGCCTGGCGAAGTCCCCGGCAAGCCGCCACGGTTCGGCCCAGGAGCTCGCGGAGGAGCTCCGCCGCGTGATCCAGCACCTGCGCGACACGGAGGCCCTCATCCGGGAGAGCATGCAGGACATCGATTGCTTCGTGCAGGGGAGTCGGGAGAGCTTCCGGATCGTCCTCCCGCAGAGTCAGGGCGAGCGCCTTCAGGAGGTCCTCGTCGAGGTCAACGACGGCAGTCGGGGGGAACGATTCCTGACGGTCTTCTCGGTCTGCGGGCCGGCCGAACCACGCCACTACGGCGCCGCGCTGGCCTTGAATGCCAGGCTGACATACGGCAGTCTGTCGATTCGCCACGTGCTCGGCTCGCCCATGTTCGTGATGTCGCGGACCTTCTCGAGAGACCAGGTCCGTTCCTCCGAGCTTCGTGACGCGATCCTCGAGATCGGCCGCAAGTCGGACCAGATCGAGCAGCAGCTCACCCGGCTCGACGCCTATTGACCACCCGGATTGGCACCGCGATGCCCGAGACCCAGGACTACCCCTCCGCGAGCCTCGGCCTGGCGACCGGGCTCTTCATGATCGCCCTGTTCCTGGGCCTGCGCGAGTGGTATGAGCGCCGGGCCCGCGAGGAGGACCGCTCGCAAGAGGATCGCGCCCACTTCGCCCGCCAGGACCTCCGCCGCGGGCTGGGGATCGGCCTGGTCGCCTCGGTCGCGGTCCTGGTCGTCGTCGGGGCGATCCTGGAGTGGACGCCGCATCGCCGCCCCAGCGTGCTCTTCCCGATCGTGTGGATCGTCATCATGGGGCTCATGGTCTCCCTGCTGGTGCTCGCCCTGGTGGACCTGGCCGCCACCCGGGACTACGCCCGCCGGCATCGCCGCCGGATCGTCCACGAGTCGATCGATTCGATCCGCCGCGAGGCGCGGCGGAAACGCGAGGACGCACACGACGACGACAAGTCCGACCCCCTCTGATCGGTTCGAGGGTGTCGCGCCGGCGACTCATTTCTCGACCCCCAGCAGGCGGCGGAGCCTCTCGAACGAGGCCCTCTCCTCGGCCTTGGCCGGATGATGCTCGCCGAGGAGCCCGGGGTTCCGCGTCTCCCGGATGCGGATCACGAGGGCTCTCAGGGACTCGTTGGACTCGAGCAGGGAGGCCAGTGCTTCCGCCTCGGCGCGGCCCTTGACGGCGACGCGCCCCAGGACGAGGCGCTGGGAAGCCTCATCAATCTCCAGGCTCCGTGCCCTCATCGAGAGGCCCGAGGGATACAGGTCGTCCCCGGAGAATCGCCAGGAGGCCCGCGCCGGGCCGTCCGCCTTGCCGTTGGTCTCGACGATCTCTCCCGGGAGCTGGATCCGGAAGGCGAATCGGACGGTGGAGGCGCCGGATGGTGCGAAGGGGATGACGGAATGGTAGAGGCCCGTCATCCGGACCATCGGGCCGAGGAGCCCTTTCAGGTCGTCCTGATGGGTCTTGAAGTACTCCTCGGCGCGCGCGGTGTATGGCGACCCCGGTCCCGGTGCGAGGATTGCGTCGACCTCCGACGGGGTCAGGCGGGAACCGTCGCGATGGCGGACGCCCAGGACGAGCCGGTGCCTCTGGTATTCCCGGACGCGCCGGCTCGCCTCGTCGGAATCCACGACGGATCCCTTGGCGTCGAGCAGGTCCAGCCCGACCGCGCGAGCCGTCCTGGCAAATTCGACCGTCGCCGCCTTCTCAGCCAGGTGGCGAGAGTTGATTTCAAAATAGATCAATGCGGCCTTCTCGAGGAGCAGCCGCCCGTCGCGGCGAAGGTAATCGTGCAGGCCGCTGACATCGAAGTCGACGCCGTAGACGCGATCGATGCACTCGTCGAGCATCGGCAGGCCGCGATCCAGCAGCTCGTCGCGCGCCCGGATGAAGTCGGCGCGATTCACGATGTTCGTGACCGACTCCTCCCACCGGTGCTCGACAACGAATCCGAGGTCGCGCCTGCCATAGGCCCTCTTGAAGACGCTCGACGGCCCCCCCGGAAGTTCCGGGGCCGACCGTTCATAGTGGTCGGGAATCGCGGCGACGCTCGGGAACACTCCCACGGCCCTGAAGTACTTCCTCTCCGGGTGGGGGGCGACATCCCGCAGGGCCGGCGGGACAACCACGGCTTCAATACCAGTCCACCTCGCCGCCCAGTCCGGAGACTTCGCCGCGGCGGGCAGCAGTTCTCCCTCGGGCTGCCAGATCGTCCGAGTGCAGCTCCCGTCGGGCTGGACCGTGGTCTCGACCTGGACCAGGAGCGGCGCCCCGCATCCCCCGCAGGCGAGGGTCCCCGCAAGGAAGGCCATCATCGCGGAACCGCGAGAAGACCTCATGGAAGCCTCCTTCGTGAAGGACATCTGGCAACCGGCCTCGAACGTCCGCTCGGGGCAATTCTAGCGGCGGGCTGCATGGGTTCACAATCGGCGCGAGGGGCCTGTGTCCCCCTTGCCGCGCCCCCCATTTGGGGGCATACTCGCGCCATGCGGGCCACGCCGACCTGCCCGCGATCTGGCCTTCGATGCGGGAGGCCCCTTGCCAGAGGATTTCACGATGGCAGAATCAACCGATCGACGCCGTTTCATGAGTTCGGCCGTTCTCGGGGCCGCGGCCACGGGGGCCTTCGTCAGCCTCGAGGAGAAATCGCTCCAGGCCGCGCAGGAGGGCGAGCCGCGAGGCCAGGCCCACCACGCCCCCTATCGCGGAGAATCGCTCCCCTGCGGCAAGCTCGGCAAGCTGTCGGTCAGCCGCCTGGTGATGGGCGGCAACCTTTTCGGCGGCTGGGCTCACAGCCGAGACTTACTGTACGTCTCACGCCTGCTGCGAGAATACAACACGGACACGCGGATCCTGGACACCCTGGAGCAGGCGGAACAGTCCGGCGTCAACATGATCCAGGTCGATCCGGCCTGCGTCGAGCACATCGTCCGCTATCGCAAGGAGCGGGGCGGGAAGATGCAGATGCTGGTCTGCATCAACGCGGATCCGCTGGACGCGACCAAGGTCAAGGAACAGGTCAAGCAGCTCGTCGATCTGGGCGTCGAGGCCCTGTATGGGCACGGCGAGCGGACCGACCACATGACGATGAACAACCAGGTCGATGCCATCGGCCGGATGACCGAGATCATCAAGGCGGCCGGCGTCCCGGCCGGCGTGGGCAGCCACTCCCTCCAGACGCCGATCGCCTGCGAGAAGAACGGCATCGGCAACGAGTTCTACGTCAAGACATTCCACCCGGACAACTACTGGTCGGCCACCCCCGCGGAGAAGCGCGAGGAATGGTGCTGGTACACCGGCAGCAGCGACGCCCACGACCGATATCACGACAACATCTTCGACCTCCATCCGGACCAGACCGAGGCGTTCATGAAGGGGGTCAAGAAACCCTGGTTCGCCTTCAAGGTCATGGCCGCCGGGGCCATCCCCGCCCAGGTCGGGATCAACCATGCCTTCCAGCACGGCGCCGATTTCGTCGTCGCGGGCATGTTCGACTTCCAGCTCGCCGGCAACGTGGAGATCGCCGTCAAGGCCCTCAAGCGATCGAAGAACCGCGCGCGGCCCTGGTGCGCCTGAACGACCGGAGGGCGGGCGAGCGATCGGACCGATCGCGCGGCCGCCCTCGTCCGCAAGCCGGCCGCTGGCTCAACGGGACGCCCTGACGGGCATCGGGCGATTCCTGGGCCAATGCGGCCGGTGGTTGATCCCTCGTGGCTGAGGGATCGGGCGCGTCGAGCCGGTCCGGCGCCACCATTTGGCGGAAAGCTGATGGAGACGGTAGGCGGCCGCCGCCGCCACCAGCCCACTGACCGGTGCGACCAGCCCGGCGCGTTCGCTCTCGATCCGCCCCGAATGCAGCTCCGCCTTCGGCGTCCCCGGACCGGCAACCTTCAGCGCATGACCGAGGTCCCCCGCGCCTCGGGCGGCGGCTCGATTCTCCCCCACGCCTCCGATGTCCGCCGCTCCGGAGGACCTCGGGAAGACCCAGCTCAGGAGCGTATCGGCGATCTCGGCGAGCCGATCTGCGCGACGGATCGCGCGGTCATCGGCGTCCGCGGTGACACGGATCACGGCCGAATCCGCGGGCGCAGGATCGCGGTCGGCGCCCGACCCTCGGTCCGCCACCGGCCCATCCTCCGAGGCCTCTGACTCGTCCGAATCGTCGGGATCGGCCGGCCCGTCGTAGGGATAGCTCGCACGGTTTTCACGCGTGACGGCTCGGTTCCCCTGGACGACGAATCCCGAGGCCGCCGAGAGCCCCACACCCGGCTGGGACTGGCCCGGGATCCCCGGCCGCCCCATGAGGTTGGAATCGAGGCTCATGGAGAGACTGCCCGCGAAGACCGCGGCCCCGTCCTGCTGATGGACGCTCGACGCCAGGAGGATTCGCGAACTGGCGCCCCCCTGCCCCGCCACGTCCGGCTCGACCGTGTTGACTCCCCGGTTCAGGGACTGCGGGGCCGTCGGCGCCGTGGTCCATGGCGTCACGGTGGCCAGGGTGGGAGGATTGGCGGCCGAGAGCCCACCGTCCGCGGTCCCGGTGATCCTGAGCGAGAGGGCCGAGGTCTGCCCGATCCCGTTATTGACGAGCGATTCCGGGGACAGAGGAAGTCCGTTGATCTGCCAGTCGATCGAAGCGGCCTCACCGCCGACGGCCTGGAACGTGAAGAGATAAACCCCGGGCCGGAGGAAGACGAAGGACATACCGGTCTCCGGATCGATCGCGACGTCCTCCGGGGTACCCCCTTCTCCTCCCTTCGTAATCCGGACCTCGCCGCCATTCACCACCGCCGCGATCGAGTAGAGATCGGCGACGGGGATCACGACCCTCAGGGTCCGCGACTGGCCGGCCGGAACCTGCAAGCCGGTCGAAAGGCCATGGCCCGACGGCCAGGCGACGCCCAGGTCGCCCGCCCCGGCCGGAGTCGACCTCGAGGCCACGGTCCAGGTTGCCAGGCTCCCCGCGGGAAGGCCCGCGGCGACCGGCCTCTCCCCCGTGAGATCGACGAGCCCACCTTCCGGATCGACGAGGGTGTAAGACCCCGCGGGCAGGCGCTCACCGAAGGCGAAGGTGACCTGGCTGAGCGGCTCGTTGTAGCCGATCGCGACCAGGGGCCACTTCCGCCCCGCGGAGTCGACCACGACGAGCGGCCTATCGGTCAGCAGGCTGTGAGGATCGATGGGACCCGAGAAGGCAACCGTCAGGGTCGTCGGGCTGGGGTCCAGCGAGTCCTCCCAGTGGAGGCTCCACCCGGTCACTCGGGTCGGAGAATCCGTGGGGTCGGCGACCACATCCAGGCGGAAATCGCCGCCAGGCTGGGCCATCCCCCTGATGCCGAGGGATCCCTCGATGGGATCGTAGCCCCCGTCCGTCCCCGGCAGGTTTCCCGCGCCGGAGATGCCGATGTAGTACGTCCCGGCTCCGAGGCCCGCGAAGAGATAGGGGTCATTGGTGGCGATCGGACGTCCCGTGCCAATGTCCCGAGTCGCGAGGACGTTCCCCGCGGAATCGAAGAGCGAGAGCGCGGGGAGGAGCCGGCTGCCGATCGACTGCGCATCGACCTGGACGCCAAGCCGCCACGAATGTCCCGGGGCCAGGGTCACCTTGTAGAGCTTGACGTTCGGCAAGGCCGTCAGGTCGAGCGAGTCGGACAGCGACACGACCTGGCTGCCGATGGTCCCCATGTCGGTCGCATCGTCGAGCGTGGCCCCCTGCGTCGCGACCGTGAAGTCGGAGAGGATCTGGTCCGAGGAATCGTCCCAGAGCCCCCCGCTGAAGATCATGGACTCCAGCGATCCGCCCGCCAGGACGATCCTGTAACGGCCCGCCGGGAGGGGAGAATCGAGCGCGATGGTCGCCGTCGTCCCGCTGGGATCGAAGGTCGCGGGGGGCATCTCGCCGATCCCGAAGTACGGAGCGGCGGACCCGTCCGGCGCCACGACATCGAGCCGGATGTCGCCGTCGGTCCAGAGATAGTCGATCGTGTCCGGGAAGCTGACCCGGATCTCGCTCGCCGGCGCGGTGAGGCGGGAATGGTCCGCCGGGCTGGCGATCAGGGACGTGGCGGCGACGGATGACGCCTCGAGATCGCCCTCGGCGCCGGAGCCGTCGCCGTCCGCCCCGCTCGCCCCGGCGGCGTGGGCCGGCCATGGGGCGGTGAGGATGGACGTCGCCGAGAGGAGATGGCGATATTCGAGTCGCTCCGCGGCCATGCCGGACAGGACCTTCATGGATCGACGGGATCGCGCTGGGATCATTGCGGCACCATGAAAGAGGAGCGGCGATTTCTTCGTTCGAGCCATGGCCGCCGGATCGTGCCGACCCGGCGGCCAACCATCGGTAGGACTTCAGGCGAGCTCAACGCGGGGCGGTGATCAGGCATCGGCCCAATCGATCAGGCCGCGGCCCTTCCAGGCCGCGATCGCGGCGTCGAACGCGTGCGACACCCGACGGCCGGCGGAGTGGACGATCGGCAACGAGGGGGTCGATGCCCGGTCGGTTCGTCCCACCTTTGCGACGGCATGGGCGGTCCAGAAGCCGGGATCGATCGCCGAGGTGGAGACAGCGGTCTGGCCGGCAATCGCGGACGGGACGGCGGCCGGATGTGTCACCGCCCGCATCCTGACACCGGCCGTGGAAACCTCCAGGGCGTCGCCGTAGGAGGTGAAGTTGCCGATGCTGACGAGATCATGCCCCTCGCTCTCGCTGCCTCCCCCCTGCGACGCGGCCCAGGCTACGGTCGTGTTCGGCGGGGCGATCGGCGACTGGGCCTGGGAGCCGAAGTTGACCAGCAGGCCGTAGCCGCCGAAGGGATTCCCGGCCGTGTTGCCGGAGACGCGGACATAGTACGTCGTCCCGGCCCTCACTCCGCTCAGCGAGACGCTCACCGTCGCGCCGTAATCCGAGGAAGTCGCGCTCCCGAGGAGGGCCATCGATGTCGAGAGCACCTGGAGCTTCGGGCTGAAGATGCTGAGATTCGTGGACTGCACCGTGGTCACGAATGTCCCGGTCGTGTTCGCCGGGACGGTGACGGCGAACCACTCCGACTGCCCCGTCTTGGTGATCGACAGGTTCGGGATGGCGGCCTGTGCCGTGGTGGAATTGAGATATCCGCTGATGTTCGGAGCCGACGTATAGACCCCGTTGCTCTGCCCATTCGAGTTGAAGATGTCGGTCTTTCCGGAACCCCAGATGGACTGGATGCCATTGATGTCGTCGGTCGTGAGCGACTGCTTGAAGCCGTTGAAGTACGCGTACATGCAGGCCGTGGTGATCGCGGAATGGTCGAGCCCCAGCGCGTGGCCGAATTCGTGGATCGCCACCGTCTCCAGGTCGTAATTGGTGTTGATCCCCCAGTTCGAGGTGGAGTTGAAGATGAGATCTCCCGCCTCGCTGCCGCCATTAACCGGTGGTGGGGTCAGGCAGATCGCGAGCGTCCCCGAGGACTGTGGTACGGCGCTGATGCGGATGTCGCCGAACCGAGAGTCCCCCTGCTGATTGCCGTAGGCCCCCAGGGTGCTGCCGTCATCGCCGACCTGGCAGAGGTTGATCCCCGCCACGGCCTGCCAGACGGCGGCGGCCTTCTGGAACTGGAGCTGCCAGGTCGCCGTGGGATACTTGGCATTGAGCGTCGCGTAGAGCGAGCTCGAGTAGCCGCCGATGTTGGCCCCATCGGGCACGAAGCTATACGTGATCCTGCTCGCATAAACCCACTGGGCTCCCAGCGTCGAGTAGAGCACGAGCCGATCTTCAAGGCCTTCAATCCGGGGTCGAGAGCATCGCCTGGGCGGAACCGCCCGTTTGGTGAGACGAGACGTGAATCGCTGACTGAGCATCATCTGGCTCCAGAGACTCAAGGACGTGTCGAGGGACAGGCAGCAACCACGGCAGCCGAAACGCCCGGCCTCTACGGGCTCAGCGGGGCCGCGATTGCCTGGCAAGGCCTCCTGCTTCGCCAGACATCCTTAAGAAACGTAGGTCTCGATCCCGGAGAATGCGGTCATGGTGCCTTCGAACAACATAAGTAGACCGAGGATCCGCGCGAGCCGTCCGACCGGACCGAGAGTGGGCGTCTCAAGCCCCTTGTCGTCGGGCACCCAGGGGCTATAGTAGGAATTGAAACGGGTTTGATCCCCGCGGCCGCGTCACGCCGTGACAGTCCATGCGGGACGATGGCCAGTGAATACTCAGCCCGAGCCACACCCGATCGAGACCGGCGCCGAAGCCGACGATCCCCCGGATCAAGCGACGCGGCCCGAGGCCCACCGCAGCCCCACCGGGGAATCTCCGACCTACTCGATCGCGGCCGTCTCCAAGTTCACCGGGATCAGTTGCCACACCCTGCGCGTCTGGGAGCGGCGATACGGCTACCCGGTCCCCGGGCGAACGGCCACGGGCCATCGTCGCTATAGCCTCAGCCAGGTCCACCAGCTCAAGAGCGTCGAGCGCCTCAGCCGAGCAACCGGACAATCCGTGGGTCAGCTCATCGCCGGATTGAGCCTCGGGGAACCGGATGCGAATCCCTCGGCCGACGGCGGATCGGGCGGAGGGCGGGAGGAAAGCATCAAGGCCCTCGTCGACCTGCTCACGGTCGGCGACGGTGTGGGAAGCGAGCGAGAATACGAGCGGCTCTGCGCGCAATGGACCCCGATCGACCTCGTGGATCAGGTGATCGAGCCGGGGCTGGTCGAGGCAGGCGAGGGTTGGTATCGTCGCGACTACCCGATCTACAAGGAACGGCTGATCACGGTCTTCATCAGGCGGAAGCTGAGCGTCCTCATCGATTCGGTCCGCCACAACTCCCCTGTCCCGCGAGGCTGCCTCCTCGTGGGCACCGTCCAGGGAGACCGCCACGAGGGCGGCAGCCTCATCCTCAATCTCGTGATGGAATTGCGGGGCTGGCGGGTCTTCAACCTGGGGACCGACCTGCCGGTTCGCGAGTTCACGACGGCCATACGAGATCTCCGCCCGTCGGCCCTGGCGCTCTCGTTCACGCTCTCTCGGAACATCAAGAAGCGGTTCCAGGAGCTCAAGGGGATCACCGAAGTGCCCGTCTTCGTGGGAGGCCGGAGCATCGTGAACTACCAGTCCCTGGCGAGGGCTTACGGCCTGATCCCCCTGCCCGGCCCGATCCGAGATGCGGCCCCGGAACTCGACGCCCAGTATCAACAATGGCTTTCCAGGAACTCCCCGGCGAGGAGACGGCCCGACGAGGCGAGATCCTCGTGAGCACGCCCCGGGGGACCGCCGCTCACGCCTTCGATCGGGGCGTCTCCCAGCCGGATCGTCATCTTCGAACGTGGTAAGGGCGGCCCGCTTCCGTAAGAAGCAAGTCGCCCTTGAACTCGTCATGGAAGAAAACGAGCCGGCCCGTCGAGAAGTCTCGAAGGGCCGGAGCGGATTCACGCCATATCGGAAATCACGACTGCGGTGCGGCCTTGGCCGGGGCGTAGGGTGCACCCGCCTGAGGAGCCGGGGCGACCTTGGCCGGGGCGTAGGGTGCACCCGCCTGAGGAGCCGGGGCGACCTTGGCCGGAGCCAGGGGAGCCGCCTGGGGGGCCGGGGCGACCTTGGCCGGAGCCTGAGGAGCCGGGGCGATCTTCGCCGGAGCCTGAGGAGCCGGGGCGATCTTCGCCGGGGCCTGAGGAGCCGGGGCGATCTTCGCCGGGGCCTGAGGAGCCGGGGCGATCTTCGCCGGAGCCTGAGGAGCCGGGGCGATCTTCGCCGGAGCCTGAGGAGCCGGGGCGATCTTCGCCGGAGCCTGAGGAGCCGGGGCGATCTTCGCCGGAGCCTGGGGAGCCGGGGCGATCTTCGCCGGAGCCTGGGGAGCCGGGGCGATCTTCGCCGGGGCCTGAGGAGCCGGGGCGACCTTCGCCGGGGCCACGGGGGCCGGGGCGACCTTCGCCGGAGCCTGGGCAGCAGGATAAGCCTGTGGGCTTTGTCCTGACAGGCCCAAGGCGAGAGCAAGAACCGCACTGGTCATCGCGATGTCCTCTGTAGAGTGAGGTTGTCGGTCGACGTCTCGATCGAGTCGGTTAGCTGACAATCCCCTGATGGTTCGGCCCGGCCGATGCTGGACAACGTCCGATCGCCAACACCACCGTCCCTATCGTCGTCCACCATGCCTTCCCCATCGAGGTTGGGCGGTGAATCGAGACTCCGAGGTCTCCCTCGAAGGCTGGTCACAAGGGCCTCTTGCGGTGGCGGAAGCCTCGAGCCGGTCATCTTGGCCGACTCTTGCTCTCCACCCCAGGGGTGGCCAGTGCTGGTTATCGGCATCTCCCGGTGCTCCATTTACACAACTTGAGAAAATCGACACTCTGCCAAGCTGGGGAACTCTAGGGGCTTTGACGAGTATCAAGAGGATGGCTAGCTGCCCACCCCACTTTGGAATCCACCCTCGGTGGGTTCGAAGCCGAACGATGATTGGGTACTCTGAGGGAGAGGCGCTGACCCTGGTCATGGGAACTCACGGTTCAGGCGGGGAACACGGGCGTTCCCCAGGTTCCGCGGAGCGGGGCCAAAGGGTTCGGCGCGACCCATTCGGCACGGGCATTTGGGAGGCAGCATGCGTAGTGGCAACCGACTCGGGGTCTCGGTCATCGGGGCGGCGATAGCCCTCTTTGGTGCAACCGCAGGCGTAGAAGCCGCGGACCGAGTCACTCCGATTCCGCTGGGGGGTTCGCTGGAGAAGCAATCCGGCGAGCATCATTACGGTGTCTACGTCCCCACCCGCTTCGGCGGCACGCTCACGGCGACGGCGACGTCCGGGAAGGTCGTCGAGCTGAAGGGCCCCAGCGGTCCCAATCAGAAGGATCGCACCAACGGCGAGGACCTCGGCCTGGACCAGCAGGGCTGGTACACGTTCAAGGTCAAGGGTGCCGACAAGCCGTTCCAGGTCTCGACGAAGTTCGTCCAGACGGCCCAGGCCGGGAAGAAGGCGTGGAACTTCTACTACTGGCCGACCAAGGCGGATTCGATCCACGAGCCCTGGGCGGGCGGGAACGGCCGGGTCGACATCGATTACACGATGATCCGCGGCGATGACGAGCTGATTCGCCAGCCCGGCAGCTACATTCCCCCGGGCGAGGACATCGTCCGAGCCGGCGCGGACGGTCGGCTCGAGACCCTCCCGCCGGCCGGCGACGACGCGACCTGGTTCCCGAACCTCTACGACGACATCACCTGGACCGGCCCGAACAAGGAGAAGGGGAACGAGGTCACGATCTTCCAGACCCCCTCTCCCCTGCTCAAGTACGACCAGCTCTTCGGGACGTCGGCGCGTTGGTGGGAGGCGGTCAACAGCCAGAACAAGGACATCAGCCGCTGGCCGGGTCACTGCCTGGGCGGCGCGGTGGCCTCGATCCTCCTGAACGAGCCGGTCCCGGCTCCGGGCTCGGGGCTCACCAAGGATGAGCTGAAGGCCCTCTGGGCCGAGCTGGGCGAGAACCACCTCAATCACCGGATCGGCGACTACGCCACCGACATCCCCCCCGGCCCGCCCCGTCCCGGCCCGGATGAGTGCGACTGGAAGGCCCCGCGGGTCCATGCGATGTTCGAGTCGCACATCCGGGGCCAGAAGCAGGCCCTCCTCGGCAACATGCGGGCCTTCCCCCCGCGCGGGACCGTCAACGAGGTCTGGAACCAGGGCATCTACAAGTACATCGCCGAGTTCAAGGCCATGCCCGGCCGCGGCGAGCGGGCCGTCAACGTCAAGCTCGAGCTCCACACCAACAGCGGCTCGATGCTCAACGGCGCCGACGACAAGGACCGCGTGATCTTCTACGAGTACAACATCGTCTACGGCCTGGACGGCCAGGTCGACGAGACCAACCCGGCGACGGCGGACTGGGTCTCGGTCGGTGGCGAGGCCCTCTTTGCCCCGCTCAACGTCCTCGAGGTGGTGCAGACCACCTGGCAGGGCCACAATCCGTACGTCACCGAGGCGAACGTCCGGGCCCTCGACCTCGCCAACGGCGGCGACCGGTTCCGTTTCGCGTCCGCCGCGCCCCACTTCAAGTCCGTCCTCGAGTACGAGGGTCGGCGCTCCGCACCGGCCTCGAACTCGATCGCCAATAGCAACGGCGGCAACGGCAACGGCTACTCGGGTTCGCGTCGCGGGATCTTCCGCATCTTCGGACGCTGATCGGAGCCGACCGGCCGATGGATCGGCCGGCAACTGGGTTGACGCCCCTGCCCCCCTCACCCGGCCGCCCTCGCGTGATCCCCACGCGAGGGCGGCCGGTTCCGTTGGCCGATCCGTGGCTCGCCGCCGAGGCTCACGGGCAGCGACCCTGGGCGTCGCCGAAGCGTCGGGTCTTATCGACTGCAAGGGCTCGACCGAGGTTGCGGTCGTCCCGCGGCCGGACGAGTCTCCGGTTTCCGGATTTTCGTCACGGCCGTTCAAGTTTGCCGCAGCCCCGGGTCGATCTAGTTGGTGGAAGCTCGAGGACCTCGCGAATCGGTCGTTCGGCCCCTGGCCGCAAGACCCGCGCGAGGCGAGTTGCCCCCGAGAGGCGGTCTGAATCGCACCCCGTGGATCCTGGAAGCCCCCAGTGGTGGGAGTCGCATCCATGAGTCGAACCCAGGCTCTCCTGCTGAATCCGACGATGGCCCGTCGAGACGTGCCGTCCGGGCTTCTCCCGATCCCCGTCCTCATCCGGATACCTCGGGCCGATGGGCTCGACATCGGGGCCCTCCCCTCCAGTCCTGGTCTCGTGACCGCCCCGGCCAGCCAGGGCCGGCGGGTGCGACGGAGGCTCCGACGCGAGCTGCGGGTCGCGGGCTGTGCCATCCTGGCGATCGCCCCGATCCTCACGGCGGCGAGCTTCTGGGAGGCGGGACGGGCGGCACGGCTGCCCCGCGTCGGGGCGGAGCGTGCCGACGCCGCGGCTCCGCTTCCGGCCGCGCGGCCCGAGAACAGCCGGCCCGTCAACGCCCTTCATCCCGCTCCGGCCGTGCTCCTGTCGGTGGAGGCGATCGGAAGGGGATCGGAGCCGACGGACCAGGGCACGGTCGTCTTCCCCGGATATCTGCTACCGGACGACGGCCGCGAGGAGGCGGGTCATGAAGGAAGTTGACGACGCCCTGTCCCGAGCCTTTGCCCAGCGTTCGCGGCCGGGGGGCGACCCGGTTCCTCCCCGACCGCACCGGGCGGTGGAGGGTGGCATCCTGGTCCGGCACCGACCCGTCGAGTCCCACGTCGAGTCCTCCCCGGCCGGCCAGGCGGGGATGGCCCCCGGCGTGGAGCTCCGATGGCCGCTCATCGTCCAGCTCCTGGAGCAGCGATGGGGCGAGCGCTTCGAACAGATGGCCGACCGGCTCATCGAGGCCCGCGATCGCCAGAACGTGAAGGCGCTGCTGTTCACGAGCTGCCACCGGGCTGAGGGGCGGACCACGCTGGTCCTGACCCTCGCCCGGGCCCTCGCCCGACGCGGCGGCCGGACCCTGCTGGTCGACGCGGACGTATCCGGGCCGATGCTGTCGCGATCGCTGGGGTTCCAGCCGGCCAACGGGCTCGACGATGTCGTGGAGGAGGGCCATGCGCTCGCCGACGCGATCCTCGCCGCGCGCGACGATCACCTCTGGGTCCTCCCCCTTCGGACGGCGGTCAGCCGCCCTCGCGAGTTCCTCGCCGGCCCGACCTGGACTCGGACAGTCGCGAGGCTCCGGCGCGAGTTCGACCTGATCCTGATCGACGGCAGCCCCATCTTCACGGGCCTGAGCGCGGCCGCCCCTCCCCGATCGGTCGACGCCGCCGTGCTGGTCTACAATCCGAGCATGACGGGGGAGCGATCGCTCCTCCGGGCCCGGGAGGTGCTCGACTCCGGAGGGATCCCCGTGCTCGGCCTGGCGGAGACGTTCGTCTGACCGCAAGTCTTCGATGCCAGTACCCCGGGGGGTGGAGGGCCCGTGTACGAGGAGCATTTCGGACTGAGCGCTCGCCCGTTCGGCGAGACCGTGGCTCCGTCGTCCTACGTGGCGCTTGCCAGTCGCGACTCGGCGCTCCGCCGGATCCGCTACGGCATCGAACACGGACTGGGCCCGGTCGCGCTCTTCGGGCCCCCCGGAGCGGGGAAGTCCCTGATCGCCCGCCTCGCCGCGTCGGAGCTCGGGATGCGGACGGTCCACCTGGCCTTCCCCCCCCTTCCCGCCGCCGAGATCATCGCCCTGATCGCCGAGGAGCTGCTGGGCTCCCCCCTCGGTGGGCGGGGATCCGCGGGCTCGCTCGTGCTGAGACTCCGGGACCATCTCGCCGCGGAAGCGACGGCGGGCCGTCGCACCCTCCTGGTCGTCGACGACGCCCACCTCATCCGGGACCCGGAGACGTTCGAGAGCCTCCGGCTGCTGCTCAACTTCGCGACCAACGGCCCCCCCGACCTGACGTTCCTCCTCGTCGGCACCGGGGAGCTCATGGTGCGGATCCCGGATTCCCTGGCCGATCGCCTGACGGCGCGGTGCCTGCTCGGGCCGCTCCACGAGGACGAATCCGCGGCCTACGTGCACGGGCGGCTCGTCGCATCGGGGGCCGGCAAGCCGCTCTTCGACGACGAGGCCGTGCGGTCGCTGCACCGGTCCGCCGACGGCCTGCCTCGAAGGCTGAATCGGCTCGCGGACATGGCGCTGCTGATCGCCTACGCCGAGGGCCGGCCGCTCGCGGGCCCGCGCGAGGTCGCGCTGGCCGCCCGGGAGTTCCAACTGGACGTCGTCGCCGCATGACGCCCCCGCCCTGCCGGTCCGCCCGGCGCCCGGGATGGTCAGGAGCGGCCGGCTTTCGTAGCATCGACGAGTGGCGCCGCCCGGGGCCGGAAGGGCCGTCCGCGGTATGAAGGAGTCATCATGACAGACTACAGCGAGAAGGTCCTCCAGCTCGTCGCCTCCCAGGGATACCGGCCCCTGACGCTCAAGGCCATGTCGCGGCGGCTGGAGGTCTCCGCGGACGATTACCAGTCGTTTCGCCGCCAGCTCAAGGAGCTGATCCGGCAGGGCCGGCTGGACGTCCATCGCGACAAGACGCTGACCAAGCCCGACCATTCGAACGCCGTCGTGGGGATCTTCCGGAGGTCGTCTCGGGGCTTCGGATTCGTCCGGCCGCAATCGTCCGAGGGGCGCTCGGAGCAGATCTACATCGCGCCGGATTCCGCGGGGGACGCCTCCAGCGGGGACGAGGTCGTCGTCAAGATCGTCAAGCGGCCGAAGAACCCCGGGATGAACATGGAGGGGAGGATCGTCCAGATCCTGGCCCGCGCCTCGGGGCTCTTCGTCGGCACCTACCAGGAGTCGGGCCGGTCGGGCTACGTCGTCGTCGACGGGACGACCTTCAAGGATCCGATCCACGTCGGCGACCCCGGCGCCAAGGGGGCCAGGCCCGGTGACAAGGTCGCCCTCGAGATCGTCCGCTATCCCACCGCGGATCGGGGCGGCGAGGGCGTGATCACGGAGTTGCTGGGCCCGCGGGGCGCTCCGGGCGTCGATACGCTCTCCGTCATCCGGGCCTTCAACATCCCGGATTCCTTCGACGAATCGGTGATCGCGGAGGCCCGGGAGCAATCCCGCCGCTACTCCGAGGAGGACATCTCGGGGCGGGAGGACTTCCGCGAGGTCCTCACGGTCACGATCGATCCGGCCACCGCCCGGGACTTCGACGACGCGATCTCGCTGTCCCGCGACGGGCGGGGATTCTGGAGCCTGGGCGTCCACATCGCCGACGTCTCGCACTTCGTCAAGCCCTCCACCGAGCTCGACCGCTCGGCGCGAGAGCGGGGCACGAGCGTGTACCTCCCCGACCGGGTCATCCCGATGCTGCCGGAGGTGCTGTCGAACAGCCTCGCCAGCCTCCAGGCCGGGCATGTGCGCTACACCGTGAGCGCTTTGCTCGAGTTCAACGCCGATGGAATCCTCACCGCCAAACGTTTCGCACGGACCGCGATCCGCGTCGACCAGCGGTTCTCTTACGAGCAGGCGATGGCCGTGATGCGGGCCCCGGCGGCCGAGCACGAGGGCGTCGCCGCACCCGTGGTCGCGATGCTCGGCTCGATGCTCGAGCTGGCCATGATCCTGAGGCGACGACGGACGGCCCGAGGCGCGCTCGATCTGAGCCTGCCCGAGGTGGAGATCGAGCTGGCCGCCGACGGCCGCGTCCAGGGGGCCCATCTGGCCGTCAACGACGAGAGCCACCAGGTCATCGAGGAGTTCATGATCGCGGCCAACGAGGCGGTGGCGGCCTTCTTGAAGGAACACCACGCCGCGGCGCTCCGGCGGGTCCACGCCGAGCCGGATCCCCACAAGCTCGACCAGTTCGCGGAGTTCGTCCGCAGCCTGGGGCTTTCCCTGGACCTGCCGCAGAGCCGCTTCGAGCTCCAGCGAATCCTCGGGGAAACCCGGGGCACCGCCGAGGAATATGCCGTGCATTTCGGGCTCCTGAGGAGCATGAAGCAGGCGGTCTACACGCCCGAACACGAGGGCCATTACGCCCTCGCCAGCGAGGACTACTGCCACTTCACCTCCCCAATCCGGCGCTATCCCGACCTCCAGGTGCATCGCCAGGTCCTGGCGATCCTCGCCGGCAAGAAGCCGAAGGCCCACCTCGATGAGCTGTTCGTGCTCGGCGAACACTGCACCCGGACCGCCCGCCGCGCCGAGGCCGCGGAGCGGGAGCTCATCCGCGTCAAGCTGCTCACCTATCTCAGCGAGAAGATCGGCACCGCCTACCACGCCATCGTCGTCGGCGTCGAGGACTTCGGCCTCTTCTGCCGCCTGGTCGAGTTCCCCGTGGAAGGGCTCGTCCACGTCACGAGCCTGGCCGACGACTATTACTACCTGGAAGGGGAGACCCACACCCTGATCGGCCGGGCTGCCGGGAGGCGTCATCGCCTGGGCGATCGGCTCCGCGTCGTGGTCTCTCATGTCGACGTCGATCGCCGGGTGCTGGACCTGGTCCTCGAGGATTCTCGGCCCTTGCCGGCCGGCGAGTCGCCCCGCCGCGCGGGCGAACGAAGGCCCCTGCCCCAGGCCGCGGGGGGCCGCCGGGAGGCGCGTCCCACCGGATCGAGGGCTCCGGCCGAAGGCTCCTCGAGAGCCTCAAGCCCTGGCAAGAACGGCAAGAACGGCAAGAAAGCCGCGAAGAAGGCCCGGCCGACACCTCGAAAGGGGGGCAAGAAACGCCCGAGGTAGCCGCCCTGAGCTTGCGATCCTCAGGTTAACTCGAATGGCGATCGCGGGCGCGTCCTTTTCGCGGTGGCTTGGCGAGGACCGGCCCCCGCATCATCTCGTCGATCTCGGAGATCCCGGGAAGCTCCAGGAGGAGGACCTCCCCGGACTCGTTCGGTTCGCCCAGGACATACCAGCGGCGGCACGGTCCACACGTCGCGAGCAGGTCCGTCGGGAATTCCTCGTCAGGCTGGCTCAGGTTGAGCGGCGCCCCGCATTCGGGGCAGACCAGTTGAGCCTCCATCCTGGACGGAGCTAAACGCCTGACCTTCAAGCTGACCGTCAGAGAGTGCGGAACTTCGGGATTGGATCGACCGGAGTCCATGTCATGCACCCCCTTCCGAAGGCCGGCCGCCTCCGAGTCGCAGGACGTCTGGGCTGCCGGACAAGGCCACTTTGTACGGGCGCATCAACGCCAGGCTAATCATAGCCTAAATACCCCCTCTCTCCACAACAGTGACGGGTATTCCTTGGGCGAATTGGCTAACGGACATTCCTGAAGCATCAGTTTTTAGCAAGATCAGCATCATCGAAACAGGCATCCATGGAACTTTAGCTGGCGACACTATCGTAGTGGCGATGCCAGCACAAGGTTTGGCCTTTCCAACCACGGCCATCGGGGTGAAAATCGGCCCGGGGCAACTCCGGGACGCTCGTCGGTACGAGGCATCCGGCACAGGGAGGTGCGTGGTGGCATGGAGGCGTTTGCTGGCGTGGGGGGTGTCATCAGCGGCCCTGGTCCTGGCGGCGCCGGTCGAGGCGCAGGTCCGCCGGGAGCGGGAAGCGACCGTGACCGGGCCGAGGGGTCGGACGATCGAACGGCGAGTCGAGGTCGAAAGAGCCCCGGGATTCTACCAGCGTGAACTTCAGATCCAGCGTCCCGGCGGGACGCTCGAGCGGGGAGTGACCATTCAGCGCGCGGCGCCCGGTTACGTGGGAGGATTCGGGCCGCGGCCGGGAGGATGGTTCGGACCGCCCCCCCCGCCGCCGGGTCCTCGTTCGTCCAGCTTCTTCTCCTTCGGCCTCATGGCCGCCCCCGTGGTGGCGGCTCCGCTCTGGCCACCGGCGCCGGTGGTGGTCGCTCCGCCGGTGGTGGTCGCCCAGCCGGGGACCGTCGTCGTGCCGCAACCCCAGCCGACCCCCGCGCAGTCCTCCCCTCTCGATCCCGTCGTCCTGGCGGCCCAGCGGCTCCAGAGCTTCCACGCCGCGAGCCGTCGTGAAGGAGCCCAGACGCTCGGCCGGCTCGGTGATCCGCGAGGAGTTCCGCCGCTCGTCGACGCGCTCAAGCATGACTCCTCCAGGGAGGTCCGAATCGCGGCGGCGACGGCCCTCGGCCAGATCGGCGGGCCGGAGTCCGCGACCGTCCTCGAGCGCTGCATCGTCTACGAGAAGAAGGAAGACGTCCGCGAAGCCGCGGCCACGGCCCTGGCGGGACTTCGGAACCGGGAGCAGGAGATGGCGACCGCGGTGAACGATGCCCCCCGCCGGTCGGTCCGTCCGGCCCCCTCTTCCTCAGAAAGGGTGACCTCCGAGGTTCCGCGACTTTCCCCGTGGGTGCCGTCATCACGGGCGAATCGATCCGGATCCTCCGCCGAAGCGACGACGCCCGCGGAACCCGCACTCGATGGTCCCCTGCCCGAGGGCGAGGCCGCGGGGACCAAGGATCGCACGCCGCCTCCCCCGCCGACGCCGGTCAATCCCGGCTAGGGTTTCTGACATCGGGGGCGCGGAGAAGCCGCTCGTTCCATCCTGCCTGCTAGTCAGGCCCCCCCTATCCGGCAGGTCCCTACCCGGACCATCCGAGTCCTCACGCACCACCGCCCCGCCGGCAAATTGGCTTTGATCGTCACATAACCGATCCGTCATTCGTTTCATAAATCCATGTGGCACAACAACTTGACTGCCATGGCGGCATTGGCTTTGATAGCATCGTCACGACAAAACGAGCTTACGGTTGCAGGTGGTTGACCGCCCGCACGTCCGTGCAAGCATGGGCGACCACAACGGCATTCGTTTCCGCGATCAGCGTGGAGACAAACGTCGCCGAGGTACGGCACCCCGATGTCGAGCGGGCGACAGCCGGCACGTTGTCCATGTTCATAGGCCCGAACCACGTCTCGTGATCCCTCTCTTTTGGCCCCCACCGGATCGTGAAACCTCCACCGTAGGCACGCAATCGGCCCCCTCGGCCGGCGCGTCCCCAAGGCCCCGCAATGCAAGGCCTCTATTGGAGAGTGCGCCATGTTTCGCGTTTTTCGTTCATCGCCAACGAGTTTTCCCAGAGATTGTCTCCGCTGAAATCGGCGAACTCCGGGGATTCGTCGCAGGCGGTCGAACGCGAGGGGCCGACGCCACTCGTGAGCAACGCCGTATGCCTCCCAGACCTTCGCCGACCGCTCACGGAACGACTCGCTGAGCTTGCCCCGACTGCGGATGTTCGGTCAGCCGTGCAGGAAGCAGCGGAGCAGCACCGTCAGCCGGAAAAACGCCAGCCACGCCAGGGGAGCGGCGGCCTGCCTCCCGTGGGACCGCCCCGCTCCTCCAAAGCCTCCCGTTGGCTCGCTCGGGGCGGGATGAGTGGGGGGGGCGGAGGCCCGCGAGCCGAGGGGGGCGGTTTGCGCTTCCGGGGGGCATACCCGGGCTTGGCAGGGTCCTTCCGACCGTGCTACGATTGCCGGTCGCAACGTCGTGGCGCATCGGCCCTAAGACTCTCGCCAGGCCGTCGCCCGTAGGTCGCGCGGGACCGCGAACGCGTCGAGGGAAAAGGAGGGCGCCTTCGGCCCTCGCCGTCCCCCGCGAGGCGAGGTCGATGGAAGATGGCGGCTCGGGACAGATCGACAGTCGAAGAGGGTGGAGATTCGAGCATGGTCGACAACATGCGAAGGCCAGGATGGGCCGCGGTCTGCCTGACGATGGCGGTCCTACTCCTCGGAGCCGGGGCGGCGACGGAGACCCTCTCCGGCGCGGCAAACGCCCAGGAGCCGGCCAGCCCCAGGCGGTCCGAGAAGCCCGATGTCTCCGCGCTGTTCGGCCAGCGCGGCGAGGACCCGCCGCGTCCCTTCGTCCCGATGCACGCGAGCACCGTGGAGGATCGGCAGGAGGCCGAGGCTGTCCGCCTGTATGCCGCGGCCCGCGCCTGCGAGGATCGCGGGGCCTACGACGAGGCCGTGGGACTGCTCCAGCAGGCCCTGAAGCTCGACCCGGAATCGCTCGCCATCCTTCGCCGCCTCACCCGGATCTACGTCGGAGCCCTGGGGAAGCCGGAACTCGCGCTCGAGTCCGGCAAGAAGGTCCTCGAGGCCGCCCCGGATGACACCGACACCCTGATCCGCCTCGTCGAGTTCTACGGGCGGAAGGGCGACACCGCGTCCATCGAGTCGCTGCTCAAATCGACGCTCGCCAGCCCGAAGCTCGCCCCCGATTCGCCCACCAGGCTGATCATGCATAACGAGCTGGGCAAGCTCTATGCGCTCCGCCTCAACCAGCTCGACAAGGCCGCCCACGAGTTCGGCGAGGTCGTCAAGGGGCTCGACGAGAAGGCCGCCAACCGGCTCTCCCCGATCGAGCTGGCCCGGATCCTGACCAACGAGCCGGCCACCGCCTACCTGGGCTTCGGGACGGTCCTGCTGGCGGCGAACCAGAACGACCTGGCCATCCGGGCCTTCGAGCGGGGGCTCGTCTACGACGACGAGAACCCCCAGATCCCCCTGCTCCTGGCGGAGACACTCCTCAAGCAGGGCAAAGGGGCCCAGGCGCTCACGCTGGTCGACCGCTACATCAAGCGCCAGCCCCAGGCGCTCGAGGCGTACGACCTGCTGACGAAGGTCCTCACGTCCCTCAAGCGGGAGGCCGAGATCACCCCTCGGCTGGAGGAGGCGGCGCGGCGCGACTCCAAGAACGTGCCGTTGCAGTACGTCCTGGCCGACCGCTACCGCGAGATCGGCCAGGTGGACAAGGCCGAGGCGCTCTATCAATCGCTCCTGAAGACGCAACCCACGCCTCAGATCTACCGGGCCCTGGCCGCCTCGCTGCTCAAGCGGCACAAGGTGCCGGACCTCCTCAAGGTGATGTGCGAGGCGATCCCCCGCCCCAACGGCCTGGAAGCCATCTCCGCCCAGCTCCAGGCCGTCGCCTCGGACGACAAGCTCGCCCTCGAGATGCTCGACGAGGGGATCAAGCAGATCGAGGCCAAGCCCCCGACGCTCCCGCAGAGGCCCGCGATCCTGGTCCTGGGGATCATCGCCAACCCCGAGCGGGGGATCGACAAGGCCGCCCGGCTCGAGCGGCTCGTGAAGATCCAGCGGATCATCCTCGCCCAGAACCCGTCGCCTCTACTTTACCGGGAGATCGCGGACACGCTCCATCGCCTGGACAGGAACTCCGAGGCCGCCGAGACCCTCAAGACGATGTTCGACAAGTTCCCGGCCGAGAAGAACGGCCGGAGCCTCGGCCAGCTCGCCGAGATGCAGCGCGCCGCCGGCCAGAGTCAGGCCGCCCTGACCACGGCCCGGGCCGCCGCCCAGGCGGAGCCGAATGACCTCGACGTCCAGACCGTCCTGGCCGAGGTCCTCAGCGAGGCCGGCAAGCTGGACGAGTCGCTCGACATCCTCCGCAAGGTCGTGAAGGTGGACCTGGACAATCCCAAGTACGTCTTCACGCTCGGCAACATCCTCACCAAGTTCGGACGCAACGAGGAAGCCATCGGCGTCTTCCACGACATGCTCAAGCGGTTCCCCTCGAACGACGTCGTCGTCCGGATCGCCCACTCCAACCTCTCGATCATCTACGTGAACCAGGGCGATTACGCGAAGGGCGAGGCGGAGCTCGAGATCCTCTACCAGAAGACGCCCGACGACGCGGGGGTGAACAACGACCTCGGCTACCTGTATGCCGAGCAGGGGAAGAACCTGGACAAGGCGGAGTCCATGATCCGCAAGGCCGTGCAGGAAGAGCCCGACAACTCGGCCTACCTGGACAGCCTGGGATGGGTCCTCTTCAAGCGGGGGAAGGCCGGCGAGGCGCTCGAGCCGATGACGAAGGCCGTCGAGATCCAGAAGGCCAAGGAGAAGTCCGGCCTGGCCCCGCCCGACGCCACCATCCGCGAGCATCTCGGCGACGTCTTCCTCCGCCTCAACCAGGTCGAGAAGGCGGCGGAAGTCTGGCGCGACGCCGAGACCATCGCCAACAAGGCCATCCCCCCCGACAAGCGGCTCCCCGAGATCCGCAAGAAGCTGGCCTCGCTCAAGCAGCTCGGTTCCGCCCCCAAGGCCTCCAGCACTCACACCCCCTGATGCGGGAGCCGATCCCAGGGCGCGAGGGGCCTCGCCGGGCCCCTCCGGGCTCCTGGCATTCACCGAAACGATCGAGGGTCCACGAGGAGTTCCGTTCGAGATGGCAGGACATTCCCATTCGGCCAACATCGCCCACCGCAAGGGGCTCGTCGACGCCAAGCGCGGCAAGCTCTTCAGCAAGCTCTGTCGCGCGATCTATGTGGCGGCACGCGTGGGCGGCGGCGACCCGGCCGCGAATATTCGCCTCCGCTATGCGATCGACAAGGCCCGATCCTTCAGTTGCCCCAAGGACAATATCGAGCGGTCCATCAAGAAGGCCACCGGCGAGCTCGGCGCGGAGAACTTCGAGGAGGTCCTCTACGAGGGCTACGGCCCCGGCGGCGTCGCCGTCCTCTGCGAGGCCCTGACCGACAACCGCAACCGGACCGCCGGCGAGCTCCGCCGCGCCTTCGAGCTGGCCGGCGGCAACCTCGGCGGCAGCGGCTGCGTGAGCTACCTGTTCAACTTCAAGGGCCTGTTCGTCGTCGACCCGAAGCACACCACCGAGGACCAGTTGATGGAGGTCGCCCTCGAGGCCGGCGCCGACAACATCGAGCTGGTCGAGGGCCTGTTCGAGGTCACCTGCGACCCGAAGCAGGTCGAGGCCGTCCGCAAGGCCCTCGAGGACGCCAAGATCCCGACCGAGAGCGCGGAGACCAGCTACATCCCGACCACCTACGTGGACCTGGACGTCGAGGCCGGGAAGAAGATGCTCAAGCTCCGCGACGTCCTCGACGAGAACGACGACATCCAGAACGTCTACGCGAACGACAACCTCCCCGAGGAGGTCATGGCCGGCTGATCGCCGCCCGGCCTCGATCGGCTCCACGACCCGACCTGCAAGCATTGGCCCGGTGGAAGGACGAACGGCTCGATGTCGACTACTCCCTTCGTGAAATCGGAACGACTCCAGAAGCTGCCTCCCTACCTCTTCGCGGAGATCGACCGCAAGAAGAAGGCCGCCATCGCCGCCGGCCGCGACGTGATCAACCTCGGCGTCGGCGACCCGGACCGGCCCACCCCGACGCCCATCATCCGGAGCCTCCAGCAGCACGTCGAGAACCCGGCCTTCCACCAGTACGCCCTCGACCAGGGGGCGCCGGAGCTCCGGGAATCGATCGCCGCCTTCTGCAAGTCGCGGTACGGCATCGACCTCGATCCGGCCTCGGAGATCCTCCCCCTGATCGGGTCCAAGGAGGGGATCGCCCACCTCCCCCTGGCGGTGCTGAACCCCCAGGAAATCAGCCTGGTCCCCGACCCGTGCTATCCGGTCTATCGGTCCAGCAGCATGTTCGCGGGCGCCGACGTTTACACGATGCCCCTGGAGCGCTCCCACGGCTTCCGCCCCGACCTGGCGGCCATCCCCGCCGACGTCCTGCGGCTGGCCCGGTTGATGTTCCTCAACTTCCCCAACAATCCGACCGGCGGCACCGCCGACCTGCCGTACTTCGAATCCGTCGTGGACCTGGCGCGGGCCCACAACTTCGTCATCGCGCAGGACGCCGCCTACAACGAGATGTACTTCGACACCCCCGCGCCGAGCATCCTCCAGGTGCCCGGGGCGAAGGACGTCGCGATCGAGTTCCACAGCCTCTCCAAGACCTTCAACATGACCGGCTGGCGGGTCGGCTTCGCCATCGGCGGGGCTCCCCTGATCGCCGCCCTCGGGCAGGTGAAGGCCAACACCGACTCCGGCATCTTCACCGCGATCCAGTTCGCCGCCAAGACCGCGCTCGACGAGTACGCGACGCTCACCCCGCCCATCCGGGCCCTCTACAAGGAGCGTCGGGACGCCTTCGTCGGGGCGTTCAAGAAGCTCGGCTGGGACGTGCCGACGCCCGAGGCCACGTTCTACGTCTGGATCCCCTGCCCCGCCGGCTACACCTCCACCGAGCTCTGCAGCCGCCTGCTGGATGAGGCCAACGTGGTCACGACCCCCGGCCTCGGCTTCGGCCGCACCGCCGACGGCTACATCCGGGCCGCACTCACGGTGGAGACGCCCCGGCTGCTCGAGGCCGTGGACCGGATCGGCAAGCTCTCGCTCTGAGCCTGCCTTCTCACCGGTTGAACGGCCGATTCCGAGGCCCGAATGGCCACTCTCGCCTACATCGGTCTGGGATCGAACCTGGGCGACCGCCGCGCGATCCTCGACGCGGCGGCCCAGTCGCTGGCTCAGCTCCCCGGCACCCGGCTGGCGTCCCTCAGCCGCTATCATGAGACCACGCCCGTGGGCGGGCCCTCGGGCCAGGGCCGGTTCCTCAACGCCGCCGCCGCGGTCGAGACCACGCTCGACCCCATCCCGCTCCTGGCCGGCCTCCAGGCGATCGAGGCGAACGCCGGCCGGATCCGGGTCGAGCGCTGGGGCGAGCGGACCCTGGACCTGGACCTGCTCCTCTTCGGATCGATGATCCTCGATACCCCGACGCTCTCCATCCCCCACCCCTGGATGGCCGTCCGCCGCTTCGTCCTGGCGCCGCTCGCCGAGATCGCCCCGGATGGCGTGGACCCGGTCACCGAGACCTCGATCCGCGACCTGCTGAACCACCTCGACCGCCGGCCGAGCGTCCTCTGCCTGCGAGGTTGCTGGCGGGACCGCCTCCCCTCCTGGACCGCCGCGTTCGAGTCCGTGGTCCGGACCCTGCACGCTCACGCCCTCCGGCTCGAGGACGTCTCCGCCTCCAGGTCCGCCAGCCGGGGCCCGGAGATCGACTGGCGGAAGCTCGCCCGGCTGATGGACTCCCGGAAGCCCCACGGCGATCGCTGGATCGTCGCCGACTTCGCGCCCGACGAGTTCGCCGACGATTCGGAGACGGACGTGACGGGCTGGCCGTCCTGGAGGCGGACGGCCGGCGACCGCGCGAGCGTCCGCCCCACGATCGTCGTCCGCCGGCCGCCGACCTCCGCGAGCTCGCCGGGACAGCCGGGGATCGGGAACGGCGGCGTCCCGACGCTCCTGCTGGCGTCGGAACGGGCCGAGGCGCTGGCGGAGACGATGATCGACGCCTGCAAGGCCACGCGAATGGACGCGCCGAACATCGATCCGCCCGGGGTTTACCCCGTGTTAAGATACCGTGGAGAGGATGAGGTCGAGATCGGCTAGGCCGATCGGGTCCCAGTCAGACGGACGGTGGTCGCGTCATGGCCAAGAAAGAGGGCGGGAAGTCGGCGGCGAAGGGGAAGCCCCCCGCCGCCGACGACGGGATCAAGGTCGTCGCCCGGAATCGCAGGGCGAGGCACGAGTACGACCTGATCGAGAAGATCGAGGCGGGCATCGTCCTCACGGGGACCGAGGTGAAGAGCCTTCGCAACGGCAAGGCGAACCTCGAGGATGCGTACGCCGAGGTTGACCGCGACGAGGTCTGGCTCCTCGGCTGCGACATCCCGGAGTACCTCCAGGCCAACCGGATGAACCACGTCCCCAAGCGGAAGCGGAAGCTGCTCCTCCATCGCCGCGAGATCGACAAGCTCGGCGCCCGGACGAGCGAGCGGGGGCTGACGATCATCCCCCTGGCGATCTATTTCAAGAAGGGGATGGCCAAGGTGGAGCTATTCATCGCCAAGGGCCGGAAGTCCTACGACAAGCGCGAGGCGATCAAGAAGCAGGACGCCAAGCGCGACATGGATCGGGCACTCCGGCGTCGATGAGCGGGCGAGGCCTGGTGAGCGGGCCTTGGTGAGTGAGGAGGTGAGGTGAGGAAACGGATTTCAAATCCGCTTGATTCCGGCGGAGGTCGGGTCATAATGCCTTTTGCGAGGGCGGTATCAGGGCCGTTCGTCGCGACCTTCACCCAGGGGGCGAACCAGGATCGACCGGATGTCAGAGGTGTGCGGTGGCGTGCCGAGGTTGGTCAGCAGGCCTCGTAAAAAGCCGACTAAAACTTAACTGCCAACAACACTGTTGGTCTCCGTCTCGCTGCCTGAAAAACAGCGACGGCCTCGCGCCGAGCCTTCTCCCGAGAGGCACGGCCGGGGACGCCAATTCGGGATCGCCCGGGCCTAACCTCTCGTTGCGGCCAGGGTTAAACTCATGATGAGATAAGCCAAAAGGGATCCTGCCGATGGGAGCCCCGCGGCCGACAATCAAATCATCGGCTACGCACGTAGAGGCCCTCACTAACGCTTCTCGGGACGCGGGTGCAATTCCCGCCGCCTCCACTACTTACGTCAACTGACAACTCCTGAAAGTCAGTGACACCAGACGACGAAACCCCTTCCCCGGAAGGGGTTTTTTCGTTTTCCGGCCCGGCCTCGCCCACGGGCTCGCTGCCATCCGGCGACGCCTCGCGACTCCCGACGTCGCCCCGAATGCAGGCAATGTGCAGTCTATCGACGTTCGCCGATGCATTGGTGCGAGGCAGGCTGGCCAGCGCCTCCGCCTGGTCTTCGATGCCGATGTGGGTGTACCTGGCCGTCTGCCGAATGTCGGCATGGCGGGCGAGTTCCTTCGCCTCCATGATCGACGCCCCCGACCGGACGAGCCCGGTGATGTGGGAGTGCCGCCCCGCCGCGTGGAAGTCGGCCAGCCCCTCGTGTGTCTCATAGGGGATGCCTGCCCGCTCCAGATCCTTCTGGACCATGGTGTACGTCTTCCGCCGGGCGAGCTTCGGGAAGAGCGGCTCATCCAGACCAAGACCATCCGTCCATTCACGCACCAATTCAACCAGTTCCGGGTGCATCGGCAGCGTGTCCTTCCGCCGGTGCTTGGACGACCTGGCCTCGACCGTCAGCGTCGGCTGGGCAGCGTCCAGCATGAAGGAGGCCGGGGTCAGGCTCGCCAGCTCTCCCCTCCTGAGCCCGGTGAGGTAGCTGATCTGGTAGATGCGGGCCCGGGTCTCGCCGTCGTAGCCCTGCACCTCCACCCCCGACCCTCGGGCCGCCTCGATCAGCCGGCGGACCTCGTCGTTGGAGAGCGCCCGCCGCTTGTGCCGGACGTCGGTCTCGGCGTTGAGCCTCTCCATCCCGGCCAGCGGGTTGACGGGTAGCCGCTTCGTGGCGACCAGCCACTTGCCGAACGCGTCGGCCGCCTGCAGGTAGTGGTTGTAAGTGCGGGCACCGAGGTCGTCCTCCTCCCGGGCCTCGTTCAGCCACTCGACGACCTTCTCGCCGTCCATCTCCGCGAGGGTCTTGAATCCGCAGCCCTCAACCACCCGCCGGACGCGCGTCATGGTCAGCTTGCGGTGCTTCTGGGTGTTATTGGCCATCGACCGGTCGAAGGCGGCAAGGTGGTCCTCGATCGGCGACTTCTTGATCGCCAGGAGCCGCTCCTGCGCCGGGTCGATCATCCCCCGCTTGCGGAGCATGACCTCGTGCTCCAGCTTCGCGGCGAGCTGCTCGGTCAGGGCCTTGTCGGTGAACCCCTTGACCGTGACCCGCTTGCCCTCATGATCGACGTACTGGATGTAGTAGGGCTTGTTCTTCTGGCCCTTGTCCCGGCTCTGCTTGCGGATCGAGGCCATGGCGATGGCTCCGGTGGTATCGGGTTGAATGTAGTGATTTTACGTTCAGGAGGTGGAGCGAGCCAGAGGGGTTGGCGGTTTGCCGGGAAGCATCAGGCGGCCCCCTTTTTCCGGTCGAGATACCGCTCGACGAGCCTCCGCAGGTGGCTGGTGTCGTTCTCCTTGACCTCGACGCCGAGATACGGGTCGACGATGCTCTGGGCCTCGGACGCCTTGATGCCCAGGACGTCCATGATCGGCGGGTCGCTGCCGTCGTCCGTCACGAGGAAGAACGCCGTCACCGGGCTGGTCTGACCCTCGCGGTCAAGCCTCCAGATGCACTGCTGGTGGATGCCCGGCGACCAGTCGAGCTCCCCGAAGATGCCGGTGCAGCAGCGGTGCTGGAGGCCGTCGACGCCCGCCCCGCTCCTGAGCGACATGATGAGGATGTCCGTCTCGCCGTTCAGGAACCGGGACTTCGCCGCCTCCTTCTTCCCGGCGGTCTCGCTGCCCGTGTACATCGCGGGCTTCAGGTCGGCCAACTCCCGATTCCAGATCTCGTAGACCTCCCGGTGCCAGCCCCAGAGCACGACGGACTCGCCCGCCTCGACCATCATCCGGGCGAACGCGGCCACCGTCCTAGCCTTGGCCACGCCGGTCGTCTGCCGCATCATGATGTCCAGCTCGCGGGCGGCGTTCCCGCGCTCGACGAAGCTGGCCGTGGTCGCCTTGATGGCGAGGGCTCGTGCCAGATCCTCGACGGCCGAGACCGTCTTCTCGTCGTAGTCGATGTGCTCGACGATGCGGGAGACCTTCGGCAACTGCTGCCCGACGTCCGACTTGAGGCGACGGAGCATGACGTACTGCTCGCGGAGGTAGGTGCCGAGCGCCTTCGGGTCCTTGATCCGGTATTTCCCGTTCCCGATGGCGTCGCACCATTCCCGCTCGAACTCCGGCCACTGGCCGAGCGCCGCGTCGTCGATGAACTGCATGATGTGCCACATCTCGTCGCCGTAGTTGTAGATCGGCGTGGCGGTCAGCCCGAGGTGGTAGGTCGTGTTTGCCGAGAGCACCTTGCAGGCCGCCCCCTTGGCCGTGCTCGCCCCCGTCCGGAGCGATTGCGGCTCGTCGTAGGTGACGGACTTGAAGAACCCCGTGGCGAAGATGTCCGACCACCCGGCGACCTGGCTGATGCGGTAGACGTAGACATCCGCCGGAGGCAAGGCGTAGGGGCTGCCCTTTTTGATCAGGTGGACGCGGAGATGGGTGAACGCCTCGATCTTCTCCTTCCATTGCCGCTGCATGTGGGCGTCGCAGACCACGGCGGCGGGCAATGCGCCCGGCTCGGCCACCATGAAGCCGGCGGCCGTGTAGGTCTTCCCGAGCCCGCCCTCGTCGCCGAGCAGGAGCCGGTGTCTCCGGCGCAGAACCTCGATGGCCTGCCACTGGTAGAGCCTGAGCTGCTGCCCCTCGCGGAGCTGGGCTCCGCCGTTGGGGGCATAGTCCGGCATCAGGATGCGTTCCATCTCGGCCTGACGCTGGAGGAACTCCTGGTGACCGCTGGAGAGGGCGGCCCGGTCGACCTCGGACACGTCCAGCGGGTAACGCTGCATGAACCAGTCGAGGTCGGTGTCCGTCACGAGGTTGTGGGGCAACCGGTACGGGGGCACAGCGGCTTTGGGGATGCTGGGGAAGATCTGCTTGAGGCGGATCGAGACGTGCGGCTCGGCGCGGCCGATGATCCACTGAGACTGGTCGGGGGAGAGCGAAAGGCTGCCGTAGGTTCTGCTCATAGCCACGCCTCCCCCAGCCGGACGAAATAGGCGTCCTTGCCCTCGATCTGGGCGGGGAGGCCCATGCTGAGATTGGAAGCCAGGATCAGGGAACCGACGCGGGGATGGCGGGCGTAGCGGCAGAGCTGCCGGTAGACCTCCTTCTTCCGGGCGCCCTTGAGCTTCAGCTCGATCCCGATGTCTTCGACCATGAAGTCGATGATGTCCGAGTCCGTCAGAGGAAGCTCGCGCTCGAAGGCGATCCCGGTCTGAGTCAGGACCTGCTCGACGTCGGCCTGTGCCCGTTTCTCGCTGGACAGGTCGATCTTCGCGCTTCGGATGAGGCCGATGATGGTCTGGATGCCTGAACCGACAGCCATGTCTACCTCGCGCGTCCTTTGCCCCGGCCTGAACACCGCTCGGCCAGCTTATCGACCTGGGTCGCATCCCGGAACGGCGGCTGGAGCTCGCAGATCGGAACCTCGACGTAGCCGGAGGGGATCGTCTGCCCGGTCGGCTTCACGATGCCCGCCTCGGCCAGAGCCTTCAACATTCCCGCATTTTCCCCGTAGTCCTTGATGGCGACCTGGTTCTTGCCCAGCGGAACGTCCGGCAGGTTCACGGTGGCGGTGGCGATCGGCGAGCCGTCATCGGCGTCAATCAGTTGGAGCGCCGGGCGGCCATTGCCGTACTGGCGTTTCTGGACGAGGCAGTCCCATGACTTGAAGCGGACGCGGCTCATGCCGACACCTCCGGATGCTCCGCCTCGAAGAACCCGAGACGCCCCGGCGTTGGGACGAACGGCAGCGGCTTGGCGTCCCGAAAGCAGAATCCAACCGGCCCGCAGAACCACGGCGAGGTGCTGACGGTCGCCACCGCGTAGAGGTCGGCAACACCGACGATGCCGCCCCGCTCGAACTGGGCAGGATGCGGAAGGTCAATCTCCGGGAAGGTGTAGCGTATCCATTCGTATCCCTCACGGTCGAACGACTTGCCTGCGTGGATCAGGATCGGGCCGCGAACCTTCGTGTCCCAGGTGCGATTCTCGACCGGCTTGAACCCATGGGCGATGAGCCATGCCCATGGCTGGCGGACGGAGAGGGTTTTCATGCTACTCCCCTCTCGGATAACGCCGGAGTGTGCTCGTCTTTGAAGGGGTACGCCTTGAACTTGGTAGGCGGCCTTCTGAACATCTTCTCGAAGCTGCTGCTTTGGGCGATGACGCAATACTCCCGCCCATCCTTGCCCCTGGTGATCTTGAACCGCCCCTCACCGTCCCGGCCTTCCAGCACTACTTCGTTGCCTTCCAGCTTCACGATTCGAGGGAGCATGAAGGGGTAGTCGGCGTTCATGTGCATGCCATCTGGCAGGGCGTGCGACGCATCAGAGAAGGTCTTGGTGTATCTCCCGCAAAGACTGGTCATGCTGCGATACCGCGAATCTTGATGACGCTCTCGTCCGTTTTGAGCTGGCTGCCACCGAGGACGGCGTTCCCGCAGGTCACGAGGCCGTCCTCCTCGTCGATGGAAGGGACGAAGACCAGGACGTCGAACCCTGCGGCCTTGAGGTCGTCCTCCGGCTTCCGGTACGGAAGGTAGGAGTCGTAGCCGCCCACCGTCTCGATACCATTCTCCCGGCAGGCCGTGTTGTTGTGGATCGGCGTGATCTTGACCATGAACTTGTCAGTGTCGAAGAGGACCGCGACCTTCTTCGCGTCGATCACGAAGTCCGTCGAGTAGGCGAAGTTCAAGCAGTATTTCCGGCTCACCGGGTCGGGAAGACGCTCGGCGATCCTTGCAAACTCCTCCAGCGTCAGCGACATACCGCCGAACATCTGCTCGCGCTGGGCCTCGTCCGTCGAGTTGATGCTGAATTGGAGCCCGGCCTGGCCGTTGTAGTCCTCGTTCTTGATCCGGCACCATTCCTGAAGCCGCTCCTCAAGCGGAGCGAACTTCCGGGGAAGCGATGTGGTCAGCACCGGGTGCAGAACCTCGATCCGAACGCCCGTGTCAGTGTGGATCTGCCGCTTGTTGCGGATCGCCCACCGGGAAAACTCCAGCACGCTCTCGTTGAAAATGGGATCGCCCATTCGAGCGAAGTGCAGGTTCAGACGCTCCGTGTAATGAACACCGGGGAAAAGGCTCAGGGCGTTATAGAGTTGGGCCTTCAGGTCGTGGAAGCTGGCGTTTCCGCGGAACTTGACGTTGGGCACGTCGCAGAAGTTGCACTTCATGACGCAGCCGTACTGGCAGGGCC
>NZ_JAALJH010000048.1 GCF_011064615.1 Aquisphaera insulae | reverse complement strand
TTAGCGGATAGGAGATCCCGTTGACCGCCGCCATCGCGATATGAAGGGCATCCGCGGCAGCCCGTGGCGGAAGCGGCACCGCTTGCACGAGCGTCGCCGCGAGGGCATCGGCCTCTTGCGTTTCCGCGAGGATGTAGACCCCTTCGATCGCCGCGAGCCTCTGGGCCGCGGCTTCCTGATCACCGTCGCTGCATTCGAGTATCACCAGCGACGAAACCCGAAGCTCATATTCGGAGCGCCGCGCCCACCAGTCTCGCGTCATCTGCTGCTCCCCGGCTCGCACCAGATCCCGGCTCGGCCAGGCCGTCAGGTAGCTCGGGATGGTCGTCTCGATGTAGACGGTGGGCTTCATGCCTATCAAGCGTATCGTAGTCACCGAATGGATGCAATTTCGAGGGCACGGTTACGGCATTTGACACACGTCGTGAAAGACGCGGGATCGCTCACGCCTGATGGGATTCGGATGGCCGATTCGATGGTACGACATGATAGACCTCAGGTCGCCACGTCGAAGCGCAGACGTCGCTTCATCACGTCCGCATCGCGTACGGCGCCAGCGCCGCGTGGACCACCTTGCGCCACTGGCCGTCCATGACGATATCATACGCGGTCCGCATCTGGGCCGCGGCCTCGACGGCCGGCATCGCGCCCACGCCCGTGCAGAGGCCGGGAACGGCGAGCGATCGGATAGGGCGTCGGCCGGCGGCGTTGTGGCGGAGGACGGCGACGAGGGCCGCTCGCATTGACAGGTACGCGTTCAGGCTGTCCGAAACGCGGCTCGGGACGCGCATCGTCGGCGAGGCGACGACGAACGGTAGCCGGCGGCCGGAGAGCTCCACGATCACGGCCATGCCGACGGGGAGCTCGCCGTAGAAGTGCTCCGCGATGGCGTCCATCACGGCACGCTGGGCGGCCCCGCGGTGAAGATCGTCGATCGCCTTGTCGATGCCACCGCCCATGTCGCCGAAGCTATTCGCCGGACTGACGATCGCCTCGCAATCGAGGTCCAGCAGGTCCCCCTCCACGACCTCGACTCCGGCCACGCCCACGAACTCGGTGGCGAGCGCCTGCGCGACGCCACCGTCGCGGTCGCCGAGGCTCAGCCTCAGCCCGCTTGAGTGGCCCGGATCGCCGAATGGCTTGAGCGTCTTCATGCGCAGGCGACGGAACCTCGCGAGGACCGAACGGACCATGATAACGCCCAATTTCGTGCCGCGGACGACTCGATTCGCCGCCTCACTCCTCACCCGAAAACCCGGTCCACCGCCAGCCGCCAGCCGGGGAGAACGGGCTCGGAATCGGCCTCCTGCCCGCGGCGGAAGACGAGCGGATGGCCGGGATCGTCGGAGAGGAACTTGCGGATTCGCTCGTGAATCGGATCGACGTCCCAGACGACGGCCGTTCCGGCCTCGAAGTAATCGGCGCGTTTGGCGGCCATGGCATCCTCGGCGGCGGGGCCGTAGTCGTTCTCGCTCCGGACCTCGACGGCGAGGGCCGGAGCGCCTTCGAGAAACCGCATCTGATCTGCCGGGAACGGGCCAAGGAAGTAGGAGGCATCCGGGGCGAACGACTGCCGGCCCGATGTCAGGGTCGGGACGGTGAAGCCCGTGTTGTCGGCGTAGGCCTCGCCCCGCCCGGTCGCCTCGGCGTGATCGTCCAGGCTCCGAAAAATCCTCGAGGCGACGCGACTCGGCTTGCGGCCCGTCGGCATGAGAGGGACGATCCTGCCCGCGATCAATTCCGCCTTGCCCTCGTGGCGAGCCAGATCATCGAGGGTGGCGGCGACTCGTGTTACGGATGACATCCGGCTCCTCCGCAGGTCCCGGCGAGCGGCCCCAGCCACACCTCCATGATACCGGAATCGGCCCAGCCGGACCATCGCGAAAGCCGCCCCGCTCGCTCATCGCCGGGGGTCCAGCCCCTGCCACCGATGGGTCCAGCCGCCGGGGCTCTCGACGATCAGGAAGTCCCCCTCGCGGCGGGATTTCAGGGGCTTCTCGTTCTCATCCTTGAGGAACCGTCCGGGCATCAGGCCGGCGGCGACCAGTTCGTCCAATGACGCCGGCAGGCGGTCATACGCGAGGCGATAGGCGTAGATCGCCCGGCCGATGCCGAGGCGCACGAAGTGGGCCTCGTGGTGCGTCTTGACGGGCCGCGTTGCGGGCGGGGTCAGCTTCAACAGGCGGAGCATCTCCACGGCCAGGGGCCGGCCATCCTCGGCCACGAAGGCGATCTCATGCTTGCCGGCCGGGAGGTCGACGGTGCCGAGCAGGAGGTCGAGCTCGTCCTCCTCGCGGGCGCCCAGGTCGATGGACGCCACGCGTCGCCCATCGATCTGGACCTCGTATTTGCCATAGGCGGGCCCTTGCATGCCGCTGAGGCGGGCTGCATGGCGGCCGGCCTCGGCGACCGAGAAGGGGATGGTCAGCTTCGCGCCAACTTCGCGGTTGGGCCAGGCCAGCAGCGGCCGGGCGCCGAACATGCCCTCGGTGCGGATCTCCGGCTTCGCCCCGCCGACGGCCTTGGCGTCGCGGAAGGCCCTCACGAAATGCTCGTGCCGCCAGGGGACCCGGCGCTCGTTCCAGGGGGGCAGCGAGGCGAACCGCCTCGGCTCGCCGGTCTGATACCAGAACGCCACGCTGCTGAGGAAGTCCGGCCGCTCAAGGTAGAAGCCCTGGAGGTCGTCGTCGTAGTTCCCCTTGTGCTCGATCGTCAACCTGAGGGACTTCGCGAAGCCGACCGGGTCCGGGGCATGCCAGCGATAGGCGACGCCGGAATCCCCCGCGCGGTCCCCCTGCCAGCGAGGCTGGCCGAACCACGGGCCGGTCCGCGCGCGGAAGCCCCAGGCATCGTTGAAGTAGTCCTCGCTCCCCGTGCCCTGGAGGCTCGGGACGGCCTCTCCATCGATGAAGAAGAAATCGTCCCCCTCGCCGAACCATCCGTCCTGGGCGAGCGTGACCGAGAGCACCGTCCCCACGTACTTGCCCGAGCCGACGAGGTCGGCGATCAGATAATCATGCCCGCCGACCGCGGGGTATTCCTGGCGGTACTGGGCGTGGAAGTAGGATGTCTTCGGTGGCAGGGCATCGAGCTGCGTCCAGTCCACTTGCCAGTACAACCCCGCGCCGCGATCCGGGTTGTCATTGGTGATGACGATCCGGGCGGACCTCGCGAAGGGCATCTTCCAGAAGCAGGTCAGCGCCCCGGTCGGCGAGACCTGCACCGGGATGCTCTCGACCGACGCCGACCTCCCCTGCCCGACGGCGAAGAAGTCGCCGAGGGGGGCCTCCACGCCCGGCTCCTTGCGGCCGTCCCAGTAGATCCGGAGGGAGAGCGCATTGAGCTCGTTGACCCGGCCGGCATGGCTGGTGAACCACATGTGCGTGATGACGCCGGGCCCCTCCAGCAGCGGCAGCTCGAGCGCCTGACCGGGCTGGAGCCAGGTCATGTCCATGTTCTCGCTGTCCCAGCGCGGCTGTTCGTTGCTGGAGACCCGTCGGTTGCGGCCGACCGGCGGCGCGGCGAGGCCGCCGAGGATATCACCCGGAAAGCGGTCGGCGTCCGTCCGGGCTTGCGGAGTCTTCGACTCAACCCAGACGGCGTCGTTCATGTAGTCCTTCGCATAGGCGAACGTCATCATGCCGTCGATACCGGGGCCGGCCGAGTTGCGGATCAGGAAGACGCCGCCGCCGGGCTGCTTCGCGTCGTCGCGGTAGCCGACGATCAGGATGCTATGGCCGTCGCGGACGGCATCGCGCGGGGCCGTCCGGAGGACGCCGTCGTCCCAGCGTTCCTCCTTCGGCCAGAGGAATCCGCCGGAGACCGGCCAGCCGTCGCGGAGGGTCCTCTTCACCGCGGCGAGCTGGGCGTCGTCCAGTCCCTTCTTCGGGTCCCATTCCTTGATCCAGTGGAGGCGGAGGCCCAGGTCCTTGAGGGCGCGGGCACTCTTCAAGGCGGGTTCACCGGGACGGATCTCGGGGTCGAACGTCGCCGCGTAGGGCATGTCCGTTTCGGGGCAGACGCCGTAGGCCGTCGCCCCTTTCCAGAGGTCCGAGAAGAACCCGCCGTCCTCCTTCACGCCGCTCGCCTGGTTGGACGCCCAGTTGAGGAACTCGACGCTCAGGGGGATCCCCTCGCCGCGCCGGCGGGCCGCGGCGAACTCGATGGCCCCGGTGAGGGCGAAGGCCGAGCAGGTCCCGCGGTGCCCCTGGCGACGGGTCGTGAGGTGGAACCGCTCGAACTCCGGGCGGAGGTCCACCGAGGCGGCGTCGTCGGCAGTCGCGGCCCCGGGCCCGTCCGCATGCGTCGCGAGGCCCGGGATGGCGAGGAGGAGTGGCAGCGTGATCGCCACGATCGGGCGGGTTCGGGTTCTGTCCATGGCTCTCCCTCTGAAGCGGGGCACGACCGCGGGCGCATCGCGAGGGGCGTGGCGCGGCATCGCGGCCCGTCTCCGCATTGCATCAGAACCGACGCGCGGGCTCAACACGATGGCCCGCGATCCCGGCTATTCGGCTGCGATGTGCGCGCCCTTCTCGGCCACCGACGGCTTCATCAGGAAGACCAGCGCGATGAGGGAGAAGGCGACGACTCCGAAGAGCCAGAAATCGTCGAAGAAGGCCAGGCTTTCCGCCTGCTGGGCCCGAAGCGCCTCCAGGGTCTGCACCGCCGCGAGCTGAGAGCCCGCCGGATCTCCTGTGACCTGGAGGAAGGAGGCGCGGGTCTGCTCGAGGAATTCGCGGACGTGCGGGTTGAACGGATCGAGGTAATCGCCGACGCGGGCCGAATGGAACTGGGCTCGCCGCTGCTCGAACGTCTTGGCCAGCGAGGTGCCCACGCTCCCCCCCTCGTTTCGGAGGAGCGCGAAGAGCCCCACCGCGGCCCCCCGGAGCTCCTGCGGGATCCCCTGGAAGGCGGCCACGGTCAGGGGCGCGAAGATCAGGGAGATCCCCATGAACGTGACGACCCGGGGCCAGACGGCCTGGAGCGGGCTGATCTCCAGGTTCATGACCGCCATCCAGTACGAGCCGGCCGTCATGAGCAACAACCCGGCCACGATCAGGTACCGCGCGTCCACGCCGCGGCCGAGGAGGAACCCGGCGGTCAGGAGCATGACGACCGAGCCTCCCCCCGCGGGAGAGAGCACCAGCCCGGACGCATAGGCGTCGTAGCCGAAGAGCGTTTGGAGCAGCGCGGGGAGGGTCGTCGAGGATCCATACAGGACCGCGTAGACGCAGAAGATGATCAGGCTGCAGGCGGCGAAGTTGCGGTTGGCGAGCGGCCGGAAATTCACGACCGGATCGGAGCTCCGCCACGAGTGGATGATCAGCCCGACGAGCGAGATCCCGAAGCCGATCGCCATCGCCTGCGCCCGCCAGGTGGGATCGTTGTACCAGTCCCACTCCTGCCCCTTGCTCAGGAGGATCTCCCAGCAGGAGACGCCCAGGATGAGCAGGCCGAGGCCGATGTAGTCGAGGTTGAGCGGCTGGCTCCGCAGCCTGGCGGTCGTCGCCTTCAGGTAGGGCGGGTCCTCGACCATCAACCAGGCGGCGGCGATCCCGAGGATGCCGATGGGAATATTGATGTAGAAGATCCAGCGCCAGTCGTAGAACACCGTGAGATAGCCGCCGAGCGTGGGGCCGATCACGGGGGCGATGAGGCCGGCGATCGCGAACACGGTCATCGCCGCGCCCTGCTTCGCGGGGGGGAACGAGTCGATCAGGATCGCCTGGCTGGACGGCTGGAGGCCGCCGCCGGCCAGCCCCTGGAGGATCCGGAAGAGGATCAGCTCCTCGAGGCTGGAGGCGATCCCGCAGAGGCCCGAGGCGAGGGTGAAGACGGCGATCGAGCCCAGGAAGTAATTCCGCCGCCCGAGCCTGGCGGAGAGCCAGCCGGAGATCGGCAGGATCGTCGCGTTCGCGGCGAGATAGCTGGTGATGACCCATTCGCTGTCGTTGTTGGACGCCGAGAGGCCGCCGGCGATGTACCGCAGCGCGACGTTGGCGATGGTGGTGTCCAGCACCTCCATGAAGGTGGGCACGACCACCGCCGCGGCGACGAGCCACGGGTTGCGAGCCCGAGCGTGGGAGGCCGGCGCATCCGGTGATGCCTCGTTCATCGAAGGGCGAACCTCTCGGGCGAGTTGGGTGCGGGGAATCCGTCGCGACGGTCGTTCGTCCGGCTCAGAGCGGCCGGCCGGCCTCGCCGGGTGTCGGCCGCGGAGGGGCGTTGGGTTCCCCGGGCGATCCGCGCCCGTCGGCGGAGAGGGACTCGCCGGCGGCCGGGCGCTTGGGAAGCTCCCGGATGGGCTGGAGGACATCGCCCGCGTGGGGGCCGGCCGGGGGCTCCTTGTAGTACACGTACGGGACGACCGACAGGCCCACGAAGAGCGGAGACTTCGCCGGGTCGTAGTTGGTCAGCTCGATCCTCACCGGCAGGCGCTGCACGACCTTCACGAAGTTCCCCGTCGCGTTCTGGGGCGGCAGCAGCGAGAGGGTCTGGCCGGTCCCCATGGTGAAGCCGGTGATCCGCCCCTCGAAGGACTGCCTGTGGCCGTACATGTCCACCTCGCAGTCCACCCGCTGCCCGATCCGGAGATCGGCGAGCTGCGTCTCCTTGAAGTTGGCGTCCACCCAGATCTCGGTGGTGGAGCGGACGGCCATCAGGCCCTGGCCGGGCTGGACGTTGTTCCCGGGGTTGACATTCCGCCGGGTGACCACGCCGTCGATCTCGCTGACGACGTCGCAGTAGCGCTCATCCAGCTCGGCCTTGGCCAGGTCGCGACGGGCCTGCATCAGCCTCGCCTGGGCCTGCCGGACGGCCGGGGACTGGGGGACGATCTGCTCCAGGATCCGGTCGATGTCCCCGTCCTTGTCGCGACGCACGAACTCCTCGATCGCCTCCTTCGGCGTCCGCTTCGTGGACGTGAGCGGAAGCCCGACCTGGGCGACGCTCTGCGCCAGGTCCGCCAGGGCCTGGCGAACGCCGGAGAAAGTCTGATTGATCTCGGGCGGGACGTCGGCGAGATCCCCCTTCTCCGGCTTCGGCGGCAGCCCCAGGGAGACCCTCGCCTCGGAGACCTCTTCGACCGCCTCCTGAGCCAGGGCATCGGCGATCCGCTCCGCCTCGCGACGCTGGTCGAGCTCCTCGCGAGAGATCGCGGACCGCTCGAACAGCATGCGGGCTCGGTTGAAATCGGCCCGCGCCCGGTCGCGCGTGGCCTCGCGGCTGCGCAGGGCCGCGACCCGGGCCCGCAGGAGGGCGACCTGGTTATCAACCTGCTCGATCGAGGTCTGGAGCTTCCACCTCAGGCTGCGGACCTTCCCGAGCGCCGCACGGACCTCGGCCTCGGCCGCCACCAGGCCGGTCTCCGCGTTGTGGACGGCCGCCTTCTGGATGTCGACCTGGACCTGGTAGGGCTCGCGGTCGAGCTCCACGAGCAGGTCCCCCTTCGAGACCCGCATGTTATCGTCGACGAGCACCCGCAGGACCTGCCCCTGGACGCGCGGGGCCACCATCGTCACGTGGCCGTTGATGTAGGCGTCGTCGGTGGAGACCGTGCGGAAGGCCCGCGAGATGCTCGGGGCGAGGTAGTTCGCCGCCGCGACCAGGCCCACCAGGCCCACGCCCCACATCAGGACCGGGCGGCGTGAGCCCCCGCGTGCCCCCTCGCCCTTCGCGGGTGCCGGCCGGGCCGACTCTTCCGTCGCGTTCGGCGGCCCGATGATCTCCGGGGCGGGAGTCTCTGTTCGCGGGCTCTCGGCGCTCATGGACGCCCTCTTTCCATCATGATGGTTGAAGCTGGACGCCGACCCCGATCTTCGATCGCGATCATGGGGTTGGAGCCCCGGGGAGGTTGGGCTCCGAGCGGATCCAAACGGTTGCCTTCCGGCGACGGTCCGCGGCCGTGCACTCACGTGGGATGGCCCAGTATAGCCGCGGCCGTCGGGCGACGTGAAGGGTGTTCGACCTGGGTTGGCAACCAGCCGCCGCCGCCGGCCGGGTCCTTGGCGGCGCGGGTCGGACGGCGATCGCGACGGCTGGGCCCTCATGAAGGCGACGACGAAGATGGGGCTGGTCGTCGCCGCCTCGGGCCATCGCCTCGGGTCGCGTCTCCTATCGTCTCGCGAAGTCCACTCGCGGGCCGTCGTCGTGACCGGGCGGACGAATCCGCCGGCGGCCCCGGGCGTCCCCGAACCCGGCCGACGCCGGGCCCCGTGAGCGGACGATGAAGGAGAGACCCGTTCTCAGACGAGGCGGATCGATCCTAGAATGGGCGGGAGAGATCGGGTACCCCGGCGGGATACCTACCGCGACCCAGGGCCGGGCCCCGAGTCGTGAATCAAGGCGAGGGCCGTGGCGGCGACGCCCCGCCCCCGGCACGAGCGGATCCGGGGCGGTTCGGCGGCCACTCGGGGTGCGAGGCCCCGGCGAGCTCGCCCCGGGAACCGCGGCAAGCAAGGGCCGCGACGCGATCGCCCCCCTCGGGTGGCCGACGGGGCGCGGGCCCCTCGACGGGAGTATGGCGACGGCATGAGTTCTTCTTTCTTCGAGGCCCCCGCCCCCGCGGGGGGTGGGCCGAGTGCGGCTCCGGGCGTGGACCAGGACGGCTTGCAGCTCCCCGACCTGATCGGCAAGCGGCCGATCCGCGCGGAGCTGCTCGGGATCGAGCGGCTGGAAGGCCGGGCGCGACGGCTCGCGGCGGCCTGCACGCTCAGCGGCCCCCGGCGGCGGATCAGCCCGCTCCTGAACCGGTTCGTCGACAACGGCAAGGCCCTGGAAATGGCCCGGCGGCGGATCTTCGGCGTCGCCGGCCGCCAGCAGATCCACGGGATCGACGCCGACTGGCTCGCCGACAACTTCCCGATCGTCGACGAGGTCCTCCGCGAGATCCGCCTGGACATGCCCCGCGGCTATGACGCCGTGCTCCCCAAGATCGGCGTCCCCCCCCTGGCCGGATACCCCCGCGTCTATGCCGTCGCCCTGGCGCTCGTCGCCCACACCGACAGCGAGCTCGACGAGAACCGCATCACCCGCTTCGTCCAGGCCTTCCAGGAGGTCGCACCGCTCACCATCGGCGAGCTCTGGGCGCTGCCCACCATGTGCCGCCTGGTCCTCATCGAGAACCTCCGCCGCCTCGCCGACGAGATGCTCTGGCGGTGGGACGAACGCGGCCGCGCCGACCGCTGGTCCGAGGAGATCCTCAAGACCGGGGAGCGGGGCCGGACCGCGGGACCGGAGCCGACCCCCTCGCCCGACGACGCGTTCACCCCGCCGTTCGTGGTCCGGCTCGTGCAGGTCCTCCGCGACCTCGGGCCGGCGGCCCGGCCGGCGATCGATCGGCTCGAGGCGGCGGTCGCCGACAGGCGGATCGACATCGACGCGATGATCGGCAAGGAGCACCACCGCCAGGCCGCCAACCAGATCACCGTCGGCAACTGCGTCCTCAGCCTCCGCGTCCTCTCGGCCATCGACTGGAACCTCTACTTCGAACGCTGCAGCGCCGTGCAGGAGGTCCTGAAGGACGACCCGGCGGGCGTCTATGTCCACCAGGACTTCCCCACGAGCGACCGATACCGCAAGGCCGTCGAGATGATCGCCCGCCAGAGCGACGCCGACGAGCTGGCCGTCGCGCGCAAGGCCAACGAGCTGGCCGCGTCCTACCGAGGCGACGAGCCGGCGCGGGGGCACGTCGGGTATTACCTGATCGATCGCGGCCGGGCCATGCTGGAGAGGTCCTTCGGCTACCGGCCCACGGCGGGCGAGCGGATCCTCCGCGCCGTGCTCGACCACCCTCGGCTGGTCTACTTCGGGACGATCGCCGTCCTGATGGCCCTGGCGCTGAGATGGCTGGGGTGGTCCTCCGGCACCCTGACCGGCGGGGGCCGCCTCGGGTGGTCCCGGGCGACGCTCGCGGTGCTGCTGGCCGGGCTCCTGCCGCTCTCGGACATCGTCATCGGCCTGGTGAATCACCTCCTGACGATCCTCCTGCCGCCTCGCGTCCTGCCCAAGCTCGAGTTCAAGGACGGCGTCCCGGAGGAGTTCGCCACGTTCGTCGTGATGCCGTCGATGCTCGCCCGCCCCGGCAATGCCGAGGCCCTCTGCGAGCGGCTGGAGACCCACTATCTGGCCAACCCGACGGCCCGCGTCCGGTTCGCCCTGCTGACCGACTTCGCCGACGCGCCCAACGAGGAGATGCCGAGCGACCGGGCCCTCGTCGCCGACGCCCTCGAGCGGATCGCGGCGCTGAATCGCCGATACGCGGGGGACGGCCCGGACCTCTTCTACCTCTTCCACCGCCGCCGGCTGTTCAACCCGGCCCAGGGCTGCTGGATGGGCTGGGAGCGGAAGCGCGGGAAGCTCTCGGAATTCAACCGCCTGCTCCGCGGCCACGATGACACCACGTACGACGTCCGGAGCGGGGACCTCTCCGCGCCGCCGCGGACCCGGTTCGTGATCACGCTGGACGCGGACACCCAGATGCCCCGCGACACCGTGAACCGCCTGATCGGCACGATCGCCCACCCGCTCAATCAGCCGAGGTTCGACGCCAGGGCCGGGCGGGTGGTCCGCGGCTACGGACTGCTCCAGCCGCGGGTGAGCTTCCACCTCACGGCGGCGACGCACTCGCGGTTCGCCGGGCTGCTCGCGTCCTCCGGCGGGATCGACCCGTACTCGACGGCGGCCTCGGACGCGTACATGGACCTCTTCGGCCTGGGGAGCTTCACGGGCAAGGGGATCTACGACGTGGACGCCTTCGAGGCGGCCGTCGGCGCCACCTTCCCGGAGAACCACGTCCTCAGCCACGACCTCATCGAGGGGAACTACGCGCGGTGCGGGCTGCTCAGCGACACCGAGCTGTTCGACGACTTCCCCGCCCGCTACAACGCCTACGCGCGCCGCGAGCACCGCTGGGTCCGCGGCGACTGGCAGCTCCTGCCCTGGCTGGGCGCGACGGTCCCCGTCCCCGCGCCGGGCACGGGCGTCGAGCCGGCCGCGACCGCGACCACGGCCGCCCCGCCCGTGGAGCGGCGGCGGAACGTGCTGCCGCTGGTGGAGCGCTGGAAGCTGTTCGACAACCTCCGCCGCAGCCTGGTGCCGCCGGCCGTGCTGATCATGCTGGCGGTCGGCTGGACGGTGCTGCCGGGCTCGCCGTGGCTCTACACGGCGATCGCCGCGCTCGTGCTGGGCCTGCCGCTGGTGAAGTGGGCCACGGCGGCGATCCTGGGGGCGATCCGCTCCGGCAAGCTGACGCCGCTGAGGGCGTGGAAGGAGAGCGTGCCGTCGCTGGCGGGCCAGGCGCTGCTTTCGGCGACGTTCCTGGCGGACCAATCCCGCCTGCTCTGCGACGCCATCGGCCGGACGCTCTGGCGGCTGTTCGCCTCGCGGGAGCGGCTGCTCGAGTGGGAGACCGCGGCCTCCACGGAGGCCCGCCTCGGGGCCCGGATCCGCGACTTCGCCGCGAGCATGTGGGGCTCGCCGGCCACGGCCCTGGTGATCGCCGCGGCGATCGCACTCCTGAACCACGCGGCCATCTGGGCCGCGGCTCCGTTCCTGCTGCTCTGGCTGGCCGCGCCGCTGGTCGCCTGGTGGGTGAGCCGGCCGACGCCGATCGTGGAGGATCCGCTCTCCGACGAGGCCCGCGTGGCCTTCCGGCGGATCGCGCGGAAGATCTGGAACTTCTTCGAGACGTTCGTCGGCGAGGCCGATCACTGGCTGCCGCCGGACAACTACCAGGAGGTCCCCGACGGCCGCGTGGCACACCGGACCTCGCCCACGAACCAGGGGCTGCTGCTGGTCTCCACGCTCGCGGCCCACGACCTCGGCTACCTGGGCTTCCTCCGCCTGGCCGACCGGCTGGAGAAGACGTTCGACACCCTCGAGCGGATGGAGCGGCACTGGGGCCACTTCCACAACTGGTACGACACGAAGACCCTCCAGTCGCTGCCGCCGGCGTACATCTCGACGGTGGACAGCGGCAACTTCCTGGGCTGCCTGGTGGGCCTCAGGCAGGGCCTGAAGGACAAGCTCCGCGAGCCGATCGTCGGCCCCTCCCTCAGGGCCGGCCTGGCCGACACGTTCGGGCTCGTCGGCGACGACCGCGCGGGGCTCGCGCCGGCGATCGACGCCCTGCTCCGCGAGGAGCCTTCGGACGCGGGATGGGCCTCGTGGCTGGACCGGTTCGAGCAGGAGGCATCCGCGCTGGCGGCGCGACTCGCCGCGGGCCGCGACGGGGACGACGATCCCGGCTCGCCCGCCCGCTGGGCGAACCGGCTCCTGTCCCTGGCCGCCGAGCGTCGGGCGGAGCTTGCCGCGCTCGGGGCCGCGCCCGGCGGCGACGCGAAGATCCCGGCGGCCGGCGACCTGCACGACCTCCGAGACCGCCTCCTCGGCCTGATCGGCCGCGCCGACGCCCTCGCGGCGGCGATGGACTTCCGGCCGCTCTACAAGACGGAGCGTCACCTCTACGCCATCGGCGCGAACCTCGCGCAGGGGCGGCTGGACGTCTCCTGCTACGACCTGCTCGCCTCCGAGTCGTGCCTGACGAGCTACCTGACCGTGGCCCGCGGCGACGCCCCGCGGAAGCACTGGTTCCAGCTCGGCCGGCCGTTCATCCGGGTCGCCGGCAAGACCGGGCTGCTCTCCTGGGGCGGGACGATGTTCGAGTACCTGATGCCCCGGCTCCTCCTCCGCAGCCTGCCCGGCACGCTGCTGGCCGAGGCCGTCGACGCGGCCGTGGCCCGCCAGATCGAGTACGGCCGCCAGCTCGGCCTCCCCTGGGGCGTCTCCGAGAGCGCCTTCGCCGCGCAGTACCTCGAGGGCGACTACCGCTACCAGTCCTTCGGCGTCCCCGGCCTGGGCCTCAAGCGCGGGCTCGAGGAGGATCGCGTCGTCGCCCCCTATGCCACGCTCATGGCCACGATGATCGCCCCCCGCGAGGCGCTGGCGAATCTCCGCCGGCTCACCCGCGAGGGGGCCGAGGGGCCCTACGGCTACTACGAGGCGATCGACTTCACGCCGGGGCGGCTCCACGCCGGCCAGACGTCGGCCGTCGTGAGGTCCTACATGGCCCACCACCAGGGGATGAGCCTGGTCGCGCTGACCAACGTGGTCCGCGAGGAGATCATGCCCCGTCGGTTCCACGCCGACCCGACGGTCCGGGCCGCCGACCTGCTGCTCCAGGAGCGGATCCCCGCGGAGACGCCCATCGTCGAGCCCCCCAGGGCCGCCGGCCACGCGGCCGCCGCCGAGGACCAGGAGTTCGCGGCGGGCGACGGCCCGAGCGGGGTATCGAAGGGCTCGCTCCTGAGCCGGCGGCTGACGTCCGCCGCCACGGCGAGCCCGCGGACTCACCTCCTCTCCGCCGGGCGTTATCACGTGATGATCAGCAACGCCGGCTCCGGCTACAGCCGCTGCAACGGGCTGGACGTCGTCCGCTGGAGGCCCGACGCGACGTCCGAGCGCTGGGGGCAGTTCTTCTACGTCCGCGACGCGTCCACCGGCGCGACGTGGTCGGCGGCGCACCAGCCGGTGTGCAGGCCGGCGGACGACTACGAGGTGGTCTTCTCGGCCGACAAGGCCTCCTTCCGCCGCCGCGACGGCGAGATCGAGACCCTGCTGGAGGTCACCGTCTCCCCCGAGCAGACCGCGGAGGTCCGCCGGATCACCGTGACCAATCACGGCCCCTCGCCCCGCGAGATCGAGCTGACCAGCTACATGGAGCCGGTCCTGGCGGATCCGGGCTCGGACCTGGCCCACCCGGCCTTCGCCAAGCTCTTCCTCGAGACCGAGTACGTGGCGGCGAGCGAGTCCCTGCTCTGTCGCAGGCGGCCCAGGGCCCCCGGGGAGCGTGCGCACTGGGGCGTGCACGTCATGGCGTCGGACCGCTCGGCGCCGGGCTGCGAGGTCGTCGGCCCGATCCAGCACGAGTCCGACCGCGCGCGGTTCATCGGCCGCGGGCGATCGCTGGCGGACCCCGCGGCGCTGGACGAGGGCGCGACGCTCTCCGGGACGACGGGCCCCGTGCTGGACCCGGCCTTCAGCCTCCGGCGGCGGTTCCGGATCGCGCCCGGGAACTCCGCCGTCGCCGGCTTCACCCTGGCGATGGCCGAGTCCCACGACGAGGCCCTGGCCCTGGCCGACAAGTACCACGGCCTCAGCGCCGTCGCCCGCGCCTTCGAGCTGGCGTGGGCCCAGCGCCAGGTCGAGCACGGCCACGGCAGCGCCGCGTCGGAGCAGGCGCACCTGTTCCAACGGCTGGCCGGCCATCTCCTCTTCGCCGGGACGGGCCTGCGGGGCCACGCCCTGGGCTCCGGGCCGCCCGGGGGCCCCGGCGGCGGCTACGCGACCCTCACGCATCATGGGCTCTCGATCCATCGCCCCATCCTGCTCGTCCGCGTGGCGGAGGCCGGCGAGCTCACGCTGCTGCGGCAGCTCCTGGCCGCGCACGCCTTCCTCCGCGACCGCGGCCTGGAATCCGACCTCGTCGTCATCAACGAGGAGCGGTCCGGCGAGGCGGAGGTGCTGGGCGAGCATATCGAGGTCCTGGTCAAGGAGGCCGGCGGCGGCGAGCTGATGAACGCCCCCGGCGGCGTCATGGTCCTCCGCCGCGACCACCTGACCGAACGCGAGGCCGCGACCCTGGAGGCCGCCGCCCGCGTCACGTTCGACGGGGCCCGCGGCGCGCTCGCCGGCCAGCTCGAGCGGGTCGACTGGACCCGCGCCTTGCCGGAGCACTTCGAGCCCTCCGGTCCGATCCCGGACCGGCCGCCCCAGTCGCCGCCGGAGGCCGGCCCCCTGGCCTTCGCCAACGGTTTCGGCGGCTTCTCCGAGGACGGACGCGACTACGTCATGCTCATCGAGCCCGCCGCCGCCGCCCGGCCGGCCCTGCCGCCGGCCCCCTGGGTCAACGTGATCGCCAATCCGGAGTTCGGCTTCCTCGTCTCGGAGTCCGGCGCGGGTTTCACCTGGGCGGGGAACAGCCAGACCAACCGCCTGACCCCCTGGAGCAACGACCCGGTCCTGGACCCGCCCGGCGAGGTCCTCTACGTCCGCGACGAGGAGACCGGCGAGGCCTGGTGCCCCACCCCGCTCCCCATCCCCTCGGACGCCCCGACGGTCGTCCGCCACGGGCCGGGGACGACGACCTTCCTCCGCAACGCCCACGGCATCGAGCACGAGCTCTGCCTGGCCGTGCCCCCGTCCGACCCGGTCAAGCTGATGCGGCTCCGCCTGAAGAACCCGGGCGGCCGGCCGCGGACCCTCTCGGTCACCTTCTTCGCCGAGTGGGTGCTCGGCCCCAACCGCACGTTCGCCGCGCCCCACGTCGTGACCGAGCTCGATCCCGACACCGGGGCCCTGCTCGCCCGCAACGCCTTCCGCGAGGACTACTCCGGGCGGGTGGCCTTCGCCGACGTCAATCATCGGCCGCGCGGCGTCACCGCCGACCGCGCGGAGTTCCTCGGCCGGCACGGCTCGCCCGCCGCCCCCGCCGCGCTCGGGAGGGCCAGCCTCTCCGGCCGGACCGGGCCGGCGATCGACCCGTGCGCGGCGATCCAGGCGACCGTGGAGGTCCCGCCGGGCGAATCCGTCGAGCTGACCTTCCTGCTGGGCGAGGCGGACGACGCGGAGGCCGCCCGCGTGCTGGTCCGCCGCTACTGGGATCCGGCCGAGGTCGGCCGCGCGATCTCGGCCGCGTCCGCCCGCTGGTCGGAGATCCTCGCCGCGGCGAGGGTCCGCACCCCGGACCCGGCCTTCGACCTGATGATGAACCGCTGGCTCCTCTACCAGGCCGTCGCCTGCCGGCTCTTCGCCCGGTCGGGCTTCTACCAGTCGGGCGGCGCCTTCGGGTTCCGCGACCAGCTCCAGGACGTGCTGGCCGTGCTCCACGCCGCGCCGGAGCTGGCCCGCGAGCAGATCCTGCGGGCGGCGTCGCGCCAGTTCGTCGAGGGGGACGTGCAGCACTGGTGGCATCCCCCGGCGGGCCGGGGCGTCCGCACCAGGATCTCCGACGACCTGCTCTGGCTCCCGTTCGTGACGTCGCACTACGTCCGGGCCACGGGCGACCTGGCGATCCTGGATGAGGTCGTCCCGTTCCTCTCCGCGCCGGAGTTGAAAGCGGGCCAGGCGGACCAGTACCTGGAGCCGGCCGACGCCGGCGAGCCGGGGCCGCTCTACGAGCATTGCCTCCGGGCGCTCGACCGGGGGACCAGCCTGGGACGCCACGGCCTCCCCCTGATGAGCTCCGGCGACTGGAACGACGGCATGAACCGGGTGGGGGTCGAGGGCCGCGGCGAGAGCGTCTGGCTCGCGTGGTTCCTCTCGGCTTGCCTCCGCGATTTCGCCCCGATGGCCGAGGCCCGCGGCGACTCGGCCCGCGCCGGCCGGTGTCGCGAACAGGCCGGGGCCCTCCTCGCCGCGGCGGAGGCCCACGCCTGGGACGGCTCGTGGTATCTCCGCGCCTTCACCGACGACGGCGCGCCCCTGGGCTCGGCCCTCTCGGAGGAATGCCAGATCGACTCCATCGCCCAGTCGTGGAGCGCGCTCGCGGGGGCGGATCCGGGGCGCGTCCGCACGGCGATGCAATCCGTCCTGGACCGGCTCGTCCGCGAGAATCCCGGGCTGATCCTCCTGCTCACGCCCCCGTTCGAGGACGGCCCGCTCCAGCCCGGTTACATCAAGGGCTACCTGCCGGGCATCCGCGAGAACGGGGCCCAGTACACCCACGCCGCCGCCTGGGTGGTGAAGGCCTTCGCCGAGCTTGGCGAAGGGACGCGCGCCCATCAGCTCTTCCGGCTCATCAATCCGATCGAGCACGCGAGCACGCCGGGAGGCGCCCGAACCTACACGGTCGAGCCCTACGTCATGGCCGGCGACGTCTACAGCCGGCCTCCCCACGCGGGCCGCGGCGGCTGGACCTGGTACACGGGGGCCGCCGGCTGGCTCTACACGACGGGCCTGGAATCCATCCTCGGCCTGGAGCGATCCGCCGACCGCCTGGCAATCTCCCCATGCATCCCCGCGTCCTGGGATCGTTACGAGGTTGAATACCGATCCGGGTCATCCACCTATCACATCATCGTGGAGAACCCGCGTGGTGTGGAACGGGGAGTCGTGTCCCTCACGCTCGACGGTAATTCTTGCCAGGACGGCCATGTCTTCCTGGCCGACGATGGCAAGCGGCACGAGGTCCGCGTGACGCTGGGATGATCGCCAATCACCCGGGGCGGTCCGAGCGGGCGGCGGAGGATTGCCCGCCGAGGGGCGGGCCTCGCCGGCTCCCGGCGCACCGGGGGCGTGCAACGAAGGTCAAACCTTCGCGAAACTTTCATTGGAGGTGGCGTCGCTCCTCCCGGGGGAGGATGGATCGCGACGGGAGGCGACCGGGACGGGATCGAGAGGAGGGGAGGGTCGTCCGGTCGGGCTTCAGTCGAGCCGAGGAGGAAGCACGCTACCGGCTGCGAAGCAGGCCGCGCATCTGGAGATGGCTGATCGGCAGCGAGGCGTCCCTGAGGACCCGGGTGAGCTTGGTCTCCACCACCTGGGCGGGTCGAAGCGAGGAGCGTTCATCGACGACCAGGGCCTCGTCGCGGGCGATCAGGGGCGGCCGGTCCATCGCCTCGGTCCGGGGACGCGGCCGCGCGGGGCGGGCGGAGACCGGACTTCGCGAGGGGGCGGGCATCACACTGTCACTCGGAATCATGGATGTGAATCCTTTATATCCTGTCCTGTGGGGTCGGTCCAACGACCGAGATATGCTGCAAGAACTGCGCCGGAACGGAGGCCCGAGGTATTTCCCGACGGACGACCCGAATCATGAGGCCATCCACTGAAGGGCTTGCCCCTGCGGTAGGACCGCGAGAGGTCTTCCGTACGAGATGCTCACCGGCGTCCTCTCTATTCCTCACTTGATACGAAAAAAAGGGCGTCCGCGTGGGGACGGGAAAAAAAAGAAAATCGCCCCAAAATCCGCGGCGGAATCTACGTACTATTCTGGAGACGCAATGAGGGCGGGCCGTGTCGTCCGCCCTCTTCGCTTCCTATCCTCCTCTCCGATCCTTCGAGAAGGTCCCGTGATGACGCGGGGTGTTAGTCGCGCAGGATGAGCCCGGCCGGGCGGGCCGGGCGAGTCGAGACGGAACGGATCTCGGTCGGACGTCGCGGCAAGGATTCGAGGTGAAGTGAGTCGGGGCGGGTCAGAATCGGGGCGAGGGTATCGAAGCGGAGGGGGCCGAATGGCCTCCGCGGGGGGGGAAGAGAATGGTTCCGAGCTGGACGGGACGATTGCGCGAGGTCGGCCGTGAGCTGGGCCAGATCGGCCGGCGGGGCCGGCAGGTCTGGAGGCTGGTGCCGTCCCGGCACCGCTGGGCGCTCGGCGGCGCGCTCCTGGTGATGTTCCTCGCCAGCGCGGGGGGCACGGCGATCGCGGTCGGCACGGGCCTGCTGGTGGACTCCGTGGATCCCCGGAACACCGCCGGCCTGACGCGAGAGGCGATCCTCCGCGTCGCCGCCTTCTATCTGGGGCTCATCGGCCTGGCCTACCTGACGCGGGAATCGATGAACGTCCTCCGCCGCTACCTGGTGGAGAACACCTGCACGCGGATCAACCGCGACATGACCGTCCGGCTCATCGGCCACCTGATGAAGGTGGACCTCTCCACCCTGGCCCAGGATCAGGTCGGCGGCCTCTACGGGCGGATCAACCGCAGCGCCGACGGCTTCGTCCGGTTCCTCCGGATCAGCTTCCTGGACTTCGTCCCGGCGCTCATGACGGGGGCCCTGGCGATCTCCGCCGTGCTCTCCAAGCAGCCGAGGGTCGCGCTGGTGATGGCCGGCGTGATCCCGATCTCGCTCATCCTCACGATCTGCCAGCTCATCACCCAGAAGGGGATCCGCCTGGACCTGCTCCGGACCCGCGAGCGGATGGACGGGACCGTGGTGGAGCTCCTCGGCGGCATCGACTACGTCCGCGCCGCCAACACCCACCGCCGCGAGACCCGCCGGGTGGCGAAGACGGCGGAGCGGATGCGGTCCCGGGAGATCCGCCACCACTTCGAGATGTCCCTGTTCGGCTCCGGCAAGGCGCTCAACGAGGGCCTCTTCCATATCCTGGTGCTGGCGTTCGCGGTCTACCTGTTCGTGAACGGCCGGATCGCGTTCGGCGACATCGTGACGTTCTCCATGCTCTACCTGAACGTCATGTGCCCGCTCAACGAGGTCCACCGGTTCATCGACGAGGCCCACGAGAGCAGCCTCCGGATCGGCGACCTGATCGACCTCCTCCGCACCCCGGTCGACCGGTCCTTCAACCCGGCCCACCCGCTCGAGCCCGCGCTCGAGATCGGCCAGCCGGTGTTCACGGCCGACGGCCTGACCGTGGCCTACCCGGGCCGCTCCGAGCATTCCCGCCCGGCGCTCCACGACCTGGACATGACCATCCGCCACGGCGAGACGATCGGCGTCGCCGGCCGTTCCGGCTGCGGCAAGACCACGTGGCTCCGCGCCCTGATGCGGCTGGTCCATCCGACCGGAGGCTCGGCCATGCTCGGCGGCGTCCCGCTGGAGAGCGTCTCCCGCGAGTCGATCGGCCGGATGATCGGCTACGTCGGCCAGAATCCGTTCGTCTTCTCCGGGACCATCGAGGCCAACATCGCCTACGGCAGCAAGGGGGCCACGCCGGAGAGCATCCGCGAGGCCGCCCGGCTGGCGTGCATTCACGATGAGATCCTGAGCATGCCCGGCGGCTACCGGGCCCGGGTCGCCGAACGCGGCCAGAACCTCTCCGGCGGCCAGCGGCAGCGACTCGCGCTGGCGAGGGTCTTCCTCCGCAACCCGCCGATCCTGATCCTCGACGAGGGCACGAGCGCGCTCGACAACATCAGCGAGAAGAAGATCCAGGAGGCCATCGACGCCGCCCGCGGCCGGCACACCGTGATCCTGGTCGCCCACCGGCTGACGACCCTGCTGGACACCGACCGCATCCTCGTCTTCGAGGAGGGTCGTGTCGTCGAGTCCGGCTCCTATGGCGACCTCCTCCAGAAGGACGGCGCCTTCGCCGAGCTCGTCCGCTCCGCCGGCGGCAACGTCGAGCCGGTTGCCCAGCCGGCCTTGGAAGGCGAGCACGATGTCGACCACGAGTTCGCCCTGGCCATGGGCAACCCGCTCGAGTTCGCGTTCGACCACGAGCATGAGGAGGAAGGCGAGCTCGCCCTGGCCCATCATTGAGTGGGCCCGGACATCTCGGCGTCTGATTCGAAACGCGAGACGGGCGGACCCCCGGAGCATTTCTCTCCGGGGGCCGCCCGTCTCCTTGCGCACGAAGGCATGTGGCTCACTTGCGATCCTTGATCGCCTTGGTCAATTCTTCCACGGCCTTCTGCAATTCCTTCACCTGGGCGGCGAGCGCGTCGATCCGTTGATCCGCGGGAGGCGCCTGTAAGACGGTCTGGAACCGGTTCGTCTCCTGGCCCGGGGCGAGGCTGAGGAAGAAATCCTGGCCCTGTCCCGAGAAGACCGTGCCGGGGTGGGTGACGAGCGCCTGGTAGATCAGCTCCGAGTTGGTCGTTTGCGCGTTCTCGTCCTTGCGGGGCTCCGGAGTCAGCTCGAGCTGCACGGGCTTGCCCGCACGGAGGATATCCAGCTTCAGGGGCTTGCCGCCGCTCTTCTGCACCAGGCCCGTGAGCTGGGCCTGATCTTTGAGCGGCTGCCCTTCCAATTTGAGCAGGAGGTCATGGGCCTGGAGGCCCGCTTTCACCGCCGGGCCTTCCTTGAGGACCTCGGCGACGATGAGGCCATCCGCCTCCAGGCCGAGCTGGCTCCGGAGTGCGGGGCTCGCCGGCGTCACCCGCACGCCGATCCAGTAGGCCGAAGGCGCCGGTCGGACCTCCTCGAACGTGGCGACGACCAACGGTCGGATCGTCAGCGACTTCGGCTTGCCTTCGTGCAGGATGTCCAGCCTGAGCGTCTTCTCTCCCGCAGCCTTCAGGCGGGCCTCCAGGTCCTGGGGCTTCGCGAGCGGGGTGTCGTCGATGAGGAGCAGGATGTCATCCTTCTGGACCCCGGTCGCGCTGGCGGGAGGGACCGCGGTGACGATGAGGCCCCGGCCGTCCGGCAGCTTGAGCTGGGCCCGCGTGGCGTCGTCCGCGGGCAGGAGCTGGATCGACGGGCCGGCGAGGGCTGCGGCCGCGTTTGGCACGAACCAGGCCGTGACCTGGTTGTTGCTGCTGTCACCGTTGATCGTTCCCTGGAGGCGCCCCTTCAACTCCACCGGCTCAATGGGCGGCCTGGCCGATTGCTGCGCCCGGGCCGGCGGCGCACCCAGCCCAAGAACCATTCCCAGGCATCCCACGACTCCACAGACATTCCACAATCGCATTCTTCGATCCTTTCCTTTCGAGGGGAGGCGTAAAGCGAGCGCGGCCGCGGAGGGCAATCCGATCGGCCAGGGCTCACCCGGTCGCCGGACGGAGCCGGCTCCTACACGACACGACACGACCGACGAGGCACGCTCGGGATCTACAGCGGTTCATTCCCGACGTAACGGACCCGGACGCGATCGATGGGGACGGCCGCGGTGCGGCCGTCGCCCAGGCGGACCGGCAGGAGCCGGCGGTCCTGCCTCAGCTCGTAACCCTCCGCTCGGAGGGCGGCCTGCTGGTAGTCGGAGACGGCCGGAGGCTGCTCCATGAGCCGACGCGCATCGAGCCCCGGGCCGTCGAGGATGGGGATCTCCGCGTGATTCGGGCCGTCGCCGAACCGGAGCCTCGCGACCTCGCGGACGGTCGGGATCCGGTCGGCGGGCAGGCCGGGCACCTGGCCGGGCGTGAGCGGAGGCGCGGGCCCTGGCCCGGCAGTCGTCGCGACCACGGGCGATTGTTGCTCCGGGGCCGGCGTCGCGGTCGCGGTCGCCCCCAGCCAGCCGAGGCCGCCGCCGAGGGCGAGCAGGATGACGGCCGCCACGGCACTCTTCCATGAAGCGGTGATCGCGCGAACTCTTCTTTCCCTCACCGCCCCGGGTTTGCCCACAAGTTCGGCGAGCGGACTCTGATCCCCTCCCCCGCGGAGGGGGGAGGGGACCGGAAGATTCGCCCCGCCCGGGGGACAAAGGGCTCGCTCCACGCCGGGGGTCACTCGCATGGTCAAGGAACCAGAATCATCGCCCATCGCCTCTCGCCAGCACTGCGCCTCCAGGAAGGCGAGGCCGCAGCGCCTCCAGCCCTCGATCACCGAGGCGCCGTCCAGTCGGGCCACGGCCTCGCGGAGCTCGGCCGGAGGGAGCGGGCCGTCCACCATGCGGTCGATCAGGGCATCGAGCGATTCCATGGGCCGAACCTCAGACTTCATGACCTCGACTCTTTTCACCTTCAACCGCGAGCGCCGCGAGCTCGATCCGCAGTCGATTCCGCGCCCGGTGCAACCTCGCCTCGACCGCGGCGAGCCCCACGCTCAGGCGGTCGGCCAGGTCGCGGGCGCTCCAGCCCTCGGCGTACTTGAGCGTCAGCAGATCGGCGTCGCGCGGGGGGAGCTTCTCCATGGCGATCCGCACGAGGTCCCGCCGCTCGTCGTGCAACATCCAGGCCAGGGGAGAGGGGCTCGAATCCTCCTCGCCACGAGGCTCGCGAACCGCGTAGCGGTCCATCAGGGCCCGTCGCCGGCCGGCCCGGCGGCGATACAGCAGCGCCTGGCGGATCGCCAGGCGGTAGAGCCATCCGGCCAGCCGCGAAGGGTCGAGCAAGGGGGCTCGCTGCGCGATCGCCGCGAGCGCGACCTCCTGCATGACCTCGTCGACGGCCTGGTCCTCTCGCACCCGCGACGCCACGACCCGCCGCAGCCAGCGGTCGTGCGCGGAGAGGGCCGCCGGCCAGTCCGGCTCGCCGTCTCCTCCGGCTTCGGTCGTGGGGGCTGGCTTGAGAGTTTCCATGGCTCCTCAATATCGTTGCCGCGTCCGAGAATTCCTTGCAGGGGAATCTCGAAAAGCCCCGCACCCGGGGGGGGCCGGCAGACATGAGTCGAGACTTCCACTAGACTTACGGGCGATCCCGGGAATCTCGAAACCCGCACGCCGCGACGATCCGATCGGAGGCAACCATGCTCGGCAAGGTCCTGGTCCTGTCCGCGAGCGCCGGGGCGGGGCACCTCCGCGCGGCCGACGCCATCGAGAAGGCCCTGCGGATCCGGGGCCTCGCCTCCCAGGTCCAGAACGTGGACGTCCTGAAGTACACCAACAGCGTCTTCCGGAACCTCTACTCGCGCGCCTACCTCGAGCTCGTCAACAAGGCGCCGGAGGTCCTCGGCTGGCTCTACGACCGGATGGACAATCCGGGCCAGGACGACAAGATCCGGCTGGCCTTCGACCGGCTCAACACCGGGCCGTTCGTCAAGCTGCTGAACGACTACCAGCCGGACGTCGCCATCTGCACCCATTTCCTCCCCTCGGAGATCATCGGCTGGCTCAAGCGGAAAGAGCACATGAACATCCTCAACGCCGTGATCGTCACCGACTTCGACGTCCATGGCATGTGGCTCAACCGGGGCACGGATCACTACTTCGTGCCCATGGAAGAGACCCGGGAGCACCTCCTCGCGCTCGGGCTCCCCGGCGACGTCGTCACGATCTCGGGCATCCCCATCGACCCGGTCTTCTCCGAGCCGAAGGACCCGAAGGCGATGCGGCGGAAGCACGGGCTGGCCGAGGACGCGTTCACGATCCTGGTCTCGGCCGGAGGCTTCGGCGTCGGCCCGGTGGGGCACATCATCGAGGCGCTCGGCCGGCTCTCGACCGCGGCCCAGGCCGTCGTCGTCTGCGGCCGCAACGAGGACCTGCGAAAGCGGCTGGCCGGCACCGTCCGCGGCCTCGGCCGCTCGAACGTGGCCTTCCACCTGGTCGGCTTCACGACCGAGATGGACGAGCTCATGACGGCCGCCGACCTCTTCGTCGGCAAGCCCGGCGGCCTGACGACGTCCGAGTCGCTGGCGAAGGGGCTCCCCATGGTCGTCATCAACCCGATCCCCGGCCAGGAGGAGCGGAACTCCGACCACCTCCTCGAGGAAGGCATCGCGATCCGCTCCAACAACCTGCCGGCGCTCGCGTACAAGATCGATCGCCTGATCCGCGATCCCGGCAAGCTCCACCTGATGCACGCCAACGCCCTGGCGCTGGCGAAGCCCCAGGCCGCCTTCACCGTGATCGAGACCCTGGACGCCCTCAGGGCCGGCCGGCCCGCGCCGGCACCGGCGATCGGGCCGACACGGCGACGGCGGAAGCTGGTGCCCTGAGGCCGGGTCGCGACGGATATCCTCCCGGGCCGGACGCCAGTCCTGCGACGAACATTCAATTCCCCGCCGGCGTCAGCTTGACCCAGTCCAGGCCGAGCATGTAGCCGACGCTCGCCGCGTTCTTGCCCGCGGCCTTCGCCGCCAGGACGTGGTTGCCGGGCTCGAGCGCGGCTGTGCCGAGCGGCACGGCCCCGGTGTGGAGGACGTTCGGCTTCGCCGCGTAAAGGTCGATCTCCCTGAGCGGCTTGCCGTCCAGCGTCAGCTCGAAGATGCCGTAGTCGCAGGCCTTCGTGAACGCCGCGGAGAGGGCGTAGGTCCCGGCCTTCTCGACGGGGATCTCCAGCTCGAGCCTGGCCCCGGCCTCGGCGGGCCGCCACCAGAGCTGATCGTCGCCCGACCAGCCGTCGCTGAAGCCCGTCATGGGCTGGTTGGAGATGTCCCCGGCCGTCTTCGAGAGGACCTTCAGCGTCTCCCCTTCCAGGACGCCCGCCTCGCGGAAAATCGGCGGCTTCGCGTGGAGCTTGCGCGCGGAGAGGTCCGGCACGCCCGGCTCGACCTTGGCGCCGTCGCCCGCGTAGGCGAAGGCGAGCGTCGCGTACTGGACCTTCACCGCGGCCCAGTGCCAGAGCTCGATGTCGAAGGCGACCGACGAATGGAACGGCACCGCATCCAGGACCTGGTAGCGGATCTCGCTGCTGTTCCCCTTGTTCCCGGGCCCGTCGCACCGCGTCTGCGCGTGGAACGGATTCATGTAGAGCTCGGGGTTGCACCAGGCGTAGCCGAAGTAGTCCTCGGTCCCGGTGCCGATGGTGCTGGGGAAGCTCTCGCCGTCGACGTAGATCTTCTCGTCCCCTTCGCCCCACCACGCCTTCACCGGGTTGTAGATGTCGAGCAGGAGCCCGACGAACCGCCCGGGCGCGCCGGAGACCCGGAGCGAGGGCCAGTCCATGGTCCCGTCGCCCCCCTTCGTCGCGATGTCGTCCTGCTGCCGCCAGCGGGCGTGGAAGGTCAGCGTGCCGGCCGGGGGCTCGTCGTTGTCGCCGAAGGCCGTGATGGCGACCCGCGCCGGCCTCGTCGCGTAGCTCTTCAGGCGCGCCTGCATCGACTTGTGGAAGGGCATGTACCAGCGGGCGGTCAACGTCCCGTCCTTGGCGACGGTGTGCACGGCCGACTGAAACGGGTTGAGGCCCGGTCCGGAACCGAAGAACTCGCCCAGGGGGACAGCCACCTGCGGCGCTTCGGCGCCGTCGAACGTGATCGTCAGGAGGGTCTTCGCCAGGGCCTCGTCCACGTCCTCGCCGTTGACCTTCGCGGTCATCGAGCGGATCGAGCCGGCCAGCGGCATGGCCAGCAGTTCATCCTCGCCCCCGGGCGGCAATTCCACGACGCCTCGATACTGCCAGCCGCCGCCGTCGGCCGGCCGGCCCATCGCCGGGTTCAGGAGCGCCTCTCGCACCTCTTCCATCACCGGCGAGGCTCGCCGCAGGACCTCCGGCGAGTAGCTCTCCACCCTCGTGCCGGGGGCGAACGTCGTCACGGCGACCTGGAAATACTGGTCCCCCTTCGTGGTGCTGATCTTGATCGACCTCGCGAACGGGAACGGGAAGTACAGGTTCCGGCCCATCGAGGCGTTATGCCCGAACGGCGCGGTGAATGGCGCGACCTTGCCCTCGGTGATCGCCTGGAAGGGCCCCGCGAGCACGGGCGTGGCGTTGCCGTCGATGTAGATCCTCAGGTTGCCGTCCGGGTTGGCGCTCCAGATCCGCGAGACGTAGCCGGGCCCCTGCGACTCCGCCAGGACGTACTCCTTCCGGTCCCCTTCCCCTTCCACCCGAAGGTAATGGCCGGCATCGCCGTTGGCGAACGGGTTGACGATCTTGCCGTCGACCAGCTTCGTGGCGCGGTCGTAGCTGGAGAATTGCACCGTGCGTTCCCCCTCGGCGACCGGCGAGGCGAGCCAGCGGGTGTCGGCCATCCGCTTGAGCAGGGACTCGACCGTGACGGCCTCGTCGTCGGCCCTCGACGGCGCGACGACGGCCAGGAACGCCGCGATCGTCGATAGTGCCAGCCGCGCGGGCCGGATGCGGGGGGATGCCTCGTGTCGCGCCATGGATCGCCTCTCTCTTCGCCCTCGGATGCGGACTTGCCAGCGTCGCAATCCCCCAATGGAAGCAAAGGCCGGGGCCCATTGCAATGAGCCAGGGCGACGAGAGGTCCCCGCGCCCGCCGCGGTGGGATCTCACGACGGGCGAACGTCCGAACTATACTCGGGAGGAGACTCCATGCCCCGACCCGTCCGCGATGAGGATCGAACGATGACGACGCGGCCCATGCTCTCCGTCCTGTCCATCGCCCTTGCGGCCTTCTCGCTCGCGACGTCGCGGGCCGACGGCCCCGCCGCCAGGGGCGTGCCCCTGAACCTGTGGGCCCACGAGCGGAGCAACGCCCAGGCGGGACACGGGGCCAAGCCGGAGATGGTCCGCGTCACCTTCGAGCCGGCGGAGTGGCCCAACATCCGCTTCCCCGCGCCGGGCGGCAAGCCCTGGGACTGGTCCGGGCGATCCTTCGCCCTGGAGCTTCGTAATCTGGATGCGGAGGAGCTCGAGGTCCACGTCCGGGTCGACGACGACCCGTCGGCCGACGGCATCCGCCACTGTCGGACCGGCCATGCGACGCTCCCCCCGCGGCAGACGACCACCCTGACGCTCCCCCTCAGCAAGGTCGACCCCATGGCCCACGGGATGCGGGCGCTGCCCGGCGCGTCGAGCGCCCGGGAGCTGACGGTCTTCGGCGACGAGACATTCAATCCCTCGCATATCACGATGTTCCAGGTCTTCCTCCACGGCCCGGCCCGGGCCCGCTCGCTCGAGATCCGCTCCGCGTCGATCGTGCCGGCGGCGAGCTCCTCGCTCGAGGGCATCGTGGACGGCTTCGGCCAGTACGCCCGCGCCGACTGGCCGGGCAAGGTCCACTCCGTCGCCGACCTGAAGGCGCGCCACGAGGCCGAGGCCGCCGACCTCCGGGCCCATCCCGCGCCCTCGGACCGCGACCGCTTCGGCGGCTGGAAGGACGGGCCGCGGGAACGTGCCGGCGGATTCTTCCGGACGACCTACCGCGACGGACGGTGGTGGCTCGTCGATCCCGAGGGCGCGCCGTTCGTGTCCCTGGGCGTGGACGTGGTGACGATGGGCGAGCAGACGATCGTCGAGAAGCGCGAGTCCATGTTCGCCAGCCTCCCCGGCCGGGCCGACCCGCTGGCCCGCCACTTCGGCATGGCCTTCGGCATCCATTCCGGCCCCGTCAAGCAGGGCCGAACCTTCAGCTTCTACGCCGCCAACCTCGAGCGCGTGTACGGCCGCGACGCCTTCAGGCCCTGGCGCGAACGGACGCTCGAGCGGCTGCCGTCGTGGGGCTTCAACACGATCGGCAACTGGTCGGATCCACGGTTCTACAAGAACGGCAAGGTCCCCTACACGGCGACCGCCAACATCGACGGCAACCACGCGCGGGTCAGCAGCGGCTCGGACTACTGGGGCAAGATGCACGACCCGTTCGACCCGCAGTTCGCCCTCGACGTGAAGGCCAGCCTGGCCCGGGTCGTCCCCAAGGTGAAGGGGGACGAGTGGTGCATCGGCTACTTCGTCGACAACGAGCTGAGCTGGGGCGGATTCGGCGACCAGGCCGGTCGCGTCGGCCTGGCCATCGGGGCGCTCGGGGCCTCGGCGGACGGCTCGCCGGCCAAGCGCGCGATCGTCGGCCTGCTCCGGGCCAAGTACACCGAGATCGCGAGGCTGAACGCCGCCTGGAAGGCCGAGATCGCGGACTGGAAGGCGCTCGAGGCCCCGTGGCATCCCGCCGGGTCGCAATCGAAGTGGACCGACGCCATGCGGGACGACCTGAGGGCGTTCGTCACCGAGTTCGCCCGGACCTACTTCCGGACGATCCGCGACGAGCTGAAGGCCCAGGACCCGGACCACCTGTACCTCGGCTGCCGGTTCGCCTGGCGGACCGAGGAGGCGATCGCCGCCGCGGCCGAGATCTGCGACGTCGTCAGCTTCAACATCTACGAGCGCAAGGTCGATCCCGCCAAGTGGGGATTCCTGAACGGCCTGAAGAAGCCCGCGATCATCGGCGAATTCCACGTCGGCGCGCTCGACCGGGGGATGTTCCACACCGGGCTTGTCTCGGCATCGAGCCAGGACGAGCGGGCGGCGATCTACCGCGAGTACGTCGGCAGCGTCCTGGACCACCCCGCGCTCGTCGGCTGCCACTGGTTCCAGTACGTCGACGAGCCGATCACCGGCCGCTCCTACGACGGTGAGAACTACAACATCGGCTTCCTGAGCGTCACCGACACCCCCTACCCCGAGCTCGTCGCCGCCGCCCGGGAGGTCCACGCGAAGGCGTACAGCCGGCGGGCGGCGGGGAAGGCAACACCCTGATCGATTGCTCGTGTTTTCGCTCTTTTGTAGGGTGCGTCAAGCGCGGCGCGGACGCACCGGATCGGCTCGTCAGCACAGAAGGCTCGTGACGACTCGCAAGGCGGTGGTCATGTCCGCCGGCATCGTCGCATGCTCCACATGACGCGGTGGTCCGGTGCGTCCGCGCCCCGCTTGACACACCCTACAAGTTACGAACACACATTCACCTGGCTGGGACCGGAGTCAGCTTGACCCAGTCCAGGCCGAAGAGGTAGCCGGTGCTGCTCGGGTTCTTGCCCGTGACGCGGACGCCCAGGACGTGGTTGCCCGCGTCGAGGGTGACCTTGCCCAGGGGCACCGGGCCGGTGTGGACGACCCGCGGCGCCGGCTCGTAGAGGTCGATGGCCTGGAGCGGCTTGCCGTCGAGGGTCAGGCCGAAGGCGCCGTAGTCGCCGGCCTTCGTGAAGGCGGCGGCCAGGTCGTAGGACCCGGCCTTGGCCACGGGCAGCTCCAGCTCGAGCGTGGCGCCGGACTCGCGGACCGGCCAGATGAGCTGGGAGTCGCCCGACCAGGACTCGCCGAAGCCCCCCATCGCCTGCTCGGTGACGTCGCCCGCGGTCTTGCCCAGGACCTTCATCCGCTCGCCCTCGACGACGCCCGGCTCGCGGTGGATGGGCGGCTTCGGGTGGACCTTCCGGCCCGACAGGTCGGGCACGCCCGGCTCCACCTTCGCGCCGGCCCCGGCGTAGAAGTAGGCGAGCGTCGCGAACTGGACCTTCACGGCCTCCCAGTGCCAGAGCTCGATGTCGAAGGCCAGCGACGAATGGAACGGCACCGCGTCCAGGACCTGGTAGCGGATCTCGCTGTTGTTCCCCTTGCTGCCGGGCCCGTCGCATCGCGTCTGCGCGTGGAAGGCGTTGGAGTAGGGCACGGGGCTGCCCCAGGCGTAGCCGAAGTAGTCCTCGGTCCCGGTGCCGATGGTGCTGGGGAAGCTCTCGCCGTCGACGTAGATCTTCTCGTCCCCCTCGCCCCACCAGGCCGAGACGGGGTTATGAATGTTCAATTGCAGGCCGACGAATCGGCCGGGTGTCCCTTGAGCGCGGAGCGACGGCCAGTCGAGCGTGCCTTCACCCTTCTTCGTCGGGACGTCGTCCTGCTGCCGCCAGCGGGCGTGGAAGGTGAGCGGATCGGCGGGGGGCTCGTGCTCGCTGCCGACGATCGCGAACCGGACCGTCAGCGGCGTCGTGCCGAAGTTCCGGAGCTTCATGCGGACGGACTTGCGGTAGGGCATGTACCAGCGGGCGATCATCGTGCCGTCGGCCCTGACGGTGTGGATGACCGACTCGAAGGCGTTGAGGCCCGGGCCGGTGCCGAAGAAGTCGCCGAGCGGCGCGGCGACCTGGGGCGTCTCCGCGCCGTCGAAGGCGATCGTCAGCAGCGTCCGCGCCAGGGCCTCGTCCCGCTCCGCGCCCTCGCTCCCCTGCACCGCCGCCAGGATCCGGCCGATCGCGGAGGCCTCGTCGCGCGACATCACGACGGCCTCCCCTCCCGCGGGCACGGTCACGGTCGTCCCGTGATGCCAGGTGCCTCGAGCCCTGCGATGGTCCGGATCGAGGAGCGCCCGCCGGACCTCCTCGACGACCGGCTCCGCTCGCTTCAGGACCCCCGGCGAGTAGCTCTCCACCTTCGTCCCCGGGGCGAACGTCGTCACGCTGACCTGGAAATACTGCTTGCCCGTGGTCGTCGTGATCTTGATCGACCTCGCGAACGGGAATGGGAAATAGAGGTTCCGCCCGCGCGAGGCGTCATGGCCGAAGGGGCCGCCGAACGGCGCGACCTCGCCGTTGGTGATCGCGGGGAACGGCGCCGCCAGCGTGGGCACCGTGGCGCCGTCGACGTAGATCCGCAGCTCGCCGTCGGGATTGGCGCTCCAGATCCGCGAGACGTAGCCGGGGCCGTTCGCCTCGGCGAGCACGAATTCCCGACGGCCGCCGTCACCCTCGATGCGGAGATAATTGCCGACATCACCATTCGCAAATGGGTCGACGATCTTGCCGTCGACCAGCTTCGTGGCGCGATCGTAGCTGGAGAATTGCACCGTGCGTTCCCCCTCGGCGGGAGGGGTCGCCAGCCAGGAGGTGTCGGCCATCCGCCGCAGGAGCGATTCGACGGTGATCGCCGCATCGTCGGCCCGCGCCGCCGGCGTGCAGGCCAGGATCGCCGCGGTCAGGGCCAGTAGCCGGGGAGGAAGGAAGCGACGGGAAGATGCGTCGTCTCTCGCCATGGGTCGTGTCCTCTCGCGTTCCGCACAATCGTCCGCCGCCGGGCCTCACGCCCCGGCGTGCCTCGTACGGCCCCATCGGATCAGGTCGAGGGGCGCATTGCAACGAGGCAGGCGCCGGGGCGGTCCTTGCCCGCCCCTTTCCCCTGTGATAACGTCGGTCTGTGGCCTGGAGGCACGTCCGAGCAGGGAGAGTTGCGATGCCCGTCTCGTCGGCGAATCGTCGTCCCGTGTGGTCGATCGGCTCCTTCACCTGGGCGTTCGCGATCGCCATCGCGACCAACGCCGCAGGGCCCTCCGCCGGCGCGGCGGAAGGATCCGGGGCGACCGCCCGGGACGACGCGAAGGGGACCTACTGGGTCTACGTCGGGACGTACACCGGGGGGAAGACGCCGAGCGAGGGGATCTACCTCCTGGAGCTCGACCCGGCCTCGGGCAAGGTCACGGAGTACGGCCCGGTCGCGAAGCTCGCCAGCCCGTCGTTCCTGGCCATCCGCCCCGGCGGTAAGGAGCTCTACGCGGTCAGCGAGGTCGGGCGGTTCCAGGGCAAGCCCGGCGGCGGCGTCACGGCGATGGCGATCCACCCCGTCACCGGCAAGCTCACGAAGCTGAACGAGCAGTCCTCCGTCGGCTCCGGGCCGTGCCACCTCACGGTGGACCGGACGGGCAAGAACGTCCTGGTGGCGAACTACAACAACGGCGTGGTGGCCTGCCTGCCGATCGCGGAGAACGGCCACCTCAAGCCGGCCTCGTGCTCGATCCAGCACGAGGGGTCGAGCGTCGACAAGGGCCGTCAGGAGGGCCCGCACGCGCACTCGATCAACGTGGACCCCATGAACCGGTTCGCCCTGGCGGCGGACCTCGGGCTCGACAAGGTGATGGTCTATCGGCTCGACGCCGAGAAGGGGCTCCTCACGCCGAACGATCCGGCCTTCGGCGCGGTCCCGCCGGGCTCCGGGCCGCGGCACCTGGCCTTCCATCCGAGCGGCCGGTTCGCGTACGTCATCAGCGAGATGGGCAACACGCTGACCGCGTTCGCCTACGACGCCGACAAGGGTTCGCTGACGCAGATCCAGTCGGTCTCCACGCTGCCGGCGGACTTCCGCGGCACGAGCTACACGGCGGACGTGCACGTGCATCCTTCCGGCAAGTTCGTCTACGGGTCGAACCGCGGCCATGACAGCATCGCGATCTTCGCCGTGGACGAGTCGACGGGCAAGCTGACGGCCGCCGGGCACGCCTCGACCGGGGGCAAGACGCCGCGGAACTTCGCCATCGACCCGACGGGCTCTTGCCTGCTTGCGGAGAACCAGGACTCCGACACGATCGTCGTCTTCCGGATCGACGGATCCACCGGCGGGCTATCGCGGGTGGGGGCCCCGATCAAGGTGCCGATGCCCGTCTGCATCCAGATGATCCCCAGGGCGACGCAACCGCCGGAATGAGCAGGCGACGCGGACCGAGGCCCGCAAGAGCGATGAGACCGAATCCCCTCACGGACGACGCCCCGGGGCCGGGGCGAGAACGTCAGGCGAAGCTCGCGGCGCTCCTCTTCCCCGCGGCGGAGGTCGCGGTCCGCGCCCGGCGGATCCACGACGCGATGCTCGAGCAATCGCCCCAGCTCCGCGCCCCCAACTTCACGATGATCGGCACCGATGACCTCGAGGCGCTCTTCTCGCTGTACGACCGCGAGTTCTTCCGCGGCCTGCTCGGCGAGATGCTCATGGAGGACGGCGCCCATCCCATGGGCTTCCGGCTCTCCCGCCGGCTGACTCGCGCGGGCGGCCAGACGATGCGGCAGTTCCGCAGGGTGAGGAAGAAGGACGGCCGGACGGTCCACCAGGTCGAGTACGAGATCTCGGTCTCGACCACGCTCCTGTTCGGCACGTTCAAGGACGTGGAGCGCGAGGTGATCGTCGGCGGCCTCGTCTGTGCCGACCGCCTGGAGGCCCTGCAGCGGATCTTCGAGCACGAGCTGCTGCACCTGGCCGAGTTCCTGGGCTGGGGGCAGTCCAGTTGCTCCGCCGAGAACTTCCACCGCCTCTCCCGGCGGATCTTCGGCCACGAGGGGGTGACGCACGACCTGGTCACGCCCCGCGAGCAGGCCGCCGTGGCCTTCGACGTCCGGGTCGGCGACGATGTCCGCTTCGACCTCGAGGGCACCACCTACCGCGGCCGGATCAACCGGATCACCCGCCGGGCCACCGTCCTCGTCGAGAGCCCCCAGGGCGAGCTCTTCACCGACGGCCACCGCTACCTGACGTTCTACGTCCCGCTGCCGCTGCTGAGGAAGGATGAGGGGAGGTAGGTACATCTGTCGCGGGGGGGCGATTCCCATTCAGCCTCATCCTAGTCTCGCGGCCCGTGGTAAGCTTGGAGGCTGAGGAGACGATCGCCGATCATGCGAACCACGAATGCAGCCGCCGCAAGCCTGCTGGACGAGTCGATGGCGCTCCAGCGGCGCCACGAGGCCGCCACGTCCGCCGAGGCCCGCAAGGGCCGGGGGCAAGTCTTCACGCCGGCCTCGGTCTGCCGGTTCATGGCCGGGATGTTCGCACGGATCCCCGATCGCTTCCGGTTGCTCGACCCGGGTGCCGGAGTGGGCTCGTTGTCCGCCGCAGTCTGCGACCGGATCCTGCCGCTCCGCTCGTCGAGACGCGTCGAAATCGTCCTCTACGAGAACGACGCCGCGATCCTACCGCTCCTCGAAACGAACATGAAACGGTGCCGGGCGGAACTCCTCGCGGCGGGGCACGAGCTGAGCTTCTCGATCCACGAGGAGGACTTCCTGCTCGGGACGCATGGTCAGCGTGAGCAGCGATTGCTCTTCGATGTCGGCCGGGATCCAGGCGATTTCGACGCCGTCATCATGAATCCTCCTTACTTCAAGGTGGCGGCCGACTCCTCTCACGCGGCGGCGCTGGGCGAAGCCTTCCGGGGCAATACGAACATCTACATGCTCTTCATGGCTCGGGCCGCGGAACTATTGCGGCCCGGCGGCGAGGTCGTCGCCATCACTCCCCGGAGCTTCTGCAACGGCCTCTATTTCCGCAACTTCCGTCGCTGGTTCTTCGCCAGGATGGCGCCGCTGCATTTCCACCTCTTCGAATGCCGCCGCAGCACGTTCGACGACGTCCTCCAGGAGAGCCTGATCACTCACGCGCGGCGATCGGATGACGGCACGGCGGCATCGCCCTCGGTCGCCATCACCACGAGCCCGGGGCGCGACATCCCGGATCGGCCGGAGGCACTCACCCTGCCGGCCGCGAAGGTCCTGGACGATGCTTCCGGCGACATGGTCGTGCGGCTCCCGTCCTCGGCCACCGATGCGGCGTTGTTGGACGCGGTCGAGTCCTGGCAGGACCGATTCGCCGATCTCGGCCTGCGGATCTCGACGGGGCCCGTCGTCCTCTTCCGTGCGGAGGAGTTCCTCCTGTCGGAGCCGGACGGGGAGCCGTACGCGCCACTCCTGGCACCCCACAACGTCCGGCCGTTCGAGACAATCTGGCCGGTGGAGAAGCGCGGCAAGCCCACGGCCTTTCGGATCAGCCCGGATTCGCTCAAGCATCTCGTCGCCGCGCGCAACTACGTCCTCCTGCGCCGCTTCAGCGCCAAGGAAGAGAGGAGGAGGCTCACGGCGAGCGGATATCTCCAGGATGGCAACGCGTACCGCTACCTGGCCCTCGAGAATCATCTCAATTATGTCTATCACGCGGATCGCGAGCTGACGTCCGCAGAGGTCCATGGCCTGACGGCTCTATTCAATTCGGCGCTCCTGGACCGATACTTCCGCATCCTGAGCGGAAATACTCAGGTGAATGCCACCGAGATCCGCACCCTCCGCTTCCCCACCCTCGCCCGCATCGCCGCGATCGGCGAGCGTGTGATGGCCCACGACGACCGTTTGCCCGTGCGGATCGAGCAGGTCGTGCTCGATGTCCTCGAGATCCGCAGTCCGCTCGCCGAATCCCTGATGGAATTCGCATCGTGAGCAAGGTCGACGAAGCCGTCGAGATCCTCGTCGCCCTGGGCCTGCCGCGAAAGCAGCAGAACGAGCGATCGGCCTTGACCCTCCTTGCCCTTGCGGGGCTGGGGCCGGACGATCCTTGGTCGAAGGTCCAACGGCCGTCGCTCCGCATCTGGGACATCATGGCCTTCATGCGAGAGCATTACGGGAAGGACTACGCCGCCAACTCGCGGGAAACGATCCGGAGGCAGACGATCCACCAGTTCGAGCAAGCTCGACTGGTCGATCGAAATCCCGATGACCCCTCGCGGCCGACCAATAGCGGGAGAACGGTCTACATCCTGACCGAGGGCGCATCGAAGGTGCTGCGGACCTACAACAGGTCGGCTTTCAAGGCCGCAGTCCAGCACTTCACGCGCCAGCACGGGGCCTTGAAGCTCGCATACCACAAGAGTCGCGAAACGAATCAAATCCCGTTGCGGCTTCCCGACGCGTCGACGGTCCTGCTGTCACCGGGCAAACACAACCTCCTGCAAGTCGCCGTGATCGAGGTCTTCGGCCCTCGGTTCGCTGCGGGCGCCGAGATCCTCTACCTCGGTGACACCGCCAGGAAGCACGTCATCTTCGAGGCCGAGTTGCTGGCCGCGCTCGGCGTTCCGATCACCGATCATGACAAATTGCCGGACGTCATTCTCCATGATCCCTCGCGACGATGGCTCTTCCTGATCGAGGCCGTGACCTCCCACGGGCCCGTGACTCCCAAGCGGTACATCGAGCTGGAATCCTTGCTCTCGCGATGTCCGGCCGGCCGAGTGTACGTGACCGCTTTCCTGTCCGTCGGCGACTTCCGCAAGTACGCGGCGGACATCGCATGGGAGACAGAGGTCTGGATCGCCGATTCGCCCGATCACATGATCCATTTCGACGGCTCGAAGTTCCTGGGGCCGTACGTCAAGGATTCGGAGTGAGGGCGGGTTGCGGAGGTGCTGGCTTCGAGGATGCTCACTGCAAGGTCTGGATCGTCCCCGAAATCGCCGTACAATTGCGGCGGCAAAGCATGGGCTGTGGCGTGACTCCGGAATTCGCGACGTGACGCGTGGTCTTCGTTCATAGGAGGAGTGATCATGAGTCATGTTGTCATCAGGGGAGTGATCCGCTCCGGCCGGATCCACGTCGACGCGCCGATCGACCTGCCCGAGGGTTCCGTCGTGATGATCACGGGTCCCATCGTCGACCTGCCACGCCGACTCCTCGACGAGGACCGCGAGCTGATGCCCGACGAGATCGCGGCGGCGCTCGCGGCAATGGACGCGATCGAGCCCCTGGAGATGACCGACGCGGAGCTCGCCGCCTGGGAGGCCGAAAGACGGTCGCGGCGCGAGCGAGAGAAGGCTCGATTCGCGTCGCACGCCGAGGAACTCCGGGGAGCGTGGGAATGACCCGGTTCCTCCTCGACACGGGGATCGCGTCCGACTTCATCAATCGCCGTCTTCGCGTCTTCGAGCGGGCTCGCGACGAGACCGCGCGGGGCGGTCGGATCGGAATCGCGATCCCTGTCCTCGCGGAACTTGTCGCCGGGATCGAGAGGAACGCGAGTCGGGAACGGAACATGGGGCGTCTCCGGCGGGCCATACCGGCGCTTCGGGTCTGGCCTTTCGACGAGGATGCCGCATTCGAGTACGGGCGAATCTACGCCGAACTGCTCGGGATCGGCCGTCCGATGCAGACCATCGACATGATGATCGCCGCCGTCGCGTTCACTCTCGGGAATGGCGTCGTGATCACGAAGGACGGCGACCTCGCGGCCATCCCTGGACTGACAGTCGATAATGGGGCCGAGTGAGCGGCCCGAATCAGCTTCCTCCTCAGAGGTCAGCCCCATGCGCGATCGATCCGTTCCTGTGGTGGATTCCGGGAAGTTCTGCATCTTCGCATCGCTGGCCCTCGCCGCCGGCCTGTCGCTCCTGTCGGCAGCCGCCCTCGCCGATGACGGGGACGACGCCGCGCTGCTGGCGAAGGCGCGAGAGGCCTTCCCGACGCTGCCGAGGGACGCGGCGACGGAGGGGCATCCGGTCACGCCGGAGCGGGTCCGGCTGGGGCGGATGCTCTTCTTCGACACGAGGGCCTCGAGCGACGGGACGACGAGCTGTTCGCGGTGCCACATGCCCGGGTTCCAGGGTTGCGACGCCTTGCCCACTTCGATCGGCGCGAAGGGGTTCGTGACCCCCCGAAACGCGGCGACGGTTTTCTACTCGGCCCTTCATAATTCCATACATTGGGACGGCCGATTCGCGACGGTCGAGGATCAGGCCGGCGCGGCCATAGGCGGCCCGGCGTTCGGCAACAAGGGGGAGAAGGAGCCCATGGATCGGCTCAAGGCCATCCCCGGCTACGAGGCCCTCTTCCGCGCCGCCTTCCCCGCGGACGGCGAGCCGATCAACGCCAGGAACTACGGCACGGCCGTCGGGGCCTTCGAGCGGACGCTGGTCGCCCCGTCCCGGTTCGACGACTACCTTTCGGGGAAGCCGGAGGCGCTCACCCAGGCCGAACGAGCGGGCCTGCGGCTCTTCCTCGAGACCGGCTGCGCCGACTGCCACAAGGGGCCGGGCGTCGGCGGCAGGAGCTTCCGCAAGTTCGGCGTCTTCTCCGACTACCGCAGGGCGACCGGGAGCAAGAAGGATGATAAGGGCCGGTTCGGCGTGACCAAGAAGGAGGCCGACGTCGACGTGTTCAAGGTCGCCGGCCTCCGCGACGTCGCCGCCACGCCGCCGTACTTCCACGACGGCTCGGTGAGGACCCTGTCGGACGCCGTCCGGATCATGGCGAAGGTCCAGCTCGACGCCGAGCTCTCCGAGGCCGACGCCCGGTCGATCGCGGCCTTCCTCGGCAGCCTGACCGGGCCGATCCCGGCGTCCTTCGTCGAGCCCACGCCCCTGCCCCCGGCCGGGTTCGTGGAGACGCCCGCGGCCGCCCCCGCGCAGGGATCGTGATTGACGCGGTCCCTACGATCCCATCGTCCTCCGCTCGCGGGCGGAGGGCGGCCATCCGAGCCACGTTCCGGGAGCAAGCATCATGCAGAGACGCGACTTCCTCGCCGCGGGCATGGGCGCGGCCGCATTCGCGGCGGCGAATCGGCCGGCCCAGGCCGGCGACCCCAGCTTCATGAACAACGTGCCCGACCCGCTGCTCGCCGGCGACGAGCTGCCGACGTTCAAGTTCGCGCTCGAGAAGTCCGAGGGCAAGGTCATCGGCGGCAGCTCCGGCAAGGAGGCCACCGTCAAGCAGCTGCCCATTTCCAAGGGGATCGCCGGGGTTTCCATGCGGCTCGAGCCGGGCGCCATGCGCGAGCTCCACTGGCACGCCACGGCCGCCGAATGGGCCTTCGTCCTCGAGGGCCGAGTGCGGACCACGGTCATCGACCCGGCCGGCGGCGCGGAGACCGACGACTTCGACCCCGGCGACGTCTGGTACTTCCCCCGCGGGCATGGACACATGCTCGAGTGCCTGGGCGACGACCCTTGCCACTTCATCCTCATCTTCGACAACGGCTACTTCTCGGAGTTCGGCACGTTCAGCATCTCGGACTGGATCGGCCACACGCCGAAGGCCCTGCTCGCCAAGAACTTCGGCCTGCCCGAATCGGCCTTCGACGGCTTCCCGAAGGATGAGGTCTACTTCGCCCGCGGCGCGCGGCCGCCGGCGGCGATGGCGAAGCCCCTCCAGGGCTGGAAGCCCCCCGCGCTCTCGCACCGGTACGAGCTCCTCAAGCGCCCGCCCCATCGCACCTTCAAGGGGGGCCGCGAGTGGCGCGTCGACTCGACCGCGTTCCCGATCTCGAAGACCGTGACCGGCGTGGTCCTGGACCTGGAGCCCGGCGGCCTCCGCGAGCTGCACTGGCACCCCACCGCGGATGAGTGGCAGTACGTCGTCGACGGGGACATCAGCGTCACCCTCTTCGGCTCGCACGGCCGGTATCGGATCGAGACCCTGGCCAAGGGCGACGTCGGCTACATCCCGCAGGGCTACGGGCACTCGATCGAGAACGTCGGGAGCAAGCCGTGCCGGGTCCTGATCGGCTTCAACACCGGCGTCTACGAGACGATCGACCTCTCCCAGTGGATCGCCGGCAACCCCGCCGACGTCCTGGCCACCAACTTCGGCAAGCCGGCGGAGTTGTTCGAGAAGTTCCCGCATCGGGATGTCTTCATCGCGCCGTCGGGGGAGACCGCCGGAGGGGAATAGATCCGCGGCTTGCGGGCCCCTTGCGAGTCCGCAGCATCATCGGAGATCCGTTCGGGTGCTCCTGTCCCACGGCCCATGGCTCGAGCTCGGCGCGTGCCGAGCGATGGACAAGGAGCACGACAACATCGGAGTCGCGAATCGTGAACAGGATCCGATGCTTGTGGTGACGCTTACCATGAAGCAGCTCGCGGATCTCCATACCGAACCTGTCGCTCTCGGGGCGAGGGGACAGCAGCCCGGCTGATACGTCAACGTCTCCATTTATCAAAAACGCCTTCATACCAACATTCGGCTACGTTGGGCGAGATGTTCTCAGCGATCCGGGCATGCGCCCCATCGGCGTCCCACACGGCGCTCATTTTCGCATCCAGCAAGTGCCCGGGTCGTGACGCAAATCGCGGCGTGCCCTTGTCCCTCCGATTCGGGGGCCTCAGGCCGCATCGAAGCCGGCAACGCCATCTTGCAGGCCCGGGTCAAGGCGCCGCCCCTCGCTCGAAATCGTACGGAGAGCAAGGCGACCCTGTGTTCGGTGTGAAGAGTCACACCCTCCTGTTGAGGCCGGGCTGCGCGGGGCGTACGGGATCAGCCCGAACACCCCGAGTCACCTCCCCCTCCCCGCTATTCTTTCCCGCCACCCACGCCTTGAAGTGCTCCTTCTGCGCCGGGCTGGCACCGGGCGCCACCTCCAGCGTCCACTGGCGGGGGGGCTCCTGGCCGAAGGTGGCGGCGATCCGCTGGAGGCGGTCGCGGCGGGCGATCAGGATCGAGACGGACTCGCCGGGGCGGAAGGCGTCCATCCGCTTCGACCACTGGTCGGCCGGGATCCGGTCGTCGCCGACGGCGATGATCTCGTCGCCCGCGTTGAAGCCGGCGTCGTAGCCGGGCGTCCCGCGCTTCACCACCGTCACCATCAGCCGGCCGTCCTCGTTCTTCGTCGCCAGGCCGAGCCAGGCCCTGGGCGGCTTGGCCGGGCTCGAGGAGGCGGACTCGCCCTTGTTCTCCCTGGCCTTCTTCGCCTTCTTCTCCTTCTCGTCGGGCGCGAAGTGGAGGCCGAACCAGTCCAGCGTCTCGGCGTAGTCGAGCTCCTCGGTCGTCTCGAGCGCCTTGTGGAAGAAGTCGGAGAGGTCGGCGCCGGCGACCTCGCGGGCCAGCTCGCGGAACTGGGCGGCGGTGAAGCCCTTCTCGCCGGAGTAGCGCGAATAGGCCAGCCGCATCAGGTCGTCCAGGCTCTTCTTGCCGCCGGTCGCGCGACGGATCTTGGCGTCCAGCAGGAAGGCGACGACGCTCCCCTTCAGGTAGTAGCTCACGCCGCTGTTCACGGTGTTCTCGTCGCGGCGGTAGAACTTGATCCAGGTGTCCAGGGACGAGGCTTCCAGCGCCTGGACGAGCCGGCCGGGCGTGGTCTGGAGCCGCTCGATGTCGTTCATCGGCTTGTCGCCGTCGGCCGCGGGCGGATCGCCGGCCAGGAATTCGTCGGTGGTGCAGAGCCCGGCGCGGCGGACGAAGAGCCGGTCGTAGTAGCTGGTGATCCCCTCGGCCACCCAGAGGCTCGGCGTGTACACCTCGCTCTCGTAGTCGAACGGCCCGAGCTCCACCGGCCGGAGCCGTTTCACGTTCCAGGTGTGGAAGTACTCGTGGCTGACGAGGTAGAGCCAGCCGAGGTATCCCGGCCGCGTCCGGCAGGCCCATCGGCTGGCCATCAGCACCGTCGAGTTCTTGTGCTCGAGCCCCCCGCCGGACTCGACCAGCAGGTTGAAGAAGACGTAGCGCTCATAGGGCAGGAAGCCCCAGAACGCCTTCTGCGCCCGGACGATCGCCTCCACATCCTTCGCCGATCGCGGGCCGTCCCACAGGCCCCCTTCGCCCTCGTTGACCAGGACGTGCGGGACGCCGTCGACCTGGAACTCGTAGAGCGCCGGGCTCCCCGCGTAGATCGGCGAATCCACCAGCGTGTCGTAATCCGCCGCCCGGTAATGGTTCGGCCGCCCCCCGGGTGCGGCCGGCAGCCCGGAGACGCTCGTCTTCCACGCCGAGGCCAGCTCGAGCGCCACCTCGTGCGGCCGCGACCCGTCGTCCACCCGCGTGAGGAAGATCCCCGCGCCGTTGAGCATCGCGAACGACGCGTCGACCCAGTTCGACTGCACCGACATGGTCCGGCAATAGACCCGGTAAGCGACCTTCACCTCGGCCGCCCCGCCGCTGGCGACCTTCCACCGGTTCTTCCGCGTCTTGACGATCTCCAGCGGCTTGCCGCCGGTGCCCGTCGCCCGCATCTCCTCGATGCCGCGGGCGAACTCGCGGACGAGGTATGACCCCGGCGTCCAGACCGGCATCATCAGCTCGACCTCGGAGGCCCCCCCCGTCGGGATCGTCGCCTCCACCTCCACGTAGTGCGTCTGCGGGGCCGGGAACCGGAGGACATGCCGGACCGGCTCCGCCCCCGCGGCGAACGTCGACATCGAGCTGACAGCCATCATGACCCATCCCGTAACGAGACCTCGGAGACCCAGGGCACTTCGCACCATACTCCCCCCCAACACCAGACCGAACCCTCGAAGGTCCCCGGCAGGGAGGCAATCGACCCTCCCCACCCACCATCTTAAGACCCACTTCGCCGACGGGTCCAGGCACACTCGATCCGCCCAGGCTTGCCGAAAATAGAGAAAATAGACAATAGAAAGGATCCTGGTAAGATAATCGGCTGAATGGCGAAGAGAACGGCGACGCCGGTCGCGATCGGGGAGCGCGGTCGGCGGGCGGCGTCGCGAGACGCAGGACATCGGAGAGAGGACACCTTGATGAGACGGACGACATTCGGATTTGCAGCGATCGTCGCGGGCCTGGGCGTGGTGGCCACCGCGAAGGCGCAGAGCTGCCCTTGCGAGGGGACGGTGGCGGGGACGATCGGGAGCTCGACGGTGGTGGGATCACCCATCGTGGGGGGCTCCACGATCGTGGGTGATGTGGTGACCAGCGTCCCATCCGCCGCGCCGGGCGTGGTGCAGGGATACGGACAGGGGGGTGTGTATCCCTATAGCTACTGGGTGGCGCCGCCGGGGCAGGCCCGGGAGTACGTCCCCTACTCCGCCTCGGGGACCGAGCCATTCCCGTTCTACGGCCGCGCCTACGGCAGCCCGGGGGATCGCTGGTCCTGGTACTACATGGGGGGCGGAGACAACCGCTACCTCGCCCGCTACTACTATCAACTCCTCCGCTGATCGAAGGACCGCCGGGCGGCCGTGGCGGAGCCAATCTCCCGGCGACGCCGCGGCGCGGCGGGCATGAACTCGATCCTTCGGGGGGGTCGGATCTAGAAACTCCGAAGGAACTCGGATACACTGCTGACGTGGAACCAGCAGGCACTCAACCCTGCTTTCCGTGGTGAACTGGTCGTTTCTTCGGGTCGATGGAAGACCCATTTTGCAGGTCGTGACTTCTCGATAAGATGCAGCGGGTGGTCCACCCACCAGCTCGAGGATCACAACCGCTCGACTGATCCGTAGTGACAGCGAGGCTAGGATCAGGCAGGGTGGTTCGTGGCATCGACCACGGTGCGTCGCAACGCACCCGGTGTGATGCGCACACCTGGAGCCATTGTTTCTTCCCGGACGAAGAATCCAGACCATCCAGGAGGGTGTTCAAGATGACCTGGAATGCGATCGATCGTATCGTGCGCTATTCCCGCGCCCTGGCCGGTCCGCTCGGGCTGGCGATCGTGCTGACGGGGCTCTGCGGGATCGCGAGGGGCGACGAGCGGGTGCCGGAGATTGATGCCGGTGCCATGTCGAGCGCCCTCTCCTTGCTGTGTGGTGGACTGCTGATCCTCGGCGGTCGACGGCGACCTCGCTGAGCAAGCTCGGTCCACGGCGGCTCGCAGTCGATTCTCCCCGCGTGTGGCCCGCGTGGAGCGAAGGATCGTGCTGCGCGCCGGGGCCGGTCAGAGCGGGGCGCCGCGACGGATGTCGCCGCCCCGGCTCGCCGGACTCGCACCACGGCCTTACATCCTTGTGAGATCGTCCAAACGTGCCGTGCGTCCAGACTCATGACCGGATTCCGACGTCGAATCTCACGCGAGACCGGTGGTGCGTGCTGCCGGCGATCGCGTGGTCGACCCTGCTCCTCGGGGAGGTCCTGGGCCTCTCGTTCTCGTACGACATCGCGGCCCCGGCCGGCATGTCGGGCCGGGCGGGCCTCCTCGCCGGGCTGGTGGCCCACTCCTCGACGCTGATCCGGGTGGCCGCCTGCGTGGTCACGCTCCTGGCCGCGGCGACGCTGGCCTCGGCGCGACGTCGCGCGGAAATCCCCGGGCTGCTGGAGCAGATGAAGCCGACCGGCTGGCTGGCCGGCGGCCACGTCGCCTGCTACGCCCTCTTCCACGCGTGCACCGGCCGGCTGATCGCGGCGATGCACGGCGGCGGAAATTCCGCCGGCCTGGCCCTGCTCTGGCTGGCGATCGGCGCCCTGACGCTGGCGAGCTGGATGCTGGCGGCCCTGCCGGTTAGGGCCTGGATCGGCCTGGCACGGTCCTGGTGGAAGCTCCTGGCGGTGGGCCTGGCGGTGGGCGTTTGTGCCGTCGGGGCGGGGGGCGCCACCGGCCGGCTCTGGAGCTCGCTCCACTCCGGGACGTTCGCCGCCGCGGCCTGCCTGTTGCGGCAGATCGAGCCGGACGTGATCTGCGATCCGGAGGCGAAGCGGCTGGGAGCCGGGGGCTTCTCCGTGATGATCGCCGGGGTCTGCTCGGGCTACGAGGGGATCGGCCTGATCGTCGCGCTGCTGGGGGGTTACCTGGTCGTCTGCCGTCGCGAGCTGAGGTTCCCCCGCGCCTTCCTGCTCCTGCCGGCGGGCGTGGCGATCATCGCCCTGCTGAACGTCCTGCGGATCGTGACGCTCATCCTGATCGGGGCGCGGGGGCGGCCCGAGGTGGCGCTGGGGGGCTTCCATTCGCAGGCGGGCTGGCTGGCGTTCAACGCGGTGGGGCTGGGGCTCATCGCCGGTAGCCGGCGGCTGGGGCTTTTCTCCACGTCCGGGGCGGAGGGAGGGGGTGAGGATCGCGAGGCGGGCGTCAACCCGACGGCGGCCTACCTCGGCCCGCTGATGGCGATCCTCGCCGCCTCGATGGTCACCGCCGCCCTGTCCGACGGCACGCTCGACCTGCTCTACCCCGTGCGAATCGCGGCGGCCTGCATGGTCTTCTGGGCATTCCGGAAGTCGTACCCGGCGCGATGGCGGGCGGCGTGGGAGGCCCCGATCGCGACCCTGGTGCCGATCGCCATCGGCGGGGCGGCCTACCTCGCCTGGATCGCGCTCGAGCCGGTCGCGGCGGCCGACGGCTCCGCGGATGCGGCGGCACGTTCCCTCTCCCTCCCGCTGCCGCGGGCGCTCGCGGAGATGGGGCGGCACGCCGCCATGGCCTGGTTGGCGGTTCGCGTCCTCGGCTCCGTGATCGTGATCCCCCTGGCGGAAGAGCTGGCCTTCCGGGGCTACCTGCAGAGGCGCCTGATCGCGGCCGACTTCGAGTCGGTCTCGCTGGGCGCCTTCACGTGGCTCTCCTTCCTCGGCCCCTCGATCGCCTTCGGCCTGCTCCACCAGAGGTGGCTGGCCGGGACGGCCGCGGGCCTGCTCTACGCCGCCGCCGCCCTCCGCCGCGGACGCCTCGGGGATGCCGTGCTCGCCCACGCGACGACCAACGCCCTGATCGCCCTCCGCGTGCTGGCGGGGGGGGCCTGGTGGCTCTGGGCCTGAGGCCGGACTCGCCGGGCGGGCGGGAAGGCCAGGCCGCCCGGGCCACCCACCGCACGACACCAACGATACAACCCACCGAGGCGAGACAGCCGGAGCCCGACTCCGCTAAGAACCACCAACCGCGATTGACGATCACCATCCCGAGGCCTCAGCGACAATCGAGCGCCTGCAACCGCTCAAGGAGAAGCCCCATGTTCGCCCTCTCCCCCTCCCCGTCGAGGACGGCTCGCGCGGTCCGCCCGCGACGACGGCGGCACGCGCCGCGGGTCGACGCCTGCGAGGAGCGGCTGCTCATGGCCACCGGCTTCCTCCAGGGGATCGTGACGCTCGGGACCACCGGCCAGGGCATCGCCGGCGCGGTCGTACGCCTCCACCGGCTGGACAATCCCTCGGTCCCCGACCAGACCATGATCACCGGTGCCTCCGGGGACTACATCTTCCGGGGGCTGGACGCCGGCTCGTACCGGATCACGGAGACGCCGCCGGCCGGATATGTGAACGGCTCCACCCAGGTGAACTCGCCCCTCACGCCGGTGATCGCGTCGACCTCGAGCTCGATCGACGTCCAGCTCGGCGACCCCTCCGACCTGTCGATCACCTACGAGAAGCACAACAAGAAGACCCTCACCACCACCAACAACGGCACGACCCACCAATCGCTCGTCGGCCAGTTGAACATCACCGTCGCCCAGGGCGACATCAACGCCACGTCGTCCCCGTTCGTCTCGTTCTGCGTGGACTACTTCCGCGACATCCAGACCGGCGACGCGAATCTCCCCTACTCCATGGAGCCGCTGGACACCGGCCTGGCCTCCCTCTCCACCGTCAAGAACCCCCAGAACGCCGGCGCGATCGCCTACCTCTACAACCACATCGCCTCGGCCTGGAGCACCGAGCCGGCCCAGTTCGTCCCCGCGCAGGAGGCCGCCGGCTTCCAGCTCGCCATCTGGGAGCTCGAATACGAGACGTCCGGCACGTTCAACGTCCTCGACGGCTCGTTCTACGTCCACGACCTCACCTCCAGCTCTCCCGAGGTCACCGCCGCCCAGGGGTTCATCAACATCGCCCTGAGCAGCATCGCCCAGGGCCAGGGCGAGCAGGCCGTCTTCCTCAACGGCCTGCCGACGACCGCCCGGCCGCAAGGCTCCCAGGGCCTGATCGCCCCGCTGGCGCTGAATTTCGTCAACGCCGCCGAGCCCCCGGCCCCCGGCATCTCCATCGAGAAGCTCACCAACGGCGTCCACGACGCCGATCCCAACGGCTCGAACGTCGTGATCGTCGGCCCCGACGCCCCGGTCACCTGGACGTACAACGTCACCAACACGGGCAACGTCGCCTTCGCCGCGGCCAGCGTCGTCGTGACCGACGACGTCGCCGGCGTCAACCCGGCCTACACCAGCGGCGATACCAACAACAACAACAGCCTCGATCCCGGCGAGACCTGGACCTACACCGCCACGGGCACCGCCCTGGACCTGAGCGGCACGACCACGCTCCCCCCCACGGTCGTCGTCGTCCCGGGCGACGACCCGAACAACCCGGGCAGCACGCGGCCCGTCTACCAGAACACGGGCAAGGTGACGATCACCGGCACGGAACTCGCCGCGACCGACATCAGCCACTACGCCAACCCGAGCCCTCCGCCGACGCCCAGCGTGACGATCGAGAAATTCACCAACGGCGTCCACGACACCAACCCGAACGGCTCCAACCTCGTCATCCTCAGCCCCGGCGCGGCGGTGACCTGGACCTATCAGGTCTCCAACACGGGCAACGTCGCCTTCCGGAGGGCCGGCGTGGTCGTCTCCGACAGCGTGACCGGCATCAGCCCGACCTACACCGGCGGGGACTCCAACAACAACGGCATCCTCGACCCCAACGAGACCTGGACCTACACGGCGACGGGCTCGGCGCTCGACCTCAGCCGAACGCCCCCCGACTCCGTGGTCGTCGTCCCGGGTGGCGACCCCAATAGCACCGGGAACACCCGCAACGTCTACGAGAACACGGGCACCGTCACCATCGCCGCATACTCCCTGACCGCCTCGGACATCAGCCACTACGCCAACCCCGCCGCGCCCGCCATCACCATCCAGAAGTTCACCAACGGCGTCCACGACACCAACCCCAACGGCAACGACCTGGTCATCGTCAACCCGGGCGCCACGCTGACGTGGACTTATGACGTCGCCAACACGGGCAACGTCGCCTTCGCGAGGGCCAACGTCGTCGTCTCCGACAACGTCGCCGGCGTCAATCCGGCCTACACCAGCGGCGACGCCAATAACAACAACCTGCTCGACCCGGGCGAGACCTGGGTCTATACCGCCACCGGCCCGGCGCTCGACCTGAGCGGGACGCTCCCTCCCACGGTCGTGGTCGTCCCCGGCGGCGATCCCAACGGCACCGGCAACACCCGCAACGTCTACCAGAACACCGGCACGGTGACCGTCACCGGCACCGACCTTTCCGAATCCGACATCAGCCACTACGCGAACTTCCCGGGCACCCCGCCCGAGCCGGCGGTGATCACGCTCGCGGGCATGGTCTTCCACGAGTGCAACAACAACGGCATCTACGAGCCGGCGGCCGGCGAGACGGGGCTCGCGAACGTGCTGGTCACGCTCTCGGGCACCTCGACGGCCGGCCTGCCGGTCAGCATGACGACGACCACCGACGCGGCCGGCCGCTACGTGTTCGACCTCACCCACAGGCCGGGGGTGTACACGGTCACGATGGCCGTCCCCTCGGGTTACCTCGACGGCAAGAGCACGCCCGGGACGGCGGGAGGCACCGCGGGCACGACCACGATCTCGACCATCGACCTGACGGCGTCGGCCACCGGCTACAACTTCGCCGTGCTCCTGCCGGGCGCCCTTTCCGGCGTGGTCTACTACGACCTGAACCACGACGGCTCCATGGGCGTGACCGACTTCGGCATCGCCCATGTCGTCGTCACGCTGACGGGCACGGACGACCGGGGCGACGCGGTGAGCGTGAAGACGACCACGGGCGACGACGGCACCTATGCGTTCAACGGCCTGCGGCCCGGCAGCTACACGATCACCCGCACGCAGCCCGATCTCTTCCGCCGCTATCGGAACACGGTGGGGACCCTCGGCGGAACGGCGACCCGCGATGCGATCCGGGACATCACGGTGCCCGGCTGCTCCACCGGGACGGGCTACCTCTTCGGCGAGCTCCAGCAGCCGACCTGCCGGCTCCGCACCCTGGCCTTCCAGGTGGGCCGGACCTTCGCCCGCCAGCAGGCGGCCTACCAGAAGGACCCCGAGGCCTTCACCCGCGCCCATCCCAACCTCGCCCCGAGCATCGCCGATGGCCAGATCCCCTGGGGCAAGGGGACCTACCCGAAGGCCACGGTCGCCAGGCACTGGGTGCCCACGCTCGGCACCAAGGTCATCAACCTGAGGGATGTCTACGCGAAGCCGGCCGCCGCGGCTCGCACCGCCCCGAAGGCCACGACGCTGGCCGCCCGCGTCGGCGCCGCCGGCTCGGCCGTCGTCGCCAGGGCCACCCGCACCTTCCATGCGGTCAAGAACTCGGCCCCCGTGAAGGCCGCCCTCGCCCAGGCCTCCCGCGTCAGCGCCGCGTTCCGCCGCGTCTGACCGAGATCGAAGGTCCTTCGAATCCCCCCGATCGAGATCGTCCGCGGCCCCGGCCCCCTCTCAGGCCCGGCGCCGCGGACGCTTCATTGCGGCGGCTCAACCGGCGCGCGGCTCCGCCGGATGAACCCATCCCCACCTCAGACGGTCATTCGGCCGGACAGTCGCCTCAACATATCGTCTACTGCCTGGTCCACGGCGAGCAGGGAGTAGCCGCTCCAGTGGTCCCATCCCGTCAGCAGCCGGATGCCATTGCCGACGAGGTCCGGCAAGAGGACTGCATCGGGCGACTCAACGGAGCGGCCCGAACGCCGGAGGCCGTGTAAGAGACGGAGCCGCACGAGCAAGGCGCGGTAGAACAGCGGCCCGGCATCCGGCCAGCTCAGCGTGAGGTGGCCGTTCGCGGCGGTTTCGACGTGCATCTTCGGAAGGAGCATCGCGAGTACTCGAAGACGTGTCCGGATATCCCGCGAGGCAGGGCCGCCGGTTCGTCACGTTTACCACGTCACGGAGGCGGGACCTGAAGATCGCGGCAGATCTTTCGCGCCAGGAACTCGTAGATTTCGGTATGCCGAGGCACGGCCGATGTTGCATTCGTGGCAGGATTCACATAAATGCTGTGCTTGCCTCCCTCGCGGAGGAGCCGGCACCCATGCGACTCGAGGTGAATGACGAGGTCGCGGCGTTTCATGCCGAAAGGTCGAGGGGTTCGCGGGTCACGACCTGGCCATGCAATGATTCCTCGGCGAGTTCTCGATTGCTCTCGACGACCAGGGCGACGGCCTCACGGAGATTCTCCCGGGCCTCCTCGAGGGTCGCCCCCTGAGTATTGGCGCCAGGCAGTTCCTCGACGAAGGCTACATAGCCCCCTTCGGGAACCTGGACGAAGACCGCGGTCAGTTTCATATGCGCCTCCCGGATTCTCGCGGAGTCGATCGATCCGCGAAAACGCTCATCCACGATTATGGAGGCCCCGGCGAATATCGGCAATATCGCCCTCTTGCTGCGTGAGCCCGATCTCGCCGCGTTCCCCGAGCGCAATGATTCGGGCCTCCAGGAGCTCGTCGATGGCGGGATAGTCGTCGAACGTGATTCGGCGTTCCCGGGCCCCCTCCATCTCCGGTATCAGCAGCAATGCCGGGTGCCCGGCGTTGATGTCGAGCCAGACACCGAACGGGGCACGAGCGATGACGTGACCGCGGACGTGCTGACCCACATGGAGCCGCTCCCGGACCCGAGGCCACCGCGCCAAGGCGGTGTCCGTCCCCCAGTCGGGATATTGGGCACGGATGTCCTCGGTCCAACCCATCGCGATCTCTCCGACCTCTCACCGCCCGACATCCCGCCGGCTTCGCGCCGCCGAGGTCAGGGGACTCCTCGCGACGATCGCATCGCGACGACGACGCCTTCAATCCCCCGTAGATCCGATGAAGCACCACGACTCCGGCCGACCATCCCGGTAGACGGGGAAACAGGCGGCCATCGCGGGGTGCAGCGAGGCGGCGAGCCGATCGACGCCCTCGCCGACCTCCCTTTCCGAAGGGGTGGCCGTGCCGAAGAGCGCCTCGATCTCCGCCGGCGGGAGCACCCGGGCCTTCCACTCCTCCCATGCGGTCGAGAGGCCCGTGAGGGCGAGGATTCCGGGGACATCGTCCGAATCCACGGCCTCGATCTCCTTCAGCAGGGCTAGCCCGGCCGCCGGCTCCGGCGGGACGCCGCGGGCCTCGATCTCGCGAAGTCGGCGGAGGCCGTCGCGGTGGCGCTCCAGCAGGTTGTTCGGATCGGCCTGCTCGCAGGATCGGACGGCCTCGGCCATGTCCGCGATCCGATTCCGGACGAGCCTCGAGAGGTCGAAGCCGACGTCGCGGGAGATATTGGCCTGAAGTTCCCGCAGCGCCGCCTCGGCGTCCGGCCGATAGGGCGTCTCATGCTGCCAGAACATCGCACTCATGATCGACTCTCCGGGCAAGACCTCGACCCCCGGCCGCCGCCTCGACTCCGCGGACCGACTCCGCGAGCTCGATGCGGCTGCCCTCGGGATCCGGCACGTGGCTCCCGTAGTATCCTTCCCCGGTGCGGCGCGGTCCATCCAGGATCGGCACGGCTGCGGCGCGAAGGCGAGCCGTCGGTTCCGCGACGACCGACTCGGAGCCGACGGAGATCGCGAGGTGGTCAACCACGTGCGGTCAGGCGCGACCGCCCGACCATCGCTCGTACAGCGACTCTGCCTCGCTCCGCAATCGGGCGAGGTCCGGCTCGTGCCCGGCCAGCCGGCAGAGGTGATCCCCGACCCGGATCCGCGTCTCGTCCGTGCCCAGGATGTCGTCGATTGCCGTCGCGGCCGAGGAGCTGGGCGAGTGGCCCAGTTCGTCGTATTCGCTGTCCGAGCCGAGCACCGCGAGCAGGTCCGGGATCGCGGCCGGGCTGCCGATGCCGCCCAGGGCATACGCGGCCGTGCCGCGCACCTGGGGATCGGGATCGTCCCGCATGACCGTGCAGAGCGGCGGGACGGCTCGATCGTCGCCGAAATCGTGCAAGCACCCGCAGGCGTGCCAGCGGACCGTCGCGTCCGGGTCGGAGAGCATGGCCGCCACGGGCTCGACCGCCCGCCGGGCATCGAGCAAGACCAGGGCCGTGATGACCTCGCAGCGGGCCTCGGGATCGGCGGACGCGAGACGATCTCGGAGCTGGTCGAACACGGCCGCTCCGTCGGCCGCACGCATCTCCTCCAGGGCCCTCTCCCGTCGGCCCGGATCCGAGAGGTCCGTGCGGTTGATCGCGTCCAGCCAGCATTCGAGCTGTTCCACGGGCGTCTCCCTTGCGGTGGGCCGGGTGTGCCCGAAGGGCAGCAAGAAGACCTCGACGGGGAGAGTCCGCCGCCGCGCGAGGTCAGGCGTCGGGTTGCGAGCCGGGGAGGAACGGCCCCGGATCGTCGGGAGGATAGATGACCTCGTGGCCGCGTCCCGTCTCGATGGCGACTCTGACTGCCCTGTGCAGGTCATTTTCCAGGACGCGGGTCCTCTCGATGACGTCGACGATGCAGGCAAGTGCTCGCTCGACGTCCTCCGACTGTAGGAAGAGGAGGAGTGACGGCTCCTCTGCGGCGTAGTCGTAGCCGTCATCGGTGATGATCCCGCCGGACCGCTCGGCCAGAAGGTCGGGGAGGACGTAGCGGATATCGAGATCAGGGTTGTCGAGCCGGCGGGGATCGAGTCGGATGACGAATCGCGCCACGGTTCAGCTCCCCCCTCAAGCGCCGAGCACGTTTTAGCAGGAGCCGAGCAAGCGTAAGCCGATGGAGGCGTTGGGTTCCGTGCATCTGCCGGAACGAGGCCCATGAGCCGCACTGCTATGCAGAACCCTGGTATCGGGAGACGCCTCGTGGCGGGCGAGTCTCACTACGACCAGAGGTCAGACGTCGCCTCCCGAGTCTCGGAACCGGATGCTGCGGACGATCCGCTCAGCGTCGCCCAATTCTCGCCCTTGCTGGCCCGATTCACAAGTGTACGTGACGAATGCGAAGTTGCGACCATCAGAGACCTGCCAGATCCGGAGGAAGTCCTCCCCCCATTCGAAACTGCCGGCCGCGAGCCGAAGGGGAGACGACTCGAGGACGACCTCGGCCGGCGCGTCCAGGCCCCGCGCCTCGGCGAATCTCAAGACCATCTCGTAGAGCTGGTCTGGGGTCGGGTTGGGGACCGGACCGTTCGTGAAGAGGGCGATGGAGAATTGCAGTGCCCCGGCCCCATCGCCGCGTGCCAGAGTGAAGGGAGGCTCGTCGGCCTCGATGGTCTCGGTGAAGTCCTCCCAGCCGGGGAAAGCGACGACGGAAAAGGAATCGAACGCAATGCGGTTCATCGATCCTCCGCAGCTCCTCATCGGTGCCCGGCGAGTCACCCTGACGATCCATGCCGGGGAGGACACGAAACCGCCGCAGCCGGCCCTCCAGGATGATCCAAGATCGTAGCACAAAGCGACGCGGCGAGATGGGCCCGCTGCAGCGTGCGGTCAGATCGTGCGATGCCCCAGGCCGAGGCGCCTCGCGAACTCGCTGAACGTGGGAGCGACCTCGCGCCAGAGACAAACCTCGCCGGTCCCCCAGTCGCTCGCGATGACGCGAGGATCGGTGTCATCGGTGCGGTAATCCAGGCCGATCCCGACGTCGTCTCCCGGATACCGATTGACCGCCACGAGCAAGGACCGCTCCACGTCTCGCCAGGGCAACTCGACCGGCTCGGCCAGGCGGCTGCCTCGGACTTCGTGGAAGATCCTGGAGTCTCGCGGGTTATCGGCAAGGAATCCCGTCGACTCGGCAGCCATCGCCTTCGCCGAGCCCAGGAAGTCGACCGGCTCGATCAGGAAGGGGATCACCTCGCGCAGTCGCGCATCGCCCGGATGGATCCATCGTCCCTGACGCATCAGGAGGACAAGGACCTCGGGGAGAGGCAGGCCGTTGACCTTCGGATGGGATCGCAAGCCGATGACCTCGCGCGGCCTGACTCCGGGTTCAGCGGACCGCCGCTTCGACTCGCCCATGGTAGCACGACATCCGCCGCGGCGGTACGAGGAATGCCGGGGCTCGATGTCGGGTCCCCCCGCCGCAGGGACAGTGCGACGACGTACCCATCTCCCTTGCATGGTCAGGGTTTGATAGAGTGTTGGTATGGAGATCATCAGCCTTCAGGACCTGCTGCGAGACCCCACGGGCCTGCTCGCCCGCGTCGAGGCCGGCGAGCACCTCGTCGTCTCTCGCGAGGGCCGGCCGGTGGCCGAGCTCCGCCCGCTAGCCGTCCCCCCCCATGGGCCGCGTCCGTTCGGACTGGCCGCCGGCTCGTTCACCGTCCCGCCCGACCTCGACGCCCCCCTGCCCGAGGATCTCATCCGGGACTTCGAAGGGCGATGAGACTCTTGCTCGACACTCATGTCTTTCTCCGGTACATCTCGGCCGATTCCAGGCTGCCCGCGTCCTTCGCCCGGGCCATCCGGGATCCGGCGAACGAGGTTTACCTGAGCGTCGTCTCGATCTGGGAAGCGGTCATCAAGCACGGCCTCGACAAACTGCCCCTGCCAGCACCACCGGCGAGGTATCTGCCCCTGCAACGAGAAGCCCACGGCATCGCAGCCCTGGCCATCGATGAGGCCGCGATGCCCCACCTCGCCAACCTGCCGCCCCTCCATCGCGACCCGTTCGACCGCCTGCTCGTCGCACAGGCGATCGAGCACGCGTTGACGATTGTCTCCGTCGATGCGGAGATCCTGGCCTACCCGGTGCCACGGCTCGCGCCGGCCTGACCAGCCCGATCAGGCGCGACCGCCCGACCATCGCTCGTGCAGGGCCTTCGCCTCGCTCCGCAATCGTGCGAGGTCCGGCTCGCGCCCGGCCAGCCGACGGAGGTGATCCCCGGCCCGGATCCGCGTCTCGTCCGTGCCCAGGATGTCGTCGAGTGCCGTCGCGGCCGAGGAGCTGGGCGAGTGGCCCAGTTCGTCGTACTCGTTGTCCGAGCCGAGCACCGCGAGCAGGTCCGGGATTGCAGCCGGGCTGGCGATGCCGCCCAGGGCATACGCGGCCGTGCCGCGCACCTGGGGATCGGGATCGTCCCGCATGACCGTGCAGAGCGCCGGGACGGCTCGATCGTCGCCGAAATCGTGCAGGCACCCGCAGGCGTGCCAGCGGACCGTCGCGTCCGGGTCGGAGAGCATGGCCGCCACGGGCTCGACCGCCCGCCGGGCATCGAGCAAGACCAGGGCCGTGATGACCGCGCAGCGGGCCTCGGGATCGTCGGCCGCCAGCCGCTCTCGGAGCCGGTCGAACACGGCCGACCCGTCGGCCGCGCGCATCTCGTCCAGGGCCCTCTCCCGGCGGCCCGGGTCCGAGAGGTCCGTGCGGTTGATCGCGTCCAGCCAGCGTTCGAGCTGTTCCACGGGCGTCTCCTTCCGGGTGAGCGGTCGACGAGTAGGGTATCGCTGCTCCCGATCAGGCAAGACCTCCGGGACGGAGCAGGCTGAACCGCTTGCATTCGCGGCACCAGTACCCCTTCCCGCACGCCGCCCACGCGATCAGGTACAGGCCCGTCAACGCCGAGATGATCGCCGGCGCCCAGAGGATCGGCACGTATGTGGCGACCGCCGGCGCGGCGGCCATCAACAGCCCGACGATCAGGAGCCTTGCCCTGCTCTTTCGGACCATCGGTCCGCCGCAGGTCTTGCAACGCGGATCGGCCATGAAGTCCTCCCTCGTCCGGCGATTGCGCACGGCAGGCCCGCACAAGCTTGATTCGACGAGTCCAGGCCGTATTCCCGGTTGAGATCCATCAACCTGTGGCCATGGACGACGCGCAATTCGCCGTCCAGAACAAGAACCATGAAGACGTTGCGATCCTCGGAATTGACCAGGACGTGCTCATAGGGCCCCGGCGACATGCGCCAGACGTTGTCAACAATGCCGGCCGAGCAGTCATGGCCTTCGAAATCGGCGATCGGGATCGCATCAAAGTAGGGCCAGAAGTCGAACGGAGGGCCTTCGCCATCGACGCGATGCCGCGACTCACCGAAGGTCGCCAGGAACTGCTCTTTCGTAAGCTTCGCCATTTTACCTGTTTCGACTCTTTATATTCTAGAATACCTCGGCTGGGAGAGTCTGCTTCCCCGACAGATCAGGCGTCGGGTTGCGAGCCGGGGAGGAACGGCCCCGGATCGTCGGGAGGATAGATGACCTCGTGGCCGCGTCCCGTCTCGATGGCGACTCTGACTGCCCTGTGCAGGTCATTTTCCAGGACGCGGGTCTTCTCGATGACGTCGACGATGCAGGCAAGTGCTCGCTCGACGTCCTCCGACTGTAGGAAAAGGAGGAGTGACGGCTCCTCTCCGACGTAGTCGTAGCCGTCATCGGTGATGATCCCGCCGGACCGATCGGCCAGAAGGTCGGGGAGGGCGTAGCGGATATCGAGATCAGGGTTGTCGAGCCGGCGGGGATCGAGTCGGATGACGAATCGCGCCACGGTTCAGCTCCCCTCCGCCACCTCGCATTCGAGGCGGACCTGCCCGCCACGGGCCGGCGCCAGCGAGTGCAAGGATCGCTCAGCTCCCCGGCGGACGCAGCCGTTCCTTCGCCTCGTACGAGTCGTACGGGAACGTGCCTTCGGCCATGCCGCTGAGCATTTCCGTCAGGTCTCCGGCAACCCTGATCGAGACCTCTCGCAACGGCTCGGAGGACATCGTCTCGTGGCCGATGTACCAGACCGACCCCGGCTCGTCGGCGACGTCGATGGCGATCGGATCGCCATTCGGACAGGCGCCGATCAGGACGAAGCCGTTGGCTCGGGGGGAGATCCCCATCGGGTCCTTGTCCGTCATCTCGATGATGCCTTCGAGCGTGTCGACCGGCGGCGCAGGCTCCTCCTGGTCGATCGCCTCCTGCATCTCCTCGGGCGTGGCCGCGTACCGGAGGAGGTCCTCGATCGTGCCCTCGGGCATGCCGCGAGAGGAAGCCCATTTCGCGAACTTTCGAGCCGTCAAGGGTATCGCCTCCATGATTCGCCGTTAGCGAGCGAGGCCCTGCACACGAAGCGCATCCGTCAACGCCTTCGGATAGGCCCACTCGGGGTCTTAGTCGGGAGCGGCGGGCAGCCAGGGCCTGCGGGTCGCACGCGCAGAGAGCCTGCCTCGGTCGCGATGGAAGAGGTAGGCCCTTCGGAGGGTGGGCTCGTCCATCGCTTCATCGACCCCCGGCACGTCCATGCATCCCGATCCCCCTTCTTCGGCGAGGATGGCCGCCGACCGGTGGTGAAACCTCGCCAACCGCTCGAACTCGGACATGCGCCGGAGTTCGACGAGCAGCCCGAAGCCGCAAGCCGTGGCCGCCACCATAATCATCAAGGTTCGGATTCGCCAGCGCGGTCGCATCACAATCTCCGTCGTACCACGGCGGACTCCACGGTCCTGCCGCGGCATTCCAGAGTTCACGCCCCCCCACGGCCCGCCGGCCGGAGCTCCTGATTGCTCGGATCGGGATACTCGCGCTCCAGGTCCACGAGGTACATCGCCAGCCTCGGATCGCCGTCGTGGGCCTCGACCAGGGCCTCGACGTCCGCCCGGTCCGTGCTGAAGAGTTGCCAGTACATGTCATCCCAGCAATGCACGAGCGACGTGAGGCCCAGGGGCCAGGTGTCCGGCGTGAGGCGGAAATCGATGTCCCAGAACAGACACCTCGCCAGGTCGAACGTCGGGACCTCCCGGAAGATCCCCAGGCGATAACAGAGATCGGAATGGCCGTCGGCCCACCCGAGGTCGTCCCCGCGGAGGAACATCAACTGACTGTCGAGCTGAACGTCGATCAGGCTCGGCCCGAACTGCTCGCGAAGGCCGGGCAAGGCATCTTCGCCGCCGGCCACGTCGAAGCTGGTCACGAAGGTGTGCGTCCTCCAGCGCGGGGCCAGGGGCCGGAAGATGGACAGGAAGTCGTTGCAATCGTCGCTGAGCCGGCCGTGGACGAAGATCGGCGCCCCGGCGCCTCGAACCGTCCGGATGGTTTGCGGGTAGAGGCGGAGGCCGTGGATTTCCATGATCGCCATTCCTCGACCAACGACCAGGCCCGGCGGACCGAACCGCCGAGCCGATGTCAGGCAGGCGCGCCGTCGTAAGGTTCCGACTCGGCCAGCCGGCCGCGCTCATCGTAGCAGAACGCTCGCTTCAACTGGCCCTCGAGGAGCGCTCCGAAGCCGCCGGCCTCCACCTCCGCGTCGATCGTGGTGCGGATGCACTCGCCGGAAACGACCACGCCCTCGAAGACCTCGCTCATCGACGCCTCCGAACAATCACCCTCAGCGGATCCCCCGCGAGGCAAGGTCAGGCGAGATCCTTCTCGATGAGGCGAAAGAACCGTTCCGACAGGCGGACGAACCGTCGGTATTGCCGGGGACCCGCAAGGCCCGTCACGACCCACCGACCTTCACCGCCCGGGTCGAGTGGCATGCTCACCTGCCCCACTTTCGCGAGGACCGAGGCCTCGGACCATGCGCGAGCCCAGGCGCGGCGGACATCGTCGCGATCACATCACGCAGCAAGGTGAAGCACTCCAGGAGATACGGCTCGGTGATCTGGATTCGCTCACCCTCCATGTATCTCGCCGCAGACCCGGCCTTGTCCCGATAATCGCGACCGGCAATCCCTCGGTTGTGTTCGAGGCTGTCGCGAGCGGCCTTGATCTCGGCGAGTCGCCATCCTTGGGCGGAGTCAGGACACCCGAGATCGACGCGGGCCCTGAGATATCGGAACCACCGGTCCGGGCGTTCGTAGGTCAGTCCGCGAGCAACCTTCTCGACAAGTCGGCCCAGCACGGCGTTTGCGTCCCGCAGGTGAAGGATCTGGGAGAGGGGGACCTGGATCTCCTCGTCCTTCTTGCCCGATGCTGACCCGTGACCGGATCGAAATTGAGGTCCAGGTCCTCGGGATGAGCGGTGAGCCAGGCGCGAACGACCCCGATGAACCAGTCCTCCATCAGGCCAGACAGGTCCCGAAACACGGACTCGGCGAGCCTGACGGTCGCGTATCTCTGCGCCCTCCGCCCGAGATCGTCCGCCGACAGGGATTGCCTGGTCGTCAGGTCAACAATTCCGACCGGCCGCCCCTTCCGGGCCACTTTCTCGACGAGCCGCCAGGCTTGCCGGGTATGCACGTAGAACTCGCGGGAGGCGTCGAGACGCTCGGTGATCTGGGAGGACAACGCCTCGATCTCGACTTGCAATGACATGAATGACCGCCGTCCGATCAGCCGGCCTCATCGAGGATCGCCTGAATCCGCTCGGCGTCTCCGGCGACGCCGAAATTGACGACCGTGGTCGCCGGCTCTCCATCCAGGGAAATCGCATCGCCGTCGACCCAGTACCGAACCTCGTGGTCGTCCAGTCTCTTCCGGACGGATTCGAGCTGCTCCACCGTCACCATGAGGTAAGGCCCTGCAACCTCGTCCGTCGAGACGCGGAGCGGATTTCTGGTCATCTCGTCGATCATGGCCTGGCCTCCCGGCATCGTTCCTGAATGCTCATTCTAAAGGTCGAACTGGGACAAGGCCACGGCCGTTCGTCAACGCCCGAGCAAGACATGTTCTTGAGGGAAAGGTCCGCCGGTCCCCTCAGTCGCCCAGCAACCGGCCCAGGATCTCTCGCGTCTCGGGGCTGAACTCGGCGAACTCCGCGTCGGTGATCAGTTCGTGGCGTCGGAGGCAGGCCAGTTGGACGATCGCCGTGGATCGCCGCGCGTCGTTGAAGGCGTTCGCCATGTCTCGATCCCGCTTCTGGATCTGCTCGTGGATCGCGAGGTATCGCTGGTGCGGACTCATGGTGCCATCCGCCGAAATCGAGGCCACCTCGGCGAGGATCCGCTGGCAGAACCGGTCGAGCGCGACCGGCGTCAGCTTGCGCATCGCCTTCCAGTCGGATTCGTTGATGTCCGGTCCCATCAGCAAGTCTCCCCGGCGTAACGAGAAGGGTCAGTGATTCGTCCAGGCCCGAGCCAGGCCCAGGAGACTCCCGCGGAGAAAGGCCTCGCCGCTCAGGAGGAACACCGCCGCCGTGAGCCAGAGCCAGACGGTGAACGAGGTCCCCCCCCGCCCTTGCGGCCTCGCACCAGCAGCCTCCTCCACAGGATAATCAGTCCGTTGAGACCGAAGTAGCCGACGAGGGCCGGATAGATCGTCAGGACGCAGACGATCGCCATCCCGCGGTCACCCAACCGGAGCAGCGACGCGAGCAGGCAGCCGACACAGCCGATCCCCCAAAGCCAGGGCACGAGGCGGAAGAACCGATCCGAAAGCCGGACGAACCGTCGGTATTGCCGGGGCCCGGCGAGCACCGCCATGGTCCGCCGCCCCTTATCGCGCGCGTCGGAGTGCATGCTCACGCATCCAGGATCGCCTATCTTCACGGCTCGGCGGTCATGCACCACCGAGGAAGCTCCCCGGATCGTACCAGAAATCCCGACGGCCTTCCGGGTTCACCAGGGCCGTTGTACCCTGAAGCAACAGGTCGAGCGGTGGCGAGGCCCCGGCCTCTCGTCGACGTCCGCCAGAATGTGTTGTACGGCCGCGGGCGGCGAACTTCCGGACTGAGAAGGTGGGACGTATGGCCTGGAACCTTGGGGAACGACATGCAGGGGAGCCGGCTCCAACGGCGAACGACGGCTCGATGCTGGACCAAGGGGTCCTGAACGACCGCCTCTTCTTCCCCGCCCGGCACGACGTCCCCGACGCCTTCCTCGTCCAGTCCCACGGCGCCCGCCTCGCCTGCCGGCGGCTGGCGGCGTTCCCCGAAGGGGGGACGCTGCTACACTTCCACGGCAATGGCGAGTCCGCCTCGGATTATGCCGACGGCGAGCTCGCGGAGATCCTCACGAACCTCGGCGTCAACGCGTGCTTCGGGGAGTATCGCGGCTACGGGATGTCGTCCGGAGTGCCCTCGCTGGTCGCGATGCTGAGCGACGGCGAAGCCATCGTCCGGGCGCTCGGAGTCCCGCCGGAACGCCTCGTGGTCTACGGCCGGTCGATCGGCTCGCTTTACGCCATCGAGCTCGTCCGGCGACTCCCCAACGTCGCGGGCCTGATCCTGGAGAGCGGCATCGCCGACCTGCTCGAGCGAATCCTCGTACGGGTCACTCCGGAAGACCTCGATACGACCGCCGCCGGCCTCTCGCGAGAAGTCCTGGCCCACTTCGACAACCGGCTCAAGCTCGGCGGCTACCGCGGGCCCGTGCTGGTCCTCCACGCGCGGCATGACGACCTCGTCCGCCCCCACCACGCGGAGAAGCTCCACGCCTGGAGCGGCGGCGCGGACAGGGAGCTCGTGATCTTCCCCAGGGGGGATCACAACACACTCATCGCCTTGAATTTCGAGGACTACTCCCGGCGGGTGGGGGCGTTCCTGCGGCGGGTCGGCATGGCGAGCCGCTGAGCGGATGCGTGCGGCAGGTGGCCGCTCGCGATCGAGGCGCGGGAGACCGCGAACGGCGAGCCGCCTTCGCCTGCAGTTCGGCCTCGCTCAACCGTGGCCATGGCTGGAGTCGTGGGCGACGCGGGAGAGCCGCAGGTCCAGGGCGCGGAAGAGCTGGCGGTTCTGCTCGGCGGCCTCGGCTCGCTCGATGGCCAGGCGGCAGCCGACCAGCGCCAAGGCGCCCCCCAGGCAGGCGCCGAAGAGGCCGAGCTCGTGGGACGACATGTCGAGGTGGATCGGCCCCGCGGCCGACCCGGCGAGGGCACCGGAGAGGCCGCCGCCGAAGATCAGCAACGCATAGGTGATGATTTTGTAGACCATCTGGAGTCGATCTCTGGTGGTGTGGGCGCCCATGGTCATGTCCATCTCTCGACGGATTCTTGCGTCCTCTAGGGAATTTCCTAGGATCCGCACGCACGGCCGTCAAGAAAGGGGCATCGGCAAGGGGGCGAGGGACGAGGGGCGAGGGGCGAGGGGCGAGGGACGAGGGGCGAGGGACGAGGGACGAGGGACGAGGGGCGAGGGGCGAGGAGGACGGGGGGAACGGCTGACATTGGCTTATGCCGTCACCCGCGCCAGTTCCGTCCCAGGCCCTGTTCTCGACTTCTCTTCCCGTCCCCGGTCCTTTCCCGCTCGCCCCTCGCCCCTCGCCCCTTCCTCCTCGCCCCTCCATGCTCAGCGGGCCCCGACGCCCCGCTTCCGCACGCCCGCGGAGATCCGGCGGCCGTGCTCGGTGCCGATGGCGTCGTGCTCCTTCAGCCAGGTCAGCTTGACCCAGCCGTTGAGCAGGCCCTCGATCTCGGCGATGCTCTTCATGAACCGCTTCCACGGGGCCGGGACGGCGAACTCCTCGAACGGGGCCTCCAGCGGCACGGCGGAGAGGTCCTGCTCGAGGACGAAGCCGAACGCCTGCGGGCCATCATCCCCCTTCGCCACCACGATCTTCCAGAAGGCACGCGGGATCCTCACCTCGGCCGGGCCGCGGCGGTCCTTGCCCTGGAAGGTCCGATCGTCGTCGGCCAGCACCGGGCCGGAGAAGATCGACACGGTCTCCGCATTGGTCTCCTGCTGGATCAGGTTCTCCAGGTCGCCCCAGTTGTCCTCGCCGTTGGCCGACCGGTTGAAGCCCGCCACCTGCGGCGTGCAGTTGGTGGTGTGGAAGGTGTCGCCGTTCCCCTTCTGCATCTCCGCGAAATCGGCGCCCCAGGTGACGTCGTCGCGGCGGACCACGTGCCCCTTGTCGAAGGCGCCCCCGTCCTTGGTGAAGAAGACGTCCGGGAGCTGGTGTGCGTCCGGGATCCGCGGGTCGGTGACCCACTGCTCCTGGTCGTTGGGCCCCAGGCCCGTCAGCTCCTTGCGGCTGGGCTTCCGGCCGTTCACCTGCCGCGAGGCGGGCCGCCAGTCGACGTTCGACGCCGTGAACATCGGCAGCCGCCGCACCTTGTTCATGACGACCGAAAAGTGCTCATACTTGAGCTCGGGCGACCCGTCGTCGAGCCTCGCCACGACCTTCTTGCCCGCCGTCGTGAGCTCCGGCAGCGGCACGGCCTCGCCGCCCGGCAGGCCCAGGTAGTCCGGCCTGTAGCCGGGCCGATCCTCCAGCTTCGGCGCGATGATCGGCACCTGCATCCGCTCCTGGACCTCGGCCGGCGTCGTCCCGGGGGCGGGCGCCTGCGGGCCGGCCGCGGCGGCCTGGCCGACGGAGATCGTCACCTGCAGCGGGATCGTCCAGGTGACCGCGCCGGCCCCCACGGCCACGTTCGTGCCCGCGCCGACGGCATGCTGCTGCGCCGGGTCGGGCGGAGGTGGGGGCGGCGGCGGAGGCGGCGGCGGGACGTCGGTCCGCTCGTCGCCGAGGCGGTCCCAGGCGGCGTCGAAGTCGGTCGTGGGGGGGAGGGTGCCGTGGAAGTGGAGCCCGGCGTCGACCACGCGGGGGTCGCGGGCGAGCTCGTAGGTGGGCACGGCGTAGTTGGCCTTGAGGTAGAGGCCGGCGAAGTGGAGCCCGACGACCTCCCCGGAATCCACGTCGATCACGGCGGAGCCGGAGTTGCCCCCCAGGGTGGAGCTGTCGTGGGTGATCGCCGAGACCGTGTTCTCGAAGCTCCGGATCGTGTCCCGCGTGAGGAGCTTGCCGGGGAGGAACCGCTTGACGTTGTAGACGCCGCCGAAGATCCGGTCCTGGACGTCCAGGTCGTTGCGGAAGTCGCGGGCCGGGTAGCCGACGGCGATGACGTCCCGGCCCGTCAGGTCCTCCGGCCGGGCGGTCGAGAGCACGAGCGGCGGACGGCCGACGGGGAGGCCCTCGACCCGGAGCAGCGCCACGTCCCAGTACGGATGGATCATCACGACCTGCTTGACCTCGAGGAAGGCCGATCGGTCCCCCTCGGCCGTGAATCGCTCGTGGAGGAAGTCGATGGCGGCGTCCCCGGCGGTGTAGATCAGATTGCGGAGGCCCAGGCCGGTGGTGAACAGGGCCCCGACGTGGCGGTTGGTCATCAGCAGGCCGTCGCCGACGACGAAGCCGGTGCCGCCGTAGGGGATCTGCGCGGAGTTGGGCAGGTCGACGCGGCCGATGGAGGCGAACAGCGGCTGGAGCTTCGCCCGCAAGGGGGCCGCGTTGAGCCGCGTCCACGGGTTGGGGAGGTCGTCGTACTTGCCGTCCTGGATGAAGACCGCCGGCCGCCCCTCGGTGAGGACGATCGCCTCCAGGCCGTTGATCTCGGCCTCGCTGATCGACGCCTCGCGGTCCTTCATCAGCTTGTCGAACCCGCGCTTGGCGTCGGCGGCCGTGCCGACCGGCGCGGCGGGCGGAGGCGGGGCCGCCTGGACCCCCACCGATTCGAAGCCGGACCGGGCCTCGGCCTGGTCGGCCAGCGACTTGACGTCGGTCTCATTGGCGATCCGTCGGACCATCGCCTTCAGCCGGGCGAGTTTTTCCTGACGCGTCAACATGAGGACCTCGAGAGGAAAGGGGCCGTGTGTCCCCGGGGGATCGGCCGGGCCATCGCCCGCTCCCCCATTCCACAGCCTGTCTCCTAGCTTATCCAGACCGAGGCGGCCCACCCCGAAGTTATCATGGCGGTTTCACGTCGGGTTTTTCGCGGATCCGTTGATAGAATCTTGAGGGGCGGCGGCCATGGGATTCTCGTGAGGTCACGCGGACTCGGTCCGACTCTCGAGGGGGGCGGCGGCTGTGAAGAACGACCCGAAGCTCATCTCGAAGTTCTCCCGGGCCATCCGCCGCGCCCTGCCCAACGAGGGGGACCTGGACCTTCTCGCGGCGGACGCCGGTCTCGCCGACGACTGGGTCAACTTCAAGGTCGCGCCGCAGCTCGAGCTGGCCCTCAATCGATTCCTCCAGCGGGCCGAGGTGAACCGGAAGCTGATGGACGTGATCGACGCCGCGCTCGATCGAAGCGACCACTTCCCGGAGCTGCAGGCCCTGGCGGACCAGTACGTGAAGCCGATCCGCGAGCCGCTGGAGTCCCTGGGGGCGAAGGTCGGGGACTTCGAGAAGGTCCTCTTCCGCGACGCCGGGTTCGTGGACATCGCCGTGTGGCTCAGCAAGCTGGGCCTTGCTCGCCTAACAGTCTGCCTGATCCGCCCGAATCCCGGCTCGATCGCGGGGTGCGGGACGGGGTTCCTGGTGGCGCCAGACCTGGTGATGACGAACTGGCACGTGGCCGGGCCATTCTGGGACAGGGAGGAGGCCTCCTCGCGAGTGTCCGTGGAGTTCGACCGCGAGCTCGGGCCGGGGGGTGAGCTGAGGACCGCCTCGGCGCCCTGCCGCCTGAATCCGGAATGGGACCTGCCGAAGAGCCCCATGAATGAGAGCGACTTCGCGCTGCTACGGCTGAATCGCAGGGCGGCCGATGACATCGTGGACGGCCATCCACGAGGATACCTGGACCTCTCGACCAGGAGTCAGCCGGAGCTTGCCGGTTTGCTGCCGGCTGGCGCCCCGATGCTCATCGTCCAGCATCCGATGGCCGAGCCGCTGAAGCTGGCGCTCGGCGAGGCCGACCGGATCGAGGACGCGCGTTATCTCTGGCACCGGGTGAACACCGAGCCCGGCTCGTCGGGCTCGCCCTGCTTCTCCCAGAAGCTGGAGGTGATCGCCCTCCACCATTACGGGGCCGACACGACGAACCGGGCCGTCCTGGCGAGCTCGATCGAGCCGAGCATCCGCGAGGCGGTGCGGGCGGCGGGGGCCTGACCTCGGGGAGACGTTCCGATGAAGAACGACGCCGCCCTGCTCGCCGGGCTCAACGAGGCGATCCGGTCCGTCTTCCGCGTCGAGGGGGACGTGGACAACCTGGCCTTCGACGCCGGCCTCATCGACGACTGGGTGAACTTCAAGAGCACGTCCTCCCAGCTCGAGCTGGCGCTCAACCGCCTGATCCAGCGGGCCGAGGCCAATCGCATGCTGGTGAACCTGATCGACGTCGCGCTCGAGCGGAGCAAGGGGGCGGCCGACCTCCAGGTCATCTCGGACCACTACGTACGGCCGGCCCGGGAGCCGCTGGAGTCCCTGGGGGTGAAGCTCGAGGACCTGGAGAAGTTCCTCTTCGGCGACGCCTCGCTCGCGGCGGTGGCCGCCTGGGCGGGCCGGCTGGTCGCGATGAGCCGGGCCGTCTGCCTGATCCGACCGGATCCCGCCTCGCCCCGGGGCGCCGGCACGGGCTTCCTGGTGGGGCCCGACCTCGTGCTGACGGCCTGGGGCGTGGCCGCCCCCTTCTGGGGCAAGGACGACCTGGCCGCGAAGGTGGCCCTGGAATTCGACGGCGACGCGAGCGGATCGTCTCCCCCGGCAGCCTGCCGCCTCAAGCCGGCGTGGCCGGAGCTGACGAGCAGCCCGGCGGACGCCGCCGGCTTCGCCCTCCTGCAGTTGGATCGGAGGGCGGCCGAGGACGTCGGCGGCGGCAGGCCGCGCAACTATCTGAGGCTCTCGGAACGGGGCGATCGGGAGCTCGCCGGCTCGCTCGCGAAGGGCGAGGCCGTGCTCTACCTGCGGCGCGGCCCGGCGGAGCCGCCCAGGCTCATGCTGGGTCAGTCTCCCCAGGTCGAGGAGGACCGCTACTTCCGATACGCGGCGGACGCGGGCGCGGACGCCGCCGCGGCCGACGGCTCCGCCGGAGCCCCGTGTTTCTCCCAGGCCCTGGAGGTGATCGGCCTGATCGGCGAGGGAGCCGCTCCACCGAATCGGGGCGTGCTCGCCAGCGCCATCGAACCGCTGATCCGCGATGCGGTGAGGAGGACCAATATGTCGAGTTCCGCCGCGGCCATCGCGCCGCTCCAGACCGCACCGTCCCCACCGGCGAAGAAGCGGGCCCTGTTCCTCCAGCCGGCCACGCCGGCGAAGGGCCTGGCCAGGGCGCGGGCGGAATCGGTCCTGGCCGACCTGGTCCGCCCGGCCTTCGAGGGCACCGACTACGAGCCGGTCCCTCACAATGAGGCCACCGGCCGCGACGAGCTGGAGCCGCTGGTCTCGCCGCTCTCGACCGTGCCCCTGGTGATCGCCGACCTGGGGGGCCCCCCCTGGGACCCGCGGATCATGATGGAGGTCGGCTTCCGGATCGCCAACGCCAAGCCGCTCATCCTGCTGACGGACGCCCCCGCCGCCGGCGTGGCCCTTCCTAAGATGCTCGAGGAGCTGGACGTCATCCGGATCGACACCAACGACATCGCGGCCTCGCTCGAGGAGCTCCGCGCCCGGATCGCGGAGTATCGGCCCGGGACGGGCGACTTCTGGTCCAGCCAGTATCCCTACGTGGATTTCCAGATGCCGCTGGACGACCCCTCCCAGGCCGTCTACACCCACGCCAACGACGCGGCCGCTCGGCTCTACGGCCTGAACCGGGCCGACGACCTGATCGGCAAGCGGGTGGAGGAATACGACGACCGGCTCTACCAGTTCATGCCCGAGCCCCAGCGGTCGGAGTTCGTCGACGAGCAGGTCCTGCTGCTGGGGGCGATCCTCTGGCCCCAGCGGACCGTGGCGGCCAAGAACAAGGCCGTGACCGCCTCGGTCCGGATCCCGCTCTGGCTGGCCAATCACGCCAAGCCGGAGTTCCAGGGCCGCATCTACCTGCCGCTGCTCGTCCAGCACAAGATCCAGGCGAGCCACGGCGTGGTGCTGATGCGGAGCGTCTTCGTGGACATCAGCTCGTGGGCGGCGCCGGGGATCGACGGGCGGCCCACGTCGAGCCTGCTCTCGCTCCCGGAGATCTTCCGCCGGGCGAGGGAGTGCGAGCACGACTTCTTCCTGCCCTGCGATCCTCGGGACGCCCAGCACCTGGGGGCCATTCGCAACCTGCTCGAGACCTACGGCTGCAACGTCTGGTTCCGGCAGGGCTGCGACGTCCCCGGCCGAGTTTCCGACGCCGACCTGATCCAGGGCCTCTACCGGTCCCGGATGGCCGTCATCCCGGTCGGCCGCGAGGGGGTCGGGGCCTGGGAGAACCGCCCCGCCGTCCGTGACGCCCTGAAGTCCTATCTGAAACACAAGTACCCGCACCTCTTCCTGGTCCAGCGCGACGTCGAGAACCCGGACGCGTGGCGGCAATGCCTGCCCCCCGGGTACGACGAGATCACGACCGACAGCCTCTACTTCCCCCTCGAGCGGCTCGGCGACCCGCAACTCCCCCCGCCGATGTCGATCCTGGTGGAGAGGGTCATCCGCGAGGTCCTCCGGATGTTCCGGCAGCAGTAGCGGGCCGACCGGCGTCGTCCCCCCATGAATCCCAGCTCCCAAGGTGCCCCGATGTCGACGACTCGCGAGGAGGAGGAGGCCGCGATCCTGCCGGACGAGCGGATCGCCGCCGTGGGCCGAGGCGAGGTCGCGATCCCGGCCGGCTGGTCGAGCCGCGCGCTCTACGTCGGCGAGTCCGGGGCCCGGCACTGGCTCTCGGTCGTCCACGAGCCGGGCTATCCGCTCCGCGACCCCGACGCCCTGGGGCTGCGGGGCCACCGGCTGGCGGCGATCGCCGGCCTGCGGCCGGGGACGATCGTCTCGCTCGGCCCGGGGGACGGATCGGCGGACGCGGACCTGCTGGCGGCGAGCCAGGATCGGCCGGGCTACATCGCGGTGGACCTCTCGCGGCCATTGCTGGAGGCGGCCATCGAGCGGCTCCGCCCGATCGCGGGCCCGGTGCACGGCGTCCTCTGCGACTTCGAGGAGGACGGAGGGCTCCTCGGCGAAGTCCTGGCTCGACAGGCGTGCCGGCCGATCCTCTTCGCGATGCTCGGCGGCACGCTCGGGAATCTCGACGGCGGCGAGGCCCGGTTCCTCGACAGGATCCGCGGGCTGATGCAGCCGGGCGACGCCCTGCTGGCGGACCTGCCCCTCGCCGGGCCGGGCTGGTCCGTCGAGGTCGAGCCCCGGCTGCGAGCCACGGCCTACACGCCGGCCTTCCGCGCCTTCCTCCTGGGCGACGGGGCCGGCGAAGGGGCCTTCGAGGACCGCGTCGGCTTCGCCCATCGACGGGATGCCGACACGGCCGCGGAGGTGATCGAGGTCACCGATCGGCCGTCCGGCCGAAGGCTCCTCACCTTCCGCCGCTACCGCCGGGAGGCCATCCTCGAATGGCTCGCCGGCCGGGGCTTCCGGGTCGCGTTCGCGAGGTCCTCGTTCGCCCCCCCCGCCGAGGCGTTCGGGATGGGGGTGGTGCTGCTGACGACCTGAGCGAGGGCAAGGCGCCGGCTTCCTCGTCGATGACTTCCGGGGAGAATGACCCTTTGGACGCACGGAATACGATCTCAACCCCGCGGCCGGCCTTCCTGAGCGAGCGATCCTACTACGCGCGGACCCCCGCGCTGACCATCGACCCGGCCGGGATCGTGGTGGACGTCAACGCCGCCTGCCTCGAGCTGCTCGGATCGGCGGCGGCCGGCTGCAAGGGACGCCACTTCCGCCGGCTGGAGGAGCGGCTCCTCGGCGAGGGCGACGGCGACGCGGGCGTGATCCTCCTCCCGCCCGACGGCCTCTCACGCCGACGGGACGGGACGGCGGCGGGCGACCGGGGACCGGAGAGCAAGGAGGCGTTCCTCCTGGCCACCGACGAGATCGGCGTGGCAAGCTCCGAATGCATGATCCGTTCCGCGCGGTTCGGTCGCGTCCGCCTGCGTGCCGGCGAGCTGCCGATGCTCGACCGCGAGACCGGCCTCTGCGTCGGGTCCATGCTCAGCCTGGAGGTCGAGGAGATGGCCGACCACGGGGCCTTCCGCCGGGCCGTGGACCTGCGGCTGGGCCACGACCTGATGTGGGACGTCTACGCGGCCAGCTACGACCGGATCCTCACCGAGATGCCCTTCTACCTGGAGGTCCTGGACCGCCACCGCGCGGCACTCGACCCCGACGAGATCCGCTCCGTCCTGGACATGGGCGCGGGGACCGGCAACCTGGCGATGCGGCTCCTGGACCGGGGGAAGGAGGTCGTCGCGGTCGACGTCGGCCGGGCCATGCTCGACCGGCTGCGGGGGAAGATCCGGCCGGGCCATGCCGGACGGATCGTGGTCCTGGAGGATTCGGCCGAAAGCCTGCCGGACCTGCCGGACGAGAGCGTCGACGGGGCGAACATCCTGCTCGCGCTCTTCGACATGGCCGAGCCGGCGCGGGCCCTCGCCGAGGCGATCCGCACCCTGAAGCCGGGGGGCATCCTCGCCGTCACCGAGCCCCGCGAGTGCTTCGACGTCGACCAACTCATGGCCTTCGCGGAGGAAGCCCTCCGCGCCCGGGGTGCCTACGAACGGCTGGCCGACGACTGGACGCGGATCCGGACCGTCGCCCCGCTGATCCGCGACGTCATCGCCGACTCCGACGACCGGGCCGCCGCGATCAAGAAGGGGAAGACGCTCCACGCCGAGGCCATCCTCTCGCGGCTCCGCGACGAGGGATTCGAGGACCTCTCGTTCCGCGAGTCCCACCACGGCAACTGCGCCACGATCGTCGGCCGCAAGCCGTGCGGCGGGGGCCAGGCCGCGGCCCATGTCGCGGCCCGGGCTCCTCGGTTATGATCCGTGCAGGAGGCGGAGAGAGGCGGTCCAGTCGGGGCCGGTTCGCCTCCCGGACGATCGCGCTGCGAGTCTCGACCATGATCACGCCCCGTGCCTTCCCGTGGCTTGCCGCCCTGCTCCTGCCGTTCGGCCTCGGCGGGTACGCCGCGCGGGCCGATGACGCGGACCTGATCCTGCACCACGGCAAGGTCGTCACGGTCGACCGCCGCTTCTCGATCCGCCAGGCCGTGGCGGTCAAGGGGGACCGCCTGCTCCTCGTCGGGACCGATGAGGAGGTCCTGAAGACCCGCGGCCCGCGCACGGAGGTGGTCGACCTCGAGGGCAAGACCGTCCTCCCGGGGCTGATCGACTCGCACACGCACCCGACCGATGCCAGCCAGACCGAGTTCGATCATCCGATCCCCGACATGGAGACGATCCGGGACGTGCTGGACTATGTCCGGTCGCGGGCCCGGGCGCTGGGCGCCGGCAAGTGGGTGGTCGTCCGCCAGGTGTTCATCACCCGGCTCAGGGAGCAGCGCTACCCGACGCGCGAGGAGCTGGATCGGGCCGCGCCCGAGAACCCCGTGCTCTTCTCGACCGGCCCCGACGCCTCGGTCAACTCGCTGGCGCTCAGGCTCAGCGGCATCGACCGGGACTTCCGGCCCGAGGGGCCGGGCAAGGTCGAGCGGGACCCGGCGACCGGTGAGCCGACCGGCATCCTCCGCAACCTCACGCGGTACGTGAGGGTCTCGCCGCCGGACCGCGAGCCCTCCGAGCCGGATCGAGACCGGCGGCTGCTCGAGCTGTTCGCCGACTACAATTCGGTCGGGATCACGGCCGTCATCGACCGCGACGCCGACGCCGCGGCGGTCGACCGCTACCGGCGGCTCCACGAGGCCGGCGCCCTGACGGTCCGCCTCGGGATCTCGCGACACGTCGACAACCTCGGCCCCCTGGACGCGATCCTCGGGGAGATCCGCCGGGTGGCGGAGGACCCGCTCCGCCGGGGCGGGCCGCGGCTCCGGATCGTCGGCATCAAGACCTACCTCGACGGCGGCATGCTCACCGGCAGCGCCTACATGCGCGAGCCCTGGGGCAGGAGCAAGATCTACGCGATCGACGATCCCGAGTATCGCGGCGTGCTGTTCATCCCCCGCGACCGCCTGGTGCCGATGGTGCGGGCCGCCGTCGCGTCGGGCTTGCAGTTCACGGCCCACAGCGTCGGCGACGGCGCCGTGCACGCCCTGCTCGACGCCTACGAGGAGGTGAACCGGGAGATGCCGGTCGCCCCGACCCGGCCGTGCATCACCCACTCGAACTTCATGAGCCGCGAGGCGATCGCGAGGGCGGCGGGGCTGGGGGCCGTGGTGGACATCCAGCCGGACTGGCTCTACCTCGACACGCGGACCCTCGCCGCCCAGTTCGGCGTCGACCGGCTGCGGTACTTCCAGCCGCTGAGCAGCCTGTTCGCGGCCGGGGTCGTCGCCGGGGGCGGCTCCGACCACATGCAGAAGATCGGCTCGCTCCGGTCGATCAACCCCTACAACCCCTTCCTGGGGATGTGGATCGCCATCACCCGGCACGCCAGGGGCTACGAGGGGCGGCTCCATCCCGAGGAGGCCCTGACCCGGGAGCAGGCGATCCGGTTCTACACGATCAACAACGCCCGCCTGCTGTTCCTGGAGGACCGGATCGGGTCGCTCGAGACGGCCAAGCAGGCGGACCTCGTCGTCCTCGACCGCGACCTCCTGACCTGCCCAGAGGACGAGATCCGGCAGGCCCACGTCCTGGCCACGTATCTCGACGGCAAGCGCGTCTTCGAACGGCGAAAGTGAGAGGTCGCGATGAACCGTCGAGACGCCCTGAGGAGCGCCATGGCGATGGGCCTGATGAATGAGGCCGGACGGCCGCCGGCCGCCGCGGACGATCGGACCGCGGACCTGACCGACGGGGAGCTCGACCGGCTCCAGTTGAGCACCTTGATGTACTACATCCGCGAGACCAACCCGGACAACGGGATGGTCCGCGACAAGACCGAGCCGGGCGCGCCGGTCAGCATCGCCGCCGTCGGCATGGCCCTGGCGACGATCCCGGTCGTCGTCGAGCGCAACGTCGTCATCCGGGAGTTCGCGGTCAAGCTCGCCCGCAGGCGGCTCAAGTTCCTCCTCGACTGCCCCCAGGGCCCGGAGCCGGACGCCTCCGGCTACAAGGGCTTCTTCTACCACTTCCTGGACATCGAGACCGGCCGCCGGGTCAGGGACTGCGAGCTCTCGACGATCGATTCGGCGTTCCTGTTCGCGGGGGCGCTCACGGTCGCCACCTACTTCGACCGCGACAACGGCCCCGAGGCCGAGGTCCGCGACCTCGCCAGCCGGCTCTACCACCGGGCCGACTGGGACTGGGCCCGCGACGGCGGCGCGACGCTCACCCACGGCTGGTATCCGGAGACCGGGTTCATCCCCCACCGCTATCGGGGCTACGACGAGGGCCTGCTGCTCTACATCCTGGGCCTGGGCTCCCCCACCCATCCCCTGCCGCCGGAGAGCTACCGGGCCTACTGCGACACCTATCAATGGAAGACGATCTACGGCCGGGAATTGCTCTACTCCGGCCCGCTCTTCACCCACCAGTTCTCGCACCTCTGGGTCGACTTCCACGAGATCCGCGACGCCTTCATGCGGGCGCACGGCAGCGACTACTTCGAGAACAGCCGCCGGGCGACCTTCGTCCAGCAGGAGTATGCGATCCGCAACCCGCACGGCTTCGAGGGCTATGGCAAGGACTGCTGGGGCTTCACCGCCAGCGACGGCCCCGGCCCGGCTCGCCGCGTGGTGAAGGGCGTCGACCGCGAGTTCTTCGGCTACGTTGCCCGCGGCGCCCCGTTCGGCCCCGACGACGGCACCGTGTCGCCCTGGGTCGTGGTCGCCTCGCTCCCGTTCGCGCCGGAGATCGTCATCCCCACCATCCGCCATTTCGGCGAGATGGACCTCGGGATGGCGACACCGTACGGCTTCAAGCCCTCGTTCAACGCCACCTTCGCCGTGCCCGACAGCCCGACCGGCTGGTGGGTCACGCCCTACCATTTCGGCATCGACCAGGGGCCGGTCATCCTGATGATCGAGAACCACCGCACGGGCCTGCTCTGGAAGCTGATGCGCCGCTGCCCGCCCATCCTGACCGGCCTCCGCGCCGCGGGGTTCGCGGGGGGGTGGCTC